>JAJCZV010000089.1 GCA_029262175.1 Gemmatimonadota bacterium
GAACAGATTGCCGTGTGCGTGCGCGAGTCGCGCCTCGAAATGCGCCCCCTCTGCGTAGGCCGCCGCCCACGCCTCGCGACCGGGCGCGAAGTCCCGCAGGTAAATCAGCACAAACCCGAATACCATGAATCCGGCCAAGAAAAAGAAGCCTACATAGATGTTTCGATTCCCCACGTTCCGCCTCCTTCAGTTGTTGCTTCACCCCGTCGAGTGCGGCGCCTCATGATCGACGGTTGCCAGCCACCGGCAAGCTCCACCCGACCGAAGCCGCGAAGTCGGACGAGGCCTCGGTAAGCCCTACTCGGAGTCCGGCCCTCAAACTGCGGCCGCTCTCGGAAGTGAGAAGGACGTCGCCCCCCAACGACACAGGCGGATCGATACCCTCTATGATCTCTGTGGCACCCATTAGCGATAGCGACCACCCCCACGGGCCCTCGCCAAACACGCTTCCAAGACCGACGCCGTAGGTAAGCGCGTCCTTCAGCTCGAGCTCCGGCAGGTCGCCGAAACTCCAATAGGTCGCGTTCAAGAGAAGCAGCAGACGTCCGGCCACGAACGTCAGTCCGGCGCCGGCTCCTGCGTCCCAGGCCCCCGTTCCGATTCCCGAGTCTTCTGCGTTGAGTGGAGGCTTCGCACTCGCGCCGAGGTACAGTGCGCGGAGCGGTCCCGCCGCGACATCGAAGTCCAGCCCAATGCTGAGAAGGGGATCGGCCGCGTACAACTCGTACGAACCGGGTTCGATCTCGATCGGGTCATCGGCAGCGAGCGTCGAGCTGGCGATCGGGAAGCGGTCGGCCGAGGGTCCGCTTCCGGACCCCGTCCCGGTACCACGACCACGGAGTTCACCGTGCTGCTCCCCGCCCGTGGGCAGCGGTATGCCCCCAACCTGCGCTACGATCGCGTTGTCTTGCGCCACCAGCGGCAAGCTCGCGCCGAGTCGCAACGAACCGATCTGGACGTCGAGGCCGTTCATCAGATAAAACGTCGACGTACGTTCGGTAAAGAAGTAGTCCCCGCTCGCAAACTCCAGCGAGCCGGTCCAAGTGAGCTCCTGCGCCCTCATCGAGGAGGCGGAGCCAAGCAGGAGCGCCGCGACTAGCGCGACGCCCCCAACGGATCCTTCAAGTTTCACGAACCATCCTCCGATGGTTCACGGAGACGGGTCTGCATCCGTTCGAGCGCCTGAACGCTCTCCTCGAGCTGCTCGCCCATCTCGTCCCAGTTCTGGCGCAGACGGTCCATGTCACGCTGCAGCTCGGGGTCGCGCTGGAAGAGCTGTTGCTGCGACATCTCCCGGAATCGCTCCGCGTTACGTTGCATCTGTTCCGCGACCTCTCCGAAATCGCCACACATCTCTCGCATGGCCTGGTGCTCCTGCAGCCGTTGCTGGTCCTGCGTGCGATCCATCTGCTGCACGAGACTCCGGTCCACCACTTGGATCCGGTCACGGAGCCGATTCATGTGTTGAATCATGTCCGTCATCTGCTGCGAGATCTGCTGTTGCATGCGGGCCTGTTGATCGGCCTGCTGCTGCGCCTGACTGCGTGCCTGCGCAACGCCAGGTAGCGGTGTCACCGCGATGAGTGCGGCGACTCCCAGGGCCTGAATCATTCTCTTAGACATCACTCACTCCATTGCATTCATAGTTTTGGACTTCTTGCGTGTAATTGCGCGTGCTGCTTTAGGGGCCGCGTAGAACGTCCTAAGGCTTTTCTAGGCGGAAGTTCAGCGTGCCGGTCACGTCGCTGAGCGTGACCGTTACGTTCCACGTGCCCGTCGCCCCGGTGCTCGTCACGAACGTGCCGTTCTCAGCAAGGGACCTGGAGTAGACTTCGGCACCTCCTGCATCCGTGACCCGCAGGCTGGCCGTTCCCGAAGACAACGTCGATGACTGATTCACGTTTGCGACCGTGCCGGTATTCTCCCACGCGTAAGTCAGCGTCTGCGACACATTGTCCAGAGCTGTCACTTGCCATTCGAAACTGTCCGTAACGTTCGTCACTTCGAGCTGATTCGCGGGACCGATGACATTGGTACCGCCACAACCGGAAGCGCCGAGCGCGAGGACGGCGACAACAGTGAGAGCAGCCACCCTAAAGGCTGGAGTCATTCTATGAGACATCGTTTCCTCCTTGGTATTCTTGGGTTGTCAAACTTCCTGTCGGCACTGTCCGACGTACCGCATCAGTGCTCATCCGAATCCGTGGACTCGTCGTGGTCCGTCTCGCTGTCGCCGTCTTCCACGTGACCGGACTGCAGCCCCCACTTTCGGAGAACCGCCCGATCCTGTGCGGTGAGCTTCGCGCTCGGGTGCATCACCGTGTAGATGCGCATCGGCATCTCTCCCTCCTCGACATCCTCCCAAGTTTCCCACTGCTTCTCCGCCTGCTCCTCTGCGTCATATCGTCCCCACGTCGAGTAGTTCACGGCCTCTCGACCCTCCCGAACGTCCTTGGCCACGAGCCACGATGCGGGCGCGATCCGGCTATACAGGGGCCACGTCGTTTCGTTCGAATGGCAGTCGTAGCAGGACTGACGCAGCAC
>JAJCZV010000090.1 GCA_029262175.1 Gemmatimonadota bacterium
GGCGTCATGCCGGCGCCCATCTTCGAGCAGATGTAGAACGAGGCGCAGGACTTGATGACGTCCTCGCCGCGTCCGGTGACGGCCGCCGCGCCGACGTCGTTGTCCACGTAGAGTCCCGCCCCGATGATCGGCGAGTCGCCCACGCGACCTGGAATCTTCCACGCGAGACCGCTGGTGGTCGTGATCCCGGAGATGTCGCCGTTCGAGTCGACGGCTAGAACGTTCGTGGTGCCATACCGGTGGAGCAGCGCATCGGCGAGCACGTAGTTGCGATCCGGCCCGTGCCGATCCGGCAGATCCAGCAGCTCTGCCCATCGATCGGCCTCGCGCTCCACCGCCTCGACGCCAAAGTCGGCGCTCGCCTGTCCACCGCTCGTGGTATCGCGCTTCGGCTTTCGGAGGTGGTCCGGGGCGCCCCAGTCATCGTCGGCGATGCGCTCCTCGCGCCAGCGGAGCCAGATCTCCCTCGACTTCGGTGTCATCAGGTCTTGGACCTGAAAGCCGTACTCGACCGCGAGGCGTTGGGCATAGTCGCCGACCATCATCACATGATCGGTCCGCTCCATCACCAGGCGAGCCACGGAAGCCGGCGTTCGGATCCCCTCGATGCCTGCCACCGATCCCGCGTTGTAGGTCGCTCCATCCATGCACGACGCATCCAGCTGCACGACGCCTTCGGCGTTGGGCAGGCCGCCCCAGCCGACGCCGGTACCATCGGCATCGAGCTCGACAATGTTGGCGCCGACCTCGACCGCGTCCATCGCCGATCCCCCGCCATCGAGAACCGCCCAGGCCCGCCGTCCGGCTTCTTGACCCGTCTCGTTCGAATGTGCGCAAATCAGCATCGGGGTCGTACCGCGCGAACTCGGGACCGCCTCAGACGACGATGTGTTCGCCGCGAGCCCCTTGGGAACGCTGCCAACGAGGGCGGCGGCCGCGCTCATGCTCAACCCACGACCGATAAAGCCACGTCGATCCATCTCGTTGGACATTGTCACTCCCCTGTTTCGCGCGTGTGAGTTGCTCGGTGAATCCTCGTCGAGCCGTGCGTAGAGTAGTTACTTCGCTTCAGCCTTCTTTGGCCACGAGCGTCGAACCATGATGAGTCCGGCGACGACCGCCACCAACCACATTTTGCTGCCCAGCGCACCGTTGACCATCCCACTCAACACCGCGACCGAAACAGCCAGCCAAATAATGACCTTTGTCATGTCTACCTCTCCATCTTACGGCGTTAGCTCGCAGGCTCGTACAAACTGGTGAGAAACCGGGGTGGTCCGCTAGCATCGTCGAATGAGCACACGCGAAAGATGGGGTAGCCAGCTCGGATTCACCCTGGCGGCGATCGGGTGGGCCGTCGGCCTTGGAAACATATGGCGGTTCCCCTATCTCACTGGGGCGAATGGAGGTGGAGCATTCCTCCTCATCTATATTCTCATCGCCGTGGTCATCGGAGTTCCGCTCTTTACGGCCGAGATCAGTCTCGGACGCAGGACGCAAAAAACCCCCGGCGCGGGGATGCGGGCGCTCGCCGGAACGCGGAGTCCGTGGCGACTGATCGCCTGGCTTGGTGTCGGCGCGGCGTTTCTCATCATGGCCTACTACCAGCTCATCATGGGCTGGATCGCGGCCTATTTCTTCCGCGCGTTTGGAGCCGGTTTTCACGAAACCAACCCCGAAGCGGTCGCGGCTTCGTATCACGAGTTCACGGCTCAACCGCTCTTGGTGCTCGCCTACGCCGTACCGGTCATGCTCTTGGCCGGATTCATTCTCATGCGCGGACTCCGCGCGGGGATCGAACGTGCCGCGCGAGTGCTGACTCCGATCCTGTTCTTTTTTCTGGTCGCGCTCGCCATCGTGTCGATGCAGTTCGACGGCGCGGCGGCCGGTGTGGCGTGGTATCTGAAGCCGGACTTCTCCGCCGTGACATCGGCCACCTGGCTGGCCGCATTGGGACAAGTCTTCTATTCGATCGGCATCGGGATGGCCGGGGCCTTCGTGTTCGGGAGCTACCTCGACCCCGAGCGAAGCGATGTGCCGGGTAGCGCCGCCACGATCGTCGTATGCGATACGATCGCGGCCGTGTTGGCCGGGCTCGTCCTTTTTCCGGCGTTGTTCGCGTTTGGCATCGACCCCGATCAGGGGCCCGGACTCCTGTTCATCACGATGACGGGGCTCTTCGCGCACCTTCCCGCGAGCGACCTGGCAGGCGGACTCTTCTTCTTTCTCATCTTCGTTGCAGGATTCACGTCGGGACTCGGCCTGATCGAGACGCTTGCCGGCACCGCGATGGATTCGTTTGGCTGGTCCAGGCGCCGCGCCGTTTGGATGGTGCTGGGTGGGCTGCTGGCGACGGGGGTCCCGATTGCCATGGGCTTCGGTCCCTGGTCAGCCCTCCAAGTCGCAGGGCGCAGCTTGTTTGACCTGGCCGACTATGTGTCCGGGAATCTCTTCCTCACCCTCGGAGGACTCGGAACCGCGCTCTACGTGGCAACCGTTTGGGGCTTCGACCGCTTTCGAGAAGAAACCAACGTTGGATCGGGGCGCTTTCGCGTAACCGGCGTCTGGGGACCGGTGATGCGATTCGTGGTGCCGATTTCGGTCGTGATCGTCGTGCTCGTGGGAATCGGCGTACTGGGCTGACGCGGGCTCAGGGCTGGAGGCGGGTCACATCCCAATCTTTCTCGGACCGCGTGTAGACCAAACGATCGTGGAGTCGGTCGGCGCGGCCCTGCCAAAACTCGATCCGATCGGGCGTGAGGTTGTAGCCCCCCCAGTGCAGTGGCAGTGGAATCTCTCCCGTCCCGAAACGGGCCTCGACCTCCGCCACCTTCGCCTCGAGCGCTGGCCGGTCGGCAATCGGACGACTTTGTTCGGACGCCCAGGCCCCGATGCGACTCCCCCGCCCCCGCGTTTGGAAGTAGGCGTTGGACTCTTCGTGCGAGAGACGAGCTACGCGCCCTTCCACCCGCACTTGTCGCTCGAGCACCGACCAGTGAAAACCGAGGGCGGCCCGTGGGTTCGCGTCGAGTTCCTGTGCCTTCCGACTTTCATAGTTCGTGAAGAACCGAAACCCCTCTTGATCCAGCCCCTTCAAAAGGACCATTCGGACGGAAGGGCTCGCGTCGGGCGTCGCCGTGGCCAGGGACATCGACTCCGGAAGCAGCAGCCCCGATTCCTCGGCCTCTTGCCACCATCGACGAAACGTCGCGATCGGATCCGGTTCCGCCGTCAGCTCGGAGATCCCGGACGTCACCCCTCTGGCGAGGGTTCGGATGGCCTTCAGATGCGCGCGTAGGTCGTCGAGGTTTGTCATGCCGCGAAAGATGGGCTGGTGAACGAGAGCCCGCGAGTCCGGACCGCCCGCGGTGCAATCGGCTGCGAATGATCCGGGGAGTCTGCAAGGCGAACGGCACGGGCGTCTCCCTCCGTTCGGGCCAACCCGTTTCCTCGCACCACCTTGGCGGCGCACCCCCGCTTGGCACGCACTTCGCGAAACCGCACCCCGAGTGGAAGACGAGGAAGACACGGGTTTGAAGGAGACCGCGCCAGGATGATCAGGGGACTGGGAAAACTGTTGTTCTTGGCCGGAGTCATCGCGATTCCAACGACGATGACAGCCGGCCCGCGCGTCGACTTCACGGGGAAGTGGTGTGCGACCTGCTGCGACGCCTTTTGTCCGTACGACGGCGAGGGCTACTACTCGTCCTGCTTCCCGGATCTCGGGGCCACGGTCTGCGAGTACAACGACAAACACCACCTCTGGGTCGGCGGCTGTAGCTGACGCCACGGATCAAAAACGCGTGGGACTGAACGCCGAGACCTCCTTCTCGACGCGGCCTTCGAGGACGAGCTGAGCGATAACCGACCCCGTGGAGGGCGCCAGCGTCACGCCGAGCATTTGGTGCCCCGTCGCAACGAAGCCGTTCACGCACGTCGCGAGCGCACCGATGACGGGCAGCCCATCGGGCGTCACGGGGCGCATCCCCACCCAGTCTGAGCGAGTCGCCCCATCGAGACACCCCGGCAACGCTCGTCGGCCGGCGCGTTCCAGGGCTTCGATGCGACGTGGATCCAGTCGGCGGTTGATGCCCGACAGCTCCATGGTGCCAAGCAAGCGGTGCGCACCGGCGAACGGTGTGAAGCCCATCTTTGCGGTCGAGACGTGGGTAGGGCGTGAGACGGTCGCCGCAGGGCCCTCGATCGTGATGCTGTATCCTTTTCCCGCTTGCACGGGGAGCGGCATCCCGAGCTGCGTGGTGAGGAACGACGCCTCGGCACCCGTGGCCACGACGAACGCATCGGCCGTGATCTCGATCCCAGGGCCAGTCGCAGCGACGATCGTCCCGCGTTCGACCTCGAAACCGGACACCTCGAGGCCGGGCAAGACCTCGACACCATCGGCCTCGATCCGGGTCGCTAGTCCACGACACAGCGTGTCGGGCCGGACGTGCACCTCATCGCGAATGATCAAGCCCCCGATCAAGTCGCCCGCGAGGCCCGGTTGGTCCTTCCGAAGTCCTGTCTCATCGAGTGCGTCGATCGGTCCCAGGCCAAACGCGCCCAGTGTCATGAGGTCTCGGTGTTCTCGCTCGAGCGAGCGGGCGTCCGAAAACGCCAACAAGGTGCCTCGGCGATCGTACTCGAAGTCGACCCCGTCCGACCCGAGCTGCGCGTACTGTTTTGGCGTGCCCCGGCTCAGCTCCGCGAGCGCTGCGACACCCCGCGTGTAGCTGTCGGCGTTGCAGTGCCCGCGAAATTCCCAGAGCCAGCGGCCGAGGTGCGGCACGGCACTCGGTTTGATGTAAAACGGACTGTCCGATCGAAGCAGCCCGCGCAGCGAAGCCGTCGCCAGGCCGGGCGCCGGCAGGGGTGTCGCAATCGACGGACAAACCCAGCCTCCGTTGGCGAAGGAGCATCCCGACCCGAAGTCGCTCTTGTCGATGAGGACGACATCCGCGCCCGCTCGCTTTAAGTGATAGGCGCAAAACAAACCGATCACGCCGCCGCCAATCACGGCGACCCTCACCTGTTGGTGTCCCTACGAGGACTCGCGTTAGGCGGGCGACTCATCCGACATCCGCTCGCTGCGCGCGATGACCAGCGCGGCCATCAAATCACCCGTCACGTTGGTGGAGGTTCTCGCCATCCCGAGTAGAGGCTCGACACCGAAGATGAGAGCGATCGATTCTCCCGGGACCCCGACGGACTCGAGAATCACCACCATGAGCGGGATCGCTCCGCTGGGAATCCCCGCCGCGCTCACGGCCGTCAGCACGGTCAAGAGCGCGATGAGCACTTGGGTACTCAAACTCAGATGGACGCCGAAGGCCTGGGCTAGAAACACGATGGTGATCGACATGAAGAACGCGGTGCCGTTCATGTGCAGCGTCGCGCCCAGCGGGAGGACAAACCCCGACACTTCTCTCGGAATACCGAGCTCCTCCTCGGCCGTTTGCATCGTGGTCGGCAACGTCGCGGCGGAACTCGCGGTAGAAAACGCCGTCGTCATCGGGAGTCGAATGCTCCGATAGAACTCGCGGGGCGACCGTCCTCCCATGGTCTTGACGAAGAGCGCCAACACTCCGAATTGATACAGCGCGAGACCGATCATCACGGCGCCGAAATAGAGCGCCAGCGGTGCGAGGATATCGATCCCGAGCCGAGCGGTCACGGCGAACGCGAACCCCGCGACACCGATGGGCGCGAGCTTCATCGCGAATCCGATCATGACCATCGTAGTGCGAGCTATGGCGTCCAAGAAATCCAACAATGGGCGTGCGTACGACTCTGGTACACGCGTGAGCGCCACGCCGAAAATCAACGTGAACACTATGAATGCGATGAGATCACCCTGCACCGCGGCGGCCAGCGGATTTCGGGGGACGAGATTGACGAACGTCGAGATCCCGAGATCCGAGCCGGCCGCCTCGACGGTCGACTCGGCTTGAGACGCGAACGTCGCCACCAGCGTCTCGCGAAGCTCTGGCGAGATGGCGTCTCCGGGTTGTAGCAGGTTGACCACGAGCAGACCCAGCGTCGCCGCTAGAAGGGTCGTCGCTACAAACAGCCCCAAGGTCTTGGCACTCATGCGGCCGAGGCGGTCCAAGTCGCCGAGCCCCGCGATACCGAGAATCAGCGTGGAGAAGACGAGCGGGATCACGACCATGAGCAGAAGTCGCAGGAAGACTTGGCCTGCCGGCTCGGCAAGATACGTGATCACCCATTCGACCCCCGCGGAACCGGCCCCCAAGGCTCCGGCCGCGATACCGCCAACCGTCCCGAGCGCGAGACCGAGGAGGATCTTCGCGTTCAAAGAGAGCGCCGGGCCCTCCTTATCGACGGACAGCGGTCAGCTCCCGAATCATGGCGCGGAGCTCGGCGGCCTTTCCCGCCCTCTCCAGCTCGGACCAGAACAGCGCCACGGTTTCCGCGTCCACCAACCCGGACGGACTGCGCCCGGCCTCGGGCGTTGAAAGGTCGTGCACGGCGCGAAAGGCATCGACGGCGCGGACAATCTCGTCGTCATACATCTGCCAACCGTCTTCACGTTCGAGCGAGGTCTCGTCGGGCCGATAAAACCCGAGCGCGTGAAGAATGAGCTTGACCTGCCACACGTCGTTTCCGGTTTGCTGCTGCAACTCGCGAAACCCCAGCGTTGCGGAAATCGTGTCGTAGATTCTGCGCAGTTCGGCGACAGGGGTCGGGTCTTCGCAGACGTTGATGTTCGCGGTCAGCCCGTCCGCCCTTCGCGATCGCCCCTCCCGAGGATCGGTGACGATGACCGCTGCAGACTGAAACCGACCTTTGCGACGGTCACCGCCGACGTTCTGGCCGGCTGCGAGGGCCTCGATCAGGCGGTCGGCCAGGTGTCGTCCAGAACCTTCGCTACCCTCGAAACTCCCGGCCACGGCGGCCAACACCTCGGGACCGACGAGAACATTGCCTTGCGTCACATAGTTGAGCCCAGCGCGATGGCCCGCCCAGTCGCCCGGTCCCGATCCCGTGTGCTGGGCCGAGCGACCGTCCAGCGCGATCACGCCAACCTGACGGCGCTCCGAGTCTGGATCCCCTGCCGTAGCCTTGGCGAGCGCCTCCTCCGGACCCATCCCTTGCTCCAACAAGTCGAGAAGTTCTGCGCCATATTCGGTGCGAGTGGAGGCCTGGGTCGCTACGGCCCCAACGCCCGCCCGCACCCAGGGTACGCCGTTCCCGACGCACGGGACCCGAGTGGTCACGGCGACCCCGGATTCGAGCGTTACAGGATCGATGGCGGCGATCGAGAACGTGTGGAAGACGAGATCCTCGCCCCAAGCCGCGGGCTCCTGCGCGGAGACGAAAGAGGCTGAAGCGCCGAAACCGACCGACGACACGGCAATCAAGCCCAGGCACATGAACGGTCGACTCACGAAATCCCTCCTGATGATTTCAAACCGATTCTTTGACTGAGCGATCCTAGCACCGCGACCCGAAGGGAACCACGCAGCCGCTGGCCTCCGCGGAGCGGCGACGTCATCCTGGGAGAGCGAGCCTTGCCTGAACCTGTCGGCACGGCCGATCATGCATGCCGTGGTCACTAGGCGGGAGACCAACGTGGACAGTTCATACCAACGAGGAACGCAATGACTCGTACAATGACGCGCCGCTCGGCGTTGCCGGTTCTCCTTCTCCTCCTCGTGCCAGCGTACGTGGCCGCACAAGACGCGACCGTAGATACGGCCGTTGACGAATTTCTCGATCAAATCATCGAGATGCGTCATCAGATTCACCAATACCCCGAACTCGGAAACCGAGAATTTCAGACGGCCGAGATGATTGCCGACCACCTACGGGCGCTCGGTTTTGACGAGGTCACCATGAACGTGGCGCACACCGGGGTCGTCGGGATTCTCCGGGGCGGCTTGCCGGGCGACGTCGTCGCCGTGAGGGCCGACATGGACGCGCTTCCGGTCACCGAAGACACGCCTTACCCGTTCAAGTCGACCGTCCGTACGGAATACGGCGGTCAAGAAGTGGGGGTGATGCACGCCTGCGGTCACGACGTGCATACGGCCGTCCAACTGGGTGTCGCATCGGTCCTGGCATCGATGCGCGACCAAATACCCGGCACGGTGAAGTTCATATTTCAGCCCGCCGAAGAGGGCCCACCACCGGGTGAAGAGGGGGGAGCGGATCTGATGGTGCGCGAAGGCGTGATGGAGAACCCGAGACCCTCCGCGGTCTTCGGGCTGCACACGTTCTCGGAGATGGAGGTCGGGACGCTCGGATATACGTCCGGCCCCGCGCTGGCAGCTGTGGACCACTTCAAGATTCGGATCATCGGACAGCAAGCTCATGGGGCCCAGCCGCACACGGGAATCGATCCGGTCGTCATGGCGTCACAAGCGGTCATGGCGCTCCAGACCATTCGCTCGCGCAACCTGTCGCCGCTCGAACCGAGCGTGGTGACCGTCGGCATCCTCCGGGGTGGAACGCGTTTCAACATCATCCCCAACGAGGTTTTGATGGAGGGCACGGTGAGGACGTACAACCCGGACGTGCGGGACGCCGTCGAGCGACGCATGGGAGAGATCCTAGCCGGCGTGACTCAGGCGGGCGGCGGGTCCTTCGAACTGGACTATGATCGAGGCACGCCGGCCACCATCAACAACGTCGCGTTGACCGAACAGATGGCACCGACGCTCGCGAAGATCGTCGGCAACGACAACGTGTTGGTCATAGAACCGACCATGGGCGGAGAGGACTTCGCGTACTTCGCGAACGAGGTCCCGGGCTTCTTCTATCGGCTCGGGTCGGTGAAACCGGGGACGGTGTCAGGCGGACACCACACGCCGACGTTTGCCGCCGACGACGCTTCGATCCCGATCGGGATGCGAGCCATGTCCAACCTGTTGCTCGACTATCTGAAATCGCGTCGAGTTTCGAGCCAATGAGCTAGTGGCCCTCGACCCTGGCTTCCCACCGGACGCCAGGGGACACGATTCGGACCTGGTAGGAGCCACCGCCTTCGAAGTCGAACTGGGTTACACTGACCGAGTCATGCCAAAATTCGGCCTTGAGTTGGTTCCTCTCGAGCGCGTATAGGCGCACGTGGACGCGACCCGTGTCCAACGTCTTGAAGACGAACTCCCACGAGCCGCGTGGGACATCGAACGGCTGGGTGAAATAAGAAACCGAATTGTCCCAGGCTTTAAAGGGCTCCCCAACACCTCGCTGACTCGAGCCGGTCGGAGCGGCTGAAACGCCCAGGGCACCGGCAACCGCGGCGACCTCGGTCGTCCCAGCGGTCGCAGCCTCCTCTCCGGTCTCGCTCGGAGCGGGCCGCTCCGCGGCCGCGATGGGGGCAAGCGACACCGAGTCGGCCCGCGGCTGGGCCCCGGTTCGGACGGGGCTCGGCGGTCGGGTTCCTACCTCCGTGTCGCGAACCCAGCCTAGCGGCGCCCCCGAGGCGAAGTCGGCGATCTTCCGCCAGCCATCTACGGCTTCGGTGGCCACAACCCGCTCCCCACGTCTGAGAAAACCGGCGAGCGGACTATCGGTCCCAGGCAGCTTTCGGATATCGATCCGCTGGTCGTAGACCCACAGGTTTTCGGGTCGCGGGTCCTGGATCGCGTCAGCGACGTTCTGAAAAACCTGTGGCCTGAGCAGACCGTCGTAGGGGTCTCGGTCGCGCAGCAGGATGTAGCCGCCCACCGCGGCGGCGCCGAGAAACACCCAGGGCACGCGCACATGCGGGATCCAACCGCGAGCCACGTAGATCGGTTTGTGATACCGGCGATGAAACCAGCGCTTGCGGACGCCCGAGGGCGGTTCCGCCGGCGTCGCCGCATCGCGACTGGACGAGCTGGAACCCGAGGCTGACCTCTCCTGCCCTCGGCCCGTCACCAGGTCCTCGAGAATCCTCGGATTGTCCGACAGCCAAGCGTACGCCGCCGTCACATCCTTGAAGCGCTCTTCCGCTTTGAACTGGATCGCCGTTCCCTTGGCGAACCGATCGGGATGCCACACTTGGACAAGCGTTCGATACGCTTGCTTGACGTCCTCGAGCGTCGCCCCTGGCCGCAGGTCGAGGTGCTCCAGACAGAGTCGCGCCTGCTGATAGGAGTCCACGGCTCGGCTAGTGCTCGATTCGTGCGATCGGTCTGGACCCGCTCAGGGCAGGCGCAGCCCAATCAGCGTGTTCGGCGCCTGTACCACCACGGTCTGTTTCCCTTGATCCATGTACGTCATGACGCCGTACCGCGGTTGAGCCGGGAGCTCGACCCGTCCCAGTTGTTCGCCCGTCGCCTTGTCCACCGCGAACAGGTACGACGTTCCGTCGCTTCCCTCGCCCGTGTACATCAGGAGCGTAGAGGTGACCAGCTGAGCCGCTTGGCGTCCGGTCCCCGTGTTGGGGATATCCATCCCCTGCAGCGCGTCGTGGTTCGTAACCGATTCGGGCGTGTCTCCGACCGGTATCCACCAAAGGTGCTCACCGGTATTCATGTCGATCGCCGTGATCTTGCTGTATGGAGGCTTGAACAACGGCAAGCCCTGCACACGACGCACACCTGCGGTGCCACCGACGGCAAAGTCGTTGATCGTCGTTCCAGTCGGGCGTTCCTCCTGGGCATCTCGCTCGATCCCAGGCACCATGATCCGCGAGCTGCACCCCTTTTGCGAGGTCACATAGAGAATGCCGGTGGTTGGATCCGCTGCGGGGGTACCATCGATGTTCGTACCGCCGACGTCGCCAGGACACCACATGGAGGCCGTCTTTCCGAGGTTGTTGTCCCGGTGTAGTGGCGGGGTGAACAGGGGCCCGTAGACGTAGTCCGCGAGCGCGTCGATCGCCGCCTGTCGCAACTCGGGCGTGAAGTCCAGCAAGTCGTCGTTCGTGAGCCCTTGCAGGTCGTACGGCGCCGGTCGCGTGGGAAACGGCTGGGTCGGGGAGAGGTGCTCGCCCGGCATCAAGCCCGCCGGTACCGCCTTCTCTTCGATGGGCCAAATCGGCTCGCCGGTCTCGCGATTGAACGCGTAGGCGAACGCTTGCTTCGTCACTTGCACCACGGCAGGAACATCGACGCCGTCGACCGTCACATCCATGAGGACGGGGATCTGTGGTGTGTCGTAATTCCAGATGTCATGATGAACGAGTTGATAGTGCCAAACCCGTTCGCCCGTCTTTACGTCGAGCGCGATCAGGCTCGTGCTAAACAGATTGTCGCCGGGCCGGAATCCGCCCCAAAAATCCGCGGTCGCCCCGTTGGTCGGAATGTAGACGAGGCCGCGTTCCGCGTCGGCAGAAAGCGGAGCCCAGGAGGAGATGTCGCCCGTCCATTCCCACGCGTCGTTTTCCCACGTCTCATGTCCGAACTCACCGGGGGCCGGTAGAACATCGAACTTCCAGAGGAACGCACCGGTCAACGCATCGTAGGCGAGGATGTCGCCCGGCACGTTCTCGGCTCGCGACTGGTTGTAGCCCTGTTCAGCAGAGTTGCCGACGATGATGACGCCGTTTACGACGATGGGGGGAGACGAGCTGGTGATGTAACCCACCTCGAGCGGGATGCCGTAGTAGTCGTCATGGTCATATCCCAAGTCGTCGAGGAGATCCACCGTACCCGTCTCGGGAAAGCCCTCGATGTCGACACGGCCGCCCCAGCCCGCGACGGGCTCGCCGGTATCCGCCCAGAGCGCGTGCATGAAGAATGCGGGAGTTACCACATAGACGACGGGACGGCCCTCGATTTCGCCGTAAGCGACGCCTTTTCCGTGATTCTTCCGCATCGAGTATTCCCAACGAAACGTTTCGGGCTCCACGAAGCTCCAAAGCGATTCACCGGTAGCGGCGTCGAGCGCGATGACGTGCCGCTTCTCTCCAGCGACACTGATCAGTTTCCCGTCGATGTAGATCGGCGTGGCGCGGGCGTTTACGCTTGGCAGGTCCGAACCGTCCCACACCCATGCGACCTCGAGATCCTCGAAGTTCGCGGCGTTGATTTGGTCGAGAGCGGCGTAGCGCTGTCCCATGTCGTTGCCGGCGATGTTCCGCCAGACGCCGCCATCCCCCGACCCTGCGGGGGCGCAGGAGGCCGTGCCCAAAAGGCAAGCCGACAGCCCGAGTAGGGCTCCGAGGTGCACCAATCTCGATTCTGAACGCGCTCTTCTCATCTGGACCCTCTCGAATCAGGGGTACCGCTGCCCACAGCCGAAGGAGAAATTTACAGTCATCAGCCGCGACCGAACATGGCAGGTGGACGAAACGGGAGATCCGGTGGAGTTTGTTGGCATGAAGAGCCTGGAAACCCTCCTCGCCTCCCACGTCCGAGCGCACCCGGATCGACTTGCGGTCGTGTTCGAAGACACCCGGCTGTCCTACCGAGAATGGGGCGAACGGGTGAATCGCGCCTCGAACTTGCTGCTGGCCCTCGGGATCCAGAAGGGCGACAAGGTCGCGACGATTCTCCCAAACAGCCTCGAGCAGCTCGAGCTGTATTGGGCGGCCATGCAGACTGGCATCGTCGTCGTGCCGTTGAGCCCGATGCTCCGTCGTGCCGGTTTGAGCCGACTCATCGACGATTCCGATTCGATGGCCGTCATCACGACCGAGGACTTCTCTCCTCACCTCGACGAGGTGAGGACGGCGCTGTCCAAAGTGGCTGATGAAAGGTTCCTCCTCGTTGACGGGTCCAAAGCGGGGTACCTGAGCTACCCGGAACTGTCCGGGCGAGCGTCGGCCGGCGCGCCGCCACCGGCGCGTATCGCCCCGACGGACCCCTACAACATCATCTACTCGAGCGGTACGACCGGCCTCCCGAAGGGCATCGTTCACACCCACGAGATTCGGCTCGGGTACGCCACGGGATATGCCGAGGCAGGCCGATTCGATCACCAGAGTGTGGCGGCTCACGCGGGGTCGCTCGTGTTCAACGGGGCATTTCTCTCGCTCATGCCAGCCATGTATCTGGGCATTCCGTTCGTGGTCCAACGCGACTTCGACGCCGTGGCACTGATCGAGTTGATCGAGCGGGAGCGCATCACGCATCTGTGGCTGGTCCCCGCACAAATCATCGCCCTGCTTGGCGCTCCCAACTTCAAACCGAGCAAGCTCGATTCGGTACGAATGCTCGGCTCGGTCGGTGCCCCGCTTCTCCTCGAGCACAAACATGCGATCGCGACGGCCCTTCCCGGACGGTGCTACGAACTGTATGGCCTGACCGAAGGGTTCATGACGCTCCTGGATCCCGATCATTTCGAACGCAAACTCCAATCTGTCGGCCGCCCCACCGGTCCGTCTCAGCTGCGGATCGAACGCCCCGACGGCACGGAATGCGAGACTCGGGAGATCGGGGAGATCGTCGGCCGCGGACCGCTGACCATGCCGGGCTACTACAACCAACCCGATCTCACGGCGCAGACCCTCCGCAACGGCTGGCTGCATACCGGCGACATGGGGTTCGTCGACGAAGAGGGATTCCTCTACCTCGTCGATCGCCAAAAAGACCTCATCATCTCTGGTGGCGTGAACGTCTATCCACGAGACATCGAGGAGATCATCGCGCGGCATCCAGCGGTTCGAGAGGTCGCGGTGTTCGGGGTCCCTCACGAGAAGTGGGGGGAGACGCCGCTGGCAACGGTGATCCTCCGGGAGCCGGGCGCCGTCTCAGAGGAAGAACTTCTGATGTGGGCCAATGAGCGGGTGGACGCACGCTACCAAAAACTCTCCGCCGTCGATTTCCGCGAGGACTTCCCCCGAAGCGTGGCCGGCAAGACGCTCAAGCGCGTCATGCGCGCCGCCTATTGGGACTGAGCCGCGATTGAAGATCGCCCTGATCCACTATCGGCTCGTCATCAGTGGAGGTTTGGAGCGTCGCTTGATCGCCTATGCGACGTACCTGGCGAACCAGGGTCACGAAGTTCACATCGTGGCGGGGAAACGATCCGAAGATGTCGTTCTCCCATCGAGCGTGCGTGTGCACGTTCTCTCTCCGGGGCTGGTACCGCGACCCTACCGACGGCGGTATTTCGATGCCAGGGTCGGTCGCTTCATGACACAGAACCGCTTCGACGTCAGCCTCTCGATGATGAGAACTTCACACCAGGATCTCGTCCTCTGCCCAGGCACACATCGGGGCTATCTGCGGGCGCTCGGACGAACACCGAACACCTTGGGCGACCGCGAGCAGATCCGAGCAGACCACGAGGCGTTCCACCGATCCAAAGCGGTGTTGGCGGCGTCGGGGCAGATCCGGGACGAACTGACGTCTCTGTACGGAGTCGATGCACAAAGAATCCAAGTCCTGTTCCCCCCGGTCGATACCGAGGTCTTTCGCCCGGCACTCAAGCGTCAGCAGCGGGAGCTGCGCGCGAAGCTCGGTCTGCCCGACGACAAGCGAATCTTTCTGTTCTCGTCCAGCTCGCATGAACTCAAGGGTCTTTCGCTGCTCCTCGACGTGTTCTCAAATCTCGAAGCAACGGACGCGCTCCTCGTTGTTGCCGGTGCGCCGACGGGTGCGCGCTTCGATCGGGTGCTCGATGTCGGATTCCGGAAGGACATCGAGGAGTTCTATGCCGCTGCGGACTTCACGATTCACCCGTCGCGATACGAAGCATTTGGTCAGATCGTATCCGAGTCCTTGTGCTGTGCGACCCCCGTCCTGATTTCGGACCGCGTAGGCGCGAGAGAGATCGTGGCGGACGGCGAGGGTCGAGTTCTCGAGGCGAACGACCACGGTTCGTGGCGAGACCTCGTGGAGCGGATCGAGATCTCCGAGTTCCGAATCGCGCCGGGTTTCGCCGAACGCAACCAGCTCACGATGGCGGGTCATATGGAGGAGATTCTGCGGCTCGCGCCGCCAGGGAGATGAAGGCCGAGGGACGGCCGGAAACTGCCTCTGCGTACCCACCCTTTTTGGGGGAACCGGGGCCCAATTCTCCGTGTTTCGCTGTCGAGCGGCTGGAAGGGCGGGTTTTTCTTTGCATTTGCAGCCTCGGTGCGATAGATCCACCCGACCGCGACGAAGCGGGGCCGCACCATTACTTGGACAGCCCGTGGAGGTCGATGACATGGCGAAATCCCCAATAACCGACGCGCGCGACCGCATCCTGACCGGTCTAGCCGTCGCAGCGATCGCGATCATGGCCTTCGCCCCCGGTCGCGCCCTGATCGCCGAGCGGCTCCACCTTCGCCTCGAAGCCTCCGCCCCCGCCGCGGATCAGATCGTCTCCGGTGTCGACCAGATCAGGCTGGAGTTCTCCCAGACGCCCCAGATGACGGGTACGAGAATCCGCGTGCTGTCGGCGGGAGCGCCCCTCGACCTCGGCGACGCCATAGCGTCAGAGGAGGACGAAACCGTCGTGCTGCTCCCGTTGTCGACGGAACTCAGGGATGGAGCATATGAAGTTCGCTGGCGCGCCATGTCCCAGGACGGACACCCGGTGACCGGAGATTTCGCCTTCACCGTGGAGACACGGGCACGATAGAATCTCTGGCGGGGAACCAAGTCCGACGACGACGGTTTCAGAGTGAGTAGTCGTGGCGACGGACAGTACGTGTCGTGAGATTGGACAACGTGGAACCATCGGAAAGTTGGTCTCGTAGCACGGGTCATTCAACGCAGTGCCTCGCTCGAGCGTCCGGAAAATCGTCGGGCGGGCACGAACCGAAGTCGACACCTGCGCGAGTGCGCACACCGCACCCGCCGCTGCAACCGCGAGAAAGGCAATGAGCTCTTCCCACGCGATTCCAGCCACGAAGGTCGGAACCCTCCGCAACCCCGACATGTGGCTTGTAAGTCCTAAATACGACCTGTTGCTGATCATCTTCTCCTCGACGCTGCTGGCGTTCCCGCACATCGCGCGAACGTTGTACCCCAGCACGATTTTCGTCGATCTGATCGTGACCATGCTGATCGGCGGGCCCCACCTGTTCGCGACCTATACGATGACGGTGATGGAGCCAGAGTTTCGCGAGCGCTACCCTCGCTATGCGAAGGGCGCCCTCGTGCTGCCCATCTTGATCGTAGCGGGGGCGATGTGGAATCTGACCTTGCTCGTCACGGTCTTCTTCTTTTGGGCGTCCCTCCACGTCATTCACCAGGCCGCGTTCATTGCCGACGCGTATCGGTACAAGGACCCGCGCGGCTGGAGGAAGAGCTCGCGCATCATTGACTACGGATTGCTGCTCACGGCGCTCTATCCGGTCGCCACGGGAAAGATGATCATCGGCGACTTCGCCGCGGGCGGGCGGACGCTGATGTTTCCCAGTTTTCTAAAGCACCAGTTCATCGCTGACATGGCGTGGATCGCGTTTATCTTCTTCGCCACGGCCTTTATCGCCAAATCGATCTGGGAGATCCGAGAGGGTCGGCTCCATATCCCGAAGACGCTTCACATGTCGGTGGCTTCGGTATTGTTCTTCGTGACGCCGATGCTGCCCAACCTAGACATCGCGTTTCAGGGTCTGAACACCTGGCATTCGTTCCAATATCTCGCCGTGGTTTTGTACCTGAACCGAGTTCGCGAGCGGAAGGGGTACATCAACTCACCTCTTGTGAAGAAGGTGTCTCGGCACGGGTGGTCTCTCTATGGCCTCTGCCTCGCTTTCACACTGGGCGCCGGCGCCGTGTTCATAGCGCTGTTGAGCACCATTGTGGGCCTCGGAGCTTTCGAGACCGGCGAAGCCATGAAGACGCTCGGGGGAACGGTGTACGCAGGCCAGCACTACTTTGCCTTCTACGTGGTCGTCCTATCGTTCCTTCTGATCCACTACTACTTCGACCACTTCATCTTTCTACACGCCGACACGCGGATCACGCCGGAATTCGAAGGCCGCTGACGCAGGTCGACTCGGTCTTGTTCGGACCGAGGTGCGACCCGACGTTCTGGGGGGGCCGGATCGGCCCCCCCGGCTCGACGTGACCTTCAACTGAACGGATGCCCCCAGTGACGGTGCTGCGCATAGATCCCCGTACGTGGTTCGTCGATCTCATGCATATGGGGAACGCCTCCGCCATCGGTACGGGTGTGCTCGCACTTTCTGATGGGGTCGCGCTCGTCGATCCGGGCCCCACCTCCTGTCTGGACGCACTCGAGCGCGGACTGGACGAGGTCGGATTCGCGCTCGCCGATGTGCGGGCCTTGCTCCTGACGCACATCCACCTCGACCACGCGACCGCCTCCGGGAGCATCGTGCGGCGCGTTCCGGAAGCCAAAGTCTACGTCCATCCGCGCGGCGCCATCCACATGATCGACCCCGAGCGACTCCTCGCATCGGCCGGCCGGATCTATGGAGCGGCCATGGAAACGCTTTGGGGCGAGTTTCTGCCCGTGCCGGCGGGGTCGGTGGTCGAGGTGGACGAAGGCGATCAGATCGTTCTCGGCGACCGAGAGTGGGACGTGGCCTATGTCCCCGGACACGCGAAACACCATGTCGCATATTTCGAGAAGGCCACCGATACCGCCTGGGTCGGAGACGTCGGGGGCATCCGAATCCAACCCGGGCTACCCGTTCCGGTGACACCTCCGCCCGACATCGACGTCGAGGTGTGGAAGGAGAGCATGGATCGGGTCATGGCCTGGGATCCGGACCGGATCGTTCCGACGCATTACGGACCCGCCGACGATCCCGCCGCGCATTTCGCCGAGCTGGCTCGCGGGCTGGATCAGTGGGCGCAGCGCGTTCGAGACTCGTTGGCCGGGGATGAGCCGTCGGTCGCAGATCCCGAGATCGATCGGGCGCGAGCGAAAGAGTTCGGCGCGTGGGCCGTGGCGGACATGCGGACGCGTTTGCCGGCCGAGGTCGTCGCCACCTACCTCGCGGCATTTGGCGCCGAAGACTCTTGGTGGGGCCTCGCGCGATACTGGCGGAAGCGAACCTGATGGCTTTTCGCACGCGTATGTCGTGGGTCGCAGCCGCCTTCGCAGCCATGTATGCGCCGGCCCTGGCTCTGGCCGCACAGACCCAGGTGGACGTCTGCCTAGCCCCCGAGTCGCGTCTGCGGCTGGATCATGTGACCATTGCAGCCGCCGATCTCGATGGGCTCACGAGCACCTTGTCCGATGGATTCGGCTTTTCGATGAAACCCGGACGACGCCACGCCAACGGTTTGGAGAATCGTCATATCAAGTTCCAGGATGGATCGTCGCTGGAGCTGATGACCGTGATGGAGCCGGGCGATGAGCTGGCTCGGCGCTACGCCGATCTCATCGACATCGGTGGCGGAGGCGCCTATCTAGCCCTTTCGGGACTCGCGGTGGACGAGGTCCTGTCCGCCACGGCCCAGATCGAGCCGGCACTCGCGCCCACCCGATCGGCGGCGTTTGATTGGGCTGCGTTTCCCGAGGATCACGACCTGGCGTCGGTCTTCTTTATCGAGGTTCACGAGCCACCCCTTGATCGAGCAGAGCACCTCACCCACGAGAACGGCGCGAGCGCGCTCTCCGAGGTATGGATCGGGGTTGAAGACCCCGAGCGCTTGGTCGCGTTGTTGACGGCGTTCGGAGCGCGCGACTGCGGGATGGCTGGACACCCGGAACACCTCTACGGACGAGCGGTCGGCCTTGCGACGGGAACGGTATACGTCGTGGACGGCGGCTTATGGCAGACCGACCCGGGGTCCGCACCCGTACTGTCCGTCACCGTTTCGGCCGCAGCCCACGCCGAGGCGAAGAATCTCATTCTCGGGGACGCAGGGGGTCTTTGGGTCGCATTGGTTCCCGTGCAGCCATGACGGCGCACGATGTCGCGGGCGGCTCGGCCCGGCTGCTGAATTCGATTCGAAGCCGGCGCAGCTTCAAGCTAAAGGACCTCGACCCGGACCCGATCGACCTCGACCTGATCGGAGAGATGCTCGAAGCCGCGAACTGGGCCCCGAGCCATGGGAAGACCGAGCCCTGGCGCTTCGTCGTATTTAGCGGAGACCAACGGAGCACGATCAGCGAAGCCTTCGGCCATGCGTACCGAGCGCTGAACCCCGGTGCGGCGTTTTCGGGAGAGGCGCAGACCGCTCAGGAGCGGAAGCCCTGGATGGCACCGGTTTGGATCGCGCTTGGTGTCGATCCGGACCCAGCACGCCCGGAGTGGGAGGAGCTGATCGCGTTTGGATGTGCGGTACACAACGCGCAGCTGGTTGCGAGCGCGCTTCGACTCGGGAGCAAGTGGACGAGCGGGGCCGTCGTGACGCACCCGCTTGTCGCCGCGGCCGTGGGGTTCGGGCCAGCGACGCAGCTGCGGGGGTTTCTTTACGTCGGAAGACCCGTCGGAGAGTGGCCGACGTCCGCCCGGCGGCCCATCTCTGAGAAGGTGCGGTGGATGTCTACTGAGAGGTCGTCGCCGGAGACACAATGATCGTCAGGTCGGCGTCGCTGTACAGACCACCGTCGTCCGCGCGACCCCGTAGCACGTAAGTCCCCGGTCGGTCGAACGTGACCGTTACGACGTACCGTCCACCTTCGGGCAGGTCAGGTGCGGCCCACAGCGGCGCCCACGGTGAGTTGGCCCCCGTACGCGTATCCTCCCAGACCTTTACCTGCGGTGGATCGAACCTCACTTCGCCGGCGCCTCGGTAGACGAACCACCCCAAGGTGAGACCGATCACCTTGTCGACCGTCACCCGAGCCGGCGGCCTCAGCTGGCGAGCGCTCAGGCGATACTCCGCGTCAGGCGGCGGAGGCTCGTCCGGTCGGGCTCGTCTCCGTGCCTTGGGCAGGCCGTCATCATCGACATAAGCAATCAAGGTCACGGGCTGTCCGACCGAGGCCTGTCGTGTCGGCTCTCCTTCGATGCGGACGGCCGGTGGCGTGTTGGACCGAGTCGTCGCATCGCTGGAGCCCGCGCCTAACGCACCCGTCTCCGAGGCGATGACGACGTTGTCGACGATGTAGTCGGGTCGCAGCGATGCGTAGGCGTACTCCGTCTTGCCTTGAGTCGTGAGCGTCCAGACCATCTCCTTGTCACCCCAGTCGGCGGGGACGCGGACCTTGAACACGAACCGATTGCGACGCGGCAGGAAGTGCGTGGGTTGTCCCTGATCGGCGGGTCCGGGCGAGAGACGGTTCTCGGGGCCGACGGGGACATCGAGTTCTTCGAGCCAGTTCCGATTCATATAGCCGAACATGAAGTTGAACGAGCCGTCTTCGTTTTGCTCCCAGCCCTCGAACGCTGGCGAGATGTTTTGACCCTTGGAGAAGGTTTCCTGCGCCTGCGTGCCGAGCGGAATCGCGAGCGCGATGAGAAGCGCCGTCGTTCCCCAGAGAACCGGGGACGCCCGATGGCCCCGATGCCAGACATGCATGCTTGCCGGCACTCGCTATCGGCCCGAGCCGGACGCGCCCGGGTCGGTCCCGCCGGACTCGATGTCGTCGTCGGCAACGAGTTCCTCGGGCATGACCAGGCACAGCGGACAACCGATGACGTGATCGTTCACATCTAGCGCCAGACGCTCACGGCGTTCGGCCATCTCGTCCTCGAATTGCTCGTCGGTCAGAGATAAACGCATCCCGAGATCGATGAACATGTTGGCGACCGAACGATTCCCGGAGCCTTGCCAGTTCCTGGTGTCCGGAACGTTCTGATTGGTCTCGGAGTTGTCCATGTAACCGGTGATGTGGAGCACGGTCCCCTTCGGAAGAAGGGGCTGATGGTCATCGGCGAACGTGTACCCGCGCACCCAGTTGTGGTCGTATCCGACGCACGACAGAGTCTCCACGTTCCAGCCCCAGATCGCCTCGAGACACATCCGAGACCCCGGCGCATGCAGGTGCGGTTCGAACGTGACGATCTTGGTGTGTTGCGTCAGCACCTTGTAGGCGTGCAACTCCTGATCGCTTTCGTCTGCCCGAATATCGATGTCCATCGCATTGCCGAGCCCGAGGAATCCGGGTTTGTACTTCGGCTCGTAGTCACGGGGGTGGAAGCGGAAACCGATCTCGAGGTGTGCCTTCGTGTCCCGTCCGTTCGAGTGCAGGTGGACCGAGTTCGAAACGACGCTCGAGCCGGCGCGCAAAAGTCTGCCCCCATTCGGGTCGAAAATGTCGGGGTTTCGACCGACCTCGTGCACGGGCCAACTGACATCGGTCTCGTCTCGATCCGCCCCGACGCCGGTGTCTTGTCCATCTTCGAGCACCCGGGTGCTCCAGATCATGTGGTGCACCACGTATCGACCGCCCACCGTGTGACGACCCTCGTGTGCGCTGCTCGCTACATCGTTGATTTCTCGGATCTCTACCGACTTGATGTATCGGTCTTCGTCCAGTCCGGTCGGGACGCTCGGGATGTCTCCCCACCAGTCGGGCGCATCACCCTTGACCAACGTTTCGGGAAGCATGACCACCAGGTCCGGTTCGCCAGCCTGCCAGCCCGTCGCGTCGTCGAACACGAGCGGCGCAGGGAGCTCTGCCGGGTCCCCCTCCGGGGAGCCGTGCCGCCACCAGGCCTCGATCGCAGCGACCTGTTGGTCATTCAAAGATGGATCGTCCTTGAAGTGCTGGATGCCGATGTCCTTCTCGACGTACCAGGGGGGCATCGCGCCGGCACGATCTCGGATGCCCGTCCGACTCACGATCTTCCGCGCGTAAGGGCGCACATCTTCGTACGTGACAAGCGCCATCGGAGCGACGCCGCCGTCATGGTGACACCTCTGACAACTTTGCTGCAGAATCGGTGCGATGTCCCGAGAGAACGTGACCTCGGTGCCCTCATCCTCTTGCGCGAGCAGAGGTCCGGCGGTGGACAGAGCGGACGCAAGAACGGTAACAAGAACGGCAACGAAGAGCGGGCGTCTCGACGGAATCCTGGCAATCGACATCGGGCAGCCTCCTGGCGGTGAGCGCAACGAAAATTACGGAAGCGCCGTCTGCAGAGTCAAACCTGTCCTGCATTAGGGCGGCAATTGCAGTTACGTTGTCGAAGAGTGGGAGCGTCTGGTCGGGATGCTCCAGACTCCTCTTATCGGCTGCTTGGAGGCTCAATGGCGAAGTTCACGCTACGGATCAACGGCACCCGTCACGAAGTCGACGCCACAGAAACGATGCCCCTGCTGTGGGTGCTGCGAGATTTCGTTGGCCTGACCGGGACGAAATACGGTTGCGGGCGGTCCCAGTGCGGGGCTTGCACGGTCCATCTGGATGGCGAACCCGTGCGCTCGTGTACGACTCGCATCTCGACCGTCGGAGCACGGGAAGTCACCACGATCGAAGGCTTGTCGTCAGACGGCTCGCACCCGGTGCAGCGTGCGTGGGTGACGGAACAGGTCCCACAGTGTGGCTATTGTCAGTCCGGTCAGCTCATGGCCGCTGCCGCACTCCTCGACAAGAACGCCAGCCCGACGGACGCCGAGATCGACGAGGCCATGTCCCGAAATATTTGCCGGTGTGGGACGTACCAGCGGGTTCGCAAGGCGATTCACCGCGCGGCGAAGGAGGGCTGAGTCATGATCAAGATCCGCAAGCTCGACCCCATGAACCGACGCGACTTCGTCAAGCTCGGCTCAGCGGCCGGAGGCGGGCTCCTGCTCTCGGTCAGCTTCCCGACCAAATCTGCGCGAGCTGCGGAGCCCGCGCATCTCGACTTCGACGCCGTCGACATGCTCGGAGACGGCTTCCAACCCAACGCGTTTCTTCACATCGCCGAGACCGGCAATATCGAGATTTGGGTGGGAAGAGCGGACATGGGGCAAGGCGTTCGCACGTCGCTTCCCATGATCGTCGCGGACGAGCTCGACGCGGATTGGAATCGAGTCACGAGCCGACAGGCAGACGCACACCCCGACAAGTACGGGCGTCAGATGACCGTCGGGAGCACCAGTGTCAGGCGGGGCGGTTGGATGCCCCTGCGTCGCGCCGGCGCCGCGGCACGGGAAATGTTGGTGACGGCCGCCGCAACGCAGTGGGCCGTGCCAGCGAGCGAGTGTCGGACGGAGATGGGGCGTGTGATTCACAACGCCTCGGGACGCTCCGCCGACTACGGCGCATTGGTCGGAGCGGCGGCCGCGCTTCCGGTGCCAGAAGAACCGCGTCTCAAGGACCCCTCCGAGTTTGCGCTCATCGGCACCGACGTCCCTCAAGTCGATACACAGCTAAAGGTCACCGGTCAGGCCACATTCGGGATCGACGTCCGCGTGCCCGACATGCTCTTCGCGACAGTTTTGAAGTCGACGGTGTTGGGCGGCTCCCTGGAGAGCCTCGACGATTCAGCTGCGCGGGAGGTGCCGGGGGTTCGCGATGTGATAAAGATTTCTTCGGGCGTCGCGGTCGTTGCCGATCACACCTGGGCCGCCTTTGAAGGTGCCCGCGCGCTCGAGTGCTCCTGGCAGGCCGACTTCGCGATGAGCAGTTCGGAGATTTCGACTCACAACGCCCGGCTATGCGAAGGAGACGGCGTGGTGGCGCGTGAGGCCGGCGATGTGGGGACCGCCTTGGCCGCGGGCACCCAGCGTCTGGAAGCAGACTACGAGGTTCCGTATCTGGCCCACGCCACCATGGAACCGATGAACTGTACGGCTCACGTGGAGGCGGACCGCTGTGAAATCTGGGCACCCACGCAGAACCCACAGGGGACGCAGCGAGTCGGCGCCGAGCTCACCGGGCTTCCCATCGAACAGGTCACGACTCATGTCACGTACTTGGGGTGCGGTTGGGGACGGAGAAGCCGCACCGATTTTGTCCAAGACGCAGTAGAGACGTCGATGAAAGTCGGCGCGCCGGTGCAGGTCGTGTGGACGCGCGAGGAGGACATGCGCAACGATCAGTATCGTCCCGCATCCATGATTCGGTTCCACGGTGCGACGGATGCGAACGGACGTCTGAGCGCGCTCAGTGCGCGAGTAGCGGGACCACCGCTCGGCGTCACGGATGGACCCAGCCGAGGAGACGGCGCAGACCGCAATGCCGTCGACGGCATCGCGACGCTGCTCTACGACGTACCCAACCTAGTGGTGGACTACTGTCGGTCGAACGTCCAAGTACCGACAGGCTATTGGAGATCCGTAGGGCCTTCCGGCAACACGTTCATGCTCGAAGGCTTCATCGACGAACTCGCGCAGGGAGCCGGACGCGATCCACTCGAGTTTCGTCTCGAGCTTCTCGACGGACACCCACGGATGAAGCACGTCCTGCAGAAAGTGTCGGAGATGTGCGATTGGGCGGCAGGTCCCCCGAAGGGACGCGGGCGCGGCATCGGCCTCGTGGAGGACAAGGGCGGTATCGTGGCCCAGATCGCCGAAGTTTCTGTCGCGGACGGACTCCGCGTTCATCGCGTGTGGTGCGCGGCCGACTGCGGTCAGATCATTCATTCCGGAATCGTCGACGCCCAGCTCACGGGGTCCATCGTGACCGGATTGACGGCTGCGCTTTACGGGGAGATCACGATCGACGAAGGCAAAGTCGTGCAGAGCAACTTCCACGACTACGAGATGCTCCGCATGTCCGACATGCCCGAGGTCGAGGTGCACATCGTTCGGAACCGCGAGGAACCGGGCGGGGTCGGCGAACCCGGAGTGCCGCCCATCGCGCCGGCTGTGGTGAACGCAATCTTCGCGTTGACCGGTCAGCGGCTTCGAAAGCTCCCGATCAGAATGGCGTGATCGTCGGCCCTATCGGGTAAACGCCCAGGCGCGGAGCTCGAACGGGCCGACGCCTTGCGACCCGGGGATTCGACAACCGACCTTCACGCTCAGATCGTTCGCCGGAGCTCCTCGAAATCGCCGGGTAGAAATGAAGCTCAAAACGTGCATCGTCGTGTTTTCCGCGCTCCTCGCCCCCGCGGTGGCGCGACCGCTCGCACTGACGGCTCAGTCGTCACCTTCGACGCGTCACTTGACCGATCTCAATTGGATGGAGGTGGGCGAGCTCGTACCCGAACGGATGAGTACCGTCTTGCTCCCGGTGGGGACCCTCGAGGCTCACGGGGTCGCGCCCAATGGTTCGGACATCTTGGTGCCGGACTCCATGGCACTCCGAATGGCGGCCGACCTCGACGCGCTCGTGGCGCCGTCCATCAACTACGGCGTGAACACGGGGCTCGACGAATTTCCAGGTACGTTCGGGATCCCGGCCGACGTCCTGCGACGGACGGCGGAGGCCGTGATGCGGGGGCTTCACGCCAGCGGCTTCAAGAACATCATCGTGCTGAACGGTCACGGTCCGAACTTCGAACCGTTGAACCAAGCCGCGGAGGACGTGTTCAAGACGACCGACGCTCGCGTCTTGGTGATTAACTGGTGGAGCGTTACGCCCGATATCACCGAAGACGTGTTCGGGACACAAGGCGGGCACGCAGGCAACAACGAAACGGCGGCGGTTCTCGCGCTGCGACCCGACCTCGTACACGAAGAGCGCTATGAGGGCGAAGAACAGACGACACCGTTCACCGCGGGCATGCAGGCGTGGCCCTTCCCTTCTTCGATCGGCCTGTACGCCCCCGGACAGGGCTTCCCCGACTTCGATCCCGACAAAGCCGAACGCTACTTCGATCTGGTCGTGGCCCGAATGCTCGAGATCTCGCGAGACGTGATCGCCAAATGGAATCGGGCCGGGCTGTAGGAGTGAAAAGGGTCGTGGTCCTCGACTATGACCCGACGTGGCCCGACGTGTTCGAGAGACTGCGCGCCCCTGTGTGGAGCGCGGTCGGGGGGTTCGCGCGAACGATCGAACACGTCGGTAGCACCGCCGTCCCGGGATTGAGCGCAAAGCCGGTGATCGACATGACGGTGGTTCTCGCTAGTGGCGATGACATGCCCAGGGCCATCCACGCGCTGTCGACCCTCGGCTACCAACATCGCGGCGACCTCGGCGTCGAAGGGCGGGAAGCGTTTTCGGCGCCCGCCGAACTCCCAGATCATCACCTGTACGTGTGCCCGCCGGGAAGCTTGGGTCTGAGAAACCACCTTGCCGTCCGGGACTATCTCCGCACACACGTTGCCGAGGCGCAGACATACGGCGAGCTAAAGAAACGACTCGCGCTTCAGCATCCCCGGAACATCGAAGCCTACATCGATGGCAAGACCGACTTTATCCTCGCCATCCTCGAACGTGCTCGGCTCGACGTGGACGAACTCGACCGCATCGAGGCGGCCAATCGAAGCGATCGCTAACGGATCGTCGCACCCACGAGCTGAGCGATCGCCGCCAATGTGGTCTGACCGGCATTGAGCCCGAGTCGAAAGTCGTCATCGGTATACGTCGTCCACACGTCGGTAGGCTGGTGCCAATTCGGGTCCCAGCCGGCGCCGACCTGCGCGCCGCGTTCGTTCTCGCGCAAACTGATCGAGGGAACGATGTCCATGAACGGCGTCGAGTCCGTGTTGGTCATGTGCGGGCCGACGGCGGCCGGATAGTCGGTGGCGTAGCGCTCATTGGCCGCTTTGAAGAGAAAGGCGAGCTCCATCGAGGCACTGGCCATCTCGGAGTTGGATTGAAATTCTACGTTCACATCCGCTTCCGGGCGTTGATTACGACTGACGCGCCCGTCGGGACCAGGCGCACCGTGATCCCATAGCATCATGTCGTGTTGGGCCATGCCCAGCCAACGAGGCTCTGGATACTGGCCGGAACCCCGCGGATTCTCGATTCCCTGCAGTTCTTGTCGCTGCTCCACGTAGGCGCGAGCGCCATTGAGGCCCGTCTCTTCGTTGTTCCAAAGCACGAAACGGATCGATCGGTCGGTCTCGACGTCGGGCGCGCTGAACACGCGCGCCAGCTCCATCACGAGCGCCGTACCGGAGCCATCATCGTTGACCGCTTCGTTTACCCCATGTCCATCCATGTGACCGCCGATGATGTACATCTCATCCGGACGCGTGGTCCCCACCTTCGTGCAGTAGACCTCGGAGCGCTCGCCATCCGTCGGCTCCTCGACGTTGAGCGCGCGGATGCGCTCGTCTGGCTGGGCCATGAGATCTCGATTCACGCCCGTGGGCCCGCGATCCCCAAAGATCATGCTCCCGCCTGGGCCAGGCCCACGGCGTCCGACGCGACCACCCGTCGGCGTGGTCAGGTCTGGGTCCGCCGCGGGCGGCCGGCGACGCCCACCGGTACGAGGGCCGGCATCGGGAGGAGGGGGTGGCGGAAACGTGTAGGTGATTCGTTCGGTGTTCGTGCACCCGAAGGCTTGCAGCTGGGACTCGATCCAATCCACCGCGTCTCGATTGCGCTGTGTCCCCTGCCGTCGATCGCCGAACTGAGTGAGTCCCTTTAGCGTCGTCTTGTAGTTGTCCAGGCTGAGCCGACTCACGAGCGTGGCGACCGGATCGTTGTCATCTTCTTCTTGAGCCTGAAGCGGTTGTAGCGACGGGCCGGACGCGGCCGCGATGCCAATGACTGCGATACCCGTGACCATCCCCGTCCTTGCTCGCATAGCTGTCCCCGCTTCGTTGGGTCTCGTGCGTTCGCTCACATTGGATGGCACCGTAGGTTCGGATCCGGAGGACCGCAAGCTGGCGGGAATCGAGACATTCTCCGAAGACGCGGTGCGTCTGACCGAACGTCTCGATACGTTCTGGTCTATGCCAACCAACCGAACGGGTCCCCTCCTCGCGGCGCTTGTCTTGTCTGCCTGTGCGCCCGAAGTCGAGCGGCTTACGCCGGTCGGAGACGTCCAGGAGCTCATGATCGCCGTCATCGAGCCGGCCGCAGAAGTCTATTGGGACGCCGTGGGGGAGATCTTGGACTCCGCGGGCGTCCACGAGATCCGCCCTGCGTCCGATGAGGAATGGGAGGCCGTCAGTCACGCGGCGTTTCTGGTCGCCGAGTCCGGCAACCTCCTCATGATGAGCGGTCGGGCGAGAGATCGTGGCGATTGGACGACGATGTCGCAGGCCTTGATCGAAGTCGGCCGAGAGGCGCTCAAAGCGGCAGACGCGCGAAACTCCGAGGCCGTGTTCGACGCGGGGGCAGAGATCTACTACGTCTGCTCCGAGTGCCACGCGAAGTACGCCGCGGAGACGCTCCGACCGAACGATGCGCGCGGGAACTAGCGCACGCATCGATGGAAGGCCTCCTGGAATGGCTCGGAAGTACGGCGTGGAGCGTGGCGCTCCTCGAATCGTTCTGGGTGTGGCCGCTCCTCGAATCGACACATGTCCTCACGATCGCGCTTTTCGTAGGGATCGTAGCGATGAACGATCTGCGGCTCGTCGGGTGGGCGATGAGGAACGTGCCCGTCTCACAGGTCACCGGGCGACTCTTACCCTGGGCCCGCGTCGGGTTCGTTTTGATGGTCATTACGGGGTTACTCATTTTCTACTCGAACCCTGTACGCTACTACCACAACATTTTTTTCCGCGTGAAGATGGTGCTGCTCGTTTTCGCTGGGCTCAACGCCTTCGTTTTCCACCGCAAGATTCATCGGCGGGTTTCGGAATGGGACCAAGACCCAGTGTTACCGCGCGAGGCCCGGATCGCTGGGGCCGTGTCGCTGGTGGTGTGGGCCTTTATCGTGATCGCCGGGCGGCTCATCGCGTATAACTGGTTTGACTGCGACATCCAGCCACAGCCTGGGTGGCTGAACTGGGCATCCGCCTGTCCGACGATGGCGAACTAAGTGGCCCCGGACGGGTGGCTGCCGTTCTTCGAACGGCTTGAAGGCACGGCGTTCGGCACCGCGATCCGCGAGTCGTTGTGGGCCTTCCCGATCATCGAGTCGATCCACTTGCTCGGGCTGTGTCTGCTCGGCGGGGCGCTCCTCGTCGTGGATCTACGCCTGCTCGGTCTCGGCCTCACACGCCAACCCATCGAGGGATTGATCCGCAGCGCACGACCATGGCTCTTCGCCGCGATCGCCCTCATGCTCGCGACCGGCATACCCATGTTCTTGTCGGAAGCCGTAAAGTGTTTCTACAACACTTCGTTTTGGGTCAAGATGATCGCGCTGCCGATTGCCTTGTGCTTCACCCTCGCCATTCGCAGGAGGATGGCGGGCGGTGCCGGACGAGAGACATCGCTGGGCACGCGGATCTGCGGCCTAGCGTCGATCGCGCTCTGGTTTACCGTAGCGGCGGCCGGTCGCTGGATCGGGTATTCCGGCTAGAACCCAGGGCTAGAACCCCGCGCGAGCCATGGGCCACAACGACCGATCGGCCAGAACGATCCGACCCCTAGTCGAAGTCCCAGCCGGGCGGCGGCTGGCAGGCACCGCTCTGGTAGTCGTTCGGGTTTGGCGTCCCTCCGGGAGGAGCTCCGGCCCCCGAGGACCCCATGAAGAACTTGTTCCCGTCCGTGAACGTGACATCGCGTCCATTGGCCCGCTTGAGCGAATGGTCTTTGGCCTGGTAGCCGTCCACGATGAGTTCCGTACCGGGCGCGAGACAGTTTCGCTTGAGACCGCGACGGAGAAGCGTGTTGGGCGTGCCGCCCTCGACCATCCATACGTGCGTAGCGGTGTCCGTCTGCACCTCGAGATGAATCCAGGTATGTGGATTCACCCACTCGAGCCTTACCACGTGTCCTTGCAATCGGATCGGGGCGTCGCGATCGAACTCCGCGCCGAACGCATGGTGCCCAATTAGAGGCGCCGCTATGGCCAAGGCCAAGCACCCACCGATCACAGTACCCCGTACGCTTTGCATCTGTCTCACCTTGTCTACGGCTTGTTTGCGGCTTCGCGTTCCTGCGCGCGAGCTCCGCTAAGAACGTTGGAGAGGGCATAATTGCCCTCGTGGCAGGCGTACTCATAAAGCAGCTGGTCGTCGGCCATCTTGTTGAACGGCACCTCTCCGCCCCAGGCGCTGGTGTAGGTGTCCGGATCCTCGACCGTAAACTCGTAGTTGAGCGTATTCTCACCGCTGCGCGTGATACGCTCGGTCATCTTCACGTTTTCCGACGCACCATAGAACTGCCGATATCCGTTGAGCTGTTCCGGATTCAAGTTCGTGGTCTCGATGACCAGCGCGTCGCCCTCCCACCAGCCTCGGGAATCGCCCATCCACAGGCGCACATTCTCGGGTCTCGGGTTGGGCTCGCCCAATGGAATGATACGAACGTCGTGCACCATCTCGGTCATGATCATTATGTGATCCGGCGTCTGGACGATGGTGTAGTTGTTGTTATAGAAATAGTTGGGCAGCATCGGAGGACCCGCGTTGGAACCAAACGACAAGATGCAACGCTCAGCGAGCGG
>JAJCZV010000091.1 GCA_029262175.1 Gemmatimonadota bacterium
ACAAGGGCGATCTTCGGCTGCTCGAGCGCGCCCAGGCGACCGAGGCCATCGCCCCCGGCAGACAGGTTGGTGTCTCGCTCGGCGGCGCCGCTTTGGACGGTCGATTGACCTACGGAGCGGGGCTCTTCAACGGCAATGGACGCGAGTTTGAAAACGACGGCGACGACTACATGTTTTCAGCTCGGGCCCAGTTCAACTCCATCGGCACCATCGCCTTCTATGACGATCTGGTGGTCCAGTTCGGAGCATCGATCGCCTACTCCGAGGACACCTCCGCACAGCTTGGCGCGGGGACGGTGACCGGCGATCCGCTCGCCGCAGCCGAGCTTACCACTGCGTTCGCCGGCAGCCGTCTGCTGTGGGGGGCGGACGTTCAGACGACCTACCGTGGCTGGACACTGACAGGAGAAGTTCTGCGAGCCGAGTATGATCTGGACTCCGCGATCGGCGGCGGTCCTCCGGCCGAAGCCGAGGCGTACGGGGGATACGTCGAGCTGGGATATCAAACCTATATCCTCGAGACGTTGGTGCGGTACGATGGACTTCGTCCAGCCCTGGGCGACAACCGCGACTTTCTGGTCTTCGGCTTCAATCTTCTGCCCGGACCATACACGAAGTTCGGGCTTCAATACGCACTCGGGCTTGATGACTCGCCCGACGCGCCCGGCCTGGCCGACGGTCAGTTCCTCCTCGTCGCGCAGGTCGATTTCTAGGAGAAACCGCGCTCCCACGCCGGTGGACGCCCGGATCGGACCCGCGTATCGAATGCGGCCGTCGGACGTCACTTGATCGTTACAATGGTGTTACCCTACTCACGATAGTCGCTGCCCAGGATCTTGCGTGGACTCGTGTGAACGACCGAGAGCGAGAAGTCAGACTGGGGCGGACGATGCGAAAGGAAAACCCTATTTCCGATCAGGTAGCCCGGAAAGAAGGGCAGGATGGACGCGCGATGCCGGATGCACGGATTCTGGTCGTGGACGATGAACCGGATATCCTCAGCGTGCTCGTTTACCATCTGAGTCGCAAAGGCTATCGCGTTACAACGGCGGTGAACGGTCACGGTGCATTGGCATCCGCGGAAGCAGAACGACCGGATCTGATCATTCTGGATCTCATGCTTCCTGGGATGGACGGATACGAAGTCCTCCAGCGACTCCGTCTTGGCGAGCGAACAAGCTCGATCCCCGTGATCTTACTGACGGCTCGAACGGAGGAAGAGGAACGGGTAAGAGGATTCGAGGTCGGCGGAGACGATTACATCACGAAGCCTTTCAGCGCGCGAGAACTCACGCTTCGCGTCGAAGCGTTGCTCCGTCGATCGAAGGCCGAGCCGGTGTCAGCTACACGACGGATCGCCGTGGGACCGGTCGAGCTCGATCGAGAAGCGCACACGGCTTACTCCGACGGGGAAGAGGTGGACCTCACTCCACTGGAGTATCGACTCCTCGAAGTGTTGCTCGAGCGACGTGGCCGAGTGCAAAGCCGTCGTCAGCTCCTGCAATCGGTCTGGGACACCAACGCCCGTATCGAAACGCGCACCGTCGACATGCATGTGGCCCGGCTACGTACGAAGCTCGGAAGCTCTGGGCTCCTTATCGAAACGGTGCGCGGTGTAGGGTATCGGTTCCGCGCCTTGGACAAGTAGCCAGGTCCGAACAGGGCTCCGTGGCCTGGAGCGAGCCGTCAGTGGGTCGTCGATGAAATTTTCCACTCGATTTTTCTTGGCTACGTCGGCCCTGCTGTTGATCGCTCTGATCATCCTAGCGGTAGGGATGGACTTTGATCCATCAGCCCTGGGGATCGGGATCGCGACGCTCGCGTCCCTCTTGATCTTGATCTTCCTCGCAACCCGCCTGCTCGAGCGCGGTTTGGACGCCCGAACACAGGCCACGATCGAACGAGCGAGGAGTACGTTTCACACGCAGCTGCTGGAGGCGCAGCGCGAGGCCGAGGACCTACAGACGCTATTCGATGGGCTCGACGATGGACTCGCGCTCATCGATACGGATGACCATGTCGTGTTGCGCAATCCAGCTTTCGATCGCTGGGCGGGGAGACCGGTTTCTTCGCCGGCACGGATCGGAAGTCTGTTTAGAACGCCGCATATTTCCGAGGCCGTGCATAGAGCGCAGCGTGGTGAGTCCGTATTCGATGAGGTGCTGCTTGGCGAAAGCACCGTCTTGGCTGCCGCCCGCCCGCATCGCGACGGAGCACTCCTCATGCTCAGAGACCTCACGGATCTGCGCAAGCTCGAGAGTGTGCGCCGCGACTTTGTTGCCAACGTATCGCACGAACTCAAGACGCCTCTGACCAGTATCACGGGCTTTGCAGAAGCGCTCACCGATAGCGAACTACCCGCGGAACGGGCAGAGGATTTCGGCGGACGCATCCTCGCGAACGCGACGCGAATGCGAGAACTCGTCGATGACCTGCTCGACCTCGCGCTCGCCGAGTCCGGCAAGCGCGCGCACCGACCCGAGGGGATTTCCCTGTCCGACGTGGCGAGGGAGGTCTGGGAGGCGGTCGCCACCGAACCTGAGCGCGGCACGCTCGAGATCAGCGACGAGGGCGTTCTGGCCTACGCCGATCTCGACGCCGTCAGACAGATTCTCCGTAACCTGTTGGACAATGCGCGTCGCCACGGGGGGAACGACGGGCGCGTCCGCCTCATCGCCATACCGCAGGGAGCGGTCGTGCGAATCGCGGTCACAGACGAGGGTCCCGGGATCCCGTCGGCTCATCTGAATCGTGTGTTCGAGCGGTTCTATCGAGTCGATCCGGCTCGTGCTCGCGAGCGCGGCGGTACGGGCCTGGGCCTTTCGATCGTCAAGCACCTGGTGGAGCAACAGGGCGGCGAGGTCGGGATGAAGAGCGAATTAGGGCTCGGAACCACCGCCTGGTTTACGCTCCCGATCGTCCCTGAACCGAGTTTCCCGTCAGCCTAGCCCTCGCGCTTCAGGGGGCCGCGAAACCGTTACGTCCTCGTTGCCGAACAGTCGCTTCCAATCAGTACGATGTCCTGCGAGTCGGAATCGCGGCGTGACGCCCGGTCGGGTGTCGGGTGCGCGACCGGCGCCCTCAACCTATTCGGAAGCGTTACGGTGACCATACACGTCTGTTACAAAGGGCAGGGATCTTGTTCACATGATGAGTCATTGCC
>JAJCZV010000092.1 GCA_029262175.1 Gemmatimonadota bacterium
CCGAGACACGCGTCGTCAATCGAACCGCGACGTTCGCCTTCTTCCTGGGTGACCGTCACTTCGGGGTCGTGACGGCACACGTGCCGGGGCAAGACGCGGCGGCCTACCAGTTCACGAGTTCGCTACCGGTTCGCGTGCTTGCACTGATCCTTCCGCATCTCCAACCACTACTGGAGTGAGGACGAACGGTCAGGGTCGTTTTCTCATCAAGATCAGGCTCCGCTTGCTCTCAGACCCTTTAAGCCTGCACCACTCGTAGCCGACAAAGAATACGAGCAGCGGGGTCCCCGTAATTCCCGTCAGTTGCTTCGCCTCCCCCGCGCGTCCCCCCCGGCCGGTCCAAGCCCCGCGTAGACCCTGAGCCCGACTCGTGGCTCTTGCTGCGTGATAGGTAGAAGGCAGGCCACGCTTCGGCCGTGGTCAACCGCGACCCTCCCCGGGAAACCGGCAATTCGAGCAACCCCTCGGCGGGTCGGTTCCCGGCACCAGGAGTTCGACCATTGAACAGCAGAAGCACCATCAGGAGAATCGCGCTTGGGACGGTGATCGCACTTTCCGTCTTCGTCTCTGCGACCGCTGTCGCTGGGATGCAGCAGACCACGATCGCCCGAGGCTTCTGTGCGGGCGCCCTCGGCGCAGGCCGGCTCACCGCCAATTTCCACCCTGGCACTTCCGTAAACGATCTCTCGTAGTTCTATTTTGTAGAACATTTCTACAGAGATCGGGCTTTCGGAGATGACCAAGCGCAAGTTCCTGGGTGAATTCGAGCAAGTCACACTGCTGGCCGTCGTCCACTTGAACGGCGAGGGCTATGGGATGGCCATCCGACGATCCATCGAGGCGCGGACCAACCGAGAGGTCTCGATCGGGGCCGTATACGCGACGCTGGAGCGACTCGAGACGAAGGGCTACGTGTCCTCTCGCGCCGGCGAGTCCATTCCCGAACGTGGTGGGCGCGCGCGGCGATACTTCGAGATCTCACCAAATGGCAGAGAGGCCCTCATCCGCAGCCGCGACATGCTCGACAGCATGTGGGATGGCGTAGACCTCGAGGCGGCCTCGGACGCCGGACAGGAAGTCGCGTGATCGATCGGGTCCAGGGCGTCCGTCCCCCGCGCGCTTCGCGCGTCATCCTGCGGATCTTCGCGCGAGTGAGGCACTCGGAAGCCCTGCTCGGTGATCTCGACGAGGAGTTCACTCAGCACATCGTTCCCGCGCGTGGGCCGCGGCGCGCCCGAATGTGGTACCGCCGTCAGGTCGCCGGATCCATTCCACCTCTGCTACGTGCTGCCGTCGATTCGCGTCGAGGCCCAACCGAGGACAGGAGAGACAATCTGATGCAGTCGTTCTTCCAGGATGTTCGATACAGCCTCCGCGGGGTAAAGCGAAACCCGGGTCTCGCCGCAGTGATCATCGTTACGCTTGCACTTGGCATCGGCGCGAACACGATCCTCTACAGCGTCGTCGACGGGCTGGTTCTAAATCCGTTCCCCTTCCCGGACGAGGAGCGCCTCATCACGGTCGGCACCGAATATCCGAAGCTCGGCGCCCCGTTGAACTTCGTCGAACACATGTCGCCGGCAGAGTTTGAAGACATCCGAGACGGCGTCGCCTCGCTCGAACACGTGGTCGCCTGGGACATGGGCAACCGCCAAGTCGCGTGGGGCGAGTTGACGGACAACTTCTTTACGGGATTCTGGTGGGGGAACGCGTTCGATGCGCTCGGTATGGCCCCGTTTCTCGGGCGCGGAATGACGCTCGAGGAGACCATCGCGGGGGACCCGGTCGCCGTCGTGAGCCATCGGGTCTGGCAAGCCCGCTTTGGCGCCGATCCCGATCTGGTCGGAAAAACACTCGGCGTCAACGGCAACCCGTACACGATCATCGGCGTGATGCGCCCCGGTTCGGAGCTGTACGGCCTGGATCTGTGGATCCCGATGGGCGTGAGCCCCGAGGTCTTCCCGCGCCAGCGACGGCAGTTTCAAATCCTGGCCCGCATCGGAGATGGCTACAGTCACGAACAGGTAAACGCGGAGCTAGAGGTTCTCGCTCGACGGACCGAGCTCGCGTATGCCGATATGCCCGAGTACGAGGGGTGGCGGTTGAGGGCCGAGACGTGGACCGAGGCAAACGTTCGCGCGATCAAACCCGCGGCGTATGTGCTACTCGGCGCGGTGCTATTCGTGCTCCTGATCGTCTGTTCCAATGTCGCTAGCCTGTTGCTCGCCAGATCCACGCAGCGTAGACGAGAGATGGCGGTGCGCACGGCGGTCGGCGCCGCTCGCGGCCGACTCGTTCGGCAGCTGCTGACGGAGAGCGTGAGTCTCGCGCTCGTGAGCGGGCTCGTCGGCATCTTGTTGGCGTACGTCGGGACCAGCGCGGTCGCCGACATCCTGGCCGGTGTGCCCTTCCTCCCCGGATCGGTCGAGTTGAACGTCCGGGTGTTGGTCTTCGCCGTCATCGCCTCCGTGACGGCTGGAGTGTTGTTCGGAATACTTCCGGCCGTGCGCGATTCCCGGGGTGAGATACACGGAACGCTAAAATCGGAGGGTCTTTCCTCGACGGGCAGCGGCGGCCGCTTGCGTCTTCAGCGCGCGCTCGTGTCGGTCGAAGTGGCGCTCGCGCTCATTCTTCTCGTGGGTGGCGGCCTCTTGATCAACAGTTTCTCTCGGCTCACGCGAGTCGATCCGGGGTTCGATCCGGAGAGCGTGATGAGCATGAGAATCACGCTGCCATGGGAGGATTACGACGGCCCTGCCATCGCCGCATTCTTTCAGACGCTCGAGGAACAAGTAGAGGCGATCCCCGGCGTGGAGGCCGTGGGGCGCGGCGCTCAATTCCCACCGATCGCCTTCGCGTTCCGCCGGGTAGCCACGGAGAATCAGCAGGTCGTCGGCGAGGGCCAACTCCCTACTGCGATGACGACCTTGGCTAGCCCCGGATACTTCGACGCGTTGGGGATCCCCCTCAAACAGGGCCGAAACTTCTCGGATACCGACGTTGAAGGATCGCCGTTGGTGGCTGTGATCAACGAGTCGGCGGTCGACCTTCTTTTCCCGGACGGAAACGCCATCGGTTCACGGGTCAGGGTCGGCGAGGATGCGGATGAACCCTGGTTCGAAGTGGTAGGAATCGTCGGGAACACGCTCAACAACGGACTCGATCAAGTCGCTTTTCCGGAGGTGTTCGCGAACCACCGGCAGGTGTCCGGATGGTCCAACCAAATGTTCGTTCTGGTCCGAACATCCGTGGAGCCCTACAGCATCCTGCCGGCGGTCCGATCGGTTGTGCAGTCGATCGACCCTGACCAACCGCTGTATCGAATCCAGACCGTTAGCGAAGCGCTCGCGGGTAGCGTGGCTCCGCGTAGAGTGGCGGCGGGGGCGCTCAGCATATTCGCCGCCTTTGCCCTGATCCTCGCGGCGGTGGGGATCTTCGCCGTCGTCTCGTTCGCCGTGGGTGCGCGAACGCGCGAGATCGGTCTGCGAGTCGCGCTCGGCGCGGGCACCGGGCAGGTACGAGCGATGATGATTCGCCAAGCCCTTGTTCCCGTCGCCATCGGAGCCTTAGTCGGTCTCGGCGGCGCCTTGGCGCTGAGCCGCCTGATGGCCGGCCTTCTGTTCGAAGTCCGCGGAACTGACCCGCTTACCATTGCACTTGTGGCGGCCTTGTTCGGCTTTGTCGCGTTGGTCGCCAGCTACCTACCTGCGCGGCGAGCGAGCCGACTGGATCCAGTGGAGGCGCTTAGGCTGGACTAGGCGCGGTCGGCGAACGGAGAGCCGGCCAGCTATTGCGCGCTTTTGTGCGAAGACATGACGTTGAGCGCGGGACTTCCTCGGATCGTTCCTCGAGCAGGTGGCGGCGCGCTTGGAGTATGAGGATTTCGAGCTTATGGTCGGCCCCTCCGTGCGAGGGACTCACCACCTTAGAGTAGTCCATTCACCCGATGGCGAGCCCGAAGGGACACTGGTGTGGCCCTTCGATCGCCAGGCACTCGCGACCAGGCTCGAGGCGTTCGACATCGCTCGCCGAGCCCCTGCCCGGGGGGTCGCGCCCGGTCTTTCTCGTCTTCCGGGTCGAGCCCATTCGCAGTCGCCGACGGGGACGACACGAGCCGAGGCGATGGAGACGGTCGAGGGCTTCGGCCGCGAGCTGTTCGACCTACTCATGCCCGAGGCCATCGGGCGATGCTACAACCGGAGCGCGGCCATCGCGAAGGAACGGGGGAAGGGCCTTCGGCTTCGCCTCCGAATCGAGGCGCCCAACCTGGCCGCCCTGCCGTGGGAGTTCATCTTCGATCGAAGTACCCGGCCAGGCGCCTACCTCGGCCTGTCGCCCTTGACGCCGATCACTCGTTACCTGCAGGTCGAGCGTCCGCCGGGCCGGATGCACGTCGAGCCCCCGCTCCGCATCCTCGGTATGGTGGCCCTCCCGAACGACCTCCAACGGCTAGCTGCTTCCCGAGAACGCGGGCAGATGGAGACCGCGATCAAGCACCTTACGGATACCAACCACGTCAAGCTCGACTGGGTGGAGGGTGGGACGCGGCGGGACTTGCAGCGGAAGCTGCGGCCCAACGAGGGACCTTGGCACGTCTTTCATTTCATCGGACACGGCGCTTTCGATGAGGAGTCTGGCGAGGGACTCCTCGTGATGACTGACGACGAAGGGAACTCTGATCCGGTTAGCGCCACGACGGTCGCAGGGCTGTTGGGAGGCCATCCCACCCTCCGCATGGCCGTGTTCAATTCCTGCGAAGGGTCTCTAGGCGACCCGGACGATGCCTTCTCGAGCACTGCCGCGATCGTGGTTCGGCAGGGACTGCCCGCCGTGGTGGCCATGCAGTATGAGATCACTGACCGCGCGGCAATCGAGTTTTCGCGCGCGTTCTATGACTGGCTCGCGGACAAGTACCCGGTGGATATGGCCGTTACCGAAGCGCGCAAAGCGATTCTCAACCACTGGGATCAAAACACGGTGGAATGGGGCACGCCAGTGCTTCATATGCGTGCGCCGGACGGGGAGCTTTTTGAGATCGATGTCCCATCGGCGGTGTTCCAGCCGAAGGGCGAGGCGGCCCCTGCGCCGGCGCAACCGGATCCGACTCCCGGCGTCCCGAGCATGGACGACCTTATCTCGCACGTCCTCCCCGAATCTTCCCGCGACAAGGAGCAGGTTCGTCGCGGGCTCATTACGCTTCGAAAGAAGGTCAAGCGGTTCTGGGTGGACGGGGCGCTGGCGAGCATGCTAGAGCGCTCGCCGCTCATCGAACTCGAGCTGGAACTCCTGCGTGCCGCGGTGGCCAGCCCGTTCGGTGACGAACCGTCCGGCAGCGTCGAGATACTTCCGCCGGATCAGAAGATTGCGGACGTGTTTGACGAAGAGGGCGGATCACTGCTTATCCTCGGCGAGCCCGGTGCGGGAAAGACCACGACCCTGCTGGCTCTTTGCTCTGAGTTGCTCAAGCGCGTCGAGGGTCAGCCGGAGCTGCCCGTCCCGATCGTTGTCAACCTCATCGGATGGGCGGGTCAGCCCCTCGACGAATGGCTCGCCGCCGAGTTGTCTTCCAAGTACACGATTCCCAAGCGCATCACACGTCGTTGTCTGTCCGACCGGCGACTACTTCCGTTGATGGATGGCTTGGACGAGGTTGGGGCTGCGACTCGCGAGGCATGCGTAGGGGCCATCAACCACTTCGCCGCGGGAGATCTCTCGATAGGCGCGGTCGTATCCAGCCGGTACAAGGAATACACGGAGCTCGCGTCACGTCTCCGACTCAACAGCGCCGTACGGCTGCGGCAACTCACGCGCGAGCAGGTCGCCGAGCACGTTCGGGAGAGGGGGCCGCGACTCGAGGGTCTACGGGACGTGCTGCGGCGCGACTCGGCGCTTCAGATCGAGGCGCGCTCGCCGCTTATGCTCGGCATCATGGAACGCGCCTACTCCGATCTACCCCCCGGGCAGTTGGACGCCGGAGGTGCGGAGACCGCAGAAGCCCGTCGGCAACACATATTGGATACGTACGTAGATCGCATGTTTCAGAGACAGGGGGAGGGGGTGCGGAGTGTCTAAGCGCTCCTCGCCGTCTCCGATGGTTTCGGAGGCACGCGCGAGAGCCTGGCTGAAATGGCTGGCCACCCGCATGAAACGTGAGAGCCAGACCGTCTTCCTCATCGAAGGCCTACAACCCGGCTGGCTCGCGACTCGGAGCCAGCGCGTCCTCTGTCACGCGATATTCGCCCTTTCGTTCGGGCTCTTCGTCGGCTTGATCCTCCAGCACAGTTGGGTCATGGGGGACCGGCTCGCCCCCGGCCCAGATGCCTTCCAAAACACCGTCACGGACGGTGGACCAGACGAGGCCGCACCGTGGCGACCGCGGTGGGTGTGGTGGCTCGGGGCTTCGGCGTGGATCTTCGCGGTCGCTGGCCTGAATGCCCTGAGATTCAACCGGTCGAAGCCCCTGGCCAATGACTGGCGCGGGCGGCTCTTGAGGACGTTGGGCCGGCTGTCCGTCCTCTTCGGCGTGTGGGTCGGCGTGTGGGTCGTCATCCGTGCGATCGCTGAGGGCGTCGGGCCCACTTACGGGTTCGGGCTCGATTTCCCGATCCTGGCCGGTGCGCTTGCCGCCCCAGTCTACGCGGCGTTCGTGCGCCCCGATGGAGGGGTGAGGACCGTCGAAGCTCTGAGCTGGCGGTGGCGCACCGCCTGGGCAGGGCTGCTCGTTGGCTTGGTCGCTGGACTCTTCGTATGGCTGATCCTCTGGGCAGTGCGATCGACAAACGGACAGCCCTTCGCCGAGATCGCGCGGAATCTCCGCCTGTATCCACCCCTCGCTGGGGCCGGCGGCTTCCTGTTGGGTGGACTCAGCATCCGAGTCGTGCGAGACAAGACGGCCCCCAATGAGGGGATCCGTCTATCGCTCCGAAACGCCTGCTGGGCGGGGGCGGGGTGCGGCATCGTCCTCGGTCTTGTGGCCCTGCCGGTGCTCTACTTCACACTGGAAAACGCGGCGTTCGGCGAGTTGGCGTTCGGCGCGATCTCGTTTGGGGTCATCTCAATGCTCGTGGCTTTCCTCTGGTTCGGCGGCATGGACGTACTCACGCATGCGATCCTGCGGCTCGTCCTCTGGGGCACTGGGCAAATGCCGCTTCGGCTCGCGCGCTTCCTGGACTATGCCGCCGAGGAACTCCAGCTCCTGCAGAAGGTCGGTGGGGGATACATGTTCATCCACCGGCATTTGCTAGAGCACTTCGCCGAGTCCGCGTAGCGCGAGCCGGCTGAATCCCGTCGAATCGCTACCAGTCTCGGGGAGCGGTCGGGAAACCGACGCCTCCCGCGACTCGCTTGGAAGCGACCATCCAGCGGTCTCCCGGCGCGGATCGTTCGGCCCGAGCGATCCGGAGACCGCCGCTGCTGTCGAGCGTGGCGACGAGTGGGAGATCGAGGCCGTCGAAACGAGCCTGAACCAACTCCACGACGGTGTCGGGCGTCCATGAAGGGAACAGCCGCATGGGAGTGCGCGACCTCGTTCCGTCCTCGCGCTCATACATGATGATCAATAGCTCTTCGTTCTTGATGACATCAGGGAGAGGATTCGACACCAGCTCATCGATGTTCGGTAGGTCGAGATCGACCGGAACCACAGACGAAGATGGAACTGCAGTTGGGAAAGCCGCGAGTGCCGCCGAAGCGGTCGCGGCGGGGACGGCACCGACCGACGATGGGAGCCGCTGGGCCTCTTCCTGTGCATCCCGCGTACTCAGTTGCGTATCCGACAGAGCCCAGGCGAGGAATCCGATCGGCACGATCCACGGAAGCAGCAGCAAGGCGCTGCGAATGGCGGGAGGGCCGCTCATCCAGAGAACGATGGAAATTGCGAGCGCCACGAGGGCCAGGACGAACATCGTGATGACGCCGGCGGGTCCGTCCGTCTCGATAAACTGCTTCGGTGTAAGCTGGTAGAGGACCACCCAGATCACGGCCGCCAACGCGAGGTGGGCGCGCGTTTCTCTCTTCGAGGGTTCGTTGGTTTGATTGTTCTGCATTTGCCTGACCCACATCGTTCCAGCAACAGCGTCCGGCGTCTCGCCAAACGAGCGTGCAACGACTAGGCCAGCGCCTACCGAACCGCAGTCACCCTGCCCGGGGCGTCACGGCGTCGGCGTGAAGGAACCGCCAGCGAAGTTGCAGGCCGAACCAAGCGAGCGCCGCGATGCCAAGGATCAACAGTCCCAAGCTCGTGCTCAGTAGACCGACCTTCCAACCCCCGGCCACCAGAGTCGGGGTGACCTGCCCGGCGGCTTCGATTCGCCGCAGGGTGACGATGATCGCGATCAGAGTCCCGAGGAAGCCGCTGATCGCCGCGAAGCCTCCCCAGAAGAGAACGCCGTCCAACAACGCCTTGGTGCGGAGGTCCGGCACCGCTCGGGGCTTGACCAATTTTTTTGCGGACCATACCGACAGGGCGACCACAGCGATGAAAGAAAACGACATGGGCCATCGCATGGCTCCAAGTTCTTCGAAGATCATACTTGCACCTCCTGGAGAGCGGTTTCGGTAGAGTCGAGCCCGAGCACCTCGCGGTGGGCACCGGACACCTGCGTGAGCCATTGGGTCAGAGCGAACCAACCGAGCCCGGAGACCAAAGTCAGGACCATGGCGACCGACAGAAGCGCGGTCTCGCGCACCAGCCAGTCGAAAGAGCGGGGCATCAGGGAAGTCATTCCGTCGGGTGTCGCCGCCACCTGATAGGTGTCGACGAGGGCTCCGAACAGACCGAGCATCAGGGTCAGACCTGCCATGAGGAGTAGGACGCGGGGCGCCTCTCGCGCGAGCCGAGAGTCTCCTCTCACCCAGAGGGCGAACGCCTCCCATGCAATGATCGCACACGACACGCCGCCGAGACCAATGACCGGCCACAGAAACGGCGATGGATCGGTGAACAGACCTGCGCGCAACAGGAACAAGGATTCCGCAACGAGCAGGGCCGTCATTAGGATCGCCAGCGCGAATCGTTCGAAGCGTCGGACACGGTCGTCGCTGAAGTGTCGCGTGATTGTGTAATAGCGAGGCGTATGGAGCCGCCCCAACTCCCGGAGAACTCGCTCGTCGGGCACCAGTGCATCCAACGAAAGAGCGCGAGCTTCGTCTGGCGCCACACCCTCGGCTTCTAATCGGGCGCGGTGCTGTTCGAGATCGAACTCCAGCTCCCTGAGGATCCTCACGCGCGCGGGGATGGGCAGGCCCAATTGCCGCTCCACCTTCCGCAGCGTTGGAAGGAAAGGGCGGACGGCCTCGGCGCTCACGCGGGCGCCTCGGTCGGGGGCGGCAGAAGCCGCATGAGACGAGTCACGATTTCCTGGACCCTGCCCGTCTCGCCGGTAAGGTGCCGTCTCCCGGCGGCGGTCAGAGCGTAGATCTTCTTGCGCCGTCCGCCATCTCGCGACCAGGCGCCGCGGACCAGCCCGTCGCCTTCCAAACGGTGGAGAATGGGATACAGCGTCCCATGTCTGAAGCAGAAGAGCCCGTCGCTTTCAGCCTCGACGTCAATGCCGATCTGATAGCCGTGCTTCTTTTCGGCCTGCAACGTCGAGAGCACAAGCAGCTCGTGGATCCCACGAGCGAATCCTTGAACGTCGAATTCCTTCTCGCCCACTGCCTCCGCTCCCGCTTAGCCCCTGCTGATCTGGTTTTAGATGTCGGCATCCCCAGATATCGACACCCTACATATCGACACCCTATATATAAGAGCTGCATCCGTCAACTCGACGCCGACAGATCGAAGCCGGAGGGGAACGCTGCGAGTCTGTGAATAGGCATGTAAGGACAGAGAGACTGTCTTTCGGCGGCAGCTACCGGGCGAGCCTGTCGACTCGGGCCAACACATCTCGCATGTACTCCGTCCGAAGTGCGGCGCCGGCCTCGATCTGCTCTCGAACGCCAGTGATGTCCTCTCCCCTCTCGAGCGCCCTGCGATTGACCTTCCTCGTCCCACTGTAGACGAAGTGCTCGGGGGTCACTCTGTCGAACGTAGCCCGCGCTTCCACGAATGGCTTGGGCAGTTCGAAGTCGTTTTGACCGGCCGCAAGCAGAAGGAGATTCCATAGCGAGATTCTCGCGGGATCGTAGTGACACCTGTTCACGACGAGCGGCAGAATCATGTAGAAGTACGCGATGTCGATCCACATCAGTCTGATCGACGACAGGAACGCATCGTCCATCGTCTCGTACCAGTTGGTGATCACCGATTGTGATCCGATGACGACGGCCATGAACGCCTGGGACAAAGTGTTCACGGTATCCGCGGAGTGCTTTCCTGCGCAGTCTTGAGTAATCAGCTGACCGAGCTGCTCCAACTGCATCGTCCCAAAGGCCAGCCCGTTGCTGAATAGGGGATCCGGAGCAAACGCCGCGTCCCCGACGATACCCCACCGGTCAGGTGAGTAGACTGGGCTGACCACGTAGTGGTAGCGCCGCAGGAGGTTGGTATCGATCACCTTGCCGCTCTTTACGAAGTCGGTTACGACGGGGTGTACTTTGCTCACGTGCTCCATGAAGCTCTCGATCGTGCGCACGTCGTGCTCGTAGACGTCAGGACGCGAGACAATCCCGACGCTCATCAACTCTGTATCATCCTCCGTTCTCATTGGAATCAACCAGATCCAGTTTCCCTTCCCCATGAAATGATGGGTGGAGTAGTGCCGGTCATAGTGGTATGGCTCTCCGGGACCCTGTGGCTTGTCTCCGAGCGCATCTAGTTCGGTTAGCAGCGAACGATCGAAGTCGGCGAGGCGGAACCAGAAACAGTCTCTTTGGCCTTCAGGCTTGACCACCAGGTCGAGCTTCTTCGCGAGAAGCCGCTTGCGTCCCGTGGCGTCGATGACCCAATCAGCCTTTAGGCTTCGGGTGCTCCCGTCCCCGTCTTTGATCGTGAGTTCGTGTCCCGACTCCCCATCGAGCGACACGTCCGTGACCATGCCGTCGATACACTCGATCCCCCCCTGCTCGGTCACCATTGCCCTGATGTCACGGTCGAACGTGTGCCGGTTGAGCTGCCAGGCCGGTGGCCGTGCCATCGGTCCTTCCCAACCGTCCAGGGGCTCTAGGTCGTTGGGCTTCACTACATTGCAGTGGACGGAATAGGTCCGGTCCTCGGGGTCGTCCGGGTTGAGCTTGAAGTAGTACGTGAGCGCGTACTTCGGGTAGTGGTTCTTACGTAGGTACTGTCCGAGTCCGAGTTCGTTCTCCAAGAACTGGGCAGTGATCTCGATCGTTGATTCTCCGACCACCGGAAGCCCCCCTCGGCTTTCGGGCCCGACGCGAATCACCTCCGTGACCTCGGGCAGCCGTTTTCGTAAGTACAATGCGCCGAGGTTTGCCAGAATACCGTTGCCGATGATTGCTACGCGCACTTTGTCGTCCTTTCTGAGTCGTCGATGCACCAGCAGAGGCTTGCATACGGCGACGTAGGCTCTGGTTTTCCTCCCATCGGGTCATCCATGCATCCCGACGCAGTCGCCGGAATGGCAATGTATGTACCAAAACAGACTAAATAGTCTTAAATAGTTGAGGCCGGGTCAACTCAAGCCTGGGTACGGGGGCGCGCGGGGGTCGAGACGTGGCTGTAGCCGTGAAAAGTGCGAGGAGGAGATACCAACTGAAGCCCCGCCCGAAGCCTCGAGCGGGGCGACTTGAAGCCGGAGTCGGCCGTCAGCGTGCCTCGTAAACCGTGCTAGTGCCTTCTTGGTCAAAGGTCAGAACGTCGTAGGGGACCGGCTCGGACCCTTCCATCCCAGGTGGTCCTGGGACCATGCCGGGCACACTGATACCAGCCAGACCCGCGTCCTCCTCCAGGAAGCGTTTGATCAAGTCCGCCGGCACATGGCCCTCGACCATGTAGTCGCCGACCCGAGCTGAGTGACACCCTCTCATCTCGGAGGGGACTGCGTTCTCCTCCTGGTACGCCGCGATGTCATCGACCTCGATGACGTCTACTTCAAAACCGTTGTCTTGTAGGTGACCCACCCACTTGATGCAGCACCCTCATGTAGGGTTGTGGTGCACCGTCACCGTGGGAAGCTGCGTCGGCGCAGGAACGAAACCGATACTCGCGGTCGCGACCAGGACAAGAGCTGCGGCGCCAATTCCCAGTTTCGTGGTTCTCCCGACGGCCATTGCGTGCCTCCTCTGCAAGGCGTTTGACAAAAAAAGACTAGACAGTCTTAAATAACGACCGTAGGATCGTCAATTGCGGGCCACGGGACAAGGGTCCGGCGGGGCGCAGCCAGGGTACAAAACGAAGATTGGGTTCTAGGGCTCGCGAATTCTGAACGGATTGGTAGGTTGGCTCCGGATGATGAAGACGACCATGAAGCGCCTTGCACCGGCCAGGCTTGGACGACTTGGCACATCCGGGCTGTTCATCGCTGGGCTGCTCGCGCCGGTGCCCCTGAACGCCATGCAGTCTGGGGACGCCGAGCAGTCCGAGGATCGCGTCGCTCGGCTGCAGTCGAAGCTGGAGTCTGGTTCAGAAGCCCTGGCGTTCGACTCGGTCACGGGCTGGTTGCCATCCGTGCTGGCCGCCCTCGACGTGCCGGTCTCGTCCCAGACGCTCGTTTTCTCACGCACCAGTCTTCAAACCGATCACATCGGGCCGTGGGCACCTCGCGCCCTTTACTTCAATGACGACGTGTACGTCGGATTCGTCCAGGAGGGAGGGATCATCGAGCTTGCGGCCGTCGAGCCGAGCGGTGCCGCCGCCTTCTACAGCTTGTCCCAAGACGGGACGAGCCCTCCGCATATTCAGAGGGAGACCACCACCTGCTTGATGTGCCACGAGTCCCGATCACTGACGGGGGGCGTTCCTGGCTTCCTCATGCGATCGGTCCTGACCGATCGTTTGGGGTATCCCATCGGTGAGATCCATGAAGGGGTCACGTCCGGGCGGACCCCGTTCGAACAGCGATGGGGCGGGTGGTACGTGACGGGTTCCCCAGGCGTGTCGCACGCGGGAAACGCGCATGCGCCAGACCTGCGAAGTGACGTGGGGGACGTCAGGTCCTACGTGCGCGACTTCGACTTTGCGTCGGCGCGAGAAGCCACCGTCGTCGGTCGTCGCTTCAATCCGGCGCCCTACTTGTCCCCCCACAGCGATGCCGTGGCGCTCTCGGTGTTGGCGCACCAAGTACAGGTCCACAACCTCATCGCGCTCGCGCGACAAACCGCCGAAACGGCCATGCGCGAATCGGGGTTCTTCTCCGCGGCGGCGATGCAGGAAGCGACGCTCAATGATCTCCACGGCGCGGCGCGTACCCGACTAACGAGTGTCGTGAACCGACTGGTCGATGGTCTGCTCTTCGTGGGCGTGCAACCGCTGCCGGCGCCACTGCGTGGAGCGTCGGCGTTTACCGAAGAGTTTCAGGTCCGCGGCCCTCGAGACACGAGCGGACGGTCGCTCCGGGATCTCGACCTGGAGACTCGAACGTTTCGTTACCCTCTCAGCTTTCTGATCTATAGCGAAGCGTTCGACGCTCTACCGACCGTGGTGAAGGAACCTCTCTACGGCCGCCTGGGGGACATTCTGTCCGGGTCCGTCGACGGCCCCGAGTACGAGCATCTCGGCCCCGAGACTCGACGTACCCTCCTCGAGATCCTCTCTGAAACCATGATCGATTTCGAAGAGTCCCTGCGCTGAATGCGATCACTAGGTTCGCGATCGCGCCATGGTCAGTACGGCTCCGGAATAAAGTTCTGATCGGTGATGGGTGGGCGCTCGTGGCCCCTGGCGGGGGGCCGCGGAGGCAGCTTGACTCGCTCGCTTGAGATGTTCTCGCGCGGAATCCGGTCGAGCAGATGGGAAAGGCAGTTGAGCCGCGCTCGCCACTTGCTGTCCGCATTCACGACCCACCAGGGAGACGCCTCGGTGTCCGTGACGGCGAACATCTCGTCCTTCGCCTGAGAGTATTCCTCCCAACGCTGCCAGGAGGCGATGTCCATTTCGCTGAGCTTCCAGCGCTTGCGAGGCTTCTCGATTCGATGGCGAAAGCGGCGTTCCTGCTCCTCATCGCTCACCGAGAACCAGTACTTGATGAGTTGAATGCCGGAGCGCTGGATCATTTCTTCGAACGTCGGACACGTCTCGAAGAACTCCTCCAGCTCTTCGTCGGTGCAGAACCCCATAATCCGCTCGACGCCCGCGCGGTTGTACCAGCTTCGGTCGAAGAGGACCATCTCCCCCCCCGTCGGTAAGTGTGCCACGTACCGTTGGAAGTACCACTGCGCTCGTTCTCGCTCGGTCGGTTTGCCGAGGGCCGCGATACGAACGACGCGGGGGTTGGTGTACTGTGTGATCCGCTTGATGGCGCCACCCTTGCCGGCAGCATCGCGTCCCTCGAACACCACGCAGACCTTCAGGCCCCGGCTGGCGATCCACTCCTGCAGGTGCACCAGCTCGATCTGCAGCCGCCGCAGCTCCTTTTGATATCGAGCCTTTTCGAGCTTCTCGGGCTTGGGACTCACCCAACACCTCCCAGCGGTGGTTACGTGTGCGTCGCACAGCCGTCGGCCGCGTACTGGCGAACCATGACGCAGTGTGCCGACGGCGTACGGGTCCATGCAACCGGCGTTGGAGGGGCCTTCGAGAAAGCGGTCGACCGGCCTCGAACCGGCGGCCTTCAGCTTGGGGGTTGACCCTACCGCGTCGGTTTGACCCGCGGACCGCCGGCCGCTAGCCATCAAACCCTAGGCGATCATCAGGTGTTTCGTAACAAGAACGGTCCGCGCGCGGCGCGGCGCCAGGAAACTTTCAATGGGGGACCCCTTGAGCCGACTTCTCTCTGCACTCGGTCTGAGCCTGCTCTTAGTGACAGGCGCCCAGGCCCAGCAGGCGACCCGGACCCAACCCGTCGAGGGCATTCGGGACAACGGCACCGGCTACCACGCTCTCGTGGGGGCCCGCGTCGTGACGGCACCCGGACAGGTGATCGAGGGCGCCACGATCGTGATCCGTGACGGCTTGATCCAGCAGGTGGGCAGCATGGCCCCGCCGGCCGGAGCGCGCGTCTGGGATCTTTCGGGACTGACCGTGTACCCCGGCTTCATCGATGCTCATGCTGACCTTGGCATGGATCAGGTTCCGGAGGGGGGAGATGTTGGTCCGACCCACTGGAATCCGCAGGTTCGGGCCTGGTTCAGCACGACGCGCGACCTTCAGGACGACGCGGATCGACGCACCGCTCTTCGCTCACAGGGGTTCGGGACGGCGCTTGCAGTTCCGACGCAGGGGCTGTTCCGGGGCACCGCCTCGGTCGTGAACCTCGGAGACGGCGGCGTCCGCGATCGGGTGCTCCGTCCTGATCTGGCACAGGCGATCGGGTTCCAACGGTCCTTCGAGCTCGGAGGGGCCTACCCCAACTCGGCCATGGGGGTACTCGCGCTGATGAAGCAGACGTTCATGGATGCCGAGTGGTACATCCGGGCATGGGATTCATACGAGACGAGCGGTCGGGCGTTCCTTCCGCCGGAGACCAGCGAAGCGCTCGGTGCCCTCGGCCCGGTCGTACAAGGCGCCCAGCCCGTGATCTTCGAAACGACCAGCGAGGAAGAGTACCTGCGGGCGCACTCGATCGCGGCGGACTTCGGGATCACGGCCTGGTATCGCGGAAGCGGGCAGGAGTATCGAATCCTCGATGTCCTACGGGGACGCACCGAGCCGCTCATCGTCCCGCTCGACTTCCCGGACGCGCCTGAGGTGGACGATCCAGAGGCCGCGCTGAACGCGTCACTCGCGGATCTGAGACACTGGTACCTCGCGCCGACCAGCCCGGCCCAGCTTGCAGACGCCGGCGTTCGGTTCGCGATCACCAGCGACGGGCTGTCGTCGATCACCGATTTTCTCCCGAATCTGCGAATCGCGGTCGCGCGTGGGCTCTCCGAAAGCGAGGCGCTCGCGGCGATCACGACCACACCGGCGTCGTGGCTCGGCGTGGAGCGCACGCACGGCACGATCGAAGCGGGCAAGGTGGCGAACCTCGTCGTGTCCGAAGGCGACCTGTTCACGGAAGAGGCCGAGGTGCGGGATGTATGGGTACAGGGGACGGTCTATAGCGTCACCCGGCCCACGCAAATCGATCCGCGCGGGACATGGCGGATCTCCTCGAGCGATGAGTGGGGGTTCGACGCCCTGCTGACGCTGGAGGGCCCGCTGAACCGGCTTCGAGGCTCGATCGAGGTGGCCGCCGGTCCCGACGTGGGCGAGGGCGGGAGCATCGAGTTGGCCTCGGCGAGCGCGGTGGCCGAGACGGGGCGCCTCGAGGTGCAGTTCGCCGGCGAGGATCTGGGCTACGAAGGCATGGCCCTACTCGCTGGCTCCGTCCGCGGAGACGACTTCTACGGGTGGACTTCCCTACCCAATGGCGCCAACCCGTCGTTCCGGGGCGAGCGGACCGAGCCCTTCCAGGGCGCCGCACGCGGTGCCATCGCGGTCAACGTTCCGGAGATCGACCTACCGTTTATTCGACCGATGATGGAGTACGGAGTTTCGGCCATTCCCGATCAGCCCGGCGCGGTCATCGTGCGCAATGCGACCATCTGGACGCAGGGGCCGCAAGGGATCGTCGAGAACGCCGATTTGCTGGTCCAGAACGGGAAGGTGGTCGAGGTCGGTATCGGGCTGTCCGCTCCCGGCGGCGCTGTCGAGATCGACGCGGTTGGAAAGCATGTGACCCCAGGACTGATCGACCCGCACATCCACTCGGGCGTCAGCGCCGTCAATGAGAGCGGCTTCGCGATCGTGCCCGAGGTCCAGATGGGAGACGTGCTTACTCACAACAACATTTGGATGTATCGGCAGCTCGCTGGGGGACTGACAACCGCCCACGTGAAGCACGGGTCGGCGAACCCCATCGGCGGTGAGAACGCGATTGTCAAAATGCGTTGGGGCGCACTGCCGGAGGACCTCAAGTTCGAGAACGCACCGCGGACCGTGAAGTTCGCCCTGGGCGAGAACCCGAAGCGCCGACAGGAGCGTTACCCTGACACGCGGATGGGGACCCAGGAGATCATTCGCGATCACTTCCTCGCCGCCCGCGACTACGAACGCGAGTGGCAACACTGGGAGACGAACCCCGAGGGTCTGCCGCCACGGCGCGACCTGCGCATGGAAGCGATCCTCGACATCCTCGACCAGGAGCTCTTGATCTCGTCGCACGGCTACCGCGCGGACGAGTTCCTGGCCCTGGTCCGGCTCGCGGAGGAATTCGGGTTTCGTGTGCAGACACTTCAGCACGGAGTCGAGGCGTACAAAATCGCGCCCGAACTGGCCGCCTCGGGTGTGGCGGCGGTCGTGTGGAGCGACTGGGGTGGGTTCAAGCTCGAGGCCTACGACGCGACGGTCTACAACGCTCGGATTCTTATTGAGGCGGGCGTGGTAACGTCGCTGCACTCCGACAACAGCGAGATCGCGAGCCGTATGAACTGGGAAGCCGGCAAGCTCCTACGCACCGGGCTGACCCCGGAGCAGGCGCTTTCGACGGTCACGAACCAGTCCGCACAGGCGATCGCGATCGATGATCGAGTCGGATCCCTCAAGGCCGGCAAGGACGCCGACTTCGTGGTCTGGAACGGAGACCCGCTCTCTCAGTTCACGCGGCCCGAGCAGACGTGGGTCGACGGGCGCAGGTACTTCTCGCTCGAGGAGGACGCGGCGATGCGTGTGCAGATCGCGCGCGAGCGTACACAGTTGATTCAGGCCGTTCTCACGGCGAGCGACAACGGAAACGACAATGGCCCGCGGTCGCGGGCGGAGGGCAATTGATCATGGCGTCGAACCGAACAGGCACTACACGGTCTTTCGCGCGGCACGTCCTGACCGCCCTCGTGGTTGCGGCCGTTTCAGCCGCGCCTTTAGCCGCTCAGGTGAGGATGACGGTTCCGGCCCAGTCCGAGCCGATCGCGCTCCGCGGCGCCACCATCCACACGGTGACGAACGGCGTCATCGAGAACGGTACGATCCTGTTCAACGCCGGCGTGATCGTCGCGGTAGGAGCGGACTTGGACCTCCCCGACGGAACGCGCGTCGTGGATGTCAGTGGAAAGCACATCTATCCCGGACTCATCGACGCCTACAGCACGGTCGGAATCTCGGAGATCGGGGCCGTCGGAGTCTCCAACGACGTGAACGAACTCGGCGACTTCAACCCGAATGTGAAGGCCGCCGTGGCGGTGAACGCGGAGAGCCGGCACATCGGTACGTCTCGATCCGCAGGCGTCCTGACCACACTGACCACGCCAGGCGGCGGGCTCATCTCGGGCATGTCCTCGGCCATGAGTCTCGAGGGCTGGAGCTGGGAAGAGATGTCGTTGGAGGCTGCGGCCGCCCTCAACGTAAACTGGCCGAACCCGAACCCGAGGCGGTTCCGCCGCTTCAATTTCGGACAGCCGGAGGGTGAGCGCCCCACGTACGAAGGTCAGGTCCAGCAGATCAAGAACTTCTTCGGGGAGGCCCGTGCGTATCGTGACGCGGTCGAGGCCGGCGAAGAGGTCCGCACCGACTCTCGGTACGCGGCGATGATTCCCGCGCTGAACGGTGACATCCCGGTCGTGGTTGCGGCGGACGGAGCCGGACAGATCAACGACGCGATCACGTGGGCACAGGAAGAAGGCCTCCGCGTCGTGATCCGCGGCGGTGCCGACGCCATTCACGTCGCCGACCGCCTCGTGGCGAACGACATCCCGGTGATTCTTACCAGTACGATGGCGGCGCCTGGCCGCGACTACGAAGGGTACGACGGCGCCTATACCATGCCGGCTCGGCTCCACGAAGCCGGCGTGCGGTTCGCCATCTCGGGCGGCTCGGGCTCGCTCTATACGAACCGCCTTCCGTGGGAAGCGGGCGTGGCGGTGGCCTTCGGTCTACCGGAAGAGGAAGCGCTAAAGGCCGTCACCATCAACGCGGCCGAGTTCATGGGACTCGACGACCGCGTCGGATCGCTCGAGCCGGGCAAGCAGGCGACGCTCTTGATCACGACGGGCACGCCGCTCGACATGACATCGGACATCGAGCAGGCCTACATCCAGGGTCGCGAGCTCGACATGATGGACATTCAGAAGTGGTTCTTCCAGAAGTACATGATCAAGGTGGCGCAGTATCTCCGCATCGTGAGCTAAACCCCGCTCCGGCGGCCACCGGCGGAGCGGGACAGCGTCACAAGGGCTAGGCTGACACGCCAAATGGTCTAGCCCCAGCCCTGGGCGGTAGGCGGCGGAACGTCGAGTTCGGAGCTAGGCCGGGTCGCGCAGCCGCCCGATCGGCGCCGTCGCGAACGGAGAGCCCTCGACCGGCCGGAGCACGCCATTAGCGGGATCGATCGCGTATCCAGAGATGCTCCCGGACTTCGAGTTGGCAAGGTAGGCGTATTCTCCGGACAGGGTGAAAGTGATCGCGCGCGGCCGCCGCCCGGCCTTGTACGGCGACCCTGGGAGACGGGTCAGTGCGCCCGTTTCGCCGTCGATCTCGAACCCAGACACGTTCCCTGACTTCAGGTTGGCCACATACATGAACCGTCCGGTTCGATCCAGCGTGGGCCAAACGGGACGCCTGCGAGTGCGGAACGGAGACCCTTCGATCTCACTCAGTTCTCCAGTCTCCTGGTCCACACGATAACCAGAGATACTGTTCCCCTTCTGGTTCGGGACGTACACGAAGCGGCCCGAGACGTCGGCCAGAACATCAAACGGCCGTTTTCCCGTTGCCAACGGCCCACCCGGGATCGGCGTGAAGCCGTCGTCGATGCGGAACCCGTGCACCGTGTTGGACTCTTGCGTGGGTACGTATGCGAATCTGCCGCTCGGATCGACCGAGACGAAGCGCGGATCCCGACCGACGCGAAAGGGCGATCCCTCGACCGCCGAGAGCCGAGCTGTGCCCCGGTCGATCCGATAGGCGGACACCAGATCCGACCCGTCGTGCGCAGCCAGCGCGAGTCGCCCCGCGGGATCGATCATGACGGATCGGGGCCGCGGCCCCGAGGCCACGGGCGAGCCCGGTGCGGGAGCCAGCGCTCCCGTCGCGGGGTCGACGAGGTAGCTGGATATGCTGTCAGACCCGGCGTTACCCGTGATGCCGATTGCCCCATCATGGTCGAAGCGGATGTTTCGCGGATTGGGTCCGGTCGGAAAGGGCGAGTCCTCCAGCTCTTCGAGTCGGCCGCTATCGCGTATGCGGTAGCCAGAAATGCTGGCGCTCAGCCAGTTGCCGACGTAGACGAACTCCCCGCTCGGGTGGGCCGTGACGTTGCGGGGGTGACGTCCCGTGGTATACGGAGATCCGGCGAGGGGGCGCAGCGATCCGGTCGAGGGATCGATTGCGTAGCCGGACACCGTATCATTGCCCGTGTTCACGATGTAGAGGAAGCGATCTCGCGGTTCGACAACCAGGAGTCGCGGTCCGAGTCGTTCGGTAACGTAATTGATCAAGGGGCGAGCCTTCCGATGCCGAACTGTCAACGTGTTGGCAGTCCGGATACGTGTCAAACGGCTCCAAGGCTCGGCCGATCTTGCGCCTCCTCCGCGGAGCCCGACATACTGGCCAGTCTCTCCCCGCCCGAATCTCGACGGAGCGCGATGAGCGTCATATTTCCCCTCAAGCGCTACCTGCGCTTCCGGAACGTCGAGGGCCTCGCCGCCTACGACTTCGAGTACGTACGGCGGAGGTCCGTCCCGGGCGTCAGCGCTGTGGTTCGCGCTCGCAACGAGGAAACGAAGATCGCGTGCTCGTTGCGCTCTATCCTCCCGATCGTCGACGAGATCGTGGTGGTGGACAACGCGAGCGAGGACGCCACGCTCGAGGCGGTCGAGCATGTGCAGGCCACGCACGACCGGGAAGGGAAGATCCGCGTCCTGTCATACCCGCATCGGATCTCGAGGTATGGGCCCGAGCACGCCGACACACCTGCGGAGTCGGTTCACAACATGGCCTACTACAGCAACTGGTGTATCTCGCACGCGTCCTTCCAGTACGTTCTGGTATGGGATGCGGACATGGTCCTCGTGCGAGCAGTTCGCGACGAGATTCGCCGTCTCCTCGAGCGCATCCAGCACGGTAGGTGGAGCGCGTGGACGGTCAAGGGCCAGACGATCTACCGGGACCTCGCCGGTGGATTCCATCTGGCGAAGGGCGAAGTAAACTGGCAGGTCGAGTTGTTCCCGACGAGTTATTGCTGTCGGTACAAGAAACACGAGCACTGGGAGGGAATGACGCGGTCCCCCTGGATCAGAACGAGTCACTTCGAGCCGCTCTGTTTCTACGAAGTCAAATTCACGGACGAGGACGAGTTCTCACACTGGTCGACGACCGAGTTCCCCGGACCGAGAAAAGCCCGCGAATGGGAGAACTTCCACTTGATCCGGGAGGGACAATCCGACCCTGACCGGTTCGAACCGCTTTCTTCGACGTTCCTGGACGATCAACTCAGCGATTGACCGCGCCCACCCGATTCGAATCGGAGGCTACGTGTCGGTCCAGGCCCGTCTCCGCCCGAATCGCGCCCGCTTCTCTGCGTTCTTGCCAAAGGTCCCAGTTCTCCTGACTAATCGTCCTGCGAGAGTGCCAGAGGTGGTAGTAGGGGATCGAGTAGCGACCGTTCTTCCGCCGTACTCCCAACCGATACAGCCGATCGAGGAACTCCCAGTCTTCGTACCCATACCCCTCGAAGGCCTCTTCGAACCCGTTCACATCTACAATTGCCCCTCGCCAAACCGCGATGTTGGAGCCGGCAGCGTGCTTACCGCGGTTCCCTCCGACTTTTCGCAGCGGTCCGAGGGGGATCCGCAGGAGAGGAGACATGCGTCTTGCTCCCCCCTTGAGTCTCACCGCTATCCAGCGGGCGATCCCCCATCTATGGATCGGTAGCCCCTTATCGAGCACGGCCTGCGTAAAGGCCTCACGGAGGTTGACCCGGCTTCCGCGGACGAAGAACCCTCGTTCCGCCAACTTGACGTGGTTCTCGACAAAGTCTCGAGCGACGATGCAGTCGCCATCCAGAAAGACCACATAATCCGAGTCGCCCGCCGCCAGGGCCCGGTTCCGGATCGCTGCGAGACGGAAACCTCTGTCTTCTTGCCAAATGTGCTTGACCCGCAAGACGCCGCGTTCGGAGAACTCGCGCACTACATCGGCGGTCGTCGGTCCAGACCCGTCATCCGCGATGGTGACGCAAAACCGCCGATCGGACTGAGTCTCGAGACTGACAAGAACGGCTCGGAGGGCGTCGGGACGATTGTAGGTCGAGATGATGACGTCGATGGTCGGGTGGCCTGTCACCGGATTCTCACGGGAGGTAGCCGAACTCTCGCATCACTGGCCCAAACTCCCGTTCGATCGCGGCGGCCAGCTCCGGCGGTAGCTCACTCCGCCACCCATCAATCTCACCTTTCCGCACGAACCGCTCTTTCCCCGGGTCGAAGCCAATGTAGGCCTCGGCCCCGTGCTTGTCCTCCAACTCCTGCATCGCCCTGAAGTCCCCCCGCGAGACCGCCAGCTCTATGTCCGCTTCGTTCGAGCCGGCGTCGAGAAACGTTGCGATCCGCGCGACACTTCCCGCCCGATCTCTGACCAGGTCCTCGTACCGAACCACGAGCACGCCCTCATCCCAGCGGGCTCGTTCGCTCCACCAGGCGACCTGCCGATCCCACCGTTCGAGGTCGCGGTTCCACCACTCGAAACTTCCCTTGTGCTCCATGTACTGCTCTAGAAACGAGTCGATCGGCGTGTCAGGCGCGTCGCCGGCGACGAGGAACATGTGCCAGAGCGACACCAAGGCGGCGCGAGGGTCGCGTACCAGATAGATCACTCGCTGGTAAAGCGCCGGATAACATGGATACTCCTGACGGAAGATCCTCGGATCGGCCAGGTGCCGGTACTTCATCACTCTGTGGTCTCGACTATGGACGAACGGAACGAACTCGGCGACGTTCGCGAGGGTCACCTTCTCTTCCCGGTCTCGAGACAAGAGAACGGCTATCATGTACGCGACCCAGGTGTTTCCAGATTTGGTGTGCCCGATGAGGAACACATCGGTTGGACGGCTAAACGCTTTGAAGGTTCGGCGCCATAGACGTTTCCGGGCCTCGTAATATCCCAGACGCCGCTTTAGTCGCTTGTCCCAGCGATGGGGGCTTACGCGGCGCCGGCGCGTAGGCGAACGTAAGGTGCGAGACTTCATGTCGGATCCCTCAGGGTCTCCAATTCGTCACGCATTGAGACTCCCAGTTGTCGCCGGTCCCTCGGCCGAGGAGATAAAGAGTCGACGTGTCTGCTTCCGCCACCATCCTGCTATATCACCGCGTGGCCACGCCAGCCTCGGATCCCCACGCGATCTGTGTGTCGGAGGACCGATTCGCCGAGCAACTGCGGCTTCTTGTCGATCGCTATCACCCTTTGCCGCTCACGGAGGTCGTTCGCGGCCTGGACGCGCATGACCTGCCTGCCAACGCTGTCAGCCTCACGTTTGACGACGGCTACGGGGACAACGCCCAGGTGGCATTCCCACTTCTCCGGGAATACGGGGTGCCGGCCACCATCTTCGTGGCCACCGCTAATCTCGGCACCGACGTCGAGTTCTGGTGGGACCGCCTCCAATCGATCTTTCTGACGGCCGGGTCGCTGCCGCGCCGACTATCGCTATGGATCGGCCGACGACCGTTTTACGCAGATCTCGGAGAGGATCGGGAATACGGGCCGGCCGAAGTCCGCCGTCACCGAGATTGGATGGCAGCATTGGAGCGTCCCCCAACGCGCCGACACCAGACCTACCTGCGGCTCTTCGGGCGTATCCAGCGTCTGCGGGCCCGCTCGGCCAACGCCACTTTGGAAAGGCTCGAGTCGTGGGCCCAGGTCCCGGCGTCAACCCGGTCGTCGCGACGGTGTCTCAGCAACGAGGAGCTCACGGCGATGAGAGGCAGCGGGCTGATCGAGGTCGGAGCGCATACCGCGCATCACCCACGGCTCTCGAAGTTGCGCCGGGCCGATCGGATCGAAGAGATCGTCGTCGGTCGAGAGGATCTCGTGGACCTCGTCGGCCCGATTCGGCACTTCGCCTATCCGTTCGGCGACGATGTGGACTCCGCCGCGCTGGTACGGGCCGCTGGTTTCACGTCGGCTTGCACGACAAAGGCTGGATCGGCTACGGCCAGATCCGATCGCTACCGGCTTCCACGACATCGCGTTGGTGATTATTCCGCCGCCACGCTGCAGGCACAGATGAAAGCGCTGGATTCAGCTCCCTAAGGTCCGCCTGACCGTCTGGAACTCTCCCCTCTCGCAGGCGTCGGCCGTCGACGTCTGCCGACAATCCCTCGGCAGGCTGCGAGGGGTAGGACTCCGCCCAAAGCGCTGCGTGTTTGTTGAAGACGTACTGGCTATAGACGCGCGCCAAGACGAGCCCCCGCCATCCGTCCAAGAACCCGCCTCGTAGGATGTAGACCTTGAAGAACCGCCAGCGAGCCCGAACGAACGCCTTTGGAACGCTGCCACGCTTCCCGCTTCTCGCGGCCTCCCCCGCAGCATAGCAGGCGTAGTCCGCGAGCTTTTCGAGCAGGTGGTGGTAGTCGCGATGCGCGTGGTGGAGCAACCGTCCTTCGAGGTGGCCAATCGACCCAGGGGCAGGGGCGATCTCTTCATGAACGACAGACGTGAACGAAGCGCCTTCGCGTCTAAAGAGGTGTAGATGGCCGACCCCGCATTCGCCGTGGGTCAGATAGCGGCCGAAGACGTAAGTGGACCAACGGATCCGAAACGCCGTCTCCTCGACATGCTTGCGCGACATGAGCGTCTCGATCTCGGCCCGCAACTCTTCAGAGACCCGCTCGTCGGCGTCGATTCTCAGCACCCACTCGCATGTGGCCTTACCCAACGCTCGCTGCTTCTGCGCTCCCCAGCCGGGCCAATCAGCCGTGACGAACACCTTGTCCGTGTACTCGCGGCAGATGTCCACGGTGCCGTCTGAGGAGGCCGCGTCGAAGACAAGGATCTCGTCGGCGAGGCCACTCACAGATTCGAGACACGCGCGGATGCGATCGGCCTCGTCACGTGTGATGATGATCACGGAAAGAGAATGCTCTGAGCGCATCGAACCAACATGTCACGATAAGCCGCCAGCCGAAATAGTCGGGAGATCTCCAAAGACCAGCAGCGCCCCGTCGGGGCTCATTCTAGGCGCTGGAGCCGCGTCGGGTCGGTTCGTCGCGCATCTCCCATAGGTCTCGGGCGGAGCCGCTCGATGAGGTCGTCGACGGTCGGCCAACCGTCATCGACATCGAGGATCTCTCCTCTCCAGGGCCCGGACCACGTCCATATGCTATGGTAGATGCACAGAACGTCGGTCCCGACCGCGGCGGCGAGGTGAGCGGGTCCGGTCAGGTTCGAGAGCACCTGCTCAGCACGAGCGCAAACCGCTGCGTAGGCCCCGAGACGCAGCCCAGGCAGCGCCGCCGCGTCAGGTACCGCCGCGGCACAGGCGGTTTCTTCACCCGGACCTGGGCATGTCACCAGAAGCCGCCCGTCCTGACTCAAGCGGCGCGAAGCCTCCCGCCAGTGTGGCCAAACGCGGTTGCCGCCACGGACGCCCACGGTCAGGGGGCACACCAGCGTGAAAGGCTCCTCCACACCGGATTGTTGCAAGGCCGCCTCCGCTTGTGCGTGATGCGTTTCGGTGAGCGGAAGATAGGGCCGCGAAGGAGCACGCTCCGGCCAGCTTCCCTCCGGACGGAAGGTTTCGTGGGCCAACTTCGCCAGCTCCCAGTAGGCCGCCATCGCTGGGACGCGGCGTGGCCGGTCCATCGCCCGAAAGAGAAGCGGCCGCCGACCCTTCTCCCCCGAGAAGCCGATGGCGCGCACGCCGGCAAGGCGAAAGGAGCCGGCGGTCCCGAGACTCTCGGTGATCAGAAGGCCATCGCGAATCCGTGTGGACCTCAAGACGCGCGCAGGACGGATGACACCCTTCCCCACCGGTAGCACGGGCCGGTCGAATCCCGCCAAAAGGTCGCGGGCCCAGGGTCGTCCTACGAAGTGAAGTCGGAAGCCAGCCGAGCGAAGCCCATGAAGGGTTGGAACGGTTAGGCATGCATCGCCGACCCAGTTTGGCAAACGGACGAGCAGGTCGCTCATGGACTCAGGAATGACGGACTGTTTCGGGTCAACCGCAACACTCCTTCTTGTTGTGTCGCAATTTGTCGGGTCGCAACACGGCTCGCCCGCTCGAGCCGCGGTACGCAGAGAAACGGTGACGATCGCGGAGCATGCGGGGCGGACGCACAGCATCGCACGGGGGGTAGTATGAACGAACGCCCTCTCGTCGTCCACTTCGCACGGCTCGAAAGTCAGTAGCGCTTCGTGCAACTACCTTCACACAGGTGATGAGCGCCTCCGGAAAGGATCGATATGCCAAACAGAACCGACCCCCGACGCGCAGTCCTCTACCTAACGTGGGGAGAGAGCCAGGCCGCGCTCGTCGCTGCGAGTGTCCGGGAGAGTCGTCTCGATCCCTATGACGTATATTGGGTCACAGACGTAGTACCCGAGGACGTCCCGCCCGAAATCACCGTCATCGAGGCGACGTACAAAGGCGCACGCGGCAACCTCGCTAAGGCTCAGCTGGGATCTTTTCTTCCCCCGGGGTATGACTCCTACCTTTTCCTCGACTCGGACACCCGAGTGCTCGGGAACGTCGAACTCGGATTCCAGCTGGCTGAGCGCGCCGGCATCGCCATGGTCCCCGCGCCGGTCTACTCGCTGGCCAATTACATGAACGGACGCGAGATCATGGCGGCCGAGGGGATCCCGTGCCGTGGCCAGATGATCTACAACACGGGGGTGATCTTCTTCGCAGCAGGGATCCAGGTCGTCGAGGTTCTTGCGCTGTGGCGGGAGCTAGCTGTGCGGCTCGAATCCAAGAGCCGATCCGATCAGCTGCTGCTGGGCATCGCGATGCTCAAGCTTGAATTCGAGCCGGCGGCGCTCTCACCCAATTTCAACTACCGCGCGTTTGGTGACCGGATTGTAGGCGAGGTCCGAATTTGGCACTCGCCTGATCGCGTCCCGCGTTCGCTGAATCGCTTTCCGAAGGTGACCCGTCGGGTCGTGAGGGGACGGATGCGAACATGGGGCGGCATCCGGCGGATTCGCCTACCCTACTGGCTGCGCCCCTATCTCGGGGAACGGTAGACCATGGTGAACAACGGCTAATCCCCTAGTCCGCGAGGGCCATGACAATCTGGTTTAGGCTCTCGCTTTTGTCGGACAGGCTGGGCGCTTCGGCCTGGAAGGGGTGAGTTCATGGGGCCGGCAGTCCGAGCGCGAAGAAATCCAAGAAGACCGCCGCCATCGTTCGCGCTCCGACAAAGATCGCTTCTTCGTCGGCCACATAGTCCGGGGTGTGCGGCATCCCGACCCATCCTCGTTCGGCGTTCGAGACGCCCAAGAAGTACATCGCCCCTGGCACTTCGTCTTGGAACGATCCGAAGTCTTCGCTGAAGGCCGGCGTCATGCTTTCCATCGGAATCACGGCGTTCTCGCCCAGGACCGCGCGAGCCGAAACGTTCGCGGCATCGACGAGCGCCGGCGTGTTCGTGACACCCGCAATCCAGCGTTCCTGGTAGTCCAGCGTGAACTCGATGCCTTCGCGGCCCAAGTCCCTTAGCCCGTTCTCGATCCGTCGTTGCGCAGCACGGCTCGTTTCGCGGCTCGAGGTGGTCAGAGTCGCGATGGCTCGCCATCCACCGTTCGTGTCTTCAGAGGCACGCACGCCCTGCGCGAGGACGAAGTCGTCTGCGGTTGGCGTGAACGCGTCCTGGCCCGTCATTGTCGCGACGCTCATCAAGAGTTGCCGGGCCGACTGGGCCGCCGATTCCAGGTCCCCCGTGCCGCCCACGTCGACCCGGACCGCGTCGCGACCGGGCATCTGAGTCTCCCGCGCGATCGCGACCTGGCCCACCGGCAGCGGCGCAGTGTGAAGCGCGAGAACGGCGTCGGGAGTGCGATCTGAGAACACCCCGTCGGCGAGCATGGCTCGGGCCCCCGACGCCGACTCTTCCGCTGGTTGGAAGATGAGCATCACAGAACCCGCCAGCTGGTCTCGAACCGCCGCGAATCCCTCGGCCAACGCGAGACCGATCGTGGTGTGGATGTCATGACCGCAGATATGACGAACGCCCGCAATCTCCGAGGCGAAGTCCACCGGGTCCGGCGCCGTCGAGCGCACCGCGTCCATGTCCGCCCGAAAGGCCAGCATTGGACCTTCGGCGGCCCCATGGAGGACACCGACGACACCATGTCCGCCGATCCCAGTGCTCACGTCAAACCCGGCCGCGCGCAGGCGATCGGCGATGATCCCTGCCGTCCGCACCTCTTGCCCCGAGATCTCCGGGTTCCGGTGGAGGTCTCGACGCACCGCGATGAGCTCAGCGCGGGCGACTTCGACCGTCTCGACGAAACGCGCGAGTGCCTCTTCGGAAGCGGCGGTCTGCTGTGCCCCTCCTGCGGCGGGCACGACGGCGAGGAGAGCGGCGGCCAACAGGATGTTGGATCGGGTATTCACAGAGCGCTCCAGGACCGTAGGAAGGGGAGATCGGACATCCTTAAGACGATCCGTGGCCAGGATGAGTTTCGAGAGACGAACGAGTGGGGGTCGGGCCCGTAGGGCGTGTCGCCCACGCCCAAGGCTTGGGCGGCAGCCAACCCATTAGTTGCGGAGCCACACCAGACGACTCTCGCTCTCGACTGGCGTGAGGACGATGCGGTCCTTGCCCTCGAACACGAAGTTTCGCACCCGATGCGTCCCCACCCACGTCGGCGCTGTACTACCCAATACATGATGCGTCACCGTTTGGGCGGCCTCGTCCACTTCATAGGTACCGTAGTAGCTAAAGTGTCGTCGCCTCATCAGGGCAACAGCCTCTGATGATTCCAGCGCTTCGATTCCATCCAGGCTGAGCTCGGAACAGCCCAGCTGCGCCGACATGTGTCCGTCAGCCGTGTAGGCGATCTGGCCCGAGTGGTCCCCTTCTTCATCCGTGCACCGCGGGGTATCGGCGGCGATGGTCCAGGAGTCCAGCCGCCACGAACCCACGACGCTCGGCGCTGAAGAGTCGGCCGAGCCCTGGGCAGTCTCCCCACCACTGGCGGGGGCGCACGATATGCCGGCGGTGACCACAACGACGGCCAGCGAAACGAGCGAGCGTGACTTCATTGGATTCGACCTCGTTAGAGACATTGCTTACGTGCGACGCGAATCAGCCACGCCGGCGTTGGTTCGCGATGAGTACGTTGCTCGGCCCCCCTCGACTAGGGCGGCCAAGTCAGACCCGCGCCGTTGTTGATGCCCGGACTCTTCTAATCTGGCAGAATTAGATTTGCGGTGGAACACCGTCGCGCGCTCCCGACGCCCACGCACCTCCGTCGCGTCCCGCGAAGTCGAGACTCCCGTCACTCCAGGGGCAAGCACTTCAGCCCATGCGAGCCCCATGCAGCAGGTCGTATGATTACCCCGTCCAGGTACGGGGTGCGGGAACATCCCGACCTCGCGTGAATCGGAGTCGGTATGAACAATCACTCCAAGCCTCCTGTGCGTGAGACCCGCGCGCTGGATGCGTTCGTCAAACTTCTGCGGGCGGCCCACTGGGCGTCGCTTCGAGCGGGAGCCTCTCGGCAAGCGGCAGGCCTCACGGAAGCGCAGTTCAGTGTCATCGAAGTGTTGTACCACCGGGGGCCGCTTGCTCAGAGAGACATCGCGGAGAAGGTCCTGAGCAGCCCTGGCAACTTGACGATGGTTCTCGACAATCTCGAGCGAGAGAACCTGATCGCGCGCCGTCGTGACTCGGAAGACCGGCGCCGGCGAATCGTCACGTTGACGAGCAAGGGACGTCGCCGAATCGGCAAGCTGTTTCCAACACACGCCGCCGGCATCGCGGAGTTGATGAGCGCGTTATCCAGCACTGAACAACGTGAGCTTGCCCGGCTCTGCCGCAAACTCGGATTGAGTGCGCAAGCCCGGGAAGCCAACGACGAGGTATAGCCGCCGTTGACTCGCGATGGTAGCTCGATTGCTCCGATTGCTATCATATCATACTATTTTATGTCATATGACCACTCGTAATCGAGTCAAGACGTACCCGAGCCGGAGAGTCGAAGGGCGGACCGTTGCGGCCACCTCTCTCGTCGTCGCGCTGATCTCTTTGACAGCGTGCCGCGCCGAACTGGCCCCTGCGCCCACGATCGAGTTCGTGGTCGCCGATCGCGCCATCCCCGTTCTTGCGGATCTGGCCCTCGTCGAGCCACGACCGGCGATCAACCCGTGGGATCCCGACCATCTGGTGATCGCTACGATCGCGGCCTCACCGTCCGGTAGAGACAGCGGCTGGACCTGTCTCGTTCTGAGCACGTTGGACGGCGGAGGCTCCTGGACCGAAGCAAATCTAGGCATCGACCGCTGCATCGATCCCTGGGTCGAGTTCACGGCGCGCGATTCGTTGCTGGCAGCGGCGATCGCGATTTCGCGTGATACGACCGGCGAAGGCAGACTCGGACTCGTGTCGTATCGATCCGGCGACCGCGGTCGATCCTGGATCGGAATGAACACCCTGATTCCCGGGTTTGAACACCCGATCCTTGCGGCCGATGGCGACTCGGCTATGACACTGATCGGAAGGAAGATGACCCGCACGACGACGGGTGATGTCCGCCATGGGGTCTATGTCGGTCACGTGTCCGATCGCGCAGACGCGATCGCCCGGCTGAGCGAAAGCCGGCCGGCCGGCACGGGCTCGGAGCTCACGGAGATCACGCCTACCGGTCTCGCGCGGTTGTCGGGTGGCCGCGTCGTCGCCTCGCTCACGGGTGGTGGAGAAGCCTGGGCTGTCCATTCGAACGACGGTGGCGTGGTCTTCGGCGCGGCCTCTCTCATCACCGACGGTTGTGCCGGCGGTGGCGCAGAAGACGGATTTGCCGGCTGGCCGACTCTAACCGTCGATGCCGGGCGGGACCGCCTCTACCACGCGTGCGTGCGGTCGGGATTCGCAGGCGTTGAAGTCCGACACTCCACGGATGAAGGGGCGACCTGGTCTCCCGCCGTCTTGCTCGGAGTGGACACGGCGGCAGCGAGCCCTCCCTCGGCCGGCCCTCCACACGCGCGGACGAGCATGTTGGCCGCGAACGAGGACGGCGTGCTCGCGGTTGCGTGGTTCGATCGCCGGAATGACCCCGACTCCGCTTGCCAGGACATCGTCTTTACCGTTTCTCGAGATGGCGGAGAGAGCTTCGCCCCTCCGCGCAGTGTTTCGAGCGAGAGATCATGCCCCAGTGTCGGAAGAAATGGCTGGGTGGCGGAGAGCTGGGAGATGGGCGGCGACTACAGCAGTCTGATCGCGGGGCCCAACGGCGACTTTCTTCTCGTCTGGGCCGACAGTCGCACGGGCCGGTTCGCGCTTCGCTACGCCCTACTGCGGGTATCGCCGTGACTCGGTGTGTCCGTTTGGCCGTGCTGATGATTTCAACGGTCGTGCCTGGCTGCCGGCCTTCAGCCGAGGCGAGCGATGAAACGCGGGACAACGGGCGAGTCGTCCTCGTGGCCGGAGCGACGGGCCGACAAGGTGGTGCCGTCGCGCGAGAACTCCTCGCGCGTGGCTATGTCGTTCGCGCGCTCACGCGAGACTCTTCGAGCACACGCGCGCGCGAGCTTGCTCGCCTTGGAGCCGAAGTCGTGGAGGGCAATCTCGCAGATCGAAGCTCCCTGGATCGCGCGCTCGAAGGCGCATATGGCGTCTTCTCGATGCAGAACTTCTGGGAACACGGGTTCGCGGGAGAGGTGCGCCAGGGCAAGAACCTCGCGGATGCCGGGCACGCCGCCGACGTCCGACATTTCGTATATAGCTCTGTGGGGAGCGCCGATCGTCGTACGGGGATTTCTCACTTCGACAGCAAGTACGAAATCGAAGAATACATCCGCGAGTTGAAGCTTCCGTATACGATCCTGCGACCCGTCACGTTCATGCAGTGGGAGTCCGATCGCGACGAGATCCTAGGGGGCCGCCTAAGAGATGTGCTCGGGCCCGAGACCTCCGCACAGTACATCGATACGCGTGATATCGGATTCTTCGCCGCCGAAGCGTTCGACGACCCCGAAGAGTGGTTGGGAGTCGAGATCGACATCGCTGGTGACGAGCTGACGATGGTCGAGCTCGCTGCGGTGTTCAGTCGTGTCGTCGGACGTCCAGTCGAATACGTCAGGATGCCGTGGGACGAATACGAATCGTTGGTCGAACCTGAACTCACGGAGATGTCGAGATGGTTCGAAGCCGACGGCTACGATGTCGATATCGGGAGGCTCAGGAGTTTGTATCCTGACCTGATATCGGTCGAAGAACACCTGAGGCTGGCCGGTTGGGATCAGTAGTCTGTTTTAGGCCCCGACTCACCGCCCTGGGCTCCCTGGGACCGGGACTCCCTTGTTTGCTCATCGCGGCGTCGGCACCGTGATCCGGAGCAGGGCTACAGGCTGTCCTTAGCCCCACACGTCCTTGATCGGAGAACGTCCCATGACGGCGGAGAAGCTGAACCGATGGCTGACGCTAGGAGCCAACCTCGGGGTAGTCGTTGGCCTTGGGCTGCTCATTGTTGAGATTCGACAAAACACGCTGCTGATGGAAGCTCAGATGATGCAGAGTCGCACCGACGCGGCGATGGAGGAACAGCAGGCGGTCTACAACTCTGACTACATCCCACGGATGCGAGTGAAGATCGCGGCGGGGGAGGCTCTTTCAGAAGAGGAAGCGTTTCGACATGAGACGTGGTTCAGGTCCTTCAATCGCAACATGGACAATCAATTGTGGCAGCACACCCACGGCTTCTTGGGCGACAACATCCCCGGTTCCATCGTGACCGCGGTGCGGGTGATCATCGGAGGAAGTGAAGTGGGACGGGCGGAGTGGGAGCGGCAGAGGCCCACCTACACGAACGAGTACATCGCCCTTGTCGAAGAAGTGCTAGCTGACATTGATGCGCGTGAGCCCTGAACGGGGTCGACAGCAGGCCGCTCACTCGGCGGTCGGCGCTCTCACACTGTTCGTGGCGTTGGTCGGGTCCGCCCGGGCTCAGGATCCGTGGAGCGGCGAGGTGGCGCTGGGAGCAAGCCTGTTTTTTGGAAACACGAACGCATACAACTTGACGACATCGGCAGCGGTCGCGCGCGCGGACAGTGTCGCCGAGGTGTCCGCTTCCGGTAGGGTCACCTACGGCCAGGCCACGAACTCCGCGGGCAGGGCCTTCGTCCTTCGGCGCTCATGGCAAATGCGTTTGGGGGCCGATCTCAGACCCGTGGCCAGAGTCAGTCCGTTT
>JAJCZV010000093.1 GCA_029262175.1 Gemmatimonadota bacterium
TTACCTGTACCGATACATAGCAGAGTATCGTGCGCGTCGGCGTCGTCACGATGCATGTAGTGCGCGTCATTGGTGAGGACGAGCGGAAGGCCCAGCTCCTCGGCCAACTCCATGATGCCCCCGTTGACCTTGCTCTGGTCGGGGATGCCGTGGTCCTGCAACTCGAGCCAGTACCGGTCCTTGAAGACTCGGGCGTGCCATTCGGCCGCTCGTTTGGCGTCGTCATACCGCTCATGCTGAAGGTAGCGGGCGACCTCACCCGCGAGACACGCGGAGAGGCAGACGAGCCCATCGGAATACTGTTCGATCATCTCGCGATCGATCCGAGGGCGTCGATAGAAGCCTTCGGTGTATCCGATCGAAGAGAGCTTGATCAAGTTGGCGTAGCCCTTCGCGCTCTCCGCCAAGAGCACGAGGTGCGCGTAGTTCGCCGGAGCCCCGTCGATTCGTTCGCGCGACCTTCGGTCGCCGTAGGCGACGTAGGCCTCGAACCCGACGATCGGCTTGATGCCCTTCTTGCGCGCCTTCTCCTGAAACTCCCAAGCACCGAAGAGATTGCCGTGATCGGTCAAGGCGAGGGCGGGCATCCCGAGTTGCGCCGCGCGACGGACGAGATCGTCGATCCGGTTGGCGCCGTCGAGCAGCGAATACTCACTGTGCGTGTGGAGGTGTACGAACTGCATAGGGCCTGTCAGCCGCCTGCTGTCAAAACCCTCTCGGATCGCAGCTCGCGGCGTTGAAAGTCAGCGCTGCTAGTCCGGCCGGACGCACTCGAACGACCCGAGGATTTGCTGGAGTTGGAGCATGAATTCGTACTTGGGTTTGTTCGGCGCGTAGAGATAGGCGTCGATGAAATACGTGCGCGTGGGACAGTTGACCAACCAAACGATGAAGGGCCCGCCGGCGGGAAAGTCTCCACGCTCGTCGCGCCAAACGCCGGTAACCTCCAGCGCTTGATGTCCGTTTAGATCGAAACTGATGACGCTCGAGTTGGAATCGTCGATCCCTTGAGCAATGTTGTATTGGGTCTCGTCGATTTCCGAACGCCATGCGAGCGCTAGATCCTTGCTGAGCGAATCCACCCGCGGACGCCACGTGACCAAAACCGATCGGATCAACTGGCTCGGATCGGGATTGTGATTGCGAGCGAGAAACAGACTGTCACCGCCGTCCGTCTCTCGCGCGATTCGGTCGTAGAGCAGCGGGATCTGCAGCGAGAATCCGAAGCGTCGGCCCAAGTCTGCGGCGAGCGCGGTATCGGGCGGTGTCGCAAACATCCGGCGCAGCACATAAGCCCGATAACTCTCGTCGATCGCGTTGAGGACGGAGGGAAGTGCGCCGACCCAAGAATTCACCTCATCTCCGCGGCGGAGAAACACGGCCGTAACGACTTGACCAAGCGCCCAGTGATTCTGGACCTGGAAAACCCGGCCAGGTTGGATGTCGCCAAGCTCGATTCCAGCAGCTTCGGCCAACTCCTGGAATAGCGTGTCCTGGTCGATCCCGAACACGATCACGTTCCGCATGATCCGCAAATCGTTGAAGGCGGGGTGATGCGGATCGATCGGCTGGACCTGGTACTGCTTTTCATCCCGGGTCGTGTAGATGACCGGCTCCAACACCTCATACGTCTGGTCTTCGACCTGCTGCCACAAGGAGTCGGCCGCGACGACGATGAGGCTACTGGCCTCCCCCATCGCGTTCGGCTTGTTGCAGCCCGCCAGTACGACGAGGACCGGCACGAGAAGCGCCTGCAGGGCGCTGAATCTGTCGAGTTTCATGAGAGGAAGAGTAGGCGCGACTGGAAAGAGCGGCAATCGAGCCCCGACGGCGCGATTGCCGGGCAACGAACCTGCGACATCGCTAGCGTCCGAGCGTGTGCGCCGACACCTTTGGGCGTGGGTCAGAGCGCGACAAGGAGGCGAATTCCATGTCCAACGAGGAACAGTGGGCAGCCGGGGCGGAGAAGGACGACGATCCGCTTCGAAACGGTGGGTTCGGGGACGAGGACTGGGGAGACGACGAGGACGAGGACGACGAGAGCTGGGAGGAGGACGACTGGGACGGGACCGAGGATGTCGTCTAGGCGCGCCTTCCTCCACGCCTGGTCGCGAGCCGCCGCCCTGTGCGCTCTCGCCCCCCTTCCATTAAACCGCTTTGGCGCCTCCGCGTCCGTGGCGGGCGGGCAAATACGGGTCGATCGCCGTGGTGATTTCCGCGAATCCCCCTTCGAACTGGGGATCGCCTCGGGCGACCCCTCCCCAGACGGCGCCGTGCTTTGGACGCGTTTGCTCGGGTTGCCGGATCCGACCGCCAGCTATGCCGTGAGGTGGGAAGTCGCGGCGGACGAGAGCTTTCGACGCATCGTCCTCTCCGGTGAGAACGCTGCACTGCCAACGCTGGCTCACTCGGTCCACGTGGAGGCGCGAGGTCTGGAACCGGGTCGGGACTATTGGTACCGGTTCCACGCCGGCGGGGTCTCGAGCCCGGTCGGGCGGACTCGCACAGCCCCTCGGACCGGAGCCGATCCTCCACGGCTCGACTTCATCTTCGCATCCTGTCAGCACTACGAGCGGGGCTGGTTTACCGGATTTCGGCACATGGCGGCGGAATCGGCCGAGTTCGTCGTGCACCTCGGGGACTACATCTACGAGGAAGGTCCTGGACAGCTTCGGAACCAGCCACGGCTTCACGACGGGCCGAAAGTCCGGTCCCTCGAGGACTATCGGGCCCGCTATGCGCTCTACAAGCGTGATCCTGACCTCCAAGCGGCCCACGCGAGGTTCCCCTGGATTTTCACCCCCGACGACCACGAAGTCGACAACGACTACGCGAACGATCAGGCGCGCGCGGGAGAATCTCGCGACGTCTTTCTTCGTCGACGGACCGCGGCGTATCAAGCGCTCTACGAACACCTTCCGTTTCGTGCGGGGGCGCTTCCGGTCGGTCCGGACATGCAGCTTTTCCGGCGACTCGACTTTGGGTCGATGCTGCGACTCCACGTCCTCGACACGCGACAGTATCGGACCCTTCAGCCGTGCGGCGGCCGACGCGCGCTTCCCTGTGACGATCGTTTCGCGGAGGGCGCGACCATCCTCGGTGCGCGGCAGCGGGATTGGCTGGAGCGTGGCCTGGATGGCTCAACCCAGCGGTACAACGTGCTCGCGAATCAGGTGTTCATGGCCCAGCTCTACGAGGGCGAAGGCGAAGTCACGCTTCCCGTGGACAAGTGGGACGGCTATCCGCAGGACCGGCGTCGGCTACTCGAGGTTCTCGGCGAGCGTCGCCCCTCGAACCCGATCGTGATCACCGGAGATATCCATACAAACTGGGTCAACGATCTCAAGCTCGACTTTGATCGACCCTCATCTCCAACGGTCGGCACGGAACTCGTCGGAACCTCGATCAGCTCGAGCGGCGACGGGCTCGACATGTCACCGCAGGGCGTGAACGCGAAGAGCCTCAACCCGCACATCAAGTTTTTCAACGCCCAGCGCGGCTACGTTCGGTGCGCGCTGACCCCCGAGCGGCTGCGCGCCGACTATCGTGTCATGCCCTATGTGACCCGACCGGACGCGCCGATCTCAACGCGTGCCAGCTTCGTGATCGAAGACGGAGTCCCGGGCGCCCAAGAAGCCTAGCGCTCACTCCCAACTGGCTCACTCCCATCTGAAGAGGCGGGCGGATAGCCCGAGCGCGATCACCAGCGTACCGACCATCACCAACACGTGCGTAAGGGAGCCCGCCCAACCCTGTCCGAACCAGAGGTTCTGAAGCAGCTGCACGGCGTGTGTCATGGGCAGGAGTTCGGCGAAGCTTCGGACGCCTTCCGGCATGACCTGGAGAGGCAACGCCGCCCCCGAGAGAAACATCATCGGGAAGTACAGAAGCTGTCCCACCACCTGTGCGATGCGCGCAGTCGAAGCCACGCTCGCGATCAGATAACCCACCGCGAAGAACGCGGCGGCGATGAGCGTGAACCCCGCCCAAACGGAAAACCAATTCCCGCCGAATCGGAGACCAAAGAGGTACTTTGCGACGATGACCGTCATCGCCATTCCCACAACGGACAGCACGTAATACACGAGGACGGTTGCGCCGACGTATAGCATCGGGTGCATTGGAGCGGCTCGAAACCGACGCAGGATCTTGTTCTCGCGAGCGGTGGCCGTTTGGGTCGGAAGTCCCATGAGCCCGACGGTGACGATGATCAACACCGTGATCGCCGGGGTTGAATAGTCGATGTATCCGTATTGCGGATTGAACGGGCCGCCGGGTTCGTTGCCGAACACCACACCGAAGACGACGATCAGCAGAATCGGGAACAGCAGCGTAAAGAAGAAGGCTGCCGGTTCTCGGACAAAAAGTTTGGCCTGAGCGGTGCTCAACGCGGCGAGCTTTCTCATGTGCCCGCCTCCTCAGTGGCCGGAGACTCCGGCGAATATTCGTCTTCTCCGGTCAATGCGAGGTACACGTCCTCGAGTGAAGCGCGTCGCGTACTCAGGTCCAGCAGCGAAGCGTCCTGTGCCTCGATCCCGTTGACGAGACGCGCGATCCAACCTCGTCCGACGCCTCGCGCGATCAACTGGTCTCCGTCGATGGACGCCGTCGCCACCCCTTCGATCGCTTCGATCGCCGCGGCATCCAGCGATCCCTCCACATGAACCCGCACTTCATCGTCGCGCTGGATCGACCGCATGAGGGCTTCCGGCGTGTCGTTTGCCACGATCTTTCCTGCCCGCAGGATGGCGACTCGATCCGCGAGCGCTTCCGCCTCTTCCATGAAGTGGGTGCTCAAGACGACCGTCGCTCCGCCCTCCTTGATCCCACGAATGAGATCCCAGATGGCATGACGGGCGCGTGGGTCGAGACCGGTCGTGATCTCATCGAGAAACACGACTTCCGGTTCGTTGATCAACGCGAGCGCCACAAAGAGACGTTGCTTCTGCCCCCCCGAGAGCTTGTCGAAGTAGGCGTCCCGCTTTTCCTCGAGCCCGAGGTGGTCGAGCAGCGACCACGGCACCTTTTCTCTTTCGTACAGAACGGAGAAGAGCTTCAGGATCTCCCAGACCTTGAGGCGCGCTGGTAGGCTCGCTTCCTGGAGCTGAACTCCGATGCGGCGCCGCAGCTCACCGTGATCGGCAAGCGGGTCCAAACCGAGAACCCGTATCGACCCCGCGTCCGGCCGTCGGTATCCCTCGAGACATTCGATCGTCGTGGTTTTGCCAGCCCCGTTCGGACCGAGCAAGCAGAAGACTTGACCAGGGTCGATGTCGAAGCCGATGCCGTCCACCGCGATGGTATCACCGTAGCGTTTTCTCAGACCCTCCACGTGGACGGCAGTGTCGACACGGTTCATTCGACGTCGTCGGCTTGAAAAGACTCGAGAAAGGCCGTGAGCGAATCGAGGTGGGCGCGAACGGCGGTGCTTCCCTCTTTCGTAATGCTGTACCAGCGCGTCTGGCGACGCCCGACGCGTTCTTGGTCTGCCGTGATGTAGCCGGCTGCATCGAGCTTCCGCAGGTGCGCGCCCAAGTTGCCGTCGGTCTCGCCAAGCAGCTCGCCGAGTCGCTTGAAGGTGAGCCGCACGTCATCGGATAGAAGGACGAGTACGGCGAGACGACTCCGATGACCCAGGAGCTTATCGAGCCCTTCGACCTGAGCGACCCGGTCGGGGGCGGCGCTGCTCACGTCTCCAGCCGGAGGTGAGCGTTGGCGGCACGGGTTTCGTCTCCGACCGACCTCGTGACGGCGATTCCGGACCCGACCAACCCAGCCGCAATGGACAGCCCGACCACCGACCAGGGCGTGCTCGGCCAGAGAATCATGACGATGTAGCCCAGTACCTCGAGACCGGCGACCCAGAAGAAGACGCGGTGGACATGTACCCCCGCATAGAAATAGGCGAGGCCGACAATCAAGAGCATTCCACCCACGAAGGCCTGAGGATCGGTCGTCCGCGGTCCCTCCACGAACCCCATGAGCGCCAGCACCCCCATCAGGCCACCCCAGTGAAGGGCGGGTCGCACCCAGCCGCCGGCCTGGATCGAACCGCTCGCGCGCGACCACGTGCACCCGAGCCAGAAGCTGAGGAGGCCGGCAACCAGACTGCCGATCGGCCAGAAGATGGCCGCAGCAGATGGAAGGACGTCGGTCAGGATCCCCCCGGTGGCCACGACGGAGGCCCACAGGTAGAAGATCGCCGCCGGCGGTCGCGGCCGATCTCCCTCTACTCGGCGACGAAGAAACGCCAGGTCTCGCGCAGCCGTTGCGAGGTCGGTCATGGACTCTCTCGGGTTGGTGGCCATTCCCTGCCACGGGTGTCAGCGAGCTACATACTTTATAAAATAGAGTGAAAAGCGAGATGAGGCGCAAGGACGAAGGGAGCGAGGACCGGAGCCTGGCCAAGTCGGCGGCCGCTTTCAGCTTGAAACCGCAGTAGAGACCGCGTAGCATGAGGCGAATCGGCGCTCGGCCACAGCGGTCGGCGCCGATCGTCATCTGGGGCCCGTAGCTCAGCCTGGTTAGAGCGCCCGCCTGATAAGCGGGAGGTCGGTGGTTCAAATCCACCCGGGCCCATG
>JAJCZV010000094.1 GCA_029262175.1 Gemmatimonadota bacterium
TCAGTTGCCTGCACCGTCGCGTTGCTTGACGATCGTGGCCGCATGCATCTGGCCCATCCCAAGAAATGGTGGCGCACGTAGGGGGTCTTTCGCCCTCACCTTCACTCCGCAGCTGCCTAACAAGCAATTTCTGCTGACGGACGCGTCTTGGTCGTGCGCGCTTCGCGCTTAGGCATCACATTGGTCCGCAGCAGAATTGCGTATCCGTTATGTGCCTCCAACCAGCGGTTTGTAATTGTTATGAAAGACGTCCGGCACCTCCTGCTGGTCCCGCTTGTCTTTCTGCTCTCGGCTTGTGCCAGCCCGACCGTCAAGATCCAACGAGAATCCACGGACTGGCTGTCAGCCCAGGTCGGTCCCGCACTCGCGGACGCGGTCGGCTCGTCGCGCGCGGCCCTCGTAGAGCAATGGGGAGAAGCACCGTCGATAACCCTAGATACGACGTCGAATCGACACGTGGAGGGTCAAATCGACACGCTCTCGACGTTCCGATACGACGGGCTCGAGGTCGTGTACTACGTGGTCTCGGGGAACGCTCGCGAACTCCTCACGCACGTGCAGCTCACACGTGCCGGTCTTCTAACTGGCCTACCCTTCGACGTCGGTTTCGCGGTTGACGATGTCCTCAACACCCTCGGCCCGCCCACTTCGCAGACGAGTACCGAGATCCGTTACGAAGATGAGTACGATGTCCTTGTGTTCGAGGTCACCGGAGCGCGTGTGAGCTTGATCAAGTACATCCCGTACGTAGACTAGCGCTCAGCCCGCAGGCACATAACAAGCAATTGCTGCTGACGGAGGCGGCTTGGTCGTGCGCGCTTCGCGCTTAGGCGTCACATTGATCCGCAGCAGAATTGCGTATCCGTTAGGAAGCTTCTCGGGAGACTGGCCTGTGCGCTTCGTAGTACTCGGACTACTTGCCTGTCCACACCTCGCCTTCGCCCAGGACGATGTGCGCACCTTCGTGGATGACCGCTGCGGGGTGTCGTTCCAGTACCCAAGCAACTGGACCGTGCAGGCCGATTCTACAGAACCATCACGCTGCCTTTTTTCGATTCGTCCAAGTGCGTGGGATAGCCTGTTGATCGCAGCGGATAGCGTCGACGTGTACACGCTCACGGTCGAGGTTGTGCCAGAGCCGTTTGAGAGCGTTGCCGCGGGCCGAGGCTTTGAGAGGCGTGACGGCGAGTGGGTTGTTCTCGGACGGCAGGCAATGGAAGCGCCTGCCCAACTCATCGAGGGGCCCCGTTGGCAACATGGGGTTCGCGGCGCCCGAGTCGGGGGCTGCTACCGCCTCGCAGGGGCCTATGGCGGCATCTGTGAGCTACCGGCGGCGGTCATTGGTGGTGATGATACGAGCGCGTCGCTCGACGCGGGGCCGCAATCCGGCGATGTGCTTGACCTCATCCTGGCCACGTTCGAGTTCGTGGGCTGAAGCTTCCTAACAAGCAATTGCTGCTGACGGAGGCGGCTACGTGTGTCGCGCGCTACGCGCGCCTTCGTCACATTGGTCCGCAGCAGAATTGCGTATCCGTTATGCAGCAGGCGCATCTATTACAGGCGCCGGCAGGAGGAAGCCGATGCCACTGAGCTTTGCTTTCCCGGCGTTGGTCGTCTCCGCCATCGGCGTTTGGCTCGCGAGAAGGTACGCCCACTTCGCAGCATCAGAAGAAACGGTCTTGCGCGTGCCACCCTCGGGCATACTCCGCTTTCTTCTATGGCTGATAATTGTCTTCTGCGGTCTCGCCGCGATCTTACTGCCAATCGCCGGCCTGATAGGGATCGATCTCCTTGGAGCCGGCCCAGGTGAGCATGTAGGTATGGGCCTCATGTGTCTCGCCCTGATCGCGTACCCTTGGTTAGTCCTGCATTATTGCGTATTGGAGTCGACCCAGCGGTACCTCTTCTTTGCAGGTGTTCGGTACGAGTGGTCCGAGGTCGACTCGGTCCAGCGCACGCTCCTGGGCACGAAGTTCCGTATCCCCGGGAGGTGGTCCGTTGCACTCAACGGCGAGCTCTGGTTGCCCGGCGATCCGTGGCCGCTGTCCGTCGATGATGTCGCCCGCCTCGAAGCGATCCGACGGCGCCGCGCGCGGCAGAGTGAGGCTGAAGCATCGGATCCCGAGCCTGCTGCATAACAAGCAATTGCTGCTGACGGAGGCAGCTTGGTCGTGCGCGCTTCGCGCTTAGGCATCACATTGATCCGCAGCAGAATTGCGTATCCGTTAAGCGTCCTTAGGCGAGTTACGAGCGATGCAAGATCTCACCGTAAAGGAATACGAGCTCGTCCGCGAAGAGATGCATGCGGTAAAGGCCTGTATCACCACGTACACTGGCTACGTGTTGGGCGGCAGTGGTGCGGCTATAATCGGGTTAGGGACTCTGTATCAACTTGCCGACGCCAACTCGGTTTCGGCACTGCTCTTAGTCTCCGGGGGATGTCTCGCTATCTCGCTGGTCCCGCCTCTCGTCTACCTGGTCTTGCTGTACAAGTTCAACTCGCACAACAGATTCGCTGCGTATTGCAAACTTCTCGGTCACGAGAAACCGATCTCTTCCGACGACTGGCATCACGTCGTTTCGTGGGAGTACTGCATGGCTCAGCTTCGAGCTTGTGAACTGCGGCCCTTGCTATGGGCCGAAGCATGGGAGATGGCCGAGTTCAGCGGTAAAGAGTCTCCTCTAGCCCGCAGGGTGTTCGAAAAGTACGGCCCGGACGGGGGCGGTAGACGCTGGTGGTGGAAGGTCGTTTCCCGTGCCGGCGAGTCGTTGGACGCAGATCCCCCTTGGCTTGGCCCGTTCCCCGGCGCCCTACTCCCGGGAGGCTTGTACCGATTCACTCAGTTTTTGTCTCGAGGGGTGACATGGCCTGCGCGAACCTTCAAATCGTCAAGCTTCTGGCGGATGGTGGATCTGTCCGATTTGTCCAACCTGCCTGCGAGGCTCTCAGTCGACCGGCGAGGACGAAGGGATGGTGCGCGAGTGATCTGGGAGTGCCTTACAGGTGGCACGCACTCTCACTCGTGGACGTTCCCGGCTCACATCACCGCTCTGTTCGGTTGGATCACGCTCACGTTTGTCGTCACCGGCTCAGTGCTTGGCCTGATGGCGGTCGGCGGTTGGTCTGCGGATCTGCTTACGCTCACCATCCCGCAGACATCCACTGACTGGTTGGTCGCGGTCTGGCTACTTGTCGTGCTGGCCCAGTCGGCCGTGTGGTACCTGTTCGGGGTCCGAATGCACGCCGTGCTCTATGGTAGCGCAACCGTAAATGCTTACGCGTGGCGATTCCTGCCCATACGAGCGGCATTCTTGAGAGCAATGGACATAGTGCCACAGTACGTTGGCCTTGAGGACGTGTCATAGCGACGGACGCCTAACAAGCAATTTCTGCTGACGGAGGCGGCTACAGGTGTCGCGCGCTACGCGCGCCCTCGTCACATTGGTCCGCAGCAGAATTGCGTATCCGTTAGGAAGCGAGACAGTCACCGGGAGCAGGCTTTGCGTTACAGGTCAACCTTCGTAACGGTTCCCCTTTTCGTCTCTTCGTTTACGTTCTGTCAGGTGGCAACCCCGCCC
>JAJCZV010000095.1 GCA_029262175.1 Gemmatimonadota bacterium
CGCACTCTGGCGACAGGGGCGCGAGGCCGTCAGATTTGGGCCATCGAGCGGGGCGGCTTTGCGTCCAGTCGGGGTGGCGGTGAGGGCGTGGGAAATCGGGTCGATCGTCGTGGCCCGGTTCGACACCGGACAGGTGTTTCATGATCGCCATCCTACAACTGCTCGCCATTCTGGGGCTCGGGTACGTCGGGACCCACTACTTCGCGGAGCGCATCCGCGCCCGCTTCCACGTCGTGACCGGGATCGAGTTCGTCGTCCTCGGCGTGCTCGTAGGCCCGTACGTGACCGACGTCATGCAGCCCGAAGTCCTCGTTCAACTCGGACCCGTGATCAGCCTCGCGATCGGCGCCATGGGTCTCATCCTGGGTCTCGAGTTTCGCGTTGCGCGGGTCATGGGCACCAAGCGTGCGGCCCTCGAGCTTTCTTTCGCCGGCGTCGTGACCACCGGTCTCCTGGTCGGCGGTCTCGCTACCCTCTGGATATGGCTCGTCCTCCCACGGGGCGCGTTTCTCGAGTCGCTTCCGGCCACGCTGGCGCTCGGGGCGATCGCAGCGGTTTCGGCTCCGGGCGCCATCGCGACGGTCCACCGTGAGATGGAGGGTGAGGTTCGGCTGGCCCACATACTGGCCTCGTCGACTCGTTTCGATCAGCTACAAGCCACGCTTCTCTTCGGCCTCGTCTTCTGCCTGTTTCACGTTGGCGAGACGGCGGGAGTGCGCGCGCTCACCACCACGGAGTGGGTGGCGGTCAACCTCGGAATCGGCGTGGTGCTCGGGGTGCTGTTCTTTCTCTTCCTGGGCCGCGAGCAGGACCCGAGCCGGCTGCTATTGGCCCTGATCGGGATCATCCTCTTCTCGAGCGGCGCGGCCTACTACCTCAACTTGTCGCCGCTCTTCGTAAACATGGTGTTGGGGTTGATGCTCGCCAACACCTCGCGGCACGCTGCGAAGCTGAGAGAGGTGATGCAGTCGATCAAGCGGCCACTGACGGTGGTGATTCTGGTATTGGCCGGAGCCTCCTGGAACTTGACCGCTTTCGCGAGCCCGATCGCGCTCGGGATACTCGTCATCTGCCTCATCGGCCGGCCGCTGGGCAAAGCGCTGGGGGGCGCGCTCTCGTTCCGGTATGGCGAGTCACGCGACTACCTGACCCAGGGTATGGGATTGGGGACCTTGGGCCACGGGGCACTGGCCGTCGCCATGGCCGTCAACTTCCGGGAAGTCTACTCGGGCCCTGTCGTCGATGGCGTCTTCTCGGCCGTGCTCGTTTCGGTCTTGGTGTGGGAGGTGATGGCGCCGGGCCGAATCCGTCGCGTGCTCATCGACTCCGAGCCCGCGCTTGCTCCACGCCACGAACGTCGCCCAGGCGCCAAAGCGCGCCGCGGGCCTCAGAAAGTCTAGGAACCGACCGTGCGCCGTTTCGTAGTGCTGGGGCTGCTGCTCGGGCTCATGACTCTCCTGCAGACCCTGCAGGCCGGGTCGGATGCGCCGTTCAACTCGCTCTCGCTCGCGACGTTCGGGTTCGTGCTCTTGGCCGCCTACACCCTCGGTCAAGTGGCGGCGAACATCCAGCTACCGAAGATCACGGGGTACATCGTCACCGGACTCGTCTTCGGCCCGCAGATCTTCGACGTCTTCTCGAGCGCGGTCGAGGCCGATCTCCGAGTGGTGAACGATCTGGCCATCGGGCTCATCGCGTTGAGCGCCGGTACGGAGATGCAGCTCGACGGACTGAAGCGCATCGCCAAGAGCCTGATGTGGATCGTCCTCATCAAGGGGCTGCTCATCCTAGTGTCGGTGACGGGCGTCGTCTTCGCTCTGGCTCCGTTCATCCCGTTCCTCGCCGACCAGCCGACCGCGTTGGTGCTTTCCGTCGGGATGATCCTCGGGGTCATGGCGATCGGGACCTCGCCGGCGGCGACGATCGCGGTGATCAGCGAGACGGGGGCCAAGGGCCGCTTGGCCGATACGACCCTCGGCGTGGCGGTCGCCAAAGACGTGGTCATGGTGGTGTTGTTGGCCGTGGCGGTCGCGCTGGCTCGAACGTTTTCACCGGGGGGCCACGGCTTCGAGGTCGCCGTACTCGGCGAGTTGGGGCTCGAACTCGGGCTCAGCCTTCTCGCCGGTTGCATCCTCGGGGCGCTCATCATCGCGTACGTCCGTTACGTCGGCGCCGAGCTCTGGCTGTTCGTGGTCGGCGTCGTCTTCGCCATGACGGCCATCGCGCACGAGTTCCATCTCGAAGCGCTGCTCATATTCATCGTGGCCGGGTTCGTCGTCCGCAACGCGTCCTCTCTGGGTCACGACTTCCTCCACCTGGTAGAGCGCGTCGCCCTTCCGGTCTACGTGGTGTTCTTCTCGGTCGCGGGCGCGGGTCTGGACCTCGCGGCGCTGCGATCGGTGCTCTTGATCGCGCTGGCCCTGGTTGCCGTTCGGCTCGCCGCGATCTTCATCGGGACCGCGGTGGCGACTCGACTGGCGGGGGAGCCCGAGGTGATTCAGAAGAACGCCTGGCTCTCGTTCGTGAGTCAGGCCGGGGTCGTCATCGGTCTGGGGATCATCGTCGAGACCAGCCTCCCCGGGATCGGTGGCCAGATCCGCAATCTGATCATGGGCACGGTGGCCATCCACCTCCTCCTTGGCCCCGTGCTCTTCAAGATCGCCCTGTCACGCGCCGGCGAGATCGGGGGCGGCGAGGAGTTGGTCGTCGAGCCCGCCGCGGAAGGCGTCGACAAAGATGAAATCGAGACCCCGGTCGGACCCATCCCTGATGAGCTGGCCGCGCCGGTGGCGGCGCTCGAGGGGGAGATCCTGGGGAGCCTCCGGGAAGTGGCCGAGGCAGCGGTGGCGGAACCGCTCGACGTAGCCAGCCAGGTGAAGGGCTGGCCGAGCCAGAACCGCGAGAACGCCGAGAGCGCGCTCGCGAGGAGCTGGTCGCGAGACTTCGACATTGCGGTGCAGCGATTCTGGAGCGAGGTCAACCAACTCACGCTCGCGGTGCCGCGTCAGATCAGCGTGCCGCTCGAAAAGCGCTGGTTCGACGACGGGCGTTGGGACACGTCGACCGAGCGGTGGATGAAGCGGCTGCGCCGATTGCGGCGCGGGCTCAAGCGGCTTTCGGGTCGGGAGCCCGTGCTGCACCGCACCGTGCCCATTCGCGCGCTCTCCTTGTACCACTTCGACAACGCCCTCGCGGCAGATCTAGAGCCGGTCCTAAACCGGATCGCGGCCCAGCCCGCCTTCGCCCTGCGCGCTGGGCTGCCCGACGTACGGCGCGCGGGCGACGAGTCGGACGAGGTCCCCGAACCGGCGACGGTCGATCCCGAACTTCTGGGCTGCGATGTCTTCGACGCGCTGTCTGCCCCCGTCGAAGCCCGGTTCAAACAGATGCGCCGCGAACTCACGAACCTGGGGACGGCCGAGCTTCCGAGCGGTCGTCGTCGCCCCTCGTCGCTCCACGACCGAGCCCGACGCGCGCGGAAGCGCGCCCAGAACGCGATCCATTCCTGGCACGAATTGGCGAATGCCGTTGTGGGATACGAGCACCGTCGCGAAGCCGTCGAGACCCTCCGCGCGGTGCTCGCGGTCGACGCCGCCGCCTTCCGCGCAGAGGTCGGGGCGCGCTTTGACGACGCGGTGATCGGACCGATCGATCGGGCCCGCAACGTCGTTCGCGATGCCCTGGAAGGCGTCGGTGCGCTCCAGAACGAGCCCTCCGAGACCATCGAAGATGCTTTGCTCGAGACGAGCGAGCGCGTGTCCGTGGGTCTGCGCCGCCACGCGCTCGCGGGCTTGCGGCGGAGCGTGGAGACGCGGCCCTTGGATGCCCTTCTCAAACGGTTCGACGACCAGATCGAAGAGCGGCTCGTGGCGCTCACCGAGAAGTTTCGGGTTCTGGATCCCGAAGATCTTCCCGACCCGGCTCACCCGCCGCGGTCGTTCCCCGAGCCCACCAACCATGAGTTTCGACTCATCGCCACGGGCGCGGTCGAGCGAACGCTGCGGCCCACCTTGGCCGACCTGCGCGAGCGGAGCGAAGAGGCGCTGGCCGAGGCGGCGAACACGGTCGGAGAAGTGCGCGAGCTGCTCGAACTCCGCTTCGACGCGGCGGTGGATGCCGCGATGGAAGAGCGTCGCGCCGGGCGGACCGGCGGTTCGGCGGGAACCGAGCTGAGCGAGTCGTTACAGATCGAGGTGGGCGCCCTCGAAGGCGCGCTGGTGACGCTGGACGAGGCCCACGAAACCCTTCAGACCTTTCGTGGCGAGGCGCTCGAGGTCGTTCGAGGCGACTTCGAGGCGTTGACCGAGCGAATCGGCGGACAGCTGGCCAGCGCCCGCCCGCTGGAGGCCCGCTTGCAAGCCGAACGGGCGCGCGTGGAGCTCCAAGGCTCGGCCGCGCTCCAGGTGACGTTCAAGCGCTTGGGTGCATCGATCGGCACGTTGTTGGAGAAGTACGGGCTGCGGCCGGACCCGGAAGCGCGGGTGCGTGAGCGGGAGGGTCGCGGTACGCTCCAGCCCGCGGGACGGGCCGGGTCGGACCGGGCGGTACTTTTTCACATCATGTTCGACCAGACGAACCTGGCGGGGAAGATTTTCGATGGCGCGATCATCCTCACGATCCTGGCGAGCATCGTCGTTCTCATGCTCGAGTCTGTGGAGCCGTTCCGGCTCGTCCACGGGACCTCGCTCGGCGTGCTCGAATGGATGTTCACGCTTCTCTTCACCCTCGAGTTCGTCGGCCGGCTTTGGGTGGTGGACCGGCCGGCGCGCTACGCTTTCAGCTTCTTCGGGGTCATCGACTTGCTGGCCGTCATCCCGACCTATCTGAGCCTGCTCCTGCCCGGTGGTCAGTTCTTGATGGTGATTCGCGTGCTCCGCGTCGCCCGTGCCTTCCGTGTGTTGAAACTGACGCGCTACGTAGGCGAGGCCCAAGTCCTGACCGACGCGCTGAAGGCGAGCCGCCACAAGATCACGGTCTTCCTGGTGTACGTCGTGAGCGTCGCCGTCGTGGTCGGGTCGGCGATGTACCTTATCGAAGGACCCGAGTCGGGCTTCACCAGCATCCCGCGCGCGGTGTACTGGAGCATCGTCACGTTGACGACGGTCGGGTTCGGCGATATCACGCCGCAGTCACCCATCGGTCAGGCCCTTGCCGCGTTTCTCATGATCCTGGGCTACGGGATCATCGCCGTGCCGACGGGGATCGTGACGGCCCAGATCGCAAGCCAGCCGAGCCGCGGCCGCGCGGCGCAGGAGTGCGCGAAGTGCGGACGTGAGGAAGACAACCCGGCCGCCACCTACTGCCTGGTCTGCGGAGCCAAGCTTGGAGGAAGCTGACGGCACGTCCTGAGCTTTGATCAGCCCTCGATCACTCAACCGGGCTTGCGCCCGTCCGTTTGTCAGACTGCGCGCCAGAATGGAAAGGGCTCGCCGCTCATGAAGACAGACTCGACTTCGCCGGTCGCGCCGCAGCCCGGACACGGCTTCGGGACGACCCCGGTTTTTCTGGCCAGCATCAGCACGATCCTGGGCGCGATTCTTTTTCTTCGCTTCGGGTATGCCGTAGGACACCTCGGCGTGGGCGGCGCGCTCTTGGCTGTGGCGCTGGGACACCTCGTTACGATTCCGACCGCGTTGGCGATCGCGGAGATCGCGACGAACCGAAAGGTGGAAGGCGGCGGGGCGTACTTCATGATCTCCCGCTCGTTCGGTACCACGATCGGGGGCACGATCGGGATCGCCTTGTTCTTCTCTCAGGCGATCTCCGTTGCCTTCTACATGATCGCCTTCGCGGAAGTGTTCCGGCCGATCGCGGCGCAGTTCGGGCTTCCCTTCGACCCGCGTATGACATCGCTCCCGGCCACGGTCCTATTGGTCGTCCTCATGCTCCGTCGTGGGGCCAAGATGGGGGTGAGCGCGCTCTACATCGTTTGCGCCATCCTCGCGGTCTCGCTTGCCCTGTTTTTCTTGGGTGGGGCTCCGGCTGGTGTGGATGTTTCGGTCCCTCTCGATCCAAGCGTTCGATTGGACCCCTTCATTCTGGTATTCGCCGTCATCTTTCCGGCTTTCACCGGGGGCGCCGCTGGGGTAGGGCTGTCGGGCGACCTGGAGAACCCTCGCCACTCCATACCGCGCGGCGTGCTCTGGGCGACCGTGGTCGGGATGCTCGTCTACGGGCTCATCGTGCTGAAACTGGGGGCGTCTGCGAGCCGCGAGATGCTCGTGTCGGACCAGCTCGTCATGAGCCAGATCGCGCTTTGGGGTCCGATTATCGTGATCGGCTTGGCGGCGGCGACGCTTTCCTCGGCGCTCGGTTCGATCATCGTCGCCCCGCGCACTCTGCAAGCGCTCGCAGCCGATGGCGTACTGCCCGGTGCGGGCATCCGAAGGTTCCTGGCCAAAGGCCATGGGGTAGAGAACGAGCCTCGTAACGGTACGGTTGTAACGGGTGTGCTCGCGTTCGCAGTCGCGACACTCGGTGGCGTCGATGCCGTCGCCAGAATCATTACCATGTTCTTCCTCGTGACGTACGGTGCCCTCTGCGCGATTAGCTTCCTCGAGCACTTTGCCGCGAGACCGAGTTACCGTCCCAGCTTCCGCTCCAAATGGTACATCAGCCTTTTCGGCGCGGTGATGTGCGCCCTCCTCATGTTTCAAGTCGATCCTGTCTACGCGGTGGTCGCAATTCTCATCATGTGTGCCATCTACGCGGTACTCGAGCGTCAACGTCAGCACGAGAACGATCTCTCCACCATCTTTTCCGGCGTCATGACACAGCTGACGCGCTGGCTCCAGGTGCGGCTCCAAAAAACCACTGACCAGGATTGGCGCCCGAGTGTCATCATGGTGAGCAGTCGTACCTTCGATCGCTCCGCCCCCCAGCTGTTCATGAAATGGTTGTGTTATCGGTACGCCGTGGGCACCTACCTCCACCACATACCGGGAATGCTGAGCAGAGACACGTTTCGAGAGAGCCGCACGACTCGACAGCGCCTCATCGAACTCGCCGAGCAGGCTGGAAGCTCGCTCTATGTCGATACGATGATCAGTCCTTCATTCCGTTCGGCGATCGCTCAGACGCTTCAGGTTCCCGGAGCGGGCGGAGTGGAGAGCAACACGTACATGGGAGAGTTCTCGGTCCACGACGGGCCCGAGGTCGCCGAGGAGGTCGTCGAGGGACTACTGATGGCGCGCGTGTCGAGCATGAACGGACTGGTGCTTCGTCATGGCGACCACCATTTCGGCAACCGAAAACAGATCCACGTGTGGCTGACGCCTCGCGACTATCGGAACGCGTCTTTCATGATCATTCTCTCATACATTCTGCTGGGTCACCCGGATTGGCGCGGCGCGAAGCTCTCTATCTTCGCTGCCTATCCCGAGACCGAGGTACGTGAGCGGACCGCGACACTGCATGAGATGATTACGACGGGACGCATCCCGATCGCTGAGAAGAACGTCAATGTGATCGCAACGACGTCGGACATTGATTTCGAACGGCTCGTGGAATCGCGCTCGGGGGAAGCCGATCTCGTTTTGTTGGGGCTCAGTGACTCGTCGCTTCAACACGTGGGTGTCGCCCCTCTCATGAAACACACGAAGCTGGGCGAGGTTTTGTGGGTCTCCGCTTCCGAACGCATCGATATCGAATAAGCGGCGTAGGCTGGACCGTTTCTTACGTGCACCCACACACGACATGCTCGGCAGATTTGCGGTTCTGCCAGACGGCCTCACGCTTCCGCCCGTAGATTGGACGACCTCGGGGTCCCCGTCATCGGGCCCGGCCCCGCTCTTTCTCTCTCTATGCTCGAAGGGTAGGTGCTCCGCGTGGACGAACTTTCACAGTTTTTGGATGTTGAGGCGCTGATGACCCGGGTTGTGGAGTACGCACCCCGGGTCTTGGCCGCGACGCTGATCCTCGCGGTCTTCTGGTTCGGTTTCCGAGTGCTCCGGCGGCTGCTCGAGGGGGCACTCACGCGAATGGAAATAGAGAACGCGATACGAGACCTGCTCATCGAAAAGCTGTTGCGCTACGCGGCACTGATCATGGCCATCGTCATGGCCGCCGACCAACTCGGCTTCAACGTGGGGGCAGCACTGGCCGGGTTGGGCATAGCGGGCATCGCTGTGGGATTCGCTGCGCAGGACTCAGTGGCGAACGTCATCGCGGGAATCTTGATCTTCTGGGACAAACCATTCCAGGTAGGCGATTGGATCGAGACCGAAGGCGAATACGGGAGAGTCGCTGAGATCACTTTGCGAAGCACACGGATTCGCACGACGCGGAACACGTTCGTGGTCCTCCCCAACAAACGTGTCATCGACGCGACCCTGGAGAACTACTCCAAGCACGGCGCCCTGCGAATCGACGTTCCGATGGGCATCGCCTACAAGGAAGACATATCCAAAGCTCGCCAGGTGCTGTTAGACGCGGCGGGGCAACTCGACGGCTTGAGTGCCGACCACACCTCGGATGTAGTGGTGACCGAGTTGGGGGACTCGAGTGTCAACCTAGCGGTGCGCGTGTGGGTCGACAGCGGCGAGCACAGTCGGGCGATGTTTGCACGCGTCCTCGAATCTTCCAAGACGGCCCTCGACGAAGCCGGCATCGAAATTCCGTTCCCGCACGTGCAACTATTCGTGGACGACGTGAAGGCGCAGGTATGGCAAGGCCTTTCTACCGCCTCGGGGCCGCCCGTTGCCCAAGGCACAGCGGCGGCAAGTTCGTCCTGACAAGCTGCGGACTCACCGGCGCCGGAGACGTCCGATCCATCCTCGTCGGTGGAAGAAAACGAGGATCGAGGCCACAACCATGAGCATGGAGCCCAGCAGAATGAAATACGAGCCCCGGAAGCCGAGCTCCGGCATGAACTCGAAGTTCATCCCGTAGACCCCCGCCATGAACGTGATGGGCACGAAGATCACGGTCACGATCGTCAGCGTCTGCATGATCTGGTTGAGGCGGTGAGCCGATAGCGAAAGATAGCCGCTCATGAGATCGTCCGTGAGTTCATAGTAGAGACGCGTCAGGCTCAGCAGGCGGTCGAGTTGCTCCTGGACGTCGACCAGTTCGTGCTGGTGTTGGGCGAGTTGCAGGGGCGCGTTCGCGGTGGCGGACATAAAGATCTGGGCGTGGTACTGGAGAATACGCAACACGCGTTTGAGATCGCCCTTCTGCTTCACGAGCTCCCCCAGCAATTCGTCGCCCGGGTGTTCGAGCATTTCGATCTCCATCTCCTCCAACCGCTTCTCGACGGCCAGCAGAAGTGGGAGGAAGCGGTCGGCCACGGTTCGGCAAAGACGAAGTGCGAGCGCAGGGCTCGGTATATCGGGGGGCAGGTCTCCGGACACGAGTTCGGCCAGCACCCTCGCCGTACTCACGGAATGTCCGGAGCTGCGAGTAACAAGAAATCGTTCGCCGACGAACATCGATAGCTGGATCGTGTCCAAGTCGATCGAAGTCGAGGCCCCATCGAGGCCCTTCATCAAAATGAACGTGTTGTTCTGGAATTCCTCGATTTTGGGTGGGTGTCGCTCGCGGAAGGCGTCGGTCATCGCCAGGTGGTGGATCCCGAAGCGGTTCGCCAGAAGTTCGGCCTCGGTTTCACGCGGCTCGTTCTCGAGCACGACCCAGATGTTGGCGGCCGCATTGCGTTCCCACTCGGCGATCAGCTCCGCCCCACCCTCGCTAAGCCCAACAGCCGGATCAAAGAGTGTTACGCGGATCATCCTACAGCCTCCGTGAAAAGTGCCCTGGGCGATCTAGTCGGCGGGGAGGCCGAGCCCGCCCTGCCCGACGATGATCGAAGCCGCCAATGAAGCCGGTCGGAGCATGGATATCTTAGGGCAAGGTACGTCGGCGGCCGTCCAACACCATCAAGCCGCGATGGATCTGGATGCCGACGGGGTTCGAAGATGCCGTGTCGCGCCGGAGGCACCACCTTGGACAGAACAGAGGGATGGAGGCTCCACCGTCCGAGGACGGCTCGCTCTATCGAGGAGAGAACTCATAGCTCATGGAGATGCAGATGACTTGTTCGGGAATGCTGCGGGATCACGTCGAGTCGAGTTGCGGGCGTGGTTGGAATCGCGCCGGTCGAGATACGTAGCGCATGATGAATCGGCCCGTGCAAGCTCGAACCCACGCCCGACTGGCGGCGGTGGCTTGCTGGAGAATCGCGACCTTCCTGCTGCTAGGATCTGTCGGATCTGGCGCGTCCGCGCAGACCGCCGCCCCGGGCGCGAACCGGCCGCTCGGTCTGCACGCGGAGATCGGCTACACGGTCGATGTCTTGGGGGCGGCGCGCGGAGGTCGATCCGGCACCGCCACGTACTTCGACAACCTCGATTTGATGTTGAGCGCCGACTTGGAGGAGTTGGTCGGGACCGGAAAGACCACACTGCGCGCGCACGTCCAGTCGAATCGCGGAAGCTCCCCGAGTATGGCTGTCGGCGACTTCCAGGGACTCAGCAACATCGAGGCGCCGACGAACTGGCGCCTTTACGAATTGTGGATCGAGCACAATCTCATCCCGGGTCGAGTCTCCTTGCTGGGTGGCATCTACGATCTGAATGCAGAGTTCGACGTCGTCCCAGTGGCGGGCGATTTTGTGAACAGCTCCTTCGGATTCGGCCCCGACTATACGGCCACGGGGTTGGCCGGCCCCTCGACATTCCCCCTCACGTCGGTGGGCGTCCGGGTCAAGGCCCGCCCGGTCGACCGCGTCTACGTACAGCTGTCCGTCGCGGACGGGGCACCGGGCGATCCGGCGGTCCCCACGCGCTCCCGATTCGCACTTGGACGCAACGAGGGAGCGCTGATCTCGTGGGAGATCGGGTACCGTCGCACGGCGCCCGGCGTGCCGGTCGTGCTAGACGAACCACCCACCAGGGTGCAAGACGGGGGAAGGCGGATCGGACGCGGTCGCCTGTCGGAACGTCTGCGCACCAAGATGGCCTTGGGTGGCTGGGTGTACACTCGCGATTTCGATCGTTGGGATGGGGGCGGCATGGGAGCGAGCCGCGGCGCATACGTCCTCGGAGAGCAACTCGTGCTCGGCGGCGACGACCGAGCGTTATCGGTGTTCGGTCGCGGCGGTTTGGCCAGCGCGGCAGTGAATCAGCTCAGCGCCTATGTCGGCGCCGGTCTCGTCGTGACGGGGGCGATCGCTGGGCGGGCGAACGATGTCGTAGGGGTAGGAGTCGCGCTTGCCCGGAACGGATCCCCGTTTCTCGACGCGCAGGTCGAGGCGCTTTCTAACCGTGACCGCGCCGAGACCGCAGTCGAGGTCTTCTATTCCCTCCAGATCAACGATGCGATTCGCCTTCAGCCCGACGTGCAGTGGATCCTGAGTCCCGGTATGCGACCTTCGCTGGCGAACGCCATGGTCCTTGGTGTCAGAGGTATGATCACGTGGTCGTCCAACTGACGACTTCCGAAAACACGAAGTGCGGGCGCGCCGATCTTTGATCGGTGCGCCCGCACGTGTCTGGCCGAGTGCCGTGCGACTTTCAGCCGCTCGCGACGCCGCGGGTCCCTAGCCTTCGGACGGTGATCCGACGTTCGCCACGGCACCCTCCAGCACCTTCCGCGCAGCTTCGCGCCCACCCCACCCAAACGCGATCGCCGCTGCAAGTGCCGCAGCGCCGAGGACAAGCCCGAACGCGAGTGTGACCACTCGGTCCGCAATGCCCGTGTTTTGGAGGGCCATCGTGGCGGCCAGCACGACGATAGATCCGTGCGCCACCGCGGGCAGCAGCGCCGAGCCCGTGCGCGTGTCCCGCGGCACCACCCGGTAGGCGAGGCGACCAAGAAACAGCCCGGTGCCGAGGATGGCCAGGCTCAGCAGCACTCGCGCGCCAAAGGCGAAGAATTGCCCGGCGAGGGCGGCCAGCGACTGGAGTCCGAGCAGGCCGGCGGCTTCAATACTGGCGACCAACATCAAGGCCACCAACACGATGGTTCCGACGATCTCGGAAGGTGAGCGACTGTCGGGGCCGATCTGCAGCCCCAAGTGTTTGAAGAGGCCATCGAAGCCCAAGCCCCCCAAGACGCCCGAGGCGAGCGTGGCGAGGACCCGACCGGCGAGATAGGCCAGGCCAAGCAGCACCCCCGCCCCGAACAGCAGCGGCACGGCAGCGAGCACTTGATCGAGGAGCCGCATGGCGGGGCCGCTGATCGCTTCGATGCCCAATGCCTCGAACGCGGCCGTGGCCGCCGGAAGAAGCACGAGCGCGTAGGTCAGTAGCCCGGCGACGACCGACAGTCGCCTGGCGCCGTCGTCCGGACCCATGCCGAACCGATTCCCGAGACGATCGGCACCGCTCGATTCGAGCAGCCCCGTCACGAGCTGTCGGAGAAAACCGGCCAGGAGCCATCCGACGAGCATGATGAGGGCGGCAGCGGCGACATTGGGGAGTATACCCACTGTCTCGTCGAACACGCTCTGAAGCGGCTGGACCAACGCCTCTAGCTCGAGCACTCCGAGAATCGCCGGGACGAATACAAGCAACGTGCCCCAGAACGCGACGTCGCTGACGGCACGGCCGACAGACTGATCCGCATCGAAGCCGGCCCGAACCGCCAATCGATCTGCGAGATCAGATTTCTCGAGCCCTTTCCGGACGACGAAGCGCAGAGCGCCCGCCATCGCGAGCGCGACGGCGAACAGGACCGCAGCCCCGAAAACTTGCGGGAGATAGCCCGTGAACCTTGTCAGCATGGTGTCGAGGGGTCCGGCCACCGACTGAAGACGGAGCGCTTGGAACGCACCGGCCAAAACGAAGGTCAGAGTCACGAAGAACGCGATGCGCCCGGCGAACCGACCCGCGTCGGGTGCATCGAGCGGCCCGTCCTCTCCACCGAGCTGCTGGCGGCGAGTCGTGAATCGATTCACGGCTCCGCGAACCAAGGCCGCGAGTGCGAGCGCCGCCAGCCATCCCAGAATGACGATGACGACCGCGCTCACAACGCTTGGAAGATAACCGCGTAAGAGTTCGCTCAGCTGCTCTGAAATATCTCGCATTGTGTACTCCAAGTTTTTGCAGAACGCTTATAGGACTCCCGATCCCGACCCCGTACTCGACGTTGTCACCCGGTCAAGGAACGCTCCTGACATCTCGCGACTGGCCAACGTTCCAGCGGCCCGATCACGAGGCCCGCCGCAACCCGATGACGATCACCTCGACGCGCCGGTTGCGGGCCCGACCCGCGGCCGTTGCATTGGACGCCAAGGGGAAGTCTTGACCGCGACCGACGACCGAGATGCGCGAGGGTGCCAGGCCATAGGCTTCCAGGGCCCGCCTGACGGCGGTCGCGCGACGCTCAGACAGCACTCGGTTGGCCGACGGGTCGCCCGTCGAGTCGGTGTGGCCCTCGACCGAAACGCTGAGGGTCGAGTGATCCACCAACAACGCGGCGAGCGCGCGGACATCGGACTGGGCTTGCTCCGATAGCGTCGCTTGACCGCTCGCAAAGACGCTGCGACCACCGAATTCTACAACGAGGCCGTTGTCGCTCTGCCGAACATCGCTGACTGACGACACGTCCACGCTCAAAGATCCGAAACGAGCGAGGAGTTGACGCTGTACATCTTCCAGTCGGCGTCGATCCAACTCCTGCTCGCGCGATCGGGCATCGGTCTGGCGGCGCTCCTCTGCGGCGCGCTCCTCCTCCGCTGCTAGACTTCGTTGACGCTGAATCGTCCCCTCGACGCCGGCCAGCTCGGCCTCCAGTCGTAGCCGCTCGGCCTCGAGCCGCGCCCGCTCCGGGTCGTCCCTCGCCGGCGTGGTGTCGATCGGCTGGGACGGTAGAACTTCGGACACGGACTGTCGCGAGGTGGCCGTCGACTGCGACACGACCGTGCGTCTGGAACCGAGCTTCGTCCGCAATCCGAAGATCAGGCGGTTGTCATCGAAAAGATCGAGACCCTGGAACGCCCCATAGAGCTCGAACCCGCCAACGGGACGCGAAGCGCCGAACACGAAGTTTGGGAGAAGTAGCTCCAAATCGGAGTCTCCCGACGCGTCTTGTCTTCCGGAAAGGATCCCGAGACCGCCACCCGCATAGGTCGTGAACCCTTGAATCCGGAGCGGCAGCGGCCACAGTACATGAGCGTTCAGGTTAAAGGTGCCATCGCCGGTCAGGCCGACCGCGGCCTCCGGCACGAAACGGGCGCTCCCGCCGAACGCCGACCCCAAATCGACCTGGACGCCCAGGAGCGCCTGGCGCGGCCGCGAGAGGCTGGCGCCGGTGTGCACGCCGACCTGCGCGAACTCGAAGGACTCGCCCCGAAATACCCCGCGGCCCGGGCGAGCCTCCGGTGAGATGACCACGACCTCGGGACCGCTCGCGCCCGGAACCGGGATGACGACGGTCGACCTGTCCTGCGTCGGTTGGTTTCGCAGTGCTTCGAGCCGAGCTTCGACGTCCGCGAGAGCCGCCGCCGTTCGAGTAGCATCGCTCTGCACCGCGGACGCTTCCATTGCGTCGATCCGTGCGCCGATCCGCTCGACTGCACGGAGCAAAGCCTCATACTCTGGAGAGACCGCAGGTGGCGTCCCACCGGACACCGCAGCGGCTGCGGGCGCCGGTTGGTTCGTAAGAGGCAGAACGTTCGCCGCACGCCCCGGCTGCGCAGCCCCGGCGCTGTCGCGACTGGTCGCGGCCGCAGCGCCTACCACGGGCGGTTGCGCCGTTCCAGTGACCGCGGAGGCTCCAACTCCAGCCTCCCCGTAGCGAACGTAAATCTCGCCTCGCTCAGGTGCCGGAATCTGAATCATTCGACCGGATGCGGCCGAGGTTTCACCCGCGACGACGGGCGAGGTTGCGCCTGCAACGACGGGCGAGGTTTCGCCTGCAACGACGGGCGAGGTTGCGCCCGCAACGACGGGCGGCAGGGGATTGCCGGTTGCTACGGCCCGGAGCTCACGGATCTCACGCTCCAGAGACTCCAATCGCGCTCGGACCAGAGCGGATTCGTCCGGGTCGCTGACGACACTTGCGGCGTCGGCCGGCCGATCCGTTGTCGGGCCTGCGGAAGGCACCGTGGCAGCGGCGTCGACGGGGATGCGAATTGGCGGTCGAGGATCCGTGACGTCGGGTCTACGACCCCGCGAACCGCCGAGGGCGAACTTGAGGCCGCCGGTCATTAGCCAAGAAGACTCGAGTTGGTCCGGGGACGTGACGTCGCCCGGCGTGTCCCTCGACATGAGCAGGCTACGCACGCCAGCCTCTAATGCAATCCGTTCGGTCAGGTTGATCCCGAGTCCTGCGCCGACGGTTGCCGTCCATTCGCGGCTTTGAAAACCGCTGAGAGTTTGTTGCGCGGCCGTGAAGTCGAGACGGCCGCCGCCAAGCACGATGAACGGACTCACCGCACGGTGGCTCGGGGCGAGATTGAACTGGCTCTCGACACCGAATCCGTAGAAGTCGTTGAAATCGTCGAAGTCCTGCTCGGCGCTCCCGAAGTAGTACCCGCGCAACCCGACGTAGGGACCGAACTGCGGACCCGCGCGTACCCCGGCCACGGTGACATCCGGCAGACCAAAGGCGGTGGCAAAATCGACCTGGCCACCGAAGATCTCCACCGGAAAGCTCACACCGCGGAGACCCGATTGAAACACGCGATCGGTTTCCGTAAGCCCGGGGCGACCTCCGAGGAAAAGGTTCAAGCCACCTCCGACCGAGACGTTGTGAAACGTCTTTCGGCCGCCGGCTGGTTCCACCCGACTCGGATCGACGTACGCCGCCGTACGCGATCCGCGAAACGCCACGTCTTGCACGAAGACCTGAGCTTGCAGTCGGTTCCAGAGGTCGAATTTCAGACCGGCGGCGACGCTCGCGGTGAGAAGCTCGTTTCGTACCGAGTCTTCCAACGTCATCACCCCCGCACCCAAGCGAACGAACGGGGTAAACTGCTTTTGGGCGAACGTGAAGACGACGTCTCCGCCGAATCGATCGGAGGAGTCGAAGAGTGTGGCGCTGTCGGCTCTGAGCGCTTTGTCCGAGGTCAGGTAGTAGCCCTCGAGTGACACGTGACGGCCGAAGTGCAGGCCGACGCGGCCGCCGTAGTACGTCGTGTTACCAAACAACAGGTCGTTGTCAAAAAATACTCGCTCCGCGGACGGCGTCACACTGAGGTTGAGCCCCTCGGCCATCTGCGCCTGGAGCGCGCCTCCGCCGAACATCATGGCGACCAGTACGGGCGCCATCCGGCGGGCGATCGATCGAAGTCGAATCATCGAATTTCCCTTCTTGTGCTGCAAGATTGTTTGGAGGGAGGGCGGAATGTCCGCCGACTCCCCGCTCGTATTAGGGCCTAGCGGGCGAACGTTTTCAGGCCGGTCGTATCCCGCTTCACGGTGTCGGGGCGCGCGAGTCGTCGACGCCCCAAAGAGTCATTTCGTGTCGAAAGAGAGTTTGGAGCCGTCGCGATCGAGTCGCCGCGTAGGGTGTCTTTCGGCGAACGCATTTGCTGATCGGTCGAGCTCGTCGACCCGCCAACGCTTCCTGCCGACTCGGCCACGGTGGGCGTAGGTGTCCCGGACATCGCCGCGCGGGTTTGACCGCGCACCGGCGGCGTCAAGCCCAGGGCAGAATCGGCGGCCGGCAGAATTCGTGACGGCTCGAGCTCCGTGTCGATGGGGATTTGGAGCTCGAAGAAAAAGCGCATCAGGGTCTCCGCCGCCTTTGGATCTGAGCGTGCGAGATCCCTGACCACACCGTCGCGTTGCCTCAGTACCGCCGCATATTCCTCCGGCAGCGAGGCGTGCTCGATGCCATAGTTCTGGACACCGTTGAACACCTCCGACGCAATCTCCAGCGCCGCGTCGTAATCGCCGTACTCCGCCTCGAAAGCGGCAACCCCCAACCGACTCGTGAGGACTTGGAGCTGAAGCGTGTTCTCGGTCCGCGCGCGCGCTCGTTCGCTGGCAGCCGTGGAGAAGTACCCCCAACCGGCTGCGACCGCGGCGAGACCTACGAGCGCCAAAGGAACCAACCGGCTCTTTCGGCGCCCGCCGCTCTGGGTTTCATCTATGTCAGAAGCCATCTTCGGCCGTCCTTTCGTAACTGAGTCTCTTCATTGGTACTGGAACTGCGCGGTACTTCCGACTAAGCGCCCCTACCGACGTGGACGCGGGAGTTCCGGGAACCTCCGAGGTCGCGGCTTCGGCTCCCGCGGCGCCGGTGGGTTTGGCGAGAGCGGCTGCTCAGGTTCGGGCGGCCCCTCTTTGCTCGCCGGCTCTTCCCCGGCCTCCGTGGCCCCGCGGGGCCAGGTATCTTCCATCATCGTGAAGATCTCTTTGCGTTTACGTCGTTCTTGCGTCGGCTCCCTCGCCCCCATCGTGCCGAGGCGTGGTTTGTCTCTTACTCATAATGCAACGGGTGCGCCGGAATGGCCCTGCTCACCTATTCTATTGCTGCGTATAGAGTTACGAGATTATTGCTGTGACGCGTTGCCAGAAAATCGGCAGACAACTACCTATATAACAGGCAGCAACCTGCCGAATCGGAAGGAAAGTGCTTGAAAACTAGAATTCTCTCGATCATATCGTCGGACGCCGTCCGGCAACGCTTCGATCGGTTGTCTGGGACCCCCAACTCCGACGTCAAATCGGTTTCCCCCACGGCCGACGTTTGGACGGGCCTGGTCCGGGAGACGTTCGACCTTTTGATCACCACCCGGAGCGACCTCCCACAGCCCTTGGACGAGTTCGTCGACTCGCTCAGCGTCCTGCCCTCTAGACCCCAGGTGATCATCGTCACGGCGGATCCGGATCCGGCGGAACATGCCCGCGTGATCGCGGCCGGTGGTCTCGCAGCGGTCTACACACGACTTCCCGATCGCGTGCTCAAAGCGACCCTGGCGGCACTGTTGCGACGGGTTCGGGCCGTTCAGGAACTCTGGAGCGTAGAGGATGCCGGGGACTCTGACCCGGCACTCTCGGACTTCGTGACGGAAAGCCCGGCGATGACGGAACTCATGGCGATGGCAGAACGGGTGGCCTCGGCGGACAGTTCTGTCCTGATCGGGGGCGAAACGGGAGTCGGGAAGGAGTGGCTGGCGCGCGCGATCCACATGCGCAGCGCGCGTTCTGTCGCGCCCTTCGTCGCGGTGAACTGCGCGGCGCTGCCGGAGGGTTTGTTCGAGAGCGAGCTGTTTGGCCATGTAGAGGGCGCGTTCACCGGAGCCATTGGAGTTCGAAGGGGATACTTCGAGCTGGCTCACCAGGGCACGTTGTTCCTCGACGAGATCGGTGAACTGCCGACCTCGCTTCAAGCCAAGCTGCTCCGCGTACTTCAAGATGGCGAGGTATGGCCGGTTGGCGGAGAGGCGCCGATTCAACTCGATACGCGAATCATCGCCGCGACGAACCGAGACCTCGAGAGATCGATCAAGCTCAAAGAGTTTCGCCGGGACCTCTTCTACCGAATTGGTGTCGTCGCTTTGACCGTCCCCCCTTTGCGCGAGCGGCGGGAAGACATCGAGTCACTCGTGATGGGATACCTCGAGCGGTTCGCGATCGAGCTTAAGCGTCCGATCAGGTCTATCGAACCAGACGCCCTCGAGGCGCTGCTTCAGTACAGCTGGCCCGGCAACGTACGCGAACTCATTAATGTGATGGAGAGGTCTGTGTTGTTGTCCGATTCCACGAGCCTTCGACTCGGTGATCTCCCGCTCGGGCTCCGCGTCAAGGTGGATGCCGCCCTGCAAGTCATGTCCGTTGGGCCATCGCAAGCGCTCGACGCCTTCGATGACGAGTGGCTCACAGAACCGCTGGCGGCCGTGACGAAGCGGGTGTCCCGGAGGATCGAGCGAGAATACCTCGAGAAAGTGTTGCGACTGACCGGCGGGCGCGTGAGCGAGACGGCAGCCAAGGCTGGCGTCAGCAAAAGAACGCTGTTTACGAAGATGCGCGACCTCGATCTTCGAAAAGAAGACTACCGACAGCCTCGCCGTGCGTCCACGTATCGGAACTAGGCGCGCGTGCGCGGTCGCCTTGGCGAGGGGCGATGCCGCGTGCGATCTCGCGCCCGGCGGCGGCGCCCCCAAACCGTAGTCTGGATGCGTGGTGGGAACCTATCAGCGGTCGCCAGGGCTAGAATCTTGCACTTGATGCCTACTTGGCGGCCCAGCGAGAACGGCCGTTCGTGTCTCTGAACCGCGGGATTGAAGTCATGCGAGGCGGCCTCCAAAAGCGTGCGCGGCGGCCCCTCGAGGGCGTCCGGCGTCTGGGCGTCTCCAGTGCCGTGCTCCTCCTCATCCCGTGCGGTCTTGCGGCCCAAACATCTGTATCGGTGCACGTGAGCGGCGTAGAGGACGAGGTTCAAGAGAACGTTCTCGCGACCCTGAGCCTGGCTCGCGCCGTTGGAGACACCGCACTCGATGACGATCGCATTCGTCGTCTCCATGCACGGGCGAGCGTGGAGATCGCGGGAGCGCTCGAACCCTTTGGCTTCTACCACAGCCAAGTAACCGCGAACATCGCTGAGACCGGTGGAGCCTGGCGGGTCTCCTATGCCATCACGCCGGGGCCAAGAGTTCGAGTCACTTCGGTCCAGGTCCGTATCGAAGGCGAAGGGGCTGCTGACGCACCGTTCCAAGCGGTTCGGGACAGCTTCCCCGTGGCGGCCGGCGACCCCCTCGATCATCGCCGCTACGAGATCGGCCGAAGACGACTTCTGGATGTGGCCTCGTCTCGAGGCTATCTCGATGCACGGCTCGTGACGAGCGAATTGCGGGTCGACCGGCAGGCCGATACAGCGGCGGTCGTTCTACAATTCACGACCGGGCCTCGGTTTCGATTTGGCCCTGTAGTGTTCCAACAAGACGTGCTCAACGACAACGTACTGCGTCGAATCGTATCGTTTGAAGAAGGCCAGTTTTACTCGACGCGCCCTCTGCTCACGCTTCAGAGCCAGCTCGCGGCCACCGGCTATTTTGCCGCCGTGGAAGTGGCGCCCCGCCGGGATCTCGCGGAGGGTCTCTTCGTGCCGATACACGTCACGCCGCTGTCGCGGCGAAGCCGGCGGTACGCCGTTGGCGGAGGCTTTGGCACGAACACGGGGGTGCGCGGAAGTCTCGAAGCGGAGTTTCGGCGACTCAATCGGAGTGGGCATCACGCAGACGGAAAGATTACTGCATCGCCGCTGGAACAAAGCATTCGCACGAACTACTTCATACCGGGGATCTTTAGCAATACTCGATTACTTGGTCTGTCCGCCAGCTTCGCAAAGCTCGAAACCGAGACGAGTCACAGTCGTCGACTCAGACTCGCAACCAGTTTTTCGGACCGGAGGGGCAGCTGGCAAGAAGTGCTCGCGGTGAACTTCCTACGCGAGGCTTTCGAGGTTGGTGTCGATACCGCGTCGACCCGACTCCTCACGGTATCTGGTGCGTGGTCACAGACCATCGCGAACCACCCGATTTTCCCTCGTAGAGGCCAAAGGTTTCGGGTGAGACTCGAAGGCAGCCACGAGCGCTTGCTCTCCGACGTCCGCTTCGTACGCGCAAACATCGACGCCAAGTTGATTACTCCGATCGGAGATGGGGCCCGTATCCTGACGCGTGCCGAGCTAGGCGTCGTGTACAGTTCCGACTTCCGGCGACTTCCGCCGACCGTGCGGTTTTTCGCCGGCGGCGATGAAAGCGTCCGGGGCTTTCGCTATCAAGCGCTCGGACCGCTTGATGACGCGGGCGGTGTGATCGGCGGTAACTCCATCGCCCTCGCCAGCATCGAGATCGAGCGCACCGTGTTTGGCCGATGGGCGGTCGCTGCGTTTGTCGATGTCGGAAACGCGCTCGACGATTTCTCGGGGCGCCTCGAGAGCGGAGCCGGGATCGGCCTTCGGTGGCGGTCTCCCGTCGGACCTGTTCGGCTGGATGGCGCCTTTCCGCTCAGCCTCCAACACAGTCCGCTCGTGCTCCACTTCGGGATCGGACCCGATCTATGATGGATCGAGTCGACACACCGGCACCCGCATCTGAGCGCGGGCGTGTACGTACGCGAATTCGGGCCGTGGCCGTCGCCCTCCTCGTCGCCTTCCTCGTGGCCCTGGGCGGTTCGCTTTGGTACCTCACCTCCTCGACCCAGGGGGCGAATTGGATCGTCGGCATCTTGACTCAGCGGCTCCCGCCCCTGACGAGAGCCGAGGTCGTAGAAGGGAGTCTCCGCGGCCCGCTGGTTCTTAGGGACGTGCAGTTGGAGGGTGCGACGTGGAAGAGTTCGATCGAACAGGTTCGCCTTCGCGTTCGGATTCGGCCCCTCTTCTCGAAGCGGGTGGTCGTCGAAGCGCTCGATGCCGCCGGGATCGAATTCAGCCAAACGAGTTCGCCGGCCCACCAGGTGAGCGACGCCACGAACCTTGCCACCCTGCCCTGGTCTTTCGAGGTCGCGGACTTCACGCTTCGCGATGCGACCGTCGGCCTGGCGAATGACACCCTTCACATCCAGCAGCTACTCGGGTCCACCGTTGGCATCGGCGACTCGATCGTGTTTCGCGACATCAGGGCGCGCGTGGATGACTCGAACTTGATCGCATCAGGCGTGGTGAAGCCTTTTGGTACGATCACGTTTCGAACGGAGGTCTCCGGTACCGTGGCCGGGATGATGGAAGACGCGATCGAGGGAAGCTTCGTCGCGAGCGGCACGCTCGACTCGGCCGAGGTGTCGGCCCGCATCGACGCGCCGTTTCGCACCCGAGCTTCCGGTGTCGCGCGCAACTTGACTGACGAACCCTCGATCGAAGCTGACGTCCTCGTTGATGAGTTTCCGCTCGCGCTCGTAGGCGATACGGTCGGCGAGGACGTAGTGCGAGCGGAGCTCTTCGTCACGGGCCACCTCGAGGACCTTCGAGCGCGCGGGACCATGCAGTTGATCTCCGCCTCGATGGGTCAGCTGGACGGAGCCGGACTCATCCGCCGAACACCAGGACAGGTCCACTTCGACTCTTTCTTGGTTCGCCAATTGGGAACGCCCGGACAGCTGTTGGTCTCGGGGCGGGTGGGCACCGAACCGGGCGAGACGATCGTCAGTTTGATGGGCGAGTGGCGATCCCTTCAACTGCCGTCGAAGGGGACACCGATCGTGCGTAGCGACCGCGGGACCCTGACGATCGACGGGAGGCTCGATGCGTTCGACGTCACCGCCGCCGGATCGATGCGACGGCCCGGACAGCCTCCCGCTCGCGTGCGCCTCGCGGCCCGGGGCGATCGAAACGGCCTGGTCGTTCAGCAATTCGCGGCCCGGTTGGCGGACGGCAGCCTCGACGCCAGAGGCGTCGTTTCTTGGGACGGCGATCCGTCTGCGCGTCTGAACCTGACGGCCACTTCGTTGCCGGTCGGAATTCTCGTCGGCGACACCGTGAATTGGCGCGGCCGAGTCGACGGAATCGCAGAGGTGAGCGTACAAAGGCGACCGTCCGGATTCTCGGGGTTCGCCCAAGTTCGGGACATCAGCGGAATCCTGCGGGGCGCGCCACTCACCGGAAGCGGAGTACTGACGTTTGATCCCAATTCGCAGCGTGGCGATTCGCTTCAGGTCGCGTGGGGCGACGCCAGCCTCTCCGGAGATGGGGAGCGTCGAGCGAATGGCTTCGACCTGAATCTCAGTGCGGACGTACCGGATCTCGGGCTCGTACTGCCAGGGGCAGCGGGATCCGTCCGTGGCGACATCAAAGTCGGCGGCACGTTCGATGCGCCCACTTTCAATATCGACGTGAATGGATCGGGCCTCTCCCATCTCGAGTACTCCGCCTCCCGTCTGCGCGGCGTGGCGGACGTGGATCTCGATGGCGGGACCCTGGTTGGAGACATCGAACTCGATTCGGTCGAGGTCCGGGGGAGACTGGTCGGAGACGTGGGGCTCGTCATCGACGGCGTCACCGACGTTCATGAGGTGACCGCCGTCGTGGACGGCCCGCTTGGCCACGCTCGAGTCGAAGCGCGGGGCGGTCTCGAGCGTGACGACACTTGGCGCTGGCTCGGGCAACTCAACGCCGTCGACGTGACGTCGGAGCTCGGACAATGGCAACTGTTCGGTGAGACCGACCTCGACCTCGCACGCGGAGCCTCCACCATCGACAGTCTGTGCCTGACCTCGGATGAGTCGACGCTCTGCGGGATCGGCTTTCGGGATGCGGACGACACGTTTGAGGTGGGACTGAGTCTCATCGACTTCCCGCTGGATCGGCTGGACCCGTGGCTCCCTGGACAATGGCGCTTTTCTGGCCCCGCCAACGGGACGCTTTCGGCTCGCAAGGTCGCGGGGGCCGAACTCGAAGCAAACGCGCTTGTCGAGATTCAGCGAGCCAGTATCCGATACCCCGTCGAGGGAGAAGCTCGAGCCCTGAGCATCGAGCAAACACAGCTCGTCACGGTCCTCGATGAGGCGGGGCTTCGTGCCGCACTCACCTCTCGACTTGAAGACGACTCGTCACGCGCGATCGGGACGGTGGCCGCTCAAGTTCAAACGCTCGAGCCGATCAGCAGCTTGGCCGCGCTCCGCACGGCTCAGATCGCTGGGAGTGTGCGAGGAAGCCTCGAAGACGTTGGCCTGGTCGAGGCTCTGAGCCCGCAGATCGCCGACGTCAGTGGACAGCTGGAGCTGGATGTCAATCTGAGCGGCACCTTGGACACGCTTCTTACGACCGGGCACGCGGCGCTCGTCGACGGCCGGGCACGCATTCCGGAGCTGGGCATCGAACTCACGGACGTCGGCTTTCGCGCCGATGGAGACGGGACGAATCAGCTCACGATTAGCGGCGGGGCGCGATCCGGCGGAGGCAGGGTCGAGTTCACCGGATCCGCCGGCGTCGATATCGATCAGAGCACTCCCCTGCGCGTTCGTGTGGATGGAAGGGACTTTGTCGCAGCTCGGACGCCGGGCGTAGACATCACCGTCCACCCCTCTCTAGAGGTAACGGCGACGCGAGAACTCGTGAGCATTGTCGGCGAAGTAGAAGTCCCTCGAGCATCGATCGCGTTGCTCGAGACGCCGGAGTTTGCGATCCGGTCGTCGGGAGATGTCGTGTTCATCGATGCGGCGACATCTGCGGCTGCCGGTCCTCAGATTCGATCTGAGGTGCGCGTCGTTCTCGGAGACTCGGTGCGCGTGGAGGGCGTCGGTTTCCGAGGTCGCGCCCGCGGGAGCGTTCTGGTTCGAGACGAGCCGTCGGCCACGTCGAGAGCCACGGGCGAACTCCGCCTCCTGGAAGGGATCTACCGTGCGTATGGCCAAGACCTGACGGTTGAACGCGCCCGCCTGGTCTACGCGGAGAGCCCCTTGGACAATCCGGGAATTGACGCGAGGGCGTATCGCCGCACGTCGGATGCGACGATCGCGGGAGTCAACGTCACCGGTACGCTTCGCGACCCTACCGTGGCGCTCTACAGCGAGCCAACGATGGCGGAAAGCGATGCGCTTTCTTATCTCGTACTCGGGCACCGCTTCGGCGCGGCCGACGACAGCGAACGAGATCGGCTCGCGAACGCGATCGGGACCATCGGCCTGCAGGGGAGCAACGTGTTTGCGCAGCGTATCGGCGCCCAGCTCGGGCTCGACGTCTTCGGCCTCGAGACCGGGCCCACACTCGAGCAAACCGCACTGGTTGCGGGAGCGTACCTGTCACCGCGGCTCTTTCTGTCCTACGGGCTCGGCCTCTTCGACAATACGTCGACGTTTCGTCTTCGGTATGTGCTGTCGAGCAGGTGGAGTCTTCAAAGCGAAACGGGGAGCGCGTCCGGGGCAGACCTCTTCTATCGGATCGAAGCCGGCAGCTAGCGTTTCGGCAAACCTAGCCGACCGATACCAGCCGCCAAATCCCGTAGCCGAGCCATACGAGCACCAACGCCGCCCCCTCCGCGCGACTGATACGCCGACCCGTGGCCGCGAAGATCAATAGAAGCGCCGAAACCGCGGTGAGGGCGGCGAGATCGAATCCACCCCCATCGGGCACCGGTACCGGGCCGATGCTCGACGTCACTCCGAGGATAAAGAGGATGTTGAAAATGTTGGAGCCGACGACATTGCCCACGGCGAGGTCCGACTCTCCGCGGCTGGCCGCGATGGTCGAAGCCACCAGTTCCGGCAGACTCGTGCCTAGGGCCACGACGGATAGACCAATGATCGCAGGCGCCACTCCCAGATCGGTGGCGATCACCACCGCGTTGCGCAACGTGACGTCCGCGCCCCAGATGAGGGCCGCGAGTCCCGCAATGATGAGCGCAGCGCACCGAGGAGCGGAGAGGGTCGACGAGAGTACCCCAATCGATGAGCCGACGAACGTGTCCGCCTCTCGCCTACGAAGTACGGTAGCGGCGGCCGTGTAGAGAAAGACGGAAAAGAACACGAGGAGGGTCCAGCCGTCGGATCGATCGTACGCCGCCGGAGCGTCAGTAAGTAGCGGATCGAGCGCCATCACAACGATCGCGCCGGTCGCGAGAAGCATCATCGGAATCTCGCGTCGAATCACCGTGCTTTCGATCGCGAGCGGGGTGATCAAAGCCGCGACACCCAAGATCAAACCGAGGTTGGCGAGGTTGGAGCCTACCACGTTTCCGAAGCTGATGTCCGCGTCGCCCCGAAGAGAGGCGAGCACGTTGACGGCGAGCTCCGGCGCGCTCGTTCCGAAGGCCACGACGGTCAGTCCGACGACGAAGGCGGGGACACCCCATCGCCTCGCGAGGTGCGACGCGCCGTGGACGAGCGCGAAACCGCCGCTCAGCGTCAGCAGAAGTCCGACTCCCAACAGCAATGCCGGCATCGGTGCCTATTCCATGCTGGAGATCGGAAGACCGAGCACATGGGTTGGCGGCGTCCACGGCGCCCCGTCCACCACGCACTCCGTGTCGAGAACGGTCACCACGTTTCGGTACATGGCTTCCGCCTCGTGCCCACCGTCTGCGATGCAGATGACGCCGATACGACCGAATTGAGACAGCGCACCGATCATGTGGAAGACCGGACCCGTCTCGGTCGACTCGTCAAAGACCAAGCCGTGGCGGCGTATGATCTCGAAGAAATCCTCGGGTGCGAGGCCCGCGTAGGCCGGCGACCTCAGGTTGTCGGTGGCGAAGTACGCTTTTCGTGCCCCACTCGATGACACGTATTCGCCGGTCTTCTCGTCGAACGCCCCGCTCACCAGCCACCGCAGGGCCATGAACGGAAACGTGGTCCCACCCATCCGCAGGTTGATCTCGACCGCATAGATCCCGGCGACCCGATCGTCCGCGTCCGTCCCGGCCATGAAGTCGATGGCGAAGCGACCCACGACGCCCCGATCGGCGAGCACGCGTCCCACCTTTCGCGCCTCCGACTGGATGGCCGCCCGATAGACGTGGTCCGCCGGAAACCGACAACCGACGTAGGTTTGCCCGATCGCCCCCTCGAGCACTTGTTCGTGTGTGGACAAGATCTGGACGTGACCTTCGGGGTCGATTCGGAGTTGAACGCTTGGTGACCGAAGCGGGTTGCCGTCGACGCCTTCCAAGAATTGCTCGACGATGCCCGACATACGCTCGAGCTTTTGGAGATACGCGGCGACCGGTTCACCCGTCGCCGGAGACAATTCATCGATGGCCCGGTCAAGCGCGCGCCTGCGCTGTTCGGCATCGCCAGGCAACGGCTGGTTGAAAGCGAGCACGGCGTTTCCAGCCCCGGCAAAGCTATCGTCCAGCTTGACGACCGCTTTGCAAATGGCTGGATCGTGCGCGGTCAGCCGGAGCAGTCCTTCGACCAGATCCTCGCGGCTCCGAATGCCCACCACGCCAAACCCAACCGGGACGGAGGCGTCCTCGAAGGCGCGGCGCGAGCCGCTCTTCGTCCCGATCCACGTCAGGCGTGGATCAGCGCCGTTGAGCGGGATGTCCAGCTTGCGCGCGAGCTCCATCTCTAGCGGGGTCGTGTTGAAGCAGGTCAGGTAGGCGTCGTCTCCGCCCCCGACAAATCGCCGGATCCGATCAAGCAGACGGGGCCGCTCCAAGATCTTCTCGGTGAGAGGACGAGGACTGCTGTCGTACGCACACAGCATGGTGAGTCGGCGCTCCGCGTCGCGACGCTCCGTTTCCGTGAGCAAGCTCAAGTAGTACGACACGACGTCGGGATGTACCGGGAGACTGGTTACGTACACGACGCGAGCCCGCGGATCCTTCAACCGGAGCAGACTGACGAGTAACCGTTCCTCGTAGAACTGGATCCCTTGGATCTTCGCGAGCTCTTCTCGATCGAACGTGAGAGACGGCACGACGACCGACGTGTGATCTGAGCGGCTACCGCTTTCGATCCTGCGCCAGATTTCCCGGAGGCGACGGTTGGGCGTCACCCCCTCGTCAGTGGAGGGGGTCATGCTCGCTCGCCAGCTTGGATTCGTCGACGAGTTCCGCTTGAGTCATCACGAACGGGAAGGGGTCCGACGCGAGCCCGGCGTACAGCGAAACGTGCGGGAACGGGATCTCGATCTCTTCCTGGTCGAATCGTCGCTTGATCTCGACGAGCAACTGGTTCTTGCCCTCGACAAATTTCTCGAGCGTGAGCCAAACCGTGAGACGGAGGTTGACGCCGGAGTCACCAAAACCATCGTGGAATACGCTGGGTTCCGGCGCCATCATGCTGTTGGGGTGCGCGTTTGCTACGTCGAGCAAGACTTCCTTGACCCGCTCCACATCTTCTTTGTACGCAACGCTGACATTGAGATCGGCCCGCCGTATCGGGAACCGTGTGTTGTTGGTGATTTGACTCTTGATGATGGTCTCGTTCGGGATCCGAACGAAGCGGTTGTCGAACGTGCGAAGCTTGACGGACAGCATGTCGACGGAGAGGACCCGGCCCACGGTGTCGCCGATCTGGATCACGTCGTCAACCTGAAACGGCTGTTCGCCAAGGAGGAAGAACCCACTGATGACGTTCGAAACGCTCGTCTGCGACGCGAAGCCAATCGCGATCCCGAGAACCCCGGCGGCGCCCAGGAGGGGCGCGAGGCTAAAGCCGAGCTCTCTCAGGACCGAGATGGAGAGCAGGATCAACAGGGGATAGAACACGACCTTGCCAGCGATCAAACCGGCCTGCGCGCCGTGTCGACCGCCGATCGCCCGTCGCAGAGTCTTCGATAGCACGAACGTCAGCGGAAACCCGATCAAGACGATCAAACCCGCGCGAGCGGCGGGGCCATCGACGGACCGCCGGACGGTCTCCCAGAACTCAATGGCGCTGGGCGCTTGAACGACCGTTCCCAGGAGATCGAGTGACATGGCTACCATCCTGTGAGCGCCATGAACCGGTCAAATGTCCGCCCACGTAGCCCCCGCTCTGACCGCTCACGTGGCGGGGAAAGAAGCTCGGCGTCGCCTGCTTCTAGCGGCGGCTCGTCGCCAACCTCTACCCCACTGCCTTCCTCCGCCGCCTCGTATGTCACCCGCGTCTCGGCCGACCAGAGTTTGGCGCCGTCTCGAAACACGGGCATGTACTTGACTCGAACCAACAGCTTCTCCACCGACAGCACCTCGTCGGATCGGTTTGCGATTTCCATCGGACACATGAGCACGTGCGGCTCGAACAAGTCGTCCGAGACGTGGCGTCTCGCCGTGGTCGGGAGCCAATAGGCCAAGTCTCCCGACGCGTGATCCCCCCACCAGGTATCGGACATCACGATCGTCGGTGCTTCCAAAAGAGGCGTATCGGGAATCTCCGCCAGAGCGATCCGGACACAGAGCGGGATCCGGACAAAGATCCGGGCATTCGCCCCCGGCACCAGCCGGAAGGGCGACTCGGGCGCCACGACGACGGGTCGATCGGGTAACGTGGGCAGCACGATGACCTGATCGGAATGCGGGCCGACCCAGCGTGTCCAGTCGAGCGGAAGGGGGCCCAGTTTGCTCCCCTCTGCAATCCAAAGCTCGCCGCTTTGGATACGCAAGCGAAGTTCCATGGGTCCGACAACCAAGCGGGTCTCGCGATCGACCCGGTGTTGCCCCCACGCGGCGCTGCCGCTCAGCGCGTCTACTACAGGCTCTTCTTTCAAACCACTCCTGTCACCGGTTTGGGAACGACGCTCGACCCGATGGTTGAGCGTACGGGGAAAGTGACCGACGGTAGCCGTCAGGGGAAGCGTCGAGAACCGAGCCGTCGAGCGTTTTGGCCCACCCCCCGACTATGTTTGGTGATGCGGACCAGCTCCGGCTCGTCCAAATCACACGGTTTTCGACCCATTTTTTCGGTGGCGATAGGCTATGTCCCAAGTCCTAGGTGCTGTTCTGCCCTTACAAGGCTGGACACGCGTTCTTTTCCAGATTGGAACCGTGGACGTGACGGTCTCGCGGCTCACGATTGCAGGCAGCGTTCTCATCGGCTCGCTCATCCTCGCACGAATCGTCGGCGGGATATTGAGACGACTCGTCAACCGGCGCGCGCAAGGAGTGACGCGAGGGAGTCTGCAATCCACGGTTCGGCTCGTCGAGTACACGCTCATGATCGGGGGTTTGCTGCTCGCGTTGCAGACGCTGGGGGTTCGCCTTGCCGCTTTGTTCGCCGCAGGCGCGTTGTTCGCCGTGGCGCTCGGCTTCGCGATGCAAAATGTCATCGCGAATTTTATTTCGGGAGTGATTTTGCTTCTCGAGCGTAGCATCAAACCCGGCGACATCATCGATATGAACGGCCAGCTCGTGAAGATCCAAGAGATGGGGATTCGCGCCGCGATCGGGCGAACGACCGAGGAAGAGGATCTCATCATCCCCAGCTCCCAACTCGTCCAATCTACGGTCCGCAACTACACATTACGCGATGCGGTAAGTCGACTGCGGGTCGTCGTGGGCGTGACGTACGACTCGGACATGGCCCTCGTTCGAAAAACTCTCGAAAAGACGGCGGCGGGAATCGAGTGGCGACTGACCAAGTACAAGCCCGCCGTTTTGATGACGGCCTTCGGGAGTTCCTCGGTCGACTTCGAGGTGTCTGTCTGGTTCGACGATCCGTGGAATCGCAGGAGCCGAAGCTCGGATCTGCACGAAGCGATGTGGTGGGCGCTGAAGGAAGCTGGCGTTGTGATCGCGTTCCCGCAGGTCGACGTGCACTTCGACCGAGACGTCCTTGAGGCTTGGCGTGCAAACAAAGGCCCATAGGACCAGCCCGCGCGAGCGGCATCCTGGCCCTGGAGGAGGAAGATTGTTTCAACGGAGACTTGCTACGGTCCTCACGACGGCTCTTCTGTTCCCGTTGTTTGGCTGTGTATCCAAAGGCACGCACAACGTGGCCCTGTCGGACCTCGCGGGCGTGCGCGGCGAGCGCGAAGAACTGCTGGCCGAAATCGTCCGTCGGGACTCGCTCGAGTCGGAACTCCGCGGAGATCTGGAGAGATCCGCTCGGGAACGGGCCGCTCTCGAGCGAGAGCTTCGCGACGAGATTGCGGAACTCGAGGAGATCCAACGACAGACCCGTGCGGAACTCAGGCGACTCGAGACGGCACTGGGCGAGCGCGGCGCCGAATACCGCGCCCTGCAGGAACAGCTCGTGTCACTCAGCGCGATCCAACGAGAGATTCGCGATCGCAACCGGATCTACGAGGACGTGATCGGGCGCTTCCAATCGCTGATCGATGCGGGGCAGCTTAGCGTCGACATCGTCCGCGGCCGCCTGGTGATCCAGCTTCCGCAAGACATCTTGTTCGAGTCGGGGAGTGCGGTGGTTGGTCGAGAGGGGCGAGAGACGCTCGCCACGGTCGGGACCGTTCTCGCGGAACTGACCGATCGCAAGTTTCAGATCGAGGGCCACACGGACAACGTGCCTATCGCCACGGCCAGGTTCCCGTCGAATTGGGAGCTGTCGAGCGGACGGGCGCTCTCTGTGGTGCGCATCTTGGTCGAGCAAGGCGTGGTGCCCGCCAACCTTTCCGGGGCCGGTTACGGCGAGTTCCAACCCGTGGCCAGCAACGACGACCGTGAAAGTCGACGTGCGAATCGGCGTATAGAAATCGTGATGTTACCCAACTTGGACGTGATCGCGACGACCCGAGCGCCCGAGTAACGGCTCGGCTTCCTGAGCTCGCGTCCCGGGCTCGGCTCGGGGCCGCCCTGTGCGGGCGCGCGGTCACCAACGAGCCGGGACACCTCTCGCATCGACGTGCAAGAAAGGTCCGTGCGCCGCGTTCCGTCGATACACGGCCAATCCGCCGGGCCGGAACCTCGGACTCGGGCGCTCCATGAGTCGCTCGACCATCCCAGCCAGGACGTTGGCGTCGCCGCGGTCGATGGATCCATCGCCGTTCAGGTCGTCCATCTGTCCGTCCTGATCCGCGTCGACGAAGACGTCCGCCGCGTCTCCCCACAGATGCCGGCTGTACACGGTGGTGTTTCCGATCGCGCGGTTGTAGGCGGGAGTGCGAAAGCCGGACATCACGGTGAGCGTGGGAACGCGATGTCCCGCATCACGGACCTCGGACAGGAGCGCCTCGAGCTTTCTCAGCAAGTCGATGGTGACCAGCGCATACCTGGGATTCCCCGGCTGTTTGCAGAGGAATTGCCCGAGCGTGAAGTTCGGGGATACCAACAAGTCTTCGTCGCTCGGGCCGACTTCGATCAAGCCAGGGGGCGGTTGGTATGCCTCGCTCTGGCTTGGTCCACGGCGTTTGTACGAGCCGATCGCATAGCCATTGAGCGCCTCGTCCACGACCTGTGTCATGGGGCGGGTCACCATGAAGGTCAACGCAATCGTGTCGGGCGCGATCGCCGACGTCACGCGAACCGCATGGAACCCCGGATGTTCGGGCGCACGCCAATTCCAGACGCCCGCGGTCGACCGAAGCCGTCCGCCGGCCGCGTCCACTCGCAGGTCGTCGGGCGCACCTGGAGCTACGGCGGCGATTTCGATTTCTTCCCCTGACCCGATCGTGACCGCGAGGACCCGGAGAGACACGGTGCGGTCTCCCACCCGGACGGCGAATCCGGCGCGCGGCGACCGATATCCAACTGCGTCGTAACGAGCGGGCGCCAGGCCTGGCCCACCCGCTTCCTGCGCCTCGACGGAGTATGTCGTCGTCATGCTCGCCAGGCCGATGAACAGCGCGGGCACCAAAGTGCGGTACATCATGACGCCGGCGGCTGGGCGGTCATCGCGGCCCACACCTTGGCGTCGCGCCCGTAGAGGTCTTCGCGGAATTGGATCGCGCCGTCTTCATCCGCCCAGGCCGTCCAGTAGAGGAGGTGGACCGGAAGAGGTGTGGAAAGCCTCACCGACTGCTCGACCCCACCGGCCACGACCGCATCGATTCGGCTTCGGTTCCAGCCGGGCTGATCACCCAGCAGATATTCGGCGAGCGCCAACGGATCTTCCGTTCGTACGCAGCCCGAGGAGAACGCACGGCTCGCACGGCCAAACAGCTCCCGCGATGGCGTATCGTGAAGATAGACGTTGTGTCGGTTGGGGAACATGAACTTGACCGCACCCAGCGCGTTGCGCGGACCCGGATCCTGCCGAAGCCGATAGCGCCGGTTGAAGTCCGAGCCGGACATATCCTCCCACTGCACCGCGGTAGGGTTCACGGGTGCGTTGGTCGCCTGGTCGAACAGCGTCATCCCCTGCGCCGCCAGGTACCCGAGGTCCGCCTTGATGAGCGGCAGTTTGTCGACTGCGGCGATCGTGGGTGGCACATGCCAATAGGGCGCCAAAACGAGATAGGTCATCGTGCCGGAGAACATGGGCGTCTGGCGATACTGACGGCCGACGACCGCTCGATGGGTGCGGACCGTGCGACCGTTCTCGACCACCTTGACGTCGAAGCCCGCGATGTTCACCTCGATGTGGCGGGTACCGAGATCGTTCGGCAACCAGCGCCACCGCTCGAGGTTCACTTGCACCTGCCGCGCTCGGTCGGCCGCCGTGACGTTGAGCGCGGCGACCGTCGCGGGACCGACGACGCCGTCCGGCTCGAGCCCGTGGCGACCCTGAAAACGGGCGACACTCTCCGCGAGTCTCGCGTCGAAATGATCCGAACCGGCGTCGGTCGGGTCGGCCGCCAGGTCGCCTGACGCCCGAAGTCGGCGGCGGAGGGCCGCAACGCGTGGGTCACGCACTCCCGTCTCGAGCTTGTCCCCCTCGGGGACCCGCGGCCACCCGCCAGAGGCGGCCGCCGCTCGCAGACGCTCGACCGCGTTCAAGAGCCGGCCGTAGCGCGGCTGCGGCGGCGCGAGAGCCTCGAGGTCTCGACGGATGCTGCCCATTTCGAGCGCCTTGGCGAGGACGGTCTCGAATTCTGCGGTCCTACGATTGGCGAGCCATTCGGGATCGATCGTCGTGGGGTTCACCCTCCCCATCAATAGGTGCGAGCCCAGGGTCATGAACGCATCGCTCGCCAGCAGATCTAGATCCACGCGGGCTCGGGTCCCGCCCTCTCCCGACCGAACCAGTCGAGCGAGCGAGTCGAGCTGTGTGAGATGATAATCCGCCGGATCTAGCCCGTGGTTCGAAGCGCCTTCGAGCACCGTTCGAAGCTCATCGAACGCGCTGGACAAGACGGGGCGTTCAGAGATCCAAGCCGGGTGAAAAGCCCGTTCTTCGTAGAAACGCGGCAGCGCCTGCCGGGCGCGAGCGGTTTGCCCCGCCGCGGCGTAGGTCCCGGAAGCGCGACCGGACTCGATACGAAGCTGGATCGCCGAGGCCAGATCCTCGTCCTGCCCCACCAGGTCGAGCGCACCTCCGCCCCACAACAAAGCCACGGAAAGGAGCGCTCTCCACCACCCGGTGCGAATCCCGAAACCAGAACGCAGCTGCATGTTCAACCCATCTTTGTTGTCGTGATACGACCCAGTAGCACAGACGATACCCGCTGAAGACTGACTTGAGCCACGACGAGCGTCAACACGAGTCGCTGACCGGATCACACCTGAGGACTCCGAGATCGCGGGGCTCCTACCGGACCCCGTAGACTGTCTCATGGAATCCTCGCCGCGTGTCGCAAGTTCGTCGCTCGTTTGGTCGAGCAGCTTGGGGGACCGCGGGTCAACGAAGAGCGGAGCCTACGTGCGAGAAAAGTCAGCTTGCCGTTCCGGCGCTTTGGCAGCGCTACTCATCCTGTTGGTCATGACTGCAACGCCCCGTTCAGGTTCAGCGCAGAGCGACGAACCGCTTTGGGATGAGCTGCACAGTCTGATCAAGAGCGAGCCCTTCAGCGTGGGAGCCCTGTTTCAGTTCGTCGGCGATTTCCAATCGAATCGGTCCTTCCCGGGCGAAGACGGGTTCTCGGTCGCGAACTTTCGGCTCAGCATTGGCGGGCGGCTCGACGGCGGATTCGACTACTTTCTCCAGTCGAACTTCGGCGATCTCCTTGACGCGCGGATCGGCTTCCAGCTCAGCGAGTCCGCTACAATCGATGTGGGCCGGTTCAAGGCGCCCTACAGCAGAGAGTTCTTGACCGCCGCGGCCGGCATCGACTTCGTCAATCGATCCCAGTCGGTGACGGCGCTCGGGCCCGGGCGGGCGCTTGGACTGGCAGTCCGGGGGCGCCCCCTCCCCTCCTGGAGCTACGGGATCGGAGTGTTCAACGCCGGTGGTAACGTCGCCGGCAACGCAGCAGGCCGTTTCCGCGCGGTTGGGCGCGTAGCATGGAACCGCGAACTCGGTGAGGGGGCGGCCGTCGAGGTCGCGGTGAACGGCGCCTACAACGGAGACCGAACCCCGATCGAACTCGATGCGGATCCTGCGCTCGCGAACCTCAAGGGACTGTTCGGTGTGGACACCCGCGTGACGATCGACGAGTGGCTGGTTGCCGCGGAACTCGACCTCGGGATCGACCCGCTCGTAGGGGGAAGCTCGCCTTGGGGCGGGTTCCTCACAGTGGGTCGGATGGTTTCCGACAAGTCACAGCTTCTCGCCCGACTCGATCACTTCGACACGGGCTTGCTGGACGATCGTCGCATGCTACTCGTGTTCGGCTGGAACTTGTGGCCTACGAACGCAACCGAGCTTCAGGTAAATGTCATCGCCCCGGTCGATGGCTTCTCGGGCGAACCGCAGCTCCTCACCAACCTACAGATCGCGTTCTGACGATGGTCGGTATTCGTCACATCACGAACCCCTGGGCCGTGGCCTTTGCGATCGTCGTCCTCGCTTCACCGCGGCTGGCCGTCGGGCAAGCGGAGACTGCGCAAGATGCCGTGGCCTCCGACGCCCGCCTCGACAGCCTCGTGGCCGCCGTCCAGTCCCTGACTCGATCGCAAGACAGTCTGGTGCGAGCGTTGGCGGTTCGGGCCGACACGGTCGAAACCCTGGGCGCGAATCTGCAAACGACGGCCGAGGATGCCCGGCGTTTGGGGATTCGCTCCCTATTGGCCTTCATCGTCATCGTGCTCGCGTCCTTCGCTGTGCGGGCGTCGACGTGGCTGCTCGATCGGCTCGCCGAGCGGAACGCGGCGCGCAGACTGCTCTACAAGAGGCTCGTACCGATCGTTCGCGTGTTCATCTGGGCGCTCGCGGTCGTAACCGTCCTGCGTTGGGTATTCGGGCTCGAAGCGCGAACGCTGCTCGCTGCAGGCGCGGCGCTCGGTGTCGCGATCGGCTTCGCGGCTCAGGATCTCGTGAAGAACATCTTCGGCGGGTTGGTCATCATCGGGGACGGACCCTTTCAGGTCGGGGACAAGATTTCCGTGGGCGGAACGTATGGCGAGGTGTCGGCCATCGGGTTGCGCTCGACAAGAATCGTCACGCCCGATGACAACCTCGTGACCGTCCCCAACTCCCAGATCATGGCCGGTCAGGTAGCGAACGCAAACGCGGGTGCCCTGGATTGCCAGGTCGTGACCGATCTCTATCTGCCCGGTTGGGTGGACACGCGTCGCGCGCAGGAGATCGCGTACCAGGCGGCCGTCACCTCTCGTTTCGTCTACTTGAAGAAACCGGTCGTTGTGCTCGTGCGTGACGAGGTGCATCAGACTTTTCTCACGCACCTCAAGGTCAAGGCGTACGTACAGGACATTCGGCAGGAGTTCCAATTCATGAGTGACGTGACGCAACGCGCTCGCGAAGCTTTCGTCGAGGCGGGACTGCTCCCGGCCTGGCACGGTGCGGTCGCATACGCACAGGCCAATGCCGATGAAGGGCTGGACGTAGAGCCATGGGGAGTCACGCCTAGCTCGGGAGAGGATGGATGATGAGGTCGGCGCCGCCCGAGGAACCCGCACCGGTCGCACAGACACTTCGTTCCGCGCTCTTCGACGAGCTGGAAGCGGCGCTCGACTCGAAGTTGCTTCATCTAGTAGAGCGCGAATGGGCGGACGCCGAGACGCGGCTGCGACCGGTGATCGTGCGGCTTCAGTCCGCGCGCGCGGAGCTCTCCAAGCTCGAGACGAGCGAGGAGGCGACCGGTGAGTTCCATGCGCTTGGCGCGCTCGCTGGGCTGCTCCGCCAGATCGTCGAACCGCTGGCGGAGCTCGATTTCATCGGACGACTCAATCGCGCCCTCACCGATGTTCAGATCACGGCGCTCGAACTTGGGTGGGCGGTAGACCTCGCCGCTCCGGATCCGCTCCGCGCCTCCACCGAGGCCGCGCAGCACGGAGATGACACGAGTCTCGCCGCATTGCGTTCGGTGGCGGAGGACCTGCCCGGCGCGCTGAAGGAGCCTTACCGGAGACTCCTCGTGACCGCGATTCAGCGCCACGCGGATGTGGCGAGCGCGGCCACACGGTGCGCGCACGAGGTGCGATCGCTTCACCGGACCGCGCCACAGACGCATGTCCCGGTCACGGACGACAACCGCGGACTAGAAGAGGTTGAGGCGGAGACGTCCAAGCGTTCCGAGCCAGCCCAGTCATTCGAGACGCTCGAAACCCACGTCACGGCGCTCGCGGACTGGCTGGTGAGCGAACCGATGGAAGAGATCCGAGCGGCGGTGCAGGCGTTGGTAAGCGAGCGAGCCGCTCCCGATTGGAAGGGCCGGAGCGCAAAGCGGAGGCGGCGCGACGAAGATGTCGTCAAGCGTGTCAGGGAACGCTGGGACCGCTACGGGCGTCCGGAGCGAATTTGGATGGAAACCGCGCGACTCCAATACGTCATTGGCGTCGCGGAGTTCGGTACGTTTCTCGACGGTTTCGTGCGCACCGACCTGCTGAGCGAGGCGGACGAAGTAGCGCGCCGCGCCATCCAATTCTTGTCGAGCGCAGCGGAGTCTCTACGCGATCTCCACCGAGAAGCCGAGTCGAATTACGAGGAAGCATCCGGGAGCGGTCCTATCCCACGGCGGTTGCTCGACAGCGGTCTGGCCGCGATTGGCGCGGCCCAATCGGGCTTGACCGACCTCGCCCAGCGGTCGCGCGCCCTTGAAGCGGCGACCGACAGCGCGGCGGCCATCGCGGATCAGGTCGGCCGATTGGCCCAGAAGCTCCGCGTCGGCCGGCGGTTAGAGGTCGGAGCAGAGGTGTCGGTCGATGACGACGGCGTCGGCGTTGAGCCGCGCGAGTGGGCGCAAGACGCCTTTGGCGTTTTCCTGTTAGAACGCCTGCGCGACTCGGCACTGCCGTACGCCGAAGGCCTTCGCTCGGCCCTAGAGCTGGTCCCAAACGCTCAGGCGGTCCTCGACTACAACCTCGGAGCGGCCATCGACGTGGCAGAAGAGTCGAACGCGAGCGTGACCGAGTTGCAGCGAGAACTGGTCCTCGGCGGCCTCGATCGCACCGCCGATCGACTGACCGAGGCCATCCACCAGCTCGAGGAAGCCCGACGAAGCGCGCCGCTGGCCGCGGAGCTCGTTCTCGACGAGGCGGCCGAGGAGTTTTGGTTGCGGGTCGAAGCGGAGCATTCGCTCGAGGGTCGAGCGCGCGACCTCTTCGCCACGCTGAGTCACGGGGCCGGGCGGGCGGGAGCCTGGGCGGGCCGGGGCGGGGCACGACTCCGACAATCCACGACCGCGTTGTTCCGACAAGGTTCGGCCCGGGCATTGGGCACGCTGAGACGGGCGCGGATCGCCGTCGGAGCCGATCCCGTCGCCTCGGAACGAGTCGACGCGACCGTGCGTATGATCGCCGATGTCGATGCGGTCGCCGGCGATCTTCCTTTCGTGTACCGCCGTCTTTTTTCATACCGGCCGGCAACGGACGAGTCGCTGCTTGTCGGTCGCGAGGCGCAATGCGCGGCGCTCGACGACCATCTAGAACGCTGGCGGGCAGGAGTCACCGACGCGCTTCTCGTCGCCGGATCGTCGGGCGTCGGCGTTTCCAGCTTGATCAACGTCACACAGCGACGCTGGGGTGATGCGGTCGAGTGGTGCTCTATAGAGCTCATCGACCGCGTGACCGATGAAGCAGAGTGGGCAGGCACTCTCGCCAACGCTCTCGGGCTCGATCCCGCTGTCGAGGCGCTGTCGGAGCTCCAAACGATCCTCGAACAACGACCCGATCCGGACAAACCCCAGGTCTGTGTCATCGATAACTGCGAGCTCCTCTACCGTCGCGGCGTGCTCGATCCGGGGCTCATCGGTCCGACGCTCCGTCTGATGTCGGCGACCGATGCGTGTGTCTTTTGGATCGCTCCTCTGGCCGCCAGCGCGTGGCAAGTCCTGACCGCGCTCCAGCCCGGAGCCGCCGCCCTCGTCCGTGTGGTCTCGATAGAGCCGCTGACGCGAGACGATATCGAGGCGGCCGTGCTCGCACGGCATCAGCGGAGCGGGATTCCTCTGCGGATGGAGACGCCTGCCGACACGCCGATGGGGGTCCGGCGAGCGTTGAGTAAGGCGAAGGATGACGAACACCAACAGGCGATTCTTCGCGGCGCCTTCTTCGACCGTCTGTTCGCGTTGAGCGATGGCTACATGGCTCTTGCGACCTTGTACTGGTTGCGGTCGCTACGGCTCGATTCCGAGACGGAGGTCATGCACATTGGATGGCCCGAAACCATCGACTTCGGCGCGTGGGACGATCTCGAGCCAACGGGTGCGTTCGCCCTCCGCGCCTTGCTCGAACATGGGTCGCTCACGCTCGCGGAATACCAACAGGTGTTCGGCGTCGGACGTGACCAAGCGTACTCCGCTTTCGAGCGTCTCGGAAACCTGCTCCTGATCGAGCCGGTGGGACCGGTGCGCCGCCCAGGCACCCGTCTGCGCTTCCGTAGGATCAACCCCGACGCGCGTTATCGTATTCGGCCGGTTCTCGTACGCCCTGTCGAACGACTGCTCACATCGCGTCGCCTTTTGTACTAGGCCCCCTTCAGGAGAATCCCATGGAGCCGTTTTTCCAAGCCCTCGTCGTTCGCCTCCGCGAGACGTTCGATCCGCAGTCGGCCGGTCGAACCGCCGCAGAGCTCGTCTCTGATCTGCTCGTTGGTGTGGCGGTTCTTGTCATGTTCGTCATCATTTGGAAGGTGCTCCGCGCGCTTCTGGTTCGCGTGCTCAAACGGACCAAGATCGATGACACCGCATACGCGTTTGCCGTAACGACGCTCAAGTTCACGACGGTCATTTTCGGCATCTTGTTCTCGCTCGACGCCATGGGCGTCGACACGAACAAGATGTTCGCGAGCCTCGGACTGGCGGGGTTGACGATGGGGTTCGCCGCCCGCGACGCGTTGTCCAACGTCATCTCGGGAATTTTGATTTTTTGGGACCGCCCCTTCGTCATCGGAGATCTCATCGAGATCGATGGTAAGTACGGTCGGGTAGAGGCGATCACGCTTCGATCGACGCGCGTGGTGACGGTGGACGGCCGCATGCTCGCCGTGCCGAACACGAACGTCATCGGATCCACGGTCGCGTCCTATACGAACTTCCCGAAACTGCGACTCGACATCGCGGTCGGCATTGCCGTTGACGAGGACATCGGGCGCGTGCGCCGTCTCCTTCTGGACCTTGTCCAAGGGCAGGAAGCTTTTGTGAGCAAGCCCGCGCCGAGAGTCGTCGTGACTCGACTTGGAGATTACAGCAACGAGATCGAACTCCAAGCATGGATCCACGACGAACGGCGACACGTAGAGGAGCGCTTCAAGCTTCGAGAGAGTGTGTATTCGACGTTGCGCGAGGCGGGCGTCGACATGCCGTATGAGACGCTGTCGATCGAGCCGCTCGACATACGCCATCTCGACGATCTGGGGGGGGGACGGCCGGACGAAGCCAATACAAAGTCCGCTTGATCCGGCGACCGATCATGACGAGCGCCTGTCTTTGCTTCCGTCTCCGCCATCGCGATCATGTGATCGTCTTCGGTCGCCAACCGACCCCACAGCCAGCGAGCTCCCATTGAACAAATCATCCCATCGCCATCGCCTCCCCCGCCTAGGCCGAGTTCGGGTTCCCGGCACCGGCCCCGGAGTGCTGAGCTTCGATCCGGAGGCGCCCGCGCCGACGATTCGCCTGATCGCATACGGCCCCAATGGAATCGTCGAGTGCGACTTTGAAGACGTTGGGCAGCTCGCATCGATGCGGGAGGACTGGGCGGTGGTCTGGATCGACGTCATCGGGTTTGGTCAAGGGCACGAGCTGGAGGCGCTGCGCTCCGAGCTCGGACTTCACGTGCTGGCCATAGAAGACACCGTCAATCTGGGGCAGCGCGCGAAAGTCGAACGATACGAAAACGAGCTGTTTATCATCGGGAGGATGACCGCGAAGCCCCCGCGTCTCACTGAGCAGGTGAGCCTTTTTCTCGGTAATGGGTGGCTCATGACCGTGCAAGAGCGGGCCGGGGATCCCTTCGAACCTGTGAGAAAACGGATTCGGCAACAGTCCGGACGCGCGAGAGCGCGGGGGGCGGATTACTTGCTCTACGCGCTGCTCGACATGGTCGTCGATTCATACTTCCCAGTGCTGGACACGGTAGGAGATGAACTTGACGATCTCGAGGAGGTCGTCTTGGCCGCGCCGAACCACGACGCAGCCGTCGAAATCCACTCTGTCCGCCGGAAACTCGTCGGTCTCCGCAAAGCGTTGGGTCCTCACCGAGAGGCCTTGAATACGCTGCTTCGCGACGAGAACGATTTGGTTGCCGAAGAAACCCAACTCTATCTGCGAGATGTCTACGACCATGCGCTGCGCAGTGCTGAACTCGCGGACGCCTACCGAGATCTGGCTACGGACCTCATGTCCATGCATATGTCGGCGATCAGCAACCGCATGAATGAAGTGATGAAGGTTCTAACCATCATCGCGAGCATCTTCATCCCGCTCGGGTTTATTGCGGGGCTTTATGGAATGAACTTCGACCCCTCCGTATCCGACTGGAACATGCCGGAGCTGGGCTGGCGATACGGCTACGCCTTTGCCCTGGGGCTGATGGTCGTGGTAGCGGGCGGCTTCATCTTCTTCATGCAGCGAAAGGGCTGGTTGAAGTAGAGCCGGCTACCGCGGTGGTCGCATCGCCGAGGCTCAGCCTCCGGGCTCTGACGTGTTTCGCTCCGTGCGGTCCCGGCCGACCTCGTCCTCGTTCAACCTCCCTCCCACCAATCGGCCACCAGACCGATCGAAACGGCCGTCCGACCGTCGACCAAGCCGCGCGCCACATCCATGCGCAGCAGGCGCAGGCCAGGGGCGCGAACGCGCAGTCCGAATCCTGCATCAACGTGGTACCCCGGCTGGTCTGTGGCCGCGGGTCTCCCACCCACCGCCGCGGCGTCGACAAACCCCGCCGACCGGATTTCGACTGGACCGAACGAGAGGAGGCGTACCGCCCCTTCTACGCCGGCGTGAGCGAGCCGACGTCCATGGAGCGGGCCGACCACGACGTCTCGGACGCGGTAACCGCGCGCGCGAGCGAGCACGGGTGCGTCGCCGTGGTTTCCCGCCACCGGCCATAGCATGCGCGGGCTGCCGCTCGTCGCCACGCTCGCGCCGACCCGAGTGTCGAGGGATAGCGAGGCCGGCGCGGTCCGCCATTTCGCCAGCGCGTCGAAGCGCGCAAACGGCTCTGCGATCCCGCGCCAACCCTCCAAACCGAGATCAAGGCGCAGCCGGTCGCCGAGCGGCGCGATCGTCTGCTGTATGCCGAAGGCCGCACCCGTCCCCCTTTCCCGCCAGCGTTCGATCGAAACGTAGAGTCTCGAACGCGCGACCGGAGTGAGCCACGTCGAGAACCCGATCGAGGCGCGCCGACGCGTGTCTGTCAGATCGGGTCCGCTCGGATTGCCAAAAGATGCGCGTTCCGTGGAGGCCTCTAGGTGCCACACCCCGTAAGCGACTCCGGGGATCTCCAACGAGAACGCGACCTTGGGGCGAACATCGCTCCAACGGCCTGACAAGGTCCACCGTTCATCCATTGCCGAGAGCGACGCAGCCTCGATCTGTACTTCAGAGTTCGTGGTCGCCGTGACTCCGCTTCGCAGGAGCGCGCCCAACGACAACGGCCACTGCGGCGCATCGACGACCGCGACCTCGAGATCGACGACCCCGGGGCTCACGGGGCGATAGTCGATCCGCGCGTTGTCCACCGTCGGCAAGTGGCGAACGCGGCGGCGCGCCGCGGTGAGCCGCGCGCGATTCAAACCATCCCCGGAAGCCAACCCGACCTGGCCGAGCACGCGTTGAGCGCGCGTTCGATTGAGGGTGACGAGCCAGCGTCGGTCGATCGTAGGGTCATCGGCCATACTCCACGCATCGAGCGCCGCGTCGGTATCGCCCGACAAATACTCGGCCGCGCCAAGCAGGTTCGCGGTGTGGGGATCGTCGCGGAGCGCGAGCGATTCACGCGCGTGCGCAGCTGCCGTCGCCGGCTTCTGCGCCAGCAGCTGCACGGCGGCGAGTTCGCGCAGTACGAGGGCGCTTCGGGGGCAGGACGCTCGCGCCCCCTCGAGCAAACGCAGGGCCGCTACCACCCTACCCTCCCGCGCCTCCGTGATCGCGAGCTCGACGACGGGGGTGCAGGCATCGGCGAGACTCGCGAGGGCGTCGGAACTCTGTGCCGGCGCTTCGATTGTCGTCTCGGGCTTCGCTGTGTTCGGCGACGCACTCTTGGATGGCCCGGGCACGACGGAGACGCCCCATCGGCCCGCCGCGCTCCACGCTCGATCGAACGTCTCACGCGTTCGCGTTTGGTACGGGCCATCCGCGGGGTCATGGTATACGATGCGCTCGTCGATCCAGCCGACGACGGTCACGTAGTGAAAGCGGCCTGGACCGACCTCCACCAAAACGACGATCGGGCGACCCCGTCCGAGCTCGTTGCGCAGGTCTGCAAGACCATCGATCGGGATCGTCACCCACCCGCGATCACCCACGGTCTCCGCGAGCGCGTCGGTGGTGATTCCGCCGGCGGTCTCGTTCACCAAATGTTGGAAGTCGCTCGAGCGTAGTGTACGGTCGCCCCAGTATGCGGCGGCCATTTCCATCGCGGCGCCACCGCACAGCAATTCCGTTTGGGCGACAAACGGTACAACGATCAAGCGCATGGGTGGAGACGGGCCGCCGTCGACAAGCTGTAGGGCGGCACCTTCCGTCGGCAGACAAAGCGACGCCAGTGCAGCAAGTAGTGCCAGCGTGTGGATGTGAAGTGGGCGGGGCCGCCGTTCGCTCAACCTCCCGATCGGCGGACGCCCCGCCTCACTTCTCACGCCAAGAGGATGATAATCAGGACGAGTAGCGCGATGATGATCATCGTGGTGCTGATGGTAATCGTGTCACCACCCGCCAGAAGCGCATCTAGCGACCTGACCTGTTCGGCCACACGACGGGCGTCAGCATCGTTGAGGACGGACGCCGCCGCGCGGACATCCTCGACGTCCAGCCTTGCGCCTTCCGCTATGCTCCGCACGTCGGAGCGATCGAGAAACTGTTGGAGCAGAGCACGATCGCTACGGGCCCGATCGGCCTCCCCCACCACCATCGACTGAACTTCTCCTGCGTCCAGCGCGGTGCGGGCCACGTCCTGCCCGAAGGCGCTCGACGCGGGAAGTAAGAGCCCTACACCAACGATCAACATCGCTCTACGGAACATGGTCATGCCACCAACCTTTCTTGAGATCTTTATCGTTACAGATCCGCGACCGTGACGATGTCGCGGTGAATTCTTGGTACGGATCGGACGCACCGTCCGACTTGTCGCTTGTGCCGAAGGTAGCCGCTGGCGCCACGCCCCCCAAAAGGGGCGGGATCCTCCTTGACGGCCTTGCTGACAGATGACCCTCGGATCTTCCGCTCGATTGCTGGCCCCAGCGCAGGCACACCCCGCATCTTTAGTGGATGACTCCCTCAGTGCCCGCCACCGCGGCGGCCGCCGCCGAAGGATTCGGGTTCCTCCCGGAACTTCTCCTCGTCTTCGCGGTTGCGGCCGCCTTCACCTACCTGTGCCAGCGACTCAGACTTGTCCCCATCGTGGGCTTCCTGGCCGCCGGTGTCGTGATCGGCCCGCACGCGCTCGGCCTGGTCGAAAGCCGCGAACTGATCGATGCGATGGCAGAGATCGGTATCATCCTGCTGCTCTTTACGATCGGGGTCGAGTTCAGCCTCAAGAAGCTGGCCCTGATCCGCCGGTTCATTGTGCTGGGTGGAGGGCTTCAGGTCGGTCTGACCGTAAGCGTCACCGCGGTCGCGGTGATGCTCTTCGGCGTGGATTGGCGCACGGGCATTTACACGGGCTTCCTCGTCGCGCTCAGCAGCACCGCGATCGTCCTCAAGCTTTTCGCGACCGCGGGCACGACCGATACACCGACGGGTCGGATCGGGCTGGGCGTTCTGATTTTTCAGGACCTCGCCGTGATCCTGATGGTGTTGATGATTCCGGTCCTGGCGGGCGCGGGCGGCGCGCTGGCGCCGGTCTTGATCGCGCTCGGGCGCGCAGTCGCGATTATCCTCGTCGTTCTCGTTCTCGCCTCTCGCGCCGTGCCTCCCCTGCTGGACAACGTGGCGAAGACGCAAAGCCCTGAGTTGTTCTTGCTTTCGGTGGTCGTGATTTGCTTCGGGATCGCGTGGTTGACGAGCCTCGGGGGCGTCAGTCTGTCTCTCGGGGCTTTCCTCGCCGGCCTCGTCGTGAGCGGCAGTCGATTCCGCGAGCATGCCGTAGGCGAGATTCTTCCGTTGCGCACGCTGTTCAACGCGGTCTTTTTTGTCTCGGTCGGGATGCTCCTGGACCTCGGATTCGCGGCTCAACATCCTCTGCTCGTTCTCGGCGTGACCGCCGCGGTTCTCTTCGGCAAGGCGGTGGTCACGACACTCAGTGTGCTGGCGCTGCGCTACCCTCTCCGCATCGCGATCGCCGTCGCCCTCACGCTCGCACAGATCGGCGAATTCTCGTTCGTCCTCGAAGTGGCGGGCGAAGCTCAGGGACTCACGCCGGCGGGCGCGGGAGAAGACGGGCGACAAGTCTTTCTCGCCGTTACGGTCATTCTGATGACGGCCACGCCATTTCTGATGCGAGCCGAGCCGTACCTCCAACGCGTTCTGAACCGCGGGAGCGACGCGGTCGATGAGGCGTCGTCTCTATCCTCGGAAGGCGCAGATTCCGATCCACATCTGCCCAAGGAGGATCACGTCGTACTCGGCGGGTACGGGTTGGCGGGGCGAGCGATCGAGAGCGCGCTGAAGCAGCTGAGAATCCCGTATGTCGTGGTCGACCTCAACCCGGCCTCGGTCATCGAGGCCCAGGCGCAAGGTGT
>JAJCZV010000096.1 GCA_029262175.1 Gemmatimonadota bacterium
TACCGGGCGGAGCTCTGGTGGTGTCCGAGTGGATGCTGGAGCGCGATGACTGAGACGCGCCTCTCCTTCGTGATCCCCGCGCGAAACGAGGAGGCGCTGATCGGCGAAGTCCTCGAGGCCATCCTGGTTGCTGTGGCTCGGAGCACGCGCGTCTCCCGCAACGAACTGTGGCTCCCGGACACGGCCTTCGAGGTCGTCGTAGCGGACGACGGGAGCGAAGACGACACTGCCGTCATCGTCGGAGTCCTCTCCGCTGACGTCGGTGTACGACTCGTCCCGTGTGACGGCCGCAGCTCGGCCGCCGCCCGAAACGTCGGCACCGCGTCGAGCTCAGGACAGGTGCTCTGCTTCGTTGACGCGGACACGATCGTGCCGGAAACCGCCGTCGACCGCATCCTGAAGCTCCATGAAGCGGAGGGCAGATGCCTGGTTCTGTATCGACTCGCCTCCAGGGAACGCGGGATCCGCGCCTGGCTGTGGTGGACCTTCTGGGGGCTAGCGCGTCGTCTCCCGGTTGCGAGGGCAAAGTCGATGCCCGCATTCATGAGCTGTGACCGGGCGCACTACGACCGGTATGGTCCCTTCGAAGAATCCTGGGTGATCGCCGAAGAGTGGCCGCTGACTTCTGCCGCTTATCGGCTTCACCCCGAGCGCTTCCTTTATGATCGCAGCCTCACCGCGCGCACCTCCAGCAGGCGAATGGAGCTCCAGCGTTTCGGGTATGTTCGAACCTGCCTGAAGTGGATCGCGGTGGTCGTTTCTTCAAGGGCGCGCACCTCCCTTACCGACCGGATCCGACACGAGGCAGGCAATCGATGATGCAACAAAAGACGGTGGTCCTCATCCTTGGTGCGGTCGTCTTCTCCGTCGTGGGACAGCTCTTTCTGAAATCCGGCGCTCAGCACCTATCGGCAACGGACCGTTTCGACTTTCTGTTCGCCGCGGCCCGCGACCACCATGTCTTGTCGGGGCTCGCGGCGTGGATCGCCTCCACCATTTGCTGGCTCTACGTTCTCCGCGTCGTCCCCTTGTCGAGGGCCTACGGGCTGACGAGCCTCACGTTCGTGCTCGTCCCCCTGGCGAGCGTTTACGTCTTCGGCGAGCAGGTGCGTCGTCTTCACGGAGTGGGCACCGTTCTGATCCTCATAGGGGTGGCCTGTCTGCTGTATGGGGATTGACGGGCCATGAAAGAGCTGGCGCAGCGTGCCTACTTTTTCCTCTGTCTAGCCGGGGGGCGGGCGTTACGGTCCGGGAGGTACACGACGACCCGGATCGTATCCGACGGCGGTGATCTCCGGGTGCGAAAGCGCCGCCTGTTCCACGCGCCTTTCCTGATCTGGATGGGGGGTCCGCTGGTCAGGGTGTTGAACACGGGCGTGCGAATTCTTCCCCAGGTGGAGTGGGAGGACCGAGTGCGCCGGGTCTCGCAGAGCCTCCGCGGTACTTCGATTCAGACCGATGCGGGCCGGACGCTCGTCCTCCCGTACCTCGCGGGAGAGACGTTGGCCACATCGCTGGAAGATCCCCAGTTGGAAACGTCTGTCCGGAAGAGCGCGATGGAACTAGCGGTGATCGCGCTCGCCGAGTTCCATGACCTGGGACTCACGCATGGAGACGCGATCGCCGAGAACGTGGTGGTCGATCTCGAGACCGGAGTCGCGCACTGGTTCGACTTCGAGACCGTTCATGACTCGAGTCGCGGGATCGAGTGGCGACGAGCCGACGACGTGCGGGCACTCCTGGCGAGTTGCGTGCTGCGAACCGCTCCCGAGGATCTCGCCGAGACCGTCCATCTCATCCTGGATGTCTATCAGGACGAAGACGTGACCCGGCTGCTCGCCGAAAATTTCGCATCGGGATTGCGGCGCCCGCTCACCTTCCATCTGGCCCAGGCGGCGTTGTCTTTTCAGAGTTTCCGGGAGATCGGCCGCCTGCTGAGCGAGCGTCTCGTCGATTCCCCGCCTATGACCTCCTTCGCGCCCAGCGCTCGGCCATCATTGCCCATGGAATGAAGACGCTATGATGATCGCCGAGATCCATGCTAGACGTCGTGAAGGGAGAGAAGACTCGGCGTTCACGGACCGGGCCGTCGCCTGACCTTCTTGGACCGGTGGCTACTGAGGGTGGCGTCGGTAACCGACAGTCGCATGGGGACTGCGTGGCGGGGGAGTCGCGTCCGGCAGTGCCGCCGGATGTCTTTCAAGGTTTCGCGCTCCTCGTCAGCCCCGACGCGAAGAAGTACGTCGGCGCATACGATTTGGCCCGTCAGCGGGTGCTTGTCGCCAAACACGAGCGCCTGTTCGACCGCGTCGTGCTCGAGTAGGACCCCCTCGACCACGGCTGGGAATACCTTCTCTCCTCCGACAAAGATAAGCTCGGATTTGCGGCCGAGAATCTGAATCCATTCGCCATCGACCACGGCTTCGTCCCCCGTGCAAAACCACCCGTCGTCCGTAAAGGGTGAAGCCGCGTTGAGGTAGCCCAGCATCGCGCCAGCGCTTCGAATCCAAAGCACGCCATCCAAGACCTTCGCTTCGATCTCGTCGGATTTGAGCTGCAACCAGAGGCTGTCTCGTCCACGGGATCGAGAACGGGGTGACCCGAACTCGGACGTGCCGTACTTTTGCTCGAGCGCCACCTCCGGGAAGGTTCGGTCGAGCCACGCGAGCCCGCCTTCGTCCATCGGTTCGCTTCCGTAGGTGATGACCTCGAGCGACGAGAAGTCGAAGTCCACGCACGCGTCCGACAGACGCAGCAGTCGAAGAAAAGTCGGCGACGTCGGGAGCACCTGTGCGGAATGACGCTCGATGGCCTCGGATACGGCCCGAGGCGACCGGTCGTCCGGGACCACCAGCGCCCCCCCCGCCTCGATCGTATAGAACAGCGTGTCGAGACCCGCGATGTGGTCGAATACCAAAAACGCCACCGTGCGCAGCGGTTTTCCGGCGGACGCGAACTTATCCAGGAAACGATCCACGTCGTGGAGCACGGCCCGGGGAGGACCTTCGGAGCCCGACGAGAAGATCACGAACCCCGCCCCAGCCCGGTCTCGCAAGTCTTGAACGAGCGGGTGAGTCGCCTTCGGATCGAGTCGCTGAGCGCCGAGTTCACCGCGCTCGTCCCTGACCGCGACCTCGCAGCCCGCGATCTCCTCGTATTCCTCACGAACTCCGACGTCGGGAATCATGACGGCGATGCAGCGGAGCTCGAGGAGCGCCAGGACCACGGCGATGTCTCGCGGGCGATAGTCTCCCGCGACGGATACGACCGAGCCCGCCTGGATGCCGACGTCCTCGAGTTGAGCGCGAGTCTCGACGATCAGCTCGATCAGTTCGCCGTAGCTCCACGCACCCGTGGAGTTCAGAAGAAACGGCCGATCTCCATGATCGCGGAGTCGTTCGAGCAAGGCTGGCCGCTTCACCGCGCGCTCACACCACTCCACCCAGATATACGGTCTGCCCGGTCACGAAGGCGCTCGCGTCCGCGATGAAGAAGTCGATCACGTTGGCTACATCGGCTGGCTCGCCGAGCCGCGGGATGGCCTGACGGCTCAGCAGTGCGCTGAGTTTTTCGGCCGGAACGCCGCGAATGAGGTCCGTCGCGACGGGGGTCGGCCCGACGGCGTTTACGGTAATCCCGAATGTCGCCAACTCGCGCGCGAGGATCTCGGTGTACGAGACAACGGCGGCTTTGGATGCCGCGTACGCGGACTCACCTTCGAGCCGTAGTGGCGTGGCCACGGTGGCGAAGTTCACGATCCTCCCCCACTTGTGCTGGGTCATGATCTTCGCCGCGTCGATCGACGTTTGGACGAGCCCGAACACATTGGTTGAGAACACTTCGCGCACGGTCGACGCCGGCGTCAACAGCGCGTGGTTCATCGAGGCGATTCCCGCGTTGTTGACGAGAATGTCGAGACTCCCCTCGCTGCGAGCTGTCCCCGTAAGCGCTCGGTGCATCGCGGCTCCGTCCGTCACGTCGGCCACATGATGCGTGTAGCCGTCTGGCGGGTCCTCCATCTCGCCCCGGCTGCAGCCATGCACGCGGTACCCGCGTTCGAGATAGTGGTCGACGAGAAAGCGTCCAATGCCTTTTCGCGTACCGGTGATGAACATCACATCATGCATTTGCTTCCAGCCGCTCGAGGATCAGCTCGATGAGGGATCCGACGGTGCGAAACGGACTGCGATGCCGCGACATGGCGCGTTCATCGGCGAGCGACACCTCGACGCCGAACTCGGCCTCGCAAGCCGCCTCGAGTGATACGATGAGGCTCACCAGCGAGAGCGAGTCGACACCAGCGCTGCCATCGAAGATGACGGTCTCCTCTGTGGGATCGCGCAACCCGTCGTATTCCAACTCATCGTTGAGATCGTTCACGGCCTCGCGAACGAGCACCTGCACACGGTCACGCATGCGCTTCCGCCTCGGATGGCCCAACACGTTTGAGAATCACTTTTGCTGGCGCTCCTTGAATGATGCTGTTCGGCGGGTACCGGCGGCTGACGAGGCTGTGTGCGACGACGATGCAATTGTCGCCGATCTCGGCCCCGTCAAGGACGGTCGAGTTCGCGCCGATCCAGACGTTGTTTCCAATTCTCACTCCCTGCGATGTCGTACCCTGGTCTTCAATCGGGACGTCGAGTTGCTCATACCGATAGGTGCGCGAGCTGATCGACACGTTCGGCCCGCATACGAAGTTGTCTCCGATCGTTATCCCCGCCTCTCCGGCGGCGATGAAGACGCAGGTCGCCACTCCGCCGCGATCTCCGATGTGAAGCGGTCCGTGCGTGGCCTTGATCTTCGTAAACGATCCGACCACGGTTCCGCGGCCCAAATGCAGGTTGGACGACAGCTCGACTTCTGCACGCGGGCTCACCTTGGCTCCGAACCGCACCGCGTAGTACAGGGTCACGACGAAGCTCGGCATCAGAAACCGTTGCAGGAACAGCCGGATCTTCATGTGATGTTGCCTCGCTCGTCTTCGGGCAGGTCGAAATCGACCGCCGCACACCTCGCGAGCGCCGGATCTCTCCCACTTCGATCTGCGCTCGCCCCCCGCAACCCGCCGCGCTGACACGCCGTTGCTTGGTACACCGCAAAACGGAGGCCATGTATCGAGCCTCCCGGGGGGGCATCGTGAGGCCCAACCGTAGTTTACGGCTGGGGCGGTCAAACCGGCGCCACCGCGCGCCGTGGTTGGATCAACCTACAGATTTCGTCGCACGGAAGCGGGAGGGGCGC
>JAJCZV010000097.1 GCA_029262175.1 Gemmatimonadota bacterium
TGGTGGGAACCCACGACGACGCGTTGGATCTCTCGCAGGAGGCGTTCGCGAGGGCGTTTCGAGCGCGCGCGACCATCGATCCGGACCGACCGTTTTTTCCGTGGCTATATCAGATCATCCGGCGCCTGTGCTTCAACGACACGCGCGACAAACGCTCGCACCGCGAGAAGCTCGAGAAAGCCGGCTCGTGGCTGGCCGACTCGACGATGGGCGCGCGCCCTATCGCTCCGGACCAGGCAATGGAACGCTCCGAGCTTCGCGACCAAGTGGCACGCGCGATCGAGCTTCTTCCAAAACGCGAACGCGAAGTCCTCGTGCTCCGAGAGTTCCAGGAGCTTCGATACCGTGAGATCGCCGAACTCTTGGACATACCGATCGGAACCGTGATGTCTAGACTCTACACCGCACGACGATCGCTGGCGCGCGAGCTCGTGGCGGCGGGCGTCGTAGAGGGGCAAACCGCATGACGGTTGATCGCGAGCGTCTCGAGCAGTTGATGATGGCAGAAGTCGATAAAGAGATTTCCGGGGAGGATCGCGCTGCGCTCAAGACCGCACTCGAAACGAACCCCGATCTTAAGAACGAACTGGAGACGTTCCGACGTCTCAAGGAGGTCACCGACACGATGAGTCCGCTGAAACCGCCGGGCGAAACTTGGGACAACTATTGGGAAGACGTCTATCGTCAGCTCGAGCGTAGGATCAGTTGGGTTCTCATCTCATTGGGCACGATCGTGCTCGGAACGTGGGGACTATGGAACGCGGTTAGCGGACTCATCGCCGACCGGGCCATCCCCGGGTTTGTCCGGTGGTCGCTGTTGGCCCTCCTCGCCGGCTTCGTGATCTTGTGCGTGTCGGTAATACGCGAGCGGATGTTCATGTCCAAGGGCGACCCGTACAAGGATGTGGTTCGATGATTGTCACGTCGCGAGACAATGTCGCGGGGCACGAGATCCTTCAGGAGTTGGGTCTGGTCCGAGGAAGCACGATCCGCGCGCGCCACATCGGGCGCGACATCTTGGCCGGTCTCAAGAGTCTGGTCGGTGGCGAGATCCAGGAATACACGAAGATGATGGCCGAGGCGCGCGAACAGGCGATCGACCGCATGAAGACCGAGGCGAAGGCTACCGGCGCCAACGCGATCGTCAGCGTACGCTTTTCGACGGCATACGTGATGGGCGGGACCGCAGAGATCATGGTGTACGGTGCCGCCGTGCAGATCGAAGCGAGCAAATGAGTCGACCCGCACGCACGACGCTAAGAGCCAAGACGTCGCGGCTCCACCGTGCGGCGGCCGCGCTTCTGGCCGCGGGCCTCGTCACCACACCGGCGTTCGCACAGACGTCTTCGCACGAGGTCGATGGACGATGGGAAGGCGCGTTGAGCATCCTTGGCACCGAGCTGGCTTTCTCGGTCACGATCACGACGGCCGATGGTGCGGTGACGGGCAAGATGGACATCCCTTCCCAGGGAGCCCTCGGTCTCGATCTGATCGAGGTGTCTTACGAAGCGTCGCGGCTCCACTTCGAACTTCAGGGTGGACCTGGCCTCGCGGTGTGGGACGGACTGCACGATGGCGACACGGTCGAGGGCGAGTTCACGCAGGCGGGGATGACGGGCACGTTTCGAATCGATCGGGGCGAAGCGTCGGAAGAGGTCGCGGAAGAACCCGTGCCGTATCGCCAAGAAGAACTCAGCTTCGAGAACGGGGACATTCACTTCAAAGGAACGCTGACGCTCCCCGAGGGACAGGGACCTTTCCCTGCGGCGGTCATGATCACGGGCTCCGGACCGCAGGATCGCGACGAAATGTTGGTCGGCTTCCGTCCCTTCCGTGTGATCGCCGACCATCTCACACGTCTCGGCGTCGCGGTATATCGCTACGACGACCGTGGCGTCGGCGGGTCGTCGGGCAACGTCGCCACCGCGACCACGTCGGACTTCGCCGACGACGTGCTGGCCGCCGTCGAAATGTTAGCCGGCCATGGAGAGATCGACCGCGATCGAATCGGTTTGATCGGCCATAGCGAAGGCGGTGTCGTGGCGCCGCTGGCGGCGACCCGATCTGAGGATCTGGCGTACATCGTTCTCGTCGCTGGAACGAGCGTCACGGGCGAAGAGATCATCTACGAGCAGGCGGCGCTCATCGCGCGTGCCGTAGGGGCTTCCGAGGACGACATCGAAGACCAGACACGTCTGCAACGTCGGATGTTCGAAGCGCTCAGAAACGGGGAGGACCTGGAGCGTTTTCGTGCCGACTTGGAGGCCGGCGTGCGCGAACAACTCGAAGCCATGACACCCGAAGATCGAGCCGCGATCAACGACGTCGAACAGTTCACGAACCTCCGCGTCAACGCGCAGATCAGCCAACTCGAGACGCCATGGTTCCGCTACTTCCTCACCTACGATCCCGCTGACGCTCTGCGGCAGACGACGATCCCGGTCCTGGCGTTGTTCGGTAGTCTCGATCTACAGGTGGCACCGGCCCAAAACCGCGACCCCATGGCAGAGGCGCTGGGCTCGAACCCGGACGTCACCATCGAGGTGATCGAGGGCGCCAACCACCTGTTCCAGGCGGCAGAGACCGGCTCCCCGACGGAGTACGAGACGCTCGAGAAGGCGTTCATTCCCGGCTTCCTCGAGATTATCTCCGATTGGATCCTCGCCCGAATGTGACCTCACGAACCGCGACCCGGCCTTACGCCTGGGCCAGTCCGGGCGTGGAACGCGCCTGGAAGCCGTAGCGAGCGCTGGCATACGTCGGGACAACCCAACATCATCGCGGCAATGAACGGCCACTCAACGGGCGTAGACCCGAATCCTCGGATCGAATACGAATCCCGTCTCGCGGCTCACGCGACCGTGGTCTTACAACTCCAATCCGTAGAGGCGCGGCTCGCAAACGTCCGACTCCTGATCTTTGTCGCTGCGGGGGTCGCCGTGTGGCTGCTCCGCGGACAGTTGCCCCTGTGGGCGATCCTCGGGCCAACGATCGCGGCCTTTGTCGCGCTCGTGACGGTCCATACGCGAACCAGGAGCCGGCTGGAACGGGCGCAACGGGCCGTCGAGTACTACGAGATCGGGCTAGAGCGGCTCGAGTATCGATTCGCGGGTGCGGGCGTGGCGGGGATGCGCTGGTTTGATGAGGTCCACCCATATGCCGTTCATCTCGACATCTTCGGGCGGGGTTCTCTCTACGAGTTTCTGTGCGGGAGCCGAACGGCCACAGGTCGGGAGACGCTCGCTCAGTGGCTACTTCAGCCGGCCGATGCGGGCGAGATCGGCGCGCGGCAGGACGCTGCCGCGGAGTTGGCCCCCCGTCTGGACCTGCGCGAGGATCTGGCGGCGCTCGACACGACGGTACTCGAGGCGTTCGCGTCGGAAGAGGTGGTCGCCTGGGGGACAGGACCAAGCCTGCTTCCGAAAGGCCCGGCTCGGTCTGCCGCAGCGGCGCTCGCTTCACTCACGATCGGGACTGCGATCGCGGCGATCTGGTTCGGCGCACTGCCGCTGACGGCATCCCTCCTACTCAGCTGGATGTTCTGGCTCTCGATTCGTCACCGAGTAGACGCCACGATCCAGGCGGCGGAACGTCCGACCGAGGCGTTGCGGCTCTTGCACGGGACGCTCGAACGGCTCGAGCGCGAGACCTTTCATTGCGAGCGTCTACAGCGGGTCGGCCGGTCTCTCGGCGCGCACGACCCGCCCCCGTCGGAGAATCTCGAGTCGCTCATCCGACGGATGAACGCATTGGAGGCACGAGAGAACGACATGTTCTCTCTTGTGGCCCTGGCGCTCCTTTGGGGGACGAACTTTGCCTACGCAATCGAAGCTTGGCGGCAAGAACACGGCTCCGAAATCGGCACGTGGATCGAGTCGGTCGGCGAGCTGGAGGCACTGCTCGACCTCGGCCGACTCACGTACGAGCGACCCGACTACTGCTTTCCGAAGATCGACACGGAAGCCCGAGCACTCAGAGCGACCAAGATCGCTCACCCACTGCTGGGAGCGTGTGCGCCAAACGATATCGCGCTCGGTGACGGACACGACCTGTTGGTGGTCACCGGCTCGAACATGTCTGGCAAAAGCACCATCTTGCGCACGGTCGGTGTAAACGCGGTGCTGGCTCAAGCGGGAGCCCCAGTGCGCGCCGAGGCCATGACTCTGAGTCCGCTGGCCGTCGGCGCCTCGATCCGTACGCTCGACTCGCTTCAAGACGGGGCGTCGCGCTTCTATGCGGAGATCCATGCGATCAAGCGCGCGATGGATGCAGCCGAGAGCCAACCGCCGGGCCTCTTCTTGCTCGACGAGCTTCTGCACGGCACCAACTCGCACGATCGGCGCATCGGCGCGGAGTCCATCCTCAACGGCTTCTTGAGCCGCGGCGCGCTCGGCATCGCAACGACACACGACCTCGCGCTTGCCGCCATCGCCGACGAACTCGGTGATCGCGCCTCGAACGCGCACTTCGAGTTCACGCTCGAGGATGGGGAGATCCGATTCGACTACACGCTCCAGGAGGGCGTCGTGCAGACCGGAAACGCACTCGAGATCATGCGGGCGGCGGGACTCGAGATCTGAGAAGGTGTGTGTAGTGGAATTGACCCGGCCGAAACATGGCAGCATGGTAAGAGTATGGCAAAAGTAAAATGACCTTCACACTGGACCCGCAAACCGCCGACCGCCTCCGTCAGACGGCCGATCGCCTGGATGCGCCGATGAGCCGCGTGGTGGCCGAGGCGATCCAAGACTACGGCGATCGTATCGGAAAGCTGACCGAGCGTGAGCGTACCCGTATTTTGCGGACGTTCGACGCCGTCATGCCTCAGATCCCTGAGCGCCCGCTTGAAGACGTGAAACGCGAGCTCGCGGAGGTCCGTCGGGCACGCCAGCGAGGGGGACGCACCACTAGCGACTCGTCGTGATTCCGCTCGATACGTCGGTTCTGATTGACAGCCTCGTCTCGGTACTCGAATTCGGAATGCAGGACGCAGAGATCGCCGCAGAGCTTTGCCGCACGGTCCCGCGACCCCGCGGGCGCGAACTCGATCTCGCAATCGCAGCCAGCGCACTCCTTCGAGACGCCGAGTTGTGGACCTTGAATCTATCGGACTTCACGGATATCGAGACGCTTCGGCTCTACTCGCCGCCGCAGACCGGTTGAACTGTTTGGGAGGATCATGAAGCGACTCGCTGCCCTAGCTCTCTCGCTCCCCTTTGTCGTCCTGCCTACGCCTCCAACCGGGCTGGCGGCGCAGGATCCGGCCGCGGAGGTGCGGACCCTCGCGGAGCACCCGGCGATCGTCAACGCGTTCGAGATCATCGAGGGTTTGGAAGAGCGCACCATCCGCGACCAGATCGAGTTGACCCAGGTGCCGGCTCCCCCGTTCGAAGAAGAAGTGCGCGGCCGGTTCTTCGCGGACTGGCTCCGGGAGGCGGGCGCGGACTCGGTCTACATCGATGAGGAGGGGAACGTCGTCGCGCTCCGTCTCGGAAGAGGGGGAGACAAGGGTCGAACGCCCGAGGGCGCACGACGAGTCGTCGGATTCTCCGGCCACCTCGACACCGTCTTCCCGGCGGACGTCGATGTAACGGTGCAGCAGCGTGGAGACACGCTCTTTGCGCCTGGCATCGGAGATGACACGCGCGGCTTGATCTCGATCCTCACGGTGTTGCGCTCGCTCGAGGCGGCGGGGATCGAGACCGAGGCCGACGTGCTCTTTATCGCCACGGTGGGAGAAGAGGGGCTCGGCGATCTCCGTGGAATGAAATACCTCTTTCGAGAGGGCGCGGATCCTATTCACACTTGGATCGATGTGGACGGCACCGGGCTCGGAGACATCGTCAACAAAGGCCTCGGATCTCACCGCTTCCGGGTCACGTTCAAGGGGTCCGGTGGACACTCGTGGGGTGCGTTTGGGCTCCCCAACCCGGCCCATGCACTGGGTCGAGCGATCCGTCACTTCCAAGATGTCGCAGACACGCTCACCCGCTCCGGGCCAAAAACGAGCTACAACGTCGGACGCATGGGTGGCGGGACGTCGGTGAATTCGATCCCGTTTGAGGCGTGGATCGAGGTCGACATGCGATCGGAGAGCCAGGAGAGTCTCGGCCGAATCGACGCGGCGTTTCGCGCCGCGATGGTGCGGGCGTTGGAAGAAGAGAATGCGCTGCGGCGTGACGGCGAGCCGCTCGTCGTTGACGTGGATCAGATCGGCGACCGCCCTTCGGGTGAAGTGGCGGACGACCACCCGCTCGTGGTTCGCGCGCAGGAGGTGATGCGGCAGCTCGGCGTCGAGCCGACGCTCACGCGTTCGTCGACCGACTCCAACGTGCCCATCTCGCTCGGCATCCCTGCGGTGACGATCGACGCCGGCGGGATCGGAGGGGGCGCGCACTCGCCTGCCGAGTGGTTTATCAATCGAGATGGACACCTGGGGATCCAGGCGGGCTTGCTGCTTCTGGTGAGCGAAGCGGGTCTCGCAGAGCCCGTTCCGTAGCCGCGATCAGCGCGACGTCCACGGGCGCACCCGCACCTCGAGGAGCGATTCGAGGCCTGCCATGACCGGGCCGCCACGATCGGGCGCGTCACCGTCCAAGGATCGCTTTAGCTTCTACGCGGCGATGTCCGTGGTCGTCGCGAACATGATCGGCACGGGGGTCTTTACGAGCCTTGGATTCCAGCTTGTAGACATCCAATCGGGGTTCGTGCTTCTGATGCTCTGGGTCGTGGGCGGCATCACCGCGTTCTGCGGCGCCCTCAGCTACGCAGAGTTGGGATCGGCGCTGCCGCGATCGGGTGGCGAGTATGTTTTTCTGTCTCGCATCTATCACCCCGCCGCCGGGTTCACCTCGGGCTGGGTGTCAGCCACGGTGGGGTTCGCCGCTCCGACGGCGCTCGCGGCCATTACGTTCGGGACCTACCTCTCGTCGGTCTTCCCTACCCTGTCACCCAGTTGGCTGGCGGCGGGTCTCGTGGTCCTGTTGTCTCTCGTGCACGCGAGCACGCGGCGTAACTCGAGTCTTTTCCAGCGGGTGTTCACGACGGTGAAGGTGTTGTTGATCGTCGGCTTCTGTCTGGCGGCCATCGCCTTGGTACGTGAACCACAGTCGGTCGGCGTGGTGCCGGCGGGTGGCGGCTCAGCCGGTGCGTCGAGCGGGGTCCTGAGCGGAGCGTTCGCTGTCGCGCTGATCTTCGTCTCGTACGCCTACTCCGGCTGGAACGCGGCCACCTACCTGACGAGCGAGCTGGAAGAGCCTCAGCGTGTCCTGCCTTGGGTCCTCGGGGGCGGGACTCTGATCGTCATGGTGCTCTATGTCGCCCTGAATTTCGTGTTTCTCTACTCGACGCCCATCGAAGAGATGGTGGGCAGACTCGAGGTCGGATACATCGCGGCGGGTCACATCTTTGGTCCACGCGGGGCGGACATCATGGGGGTGACGTTGTCGCTGCTTCTCATCTCGACCGTGAGCGCGATGGTGCTTGCCGGGCCGCGCGTCTTGCATGCGATCGGTGAGGACTATCCGACTTTTCGGTTTCTCAGTCGAAAGAACGCCCAGGACGTACCGGCGGTCGCGGTCTATACTCAAACCGGCGTGACACTGCTGTTCATAGCGACCTCATCGTTCGAGCGCATCCTCGTGTTCGCCGGTTTTACCATGGGGCTCAACACGCTGCTCGCCACGTTGGGCGTGTTCGTTTTGCGGTGGAGAGAACCCGATCTCCCGCGCCCCTACCGCACGTGGGGATACCCAGTGACTCCACTCGTCTTTCTGGCCCTCACGGGTTGGACGCTCGTTTATCTTCTCATCGATCGGCCGCTTGAAGCCGGTCTCGGTCTCGGGCTCGTGGTCGTTGGGCTTCTTATCTATGCGGTGGCGGGACGAAACGGGGCCCGTGAAACGGGGGGGGCGCCCTGACCCTCCAGCGTCGCCTTCAACTCTCAACGTTCGTTTTTCACGAAGCTCCGTTCGGGTCGTTCTCAACGTGACATGAAACGAATCAACGAGCTGTTGTCGACGATCGCGGCGAATCGCCGCCACTCAATGCGCGCAGATGGACCGCCCGTGCTCGAAGACCGACGGTGTCGGCAAGCGGAGCGACCGTGACCGAGCAGCCGGCATCCACCGCCCGGATCGTCATCGCGTTCGCCGCGGTCTATCTGATCTGGGGTTCGACGTACCTCGCGATCCGGTTCGCAGTCGAGACGATGCCACCGTTCCTGATGGCGGGGACTCGGTTCGGTTCGGCCGGACTGATCGTGTTCGCTTGGATGCGGGCGCGTGGAGCAAGGGCGCCAACACGTAGCGAGTGGTTCGCGGCAACCATCTCCGGCGCGCTCATGCTTCTTGGCGGCAACGGAATCTTGAGCTGGTCGGAGCAGTACGTCCCCTCCGGTCTCGCGTCGCTGCTCGTCGCCACCGTCCCGATCTGGCTCGTGGCCATGGGGCGTTTTGGTCCCGAGCGCGTCAGCCCGACCAAGCGGGAGATCGTCGGGCTCCTATTCGGGCTCCTCGGCGTCCTCGTCTTGATCGGCGGAACCGGCGCCGAGATCGGTCTCGGCGGGGCGAGCTCCGGCATGGTGCTGCTCGCTTCGCTGGGTGTCGTCGTGGCATCGATGTGTTGGGCCGCCGGGTCGATGTACACCCGCCGCGCGAAGCTGCCCGAGCCGGCGCTCTACGCCACCGCACTCACCATGACGGCCGGCGGCGCACTTCAAATCCTCGTCGGTCTTGGACTGGGTGAACTCGGCGACCTGGACCTGGCCGCGGTCTCGGCCAAGTCGTGGTGGTCGCTCGTGTACCTCACGCTGTTCGGATCGGTCGTCGCGTTCTCCGCCTACGCGTGGCTGCTGCGAGTGGTGCGGCCCGCTGCTGTCGGCACATACGCATACGTGAACCCGATCGTGGCCGTGTTCCTGGGTTGGTGGCTCGCCTCGGAAGCGTTCACGGTGCCAATGATGTTTGGCACCGTGATCATCGTCGCGGCTGTCATCCTGGTTCAACGAGGGCGAAGGACGTAGGCGGCGGCGTGATGGTCGCGCCCCCACCCACGTAGTCCGGACGAGGCCGCTACTGGATGGGCGGTCCTCTCCTGCCTCTCTGCTCTTCTTGAATCTTCGCGTACTCGACCATCTGCATCTCGTTCAGGACTTCGGCAAGCATCACCGTCGTCTCCTCCTGAAGCTCCGTCATCTGCCCGCGCATGGCGCTACGGTCGCCACCACCACCGCCGCCCTGAAACATCTCGCGACGTTTCGTGCCCTGCGCGTCGAGGATCGTTCGAACCTCACCCGCTTGTTCCTCGCTGAGCTCGAGACGCTCCGTGAGCATGGTCATCTGTTCGTCGAGGCTGGGCCCGCCACCGCCAGCGCGTCGACCCTGCGCCTCCAGTGGGGCCGCGACGGCTACCGCTATCAGCGCAAAGCCCAGAACTCCGAGCATTCTCTGTCGCATCGTTCTTCTCCTGTTTTCCGTTCTACGCGATCGGCGCCACCCGAGAGCCTTCGTCCGGGGTACCACCCACCGCTCATACCAAGCAGACACGCCGAGACCCCGCGGCGTTACTTCCGCTGCGCTCGGAGCGTCGATCTAACGTTGGGCCTCGTTGAGGTGTCATATCAGAGCCGGAGAACGGTCCGGGCGTGCTTCAAACCGCCCGCGTACGGAGCCCGACCCCAGTGTGGGGCGGGCGTGGAAGTAGAACCGAAGGTTGGAACATGAAGAAATGGGTTATCGGAGCAGCCATCGTAGCCACCGCGGGGACGGCCATCTTCGTGGCCACCCGATCGGGTGAGGCCGCGACCAGCTCCTATCGATATGTGTCGATCGAGCAGGGCGACATCGAAAGCGTCGTGGCCGCTACTGGCCAACTCAGCGCGGTCACCACGGTCCAGGTCGGCACCCAGGTGTCGGGCCAGATCAATGAGATCCTCGTCGACTTCAACGACCAGGTGAAACGCGGGCAGCTCATCGCGCGCATCGACCCCACGATTCTGCGCCAAGCCGTGCTCGACGCCGAGGCCTCCCTCTCTCGACTTCAAGCGGACGTCGAACGGCGGGAATGGGAGTTCGCTCGAACCAGTGAGTTGTTCGGACAACAGGGCGTGACGGAGCTCGAATACAAGACGGCCGAGTACGATCTGGCGGCCGCTCGGGCCAACCTCAAGTCGGCGGAAGTCTCGCTCGCGCGGGCGCAGAACAATCTCGCCTATACCGACGTCTACGCTCCGATCGACGGTGTCGTCGTTGAGCGCAATGTCGAGCCCGGTCAGACGGTGGCCGCGAGTATGTCGACGCCTCAGCTCTTTCTGATCGCCAACGATTTGACGGAGATGGAGATTCTGGCCTCTGTCGATGAGAGCGACATCGGGCAGATTTCCGAGGGACAGGCCGCTCGTTTCACGGTACAGGCGTATCCCGATGAGAGTTTCGAAGGCGTCGTGCGTCAGGTCCGACTCCAGTCCGCCGTGCAAGAAAACGTCGTCAACTACACGGTGGTGGTGAGTCTGCGGAACGAGGACGGGAAGCTCCTTCCGGGGATGACCGCTACGGTCGACTTCATCGTCGAACGCGTCGAAAACGTGCTCAAGGTGCCGAACGCCGCGCTCCGATTTCGACCGAGTCAAGCGATGATGAACGAGGTTCAGGAGCGCCAACGCGCGGAGCGCGAGGCGCGACTGGCCGAGAACGGCGGCGAAGGTCTGGCTGACTCGACACGAGCGGGGGTTCGCGAGCGGTTTGCCGCAGGCGAGGAGATTCCGGATTCGGTGCGCGCGCGCTTCCAGCAGCTGCGCGAATCGGGCGCCTTCCCGGGTCGCGGGCAGGGCGGCGGACAAGGAGGACAAGGGGGAGCCGGCGGCGCGGGTCGCGGTGGTGGCCAGGCTGGCGCCGGCACCCAGGTCTGGTACTTGGATGAAGCGGGTGCGCTGCAAACCGCCCGCGTCCGGACTGGCGTCACGGACGGCCAGTACACGGAGCTTCGAGGGCGGGATTTGGAGGTGGGGCTGGAGGTGATCGCTGGCGTCGTCACGATCTCCGCCGCCGCGGCCCCAACGAACCCGTTCCAGCAGCAGTCGGGTGGCGATCGACGCGGACCCCGGTAGTCGACGCCTTGTCGCGCGACGATCAACCGATGAACGACCTTCCGATCGAGATAGCGAGCGCTTCGAACGAAGCCGACGTGGTGATCCGTACCACGGGCTTAACGCGCGTGTATGCGACGGGGCGCACGGAGGTCCGCGCGCTCAACGGCGTAGACATCACCATCCGCGAGGGCGAGTTCGTCGCGATCATGGGCGCGTCCGGTTCCGGCAAGTCGACGATGATGAACATCATCGGCTGTCTCGATAAGCCCACCGAGGGGAGTTACCAGCTCGCTGGCATTCGGGTGGAGGAACTCGACAAGAACGCGCTCGCCGACATCCGGAACCAACGCATCGGATTCGTTTTCCAGAGCTTCAACCTGCTCGCGCGAACGCAGGCGATCGACAACGTCGAACTTCCGCTTCTGTATGATCGGTCTGGCCGAAAGATCGACAGTCGCAAGGCGGCGGCAGCCGCGCTGGAACGCGTGGGGCTCGGCGACCGGCTCGACCATGAGCCGAGCGAACTCTCGGGGGGCGAGCAACAACGCGTCGCCATCGCGCGGGCGTTGGTCGGTCAGCCGTCGTTGATTCTCGCCGACGAGCCTACGGGCAATCTGGACAGTCGGACCTCTGTCGACGTGATGTCACTGTTCCAAGAACTCAACAATCAGGGGATCACGATCGTCGTCGTCACGCACGAGCCGGACATCGCCCGTTACTGCAAACGGATCATCCGCATGCGCGACGGAAAAGTCATCGCCGATGAGCCGGTGACGAACCGCCGTATCGCGCGGGATGACCTCGAGACGCTCGTGGACCTCGACGAACAAGATGTGGCGGAGGTCGCGCTATGAAGGCCACGGTTCTCACCAAGGTCGCGGCGCAGAGCATCCTGAAGAACAAGATGCGTACGCTACTGACGATGCTTGGCATCATCATCGGCGTGGGGGCCGTCATCTTGATGGTTGCGATCGGTCAAGGCGCGCAGGGTCAGATCCAATCGCAGATCCAGGGGCTCGGCACCAACCTCATCGTCGTTTCGCCGGGATCGAGCAACTCGGGGGGCGTAAGCCGCGGAGCGGGCAGCTTCAACCGACTCCGAATCGATGACGTGGAGAAGCTCCAGCGTGAGGCCGTGCTGCTTTCGGGCGTCTCGCCCGTCATCACGACCGGATCGCAGGTCATCGGAGGGCAGGGCAATTGGCGGACTCGGATCAATGGAGTTTCGAGCGACTATGCCCTGATCCGCGATTGGTCGACCAGCAGTGGGTCGTTCTTTGACGACAGCGATCAACGCTCGATGGCTCGAGTTGCGGTGATCGGCCAGACCGTTGCGACCCAACTCTTCCCCGACTCCGATCCCGTGGGAGAACAGATTCAACTCCGCAACGTGCCGTTCCGGATCATCGGCGTGCTGGCTCGGAAGGGTCAGTCG
>JAJCZV010000098.1 GCA_029262175.1 Gemmatimonadota bacterium
GATCGACCCTCTGGTCTTCGCCAGAGCCGTACGTGGTCTGCGAGCGGACCATGTCGACGTCAACGCCGACGCGGCCCGTCACGATGGGGCCCGCGACCTTCGGGATCCCCGATGATTGCCGGGCGTACGACGTCGGTTCCGGCAAAGCCTCCGCCGCCTCGGCCTGACCCGCACGAACACCGCCCGCCAACGCGACCGCAATCCCGTCCGACTCCAAATAGAGCGCCAGTCCTCGCGTGACAGAGAACATCTGGTCGGTGAACGTGACGACCGACCGGACCCGCGTACTTTGGATCACGGCGACCGCACCGACCAGCGCGCCAACGCTGTCCCTGGCGACCCTGATCGTATCACCCCGAGAAAGACCCGCCTCGGTACCGACATCGAGATAGACGGTTGTCCCCGCGACTTGATCCACGATCGCGCGCAAACGGGGAGCGGCCTCTTGAGCTTGCGCGGCGGGCGCGCCCCACACGAACAGGGTCACGGCCAGTACGGCCGTCCACGCATCGCACCTCACTTCCCGCTTGCCCGCTGCCCACTCCGTACGTCTCATTCCCCTCGTCCTCCTCTACGACCCACACGACAACAGTCAGCTGCGGCTGCTGGCTACTTTGTTAGTTCCCCTGCGGATGGCACGACAAGCAGGCGCTGCTTACGTAGGCGTAGCCTTGTACCTGCGAATGATCGTTATCGACTTTGCTCTTGTTCGAATGCTCGTGACAATTGATGCAAGAGAACGTCGAGAAACTCGCGGGCGCGGCCAGATGGCATGACGCACAATTGTTGTTCCATTCGTCTTTGTGCTTTCCGGAGTAGATCGGGAAGAACAACGCGTCATGGTCGAATACGGCACCGGCGAACTGCGTCGTGTTGTGACACGACAGGCACGTGGTCGGATAGCCCGACCCCGCGTGATTCGCGTTGTAGTCCGCCTGGTGGCAAGCGACGCAATCGTCCTGATTGTTCGGGATCTGGAATAGGAGCGAATTGTCGACTGGGTTATGACACTTCGTGCAGAGCAGCGGCACGTGCGCGCCGACGAGGTCGAATCCTAGACCGGTGTGGTTGAACACGGCCCCGGCGAACTGAGTCGCGTTGTGGCAATCGAGACAGGTCGTCGCGAAGCCGGTCCCCGCGTGCTCCGCGTTGTAGTCGGCTTGGTGACAGGAGACGCAGTCGTCCTGGTTGTTCGGGACGGGGAACAACAGCTGGTTACCCGGTTGCTGGTGGCAGTCGGCGCACGGCGCCCCCTGATGCGCGCCCAAGAGGTCGAATCCGGTCAGCGCGTGATCGAACTCGGCACCGCCCCAGTCGCCCGGCACGTGGCAGTCCAAGCACGTCGTCGCGAAGCCCGAACCGGCATGCTCGCGATCGAAGTCCGCACGATGACAGGACACGCAGTCGGCAGGCGTCGCCGGTCTCGGAAAGATCAGTTCATTCCCCGGCTCTCGATGGCAGTTCTCGCACCCGAGTGAACCGTGCGGCCCCTCGAGCGGGAAGCCGGTCAGAGCGTGGTCGAAAATCGCGCCGTCCCAATCCGACACGTTGTGGCAATCCCCGCACTCCGTGGGGATCGCCGAGCCCCCGTGCTCCTCATCGTAATCCGCTCGGTGGCAAGCGACGCAATCCTGTTGCCCTGTGGGCGCCGGCGCGTAACGAAGCTCGTTCCCAGGCCTCAGGTGGCACCCATCGCACCCGGTCTGTGCGTGCGCGCCCAGCAGTTCGAACCCGCTCGCCAGGGCTACGTGGTCGAACAGCGGGGCTTGCCGCCATGCGACGACCGTATGGCATTCGAGACAATCCAATGGGTACGCGTTCGCGACGTGGTCGACGAGTTGTGCGTTGCGGTAATCGCTCTCATGACACGAAGCGCAATCGGTATCCAGCGGAGCGAACTGTCCGCCCACTTCGTCGAAGTGGCAACTTTCGCAGCTCAGCTGAAGGTGCGCGCCGGTGAGCGGAAAGCTCGTCCGTAGATGGGCGTCGCCTGTCGGGATCTGCGTGAAGGATTCCGTGTCGTGACACGCCGCGCAGTCGGCTCCGAGCGAACCCCGGTGGACATCGATGTGACAACTGGTGCACTCGGCGCCTGCGGCCCCCGGCTCATCAAAACGGAGACTGATGTGGCACGTCGCGCAGTCCGACTCGTCGTGCCGCCCCGTGAGCGGAAACGCGGTGGACTCGTCGTGGTCAAAGTCCATCGGGCTCTTCACCGGCGTCCAGCCGTCGTCGGTATGACAGGACTCACAGGCCACACCCGTGAGTTCCCCGTGAGGGGACTGAGGGGCCTGGGCGGCTGCCGGGCCAGCACTGAGCGCGAGAATCAAGAGCGAGAGCGCGGCGATCCGTCGGTTCATCGCTGCCCTCCGTGACACGCTTCGCAGGTGGACTCGAGCGGGCGGTATCGGATGAAGGTCCGCCCCTGACCATCGGACTCCGTCAGATGGCAGCCCTCGCAGGCGATGTCGACGTGAGCTCCGGAGAGCGAATAAGAGGTCTGCTCATGATCGAAGGCACCGATCTCGAACGTCTCGATGCCATGGCAGTCGGTGCACGCGGCCTCGTTGAACTGCTCCGCGTGCGGGTCGTCTTCGGAGTGGCACCCTAGACACGTCAGATCGACGAACTCGAGGCGCCAGACCTCCTCGCCTGCCGGCAGGTGACAAGTGGCGCAGGGTACCGCCAGATGAGCGCCCGCAAGCTCGAAGTCCGTGTCCGCGTTGTGCCGAAAGAGGTCATATGAAGACGGGAGCCACGTGTCTTCTCCGTGGCAGTTGCTGCAAAGGGCACCGCCTTCCGACTCCGCGAAGACCTCTTCATGATAGTCGAGATGACACGAGAGACAGGTGTCGACAATCGGTCGCGGGTACGTTCGCCTCAGCGTCTCGGGGCGATACGCCAGGTTGATGGTCTCGGTCTGCGCCCCCTCCGTATCGTGGCAGTGCGCACAGGCGAGAGGACTGTGCGCGCCCGTTAACGCATACCCCGTAGAGGCGTGATCAAACCCATCTTCAAAATCATTTGTCTTGAGCCGCCCCCAGTCGGAGGTCGAGTGACATTCCGAACAACGAGCACCCATTACGCTTCGGTGCGGGTCGGTGTGACAACTCCCACACTGCGCGAATTCGAGCGGCCGATATCGTAGCGACGCCGGATCGGCCCCAGCGCTCGAGTGGCAGTCGGCGCAGGCGACGGAACGATGTGCGCCGGTGAGCGGATAGCGCGCCGCGTCGTGATCGAACCCGTCGGCGGGGTCCCACGCGCCTTGATTGTGGCAATCCGAGCACGCGGCACGCGCGAACTGTCCCTCGTGCGGGTCCTCGGATCTGTGGCAGCTCAGGCACTCGGTTGCCACCCCCAGCCAGGTGTGTCCCAGCGCGCCGCCTTCGCGTTTGAATATCCGTACGTCGGGGGCTGTGATGCGCTGCGGCTCGTGGCAGTTCCGACAGCCCGCCTCACCGTGCGCGCCCATCAGTGCGAAGCCGGTTTGCCGCTCGTGCTCGAAGCCCAACGTGTCAAAGCGCACGATGTCGACCCCTCGCCCTGAGTGTTCCTTGTGGCATGCCGCGCACGAGCCTTCGGCTTGGGCGTGGAGCCCGCGGTCCTCTGAGATCCGGACCGCCAACGGCTCGTGACAAGACAGGCACCGTTCTTCGCTGGCGCCTCGTGTCCCGAGCTCGTGACACGTCGTGCAGTTCCGGATCCCTTCGAGGTTCGCGTGGGCCTCGGTCAACGGACCGGGAGAGATCAGCTGGGCCTCGAGCGAGGTCGAGAGCAGAAACGCGAAAAGCGCCGCGGCGCACGAAGCCGAGACCGGCCGTGGGCGGCCGCCCGCGAACCACGCCGAGACGAACGGGTTCACGAGCCGTCTCGACGACCATCTTCAAGCTGCCTCAAAGACATGCGGGCGCGCTCACCGAAGACGCTGTCGCCTTCGAGGTCAAGCATGCGGTTCCACCACTTTCCAGCTGCCGTCGGGTCCCCGCGGTTCGCCGCGATCGCCCCGAGGTTGTAGAGGACCGCCGCGTTCTCGGGGTCTTGCTCGAGCAGACGTTCCATGATCCCACCGGCCTGCTCCCACTGCTCGAGCTGCGCGTGGGCCTGGGCAAGATCGAGGTGCATGGCCGTCACACCGGGCTCCGCGGCGACGAGGATCTCGTAGTGAGCGATCGCTTCGGGGAGCATGTGTGCGTCGTGGAGCGCCCGCGCGAGCGCGAGGCGTACATCCGCACCGTCCGGATTCGTAGCTACGACGGTTTGCAACGAGTCGAGAAGCACTCGGAACTCATGCGCAACCGGCCCAACGATATCCGTCTGTGCGGCATCGGCCTCCGGCGACCAAGCCAACGAAGTCTCTCTGATGGGACCCACTGTCCCCGCACGCTCCATCAGGAGCGCGACCATCCCGATCAATGCAGCCGCGAACAGAAGTCCCGCGATCAACGTGGGTCTCCCCAAGTCACGCCAGCCGCTCAACTCAAAACACCCACGTGTAGCCGAACACGATGGCGACGGCGATGTGAATCCCGAGGACGAGGAACATCAGGATGGCAAGCGGAAGGTGGAACGCGTGCCAGTACTTGAACATCTGCTGGAAGGGGCGCACCAACGCGATTTGCGTCTCCATTCTCAGCTCGTCGGTGACAAGCTGTGCGACGCGCCGGTGCGAAGCCGCTGGCACGTCGTGTTGCGACAGAATCCGCTTGATGTGCCGCGTCCGAGCCCTCCGCTTCAGGTCGAACTTCGCGGCCTCCATGAACGCGCTGCCCAACCCTTTCGAGGCGGCGGGAGTCGCCGTGGCCATCACGAGCGCGGCTTGTGGAACGGCGAAGCGTTCGGACAATTCCTCGAGCATCCCGTCTTTTCGCGCCTGTAGCGCATCCAAAGTCAGGAACGCTCCGTGAATCGTCTTCGGGATACGGTGGTACACGTATCGGCCGAAGACGCCGCTGGCGACCACCGTCGCCATGCTCCAGAACGCGATCGAAACCACGCCGCCAAACTTGAAGGTCGTGTGCAGGAGGACGAGAAACGGACCAAGGGTACAAAGAAAAATGTGGAACTGGAGCCAACGCGCGAGCGAGCCCAGCTTCGCCATCCAACGGACCCGTTTACGGAGCGCATAGAGGAGCACTCCGATCGTCATCATCGCGCTGCCTATGATGCCGAGACCCTGCCCGACCAGACCGGCCGGACCAAATGTCTCGTGAAGCGGGGAGTACAGCCGCTCCGCCATTGGCAAGTGGTAGTACTCCCACCCCAGAAAGCCGAACGCGCCGGCGGTCCCCACCCACAAAGCCCCGAGTACAATCTCGAACCAATTGAGCCGCATGGCGCGGAGAACTAGCAAGGGCGAGACCAGATTTCGCGCCTGCCGGCGCGCGGGACTTTCCGCATCAGTGAGCCTTCACCAACGACTCATTGTCCGGCGAATCGGGACACATTGACCCGACTCAAGCCCGGGGGGGGCCAAAAGCCAGAAGGCGCTACCCCCAAGGTGCCCAGAACAGATGGGAAATTTTCCCGTACTGCCGATAATTTGCAGCATCGGCGGTCTGCTACAGAATCTCGCGACCCACGACGTACGCACCCATTACGAGCACGAACCACCCGAAGGCGGTCTGGAGGCGGGGCGCCGACACGCGCCGATTCAGGAATGTCCCCACGACGATCCCGGCGAGTGGGAGCAAGATGATGACGCCGACAAACCCCCAGTCGATGGCGGCCGCCGCCTGAGCTTCCCCCACGAAACCGACCAGCGATTTCGCGGCGATGATTAGAAGGTCGGTCCCGATGGCGACCTTCATCGGGAGTCCTCCCATCAGTACGAGAACGGGAAGGATCATGAAACCGCCCCCGGCGCCGACGAGACCGGTGAAGATTCCCACCGCGAGTCCCGAAGCGAGGATCAGTGGAACGTTGAGGTTCGATGTCGGCAACGGCACCGCTTCGACTTCGGGCGCCGCCTCCTCCGGGCGACGATCGCGAATCATGGAGAAGGCCGCCACGAGCATGAAGACGGCGAAGAGGATCATCACGCCCGCGTCTTTATCGAGGACAAACGATCCCGTCTGCCACACCGGATCTGGAATCGCGGGGAAGAGCCACCGCCGGGTCACGTAGACGCCGATGATGGCCGGTGGTCCGAAGATGAGCGCCATGCGTGGGCTCGATTGCCCGCGCCGTAGGTACTCCAATGCCCCGACCAGTGCTGTTGTCCCGACGATGACCAGGGAGTAGCCCGTGGCCTGTGTGGCCGGCACGCCGAACATGTACACGAGGATCGGCACGACGAGTATCGACCCACCCGCGCCGATCAGGCCGAGGACCACCCCCAGACCCACCATAGCGAAGTAGCCGAAGACACTGGCCTCAAGCATTGGCGCCCCCTTTCATGAGGTAGGTGTCACAGGTGGGGACGCTGGTTCCCTCGGGACCGGGCTAGACCAAAAAGGCAGCGACCTGCACGACTTCGTCCTAGCCGGCGCCGTAGGCGACCATCGCATCCGCAACCTTCACGAACCCGCCGATGTTGGCACCCTTCACGTAGTCGACCGTGCCGTCCTCGTATCCGTATTCCACGCACGTCTCGTGGATGTCCTTCATGATCGTCTTGAGGCGTCGATCCACCTGCCCTCGGCTCCAGGAGAGGCGCATCGAGTTCTGGGTCATTTCCAAACCGGAGATGGCGACGCCCCCCGCGTTCACGGCCTTGCCCGGTCCATAGAGGATTCCTGCGGCGCGAAACAGCGCCACCGCCTCGCGCGTGGTCGGCATGTTGGCGCCCTCGGCGACCAGCGTGCATCCGTTCGCGAGCAGCGCCGCGGCGTCCTCACCGTCGAGCTCGTTCTGCGTCGCGCAGGGAAACGCGCAGTCGCACGGGATCTTCCATGGGCGTGCATCTTCGTGGTATGCGCACCCGAACTCGGCCGCATACTCGCGCAGCGAACCGCGGCGCTTGGTCTTGAGCTCGATCACCCAATCGATCCGCTCCTGGGTGAATCCCTCCGGCTCGTGGATAAAGCCGCCGCGATCGGACAGGGTTACGACCTTCGCCCCGAGCTCGACGAGTTTTTGTGCCGCGTACTGCGCCACGTTACCGGACCCAGAGACCGTGCATACTTTGTTGTCGTAGTCCTCGGCCCGCATCGCCAGCATCTCGCGCCCGAAATACGCGGCCCCATATCCAGTGGCCTCCGTCCGGATGAGGCTCCCGCCAAAGTTCTCGCCCTTCCCGGTGAGCGCACCCGCAAACTCGTTTGCCAGCCGCTTGTATTGTCCAAACAGGAAGCCGATCTCGCGCGCGCCAACTCCGATGTCACCGGCAGGGACATCTACGTTCGGTCCGATGAACCGAAACAGCCGGAGCATGAACGCCTGGCAGAAGCGCATGACTTCGGCGTCGCTCTTGCCCTTCGGATCGAAATCCGATCCGCCCTTGCCGCCTCCCATGGGGAGCGTGGTCAGGCTGTTCTTGAGCACCTGTTCGAAGCCGAGAAACTTGAGCACGCTCAGCGTCACGGAAGGATCGAATCGCAACCCACCCTTGTACGGACCGATCGCGTTCGAGTACTGCACACGATAGCCCCGGTTCACCCTGACGCGATCCTCGTCATCGATCCAGGTCACTCGGAACTGGATGACGCGACTCGGCTCCACCAATCGATCGAGGATCGCAGCCTCTTCGTACCTCGGATTCTCGTCGATGAAGGGAACAAGCGTCTCGGCGACCTCTTCCACCGCCTGGTGAAACTCGGGCTCGTGCGGACTCCGGCGGCGCACTCGTTCCATGAACGTGGCGAGTTCCATTCGGTGACTTTCTCTTTGCGGTTGCGGCGAAGGGCGAGGACTCGGTGTTTCCGGCCTAGGCCGGAACCGCTTCGGCCTTCTCGACGGGCGACGAAGCCGCGTAGTTCGCAAACAGGTCGTTCACGTACTGCACGTCGCGGCCTTCGCGGGCCAAGTGACTGGCCGCCACGGCTGCGCGCGCACCGGACAAACAATGGACGAACAGCGGCCCCTCGGCGGGGAGGCGATCCGCATAGTCGGGGAGGCGCGTATACGATGCGTTGATCGCCCCAGGTACGTGTCCCGCCCCGTACTCCGACGCGTTGCGAACATCCAGCACGCGCCCTCCCGTTCCCGCCATGAGTTCTTTCACGATGGAGAAGTCGATCTCCGGGATCGAAACACCGACGCCGCTCTCCTCCAAGTATCGTTCTAGCGTTTCGTGTTCGGCGAACCCGACCAGGTTGTCGTACCCGATTCGAACCAGGTCGCGCACTGCACGATCGACGTCTTCCTCATCAATGATGAGTACGATCGAGGTGGTCTCGTCTACAATGACCGAACCGACGGCGGTGTTGAAAGACTTTGTGAGCGGCGCGTATATCGAGCCGGGTAGATGCCGAGCCATAAACTCGGATCGATTGGATCGCGTATCGATCACGACGAGATCCTTCGCCCCGCCCAGCGAAGCCAACTCATCGCTCGTGAGCTTTCGGGGCGACGGCAAATCACCGAGCACGGGCGCTCCGAGCTTGTTGTCTCGCTTCATGCGCGCAAAATACATCGGTGGCTCCGGCTGTCCTTCCAGGATGAAAGACACGAACTCGTCTTCGCCGCGGCGCGCGGCGGCGATCGCCGGGCTGAACCGCATCTCGTAACCCACCGTTGTTTCCGGCACGGCCCCGAGCGCCTTGCCGCACGCAGAGCCCGCACCGTGCGCCGGCCACACCTGCAGGAACTCCGGTAGCTCCAGAAACTCTTGCACCGATCCGTATAGACGTCGGGCGGAGGGCTCCATCGCACCTTCTACCTTCGCGGCCGTCTCGAGCAGATCCGGCCGACCGAGATCTCCCACGAACACGAAGTCGCCGGAGAGAAGACCCATGGGTTCGGTGGCGCCGCTGCCGCGATCGGTCACGAGAAACGAGACGTGTTCTGGGGTGTGGCCGGGCGTGTGAACCGTCTTGAACTCGATTTTGCCGACCGAGAACAGGTTCCCGTTCTTGAGCGGCGTGTGGTCGTAATCCCCGCCTTTCGCCCACTCGTACTTCCAGTTTTCGTCGCCCTCGTCCGATAGGTACAGTTTCGTTCCGAACCGATGGGCGAACTCGCGCGCGCCTGAAAGGAAATCCGCGTGAATATGCGTTTCGGCCACGGCCACGATCCGTAGCCCTTCGCTCTCGGCGAGATCCAGGTACCGATCGATGTCGCGCTCCGGATCGATGACGATGGCTTCGCCCGTCTGCTGGCATCCCACCAGGTACGCGTATTGGGCGAGCTTGTCGTCGAAAATCTGTCGAAAGAACATGGCCTACACCTCGACGGTCTGAGTCTGTTTAGAAATGTGGCAAACGCGGGCGCAGGGCTGCATAGGTCCACACACCGACCAATGCACTTGCGAGCGCGACCAAAAACACGGACGCCCCCGTTCCGATCATCGCGTAGATGGGCCCGGGACAAGCGCCCAAGAGTCCCCACCCCAGCCCGAAAACCGTACCGCCCATCCAGTAGTGGCGGTTGAGTCCGCGACTCTCTTTCTTGCCGACTTGCACGTCGCCACCCAGGCCGCCAAGCCCGAATCGCCGCATCACTGCGATCGACAGCATGCCGGTCGCGATAGCGGAACCCAAGAGCCCAAACATGTGAAAGCCTTGGAAGCGAAACATCTCCTGAATTCGAAACCAAGAGACCGCTTCCGATTTGACCAGAACAATGCCGAATACGATTCCGACCGCAAGGGATCGCACGATGGTTCGTCGCAAGGATGGGGCGTTCGTGTCATTCACCTTCCGCCTCCCAAGAGCGCGGGAAGAATAATGAAGGTGGAGATCAGCCCGCCGGCGAAGAAGCCGAGGACCGCCAGGAGCGACGGTAGCTGCCGGGTCACCAATCCCATGATCGCGTGACCCGAGGTGCAGCCGCCCGCCCAGCGCGCGCCGAACCCCACCAAGAACCCTCCCAAAACGATGGTGACGAATCCCCCGATCGAACCCAGGGCGCGCCAGCTCAAAAGCTCCTCTGGAAACAGCCCCGTCCGATCCGTGATGCCCAACCCCGCGAGGTCGGCTCGCGTGGCCTCCGAAATGTCGACGACCGCGTTTGCGGAACCCAGAGCCGTAACGGCCAGTGCCCCGCCCACTACGATCCCGAGTGCGAACGCGAGACGCCACCAGCCCGAGCGCCAGTCGTAGTTGAGGTACTCGAAACGACCGGGCGTTACCGCCGCGCAGATATCGCGGAAGCTCGTCGAGACCCCGAACGCTTTTCCCACCAACAGGAGCAGTGCAGGCACGACGAGGCCGATGAGGGGGCCCGCGACGTACCACGGCCACGGCTGCTGCAGCGTCTCAAGCATCGTGCACGGCCTCCGCGACGGTGCGTGTCATCATGACCTCCAGCGCTGAAGTGGTCGGATGAGACGGATCTTTAGGTCCGAAACACCCGATTGCTACGTTTTTGAGTGCCACCCAGGTCCCCCGAGGTTCCCGCGGTGCGCGGGGCTACCCGGCCAGTGCGCGCTCGACCTCCAACCGGACCGCGTCAGGCATGGTCCCCTCGCCGAGCGAGACGCACACATGGCGGCCAAGATCCAGCGTAGCGAAGACGGCCCGACAGCGCTGACACAGCTCCTCGTCCGGCACCGGAAACGACGTCCCGCGATCGAGCGACTCCTGCTTCGCCTTGAGCAGGACCAAACACTCATCCCGGTTGTGATCGACCTCCAGGGCCGGCCGAGCCGGCACCCGGTCGGCGAGTTCCTTGCGCACGCGTAGCCGAGCGCGGTGGAGGCGGGTCTTTACGGTCGCTTCCTTGACTCCGAGCACGTCGGATATCTCCGCGAGCGAGAAATCGAACATCTCTTTCATCAAGAAAGGGAACCTGAAACTCGGCGGCAGCCCGGCCACCGCCTCGCGAACCACGTCAACAAGTTCTTCTCGCGCCGCCCGGTCCTCTGCGCTCTGCGTCAGCGGAAGCTCCGCGAGTCCCTCGCGGCCTGAGGGCAAGAGTTCGTCGAACGATTCCATTTTTTGCGGTTGCCCCGCCCTCGTTCGCTTCATCCTCGCGCAAGCGCGCGCGGCAATCGTATAGAGCCAGGTGGATGCTTTGGAGCGCCCCTCGAAACGATCCCAGGATTTGAGCGCCCGAAGAAACGTCTCCTGGACCAAATCTTCTGCGCTCTGTTCATCGCCGCAGCCCCGAAGCCCCAGGTGATACACCCGGTCGCCGTGTTGCTCGAAGAGCGAGGCGACCGCTTGGCTTGCCGCTACGTCGGGGGTCGGTTCGAGCTCAGCCGGGCGCATCGCGGACGACATCACGCCGATGGAAGTGCGAGGAGCCCCGTGAGGATCGCGGCCCGCTCGAGAGTTCGGTCGATGGAGAGAAACTCGTGGGCTGCGTGTGCCCCATCACCCACGGCGCCGAGCCCATCCAGGGTCGCCGTGTATTGGCTCGTGAAGTTCCCATCGGAGGCGCCGCCCGATTCGCCCTCATCCAGCTGAACGTCGATTCCGCTCGCAATGTCCACGGCTTGTCCCCAGAGGACTTCGTTCCGAGGCGTTCGTTCCATCGGATCGCGCTCGACCGCGCCTGTGATTTCTAGCGTCGTGCCGGGTAGCCGCGCGCTCAGCTTTGCGAACTCCGCTTCGATCCAGCGCGCGTCGGCCACGGTTCGAACGCGCACGTCTACCTGCGCGGTGGCCACCGCGGCGACCACGTTGGCACGCGTGCCCCCTTCCACGACGCCGACATTTACGGTGATCCCACGATCATGATCGGTCATCGCCGTGAGGCTTCCGATCACCTCCGCCAGCTCTGCGATCGCCGAGGCTCCGTCTCGGGGGGCCAGGCCTGCGTGAGCACTCACGCCGCGCACGATGACGTGGAAGTGACCGACGCCTTTACGCGTGGTCTTGATGAGCCCTTCCCGTCCCAGCGCGGGTTCCAAAACAAACACCCGCTGAACGTGTTTCGCGAGGTCAATGATCAAGGGCTCGGATTCGGGACTCCCGATCTCCTCCTCGGCCGTGATCAGGAACCCCGGCGGCAACGTCGGCGTGATGCCGAGTTCACGAAGCGCTCGCAGTGCGAAGATCCCTACGCCCAAGCCGCCCTTCATGTCGAAAACACCGGGGCCGCGTAAGACGTCGCCTTCGGCCACGACGGGCATGGTCTCCAGCGTGCCGAGCGCCCACACCGTATCGAAATGACCGAGCAGCAGCTGGGCAGCCTGACCGGCGCGAGGTTTTGCGAGGATGTGATCCCCGTATTGGCGACCGGCGACGCGCTCGACATCAAACGCCAAGTCTGTAAGAACATCTTCGAGGATACCGCGGACACGGGTCTGTGATTCCGGCACCGTAGACGGAGACTCGGCGAGCGCGAGCGCGCTCACGAGTTCGATGAAATCGGTGCGCCAGCTACGAAGGATCTCTAGCGAGGCCGCGGCAACGGCGCGCGGATCCTGCGCGTCGACCGGCGTCATGGAGTGTCTTGCTCGAGCGCCCGTTCAATGAGTTGCCGATGGGCCTGATACTCCACCCGGTCCGGGATTCCGCCGGCGTCTTCGACCAGCTGTCGCACGCGCGCTCGGAAGCCGGCCGCCCCTTCGGCGTCGCCGACGAAGCCCGCGATGCGTCCAGCCAGTAGCAGGCCTAGCAAGTGGTCACTGTCGGCGTCGAGAATGGCGTCGACGCTCGACCGCGCGGAGGCGGAGTCACCGGTCATAAAATGCAACATCCCGATGTGGAAGTACACATCGGGGTCGACCTCGTTTGGCGGAATCGCCGCGTAGGCCTGTAGACCCATTTCGACGAAGAACTCGGCCCGCTCCAAATCGCCACCGGTGTTCATCGCCTGTTCGTGCTCGCTCATCGCGCGGTCGTAGAGACGGTCGGCCGCCTGACGCGGCGTCATCGACGCGAGGTCCTCCATGCTGGGCATACCAGCGGCGCCGCTCGATGCGGCGCCTGGCGAGCCACCAGGCTGCCCGGGAATCCCGCCGGTCAGCCCCATCTCGCCCTCCCGTGGCATAGAGCCGCGTTGAACCAGCAACGCGATCACGACGGAGAACGACGCGAGCGCCAGCCCTGAGAGGATCCAGGGGAGACGCGCGGAGGCTGCCTTCTTGGGCCGCTCGCCCGCCGCGTGCCCACACTCGCTGCAGTACAGCGCACCCGGCTTGAGACTGGCGCCGCACTCGCCGCACCCGGGGTCGCCGGCCAAGAGGCCGCCGCACGCCGAGCAGAACGTTCCCGTCGCGTCCGCGCCGCAACGTGGGCATGCCCTCACGCTCGCATCGCTCATCACGGTCGGTCCGCTCTGTCACCGAGCCGCGTCGGCGCCTCGTGTGTCTCGCCGTCGCGCACGAAGCGGAGCACCACCTCGTCGCCCGGCTTGTGCAGACGCAGAATGTCCGTGAAGTCCTGGAGCGTCGCCACGTCGGCATCGCCGATCCCGATCAGGACATCGCCCTTCACGAGCCCGGCCGCTTCCCCAGGAGATCCCGCGGTCACGCCGGCTAACAGGACGCCGTGCTCCACCGGCGTGAAATCTGGCACCGTCCCGAGCCAAGCCCCATATCCCGTGGATCCCGTCTCGGCGCGCTCGCCGACACCGGGGATGAGCGTGAGCTGGGTCCGGCGGTTGGCAACGAGACTGGCAATGCCCGCTGTGAACCGCGCCACCTGGACAAGACCTTCTGGATCGATCTTCTCCCAGTCGTCCGTGTCCTTGTGGTAGTCAGCGTGCACGTTCGTAAACAGATGAAGGACGGGAATGTCGCTCGAGTAGAAGGAAGTGTGGTCGCTGGGTCCATAGCCCGAGGCCTCGAACACGAGATCGATCCCCACATCTTCGTTGGCCGACGGAATCAACTGTTCCCATTCGGGCGCGGTCCCGGTCCCATAGACGATCAGCGTCCCCCCCTCCAGCCGCCCGACCATATCCAGGTTGACCATGGCCACGGTCTCTGAGAGCGGTAGCGTGGGGTTCTTCGTGTAGTAGCTCGACCCGATGAGACCCAGCTCTTCACCCGTGAAGGCGATGAAGAGGATCGAACGGCTCGGACGCGGTCCGCCGGTCAGCGTTCGCGCCGCCTCCAGGATCGCCGCGACACCGGACGCGTTGTCATCGGCGCCGTTGTGGATCTGACCCGCTTCTCCCGTGCTCGCGAAGTCGCCAAGGCCGAGATGGTCATAGTGCGCGCCGATGATGACGACCGAGCTGCGGAGCGCAGGGTCGGATCCCGGGAGCAACGCGAGAACGTTCCTGCCGGTACCGGCGGGCGCGTGCGGAGTCGCGGCGCTCGCGAGCGGCAGCGACTGGAAGTACCCGTCGGTTCCGGCCGGCTCCAGCCCCAGCGATTCGAATCTCGCGGCGATGTATGAGCCGGCGCACCGTTCTCCCGGGGTTCCGGAAAAACGTCCTTGTAATGCGTCATCCGCCAGGTAGCGGACGGTCTCGATCGGGGCACCCTGCGCTTCGGTGAACGCCGGACACCGATCCGGCGACTGGGCGAAGACGTCGGCCGAAGTCGACCCAAACGCGGCAAACCCGAGGCCCAGAACCAGACAACGACTCCTCTTCATCGATCTCCCTCTCCTTATTTCCACGGTCGTGCGTCGCGGACCATACACTCCTGGACGCCCCGTGAGCCAACTGCAGGCCGGTGCTCACGGTCTCGGCACCTGATCGGCCGTGTGACAGACTCCGCAAGAAATCGTACTCCGAGCCGCCAGTCGATCTGCTTTGAAACCGGGCCCATGGGGATTCATCCGCAGCCCCGACTTGGCCGAGTGGCACCGTAAACAAGAGGTCTGCTGGTGGCAGGACACGCACGCCTCCAGGCCCATGCGGGCCGAAGCGCCGTGACCGATCAGCCAAGAACCACGAGTGTCGTGGAACGCTCCCAGCGCCCCTTCGGCCCGTCCCACTCCGACACCGGCGCGCGTATGACAGTCGCGACAGAACACCTCCGTCGAATGACAGTCCGAGCACGTCGCTTGGACGCCAAAGGCTTCGGCCCCATGCCGCAGGACGAAGTTATCGACATGGTAGCCCGGCTCCACGTGTCGGAAGCCGACCGTGGCAAAGGAAGTCGGGTCCGCGTCGTTCGTCGTGCCTACACGCGGCTCGGCGCGGCCAGCCGTGTGGCAGTCGGCGCACTCGGCGGGCGCGTGACAGGATTCACAATTTGGTAGCTGCGCCCCGGCGGCCACGGCGTGCTCCGTCGCAAAACGGGCCGTGTGACCCGGCGGACGGTCGTAAGCGATCTGGGCGCCTTGCGGAGCGTCCGGCGCCGGGCGCGACAGCTCGGCCAACCAGGGCGCGCTGCTATCTCGATGACAAGAGCTGCAGCTGGGCCGGGCGTGGCAGGTCGCGCAGGACTCGACGCCCTCGGTGCCGTGATCGAACAGGAACCCCGCAGACTCATGGCCTGCGGGCGCGGGCCACTCACCGCCCGCTTCTCCGGCGAACTCGGCCACACGGGGATCCGGCAGCAGGGCCTGGACGGCCGGTTGCCGGTCGGCGTCGAGGTGGCAACGCACGCAGCTCTCGCGCGCATGGCAGACCGCGCAGGACGCATCGCCGGCGAGCCCGGCCTCGAGCCCGATCCCGTGCTCGCTGATAAACCCGCTGACCTCATGATCGGCCGGCACCTCGAACGCGCGGATTCGAGAGGGATCGAGCCCTGTGGCAGAGGTCAGGGGAACGTGACACGTCTCACACGCCGCCTCGAGGTGTTCCGGCGCCTCATGCGCATGACAACCGATGCAACCGTCGGCAGGTGCGGCCCCCACGTTCATGATTCGCTCGCCCCCGGTGCCGTGGCAGGAAGCGCAGGCAAGCTCGGCCTCGCCCGCCCGCGCGAGCTCGTTTCCATGCTTGTCGTGTGAGAACCTGAGGTTCGTCGACCGCCGCAGGGGCGCTTCCCAATCCACGCGGTCTTCGCGTGTGCCGTCGTGACAACGGGCGCAATCGGCTGCCGTCACCGTGGTGAAGCGCGACTCATCGCCGGTCGGAATCCCCACGTGACAACTCGCGCAGCCCACGAACAACCCGGCATGGGCGGTGTGGTCAAACTCATCCGCATCGACGAGCGAACTCAGGCCGCGGCCCGTGGCGGCCGCCAAGCCGAGCGCGACGAAGACGACGAACGCGCGCCGAACCCATCGAGCGCTCATCTCGCGACCCCCGGCTCGCGGCCAAAGCGAAGCGTCACCCCGCCGTAGACGCGCGCCTGTGTCCAGTCCTCATCAGCGGGTCGCTCGCGACCATCGAGACGGTAGAGCGCCGCGCCACCGGTGAGCCCGAAGTCCGCGAGCCGCCAAGCGGCATCGAATCCGAGGCCAGACACGAACTGCTCGTTCAACCTGAGCTCGCCGAAGGTCTGCGTACGCGAGGCCCGGAGGGTGACGAACCGACCGGGGCCGAACGTATACCCACCCGACAGATCACCTCCGAACCGTGCCGCTCCGGGGCCGACATCGGCGCGGTAGGTCGCGCCTCCCTGCCACCCTCCTTTGTCCCAACCCAATCCTGCGACCACGCGCCAACCATCTTCGCGCACCGGCTCCGCGATGAGTTGGGCGCCGGTGTCCTCGTAGTTTCGGTACGCACCACTCGCCTCGATCCGGAGCCCCGTGGTCTCCGACCGCCAGCGAGCCGAAGCCTGCGCCTCGTTGAACCCGACGGGAGAGAAGGCCCCCCAGATGGTCCACGACTCGAAGAACGGCTCGTAGTGTCGGGCCGCCGCCGCCACCTCGATCGCTGGGGAAAGAAAAGCGGTCGCGGTAAGACGCGCATCGTTCACGGTCAGCGATGCCCAGTCGTATTCTCCCGACGCATCGATGGCCCAATTGCCAACGAGCGCCCGGAGATCGAGCGCGACGCGTTCGGAGTAGATGGCGAGCCGGTCGGTCCGCAAGTCACGCTGATAGGCGATGGTTCCCGCTACCCGTCCGACGCGCCCCCCGGCCTGCGCTCCGATCAAGAAGCCTCGGTCGTCTGGCGGCAAGTCTTCTGCTTCTTCCAGCAACGCCCCCGTCCGCGGTGCGTTGACGCCGCGCGCGAGACTGTATCCGGCGTACGCCTCGAACCACATCGGAGAGAAGCCGCGCCAGAGCAGACTGGCACCATCGAAGTTGTAGTAACCCAGGCCGTCGCTGCGACCGATTCGCCCGGCACGACCCCGAAAGTCGCCGCGATCGTAGTCGACATACGCCTGGACCGCTTCGAGTCGTTGGGCCGTCGCGGGCCAGAACTCATCGCTCCCATAGCGTCCCCGCAGGTGAACGCGAGCCGAGAGACCGGCTGCCCCCCCCCACGCAGTCATGCGAAGGTCTTGGGAAAGAATCGAGAACATCTCGCCCGGCCCCGAACGGTACCAGCGACAGAACTCATCGGGCACACAGCTCGCGACGGTTCCGTCCGGGAGTCGACGCCGGAGGCCGTCTCCTGCCACCTGGCTCTCCGGCAGGCTGTCTCGCAGCAAAGGACGCAGTTCCAGCGACGAGCCGCCGGCCTGTATCTCTCCCCGAATCCCCTGGCCGCAGAGGCCCTGGACTCCGAGCACGAAGACAGCGAGTGCGAACGCGCCCACCGCGCGCCGCAAGCTCAGTCCTCCCCCCTCGCCGCGCGCGCCGGAATCAGGTGGCAAGAAGCGCAGCTCGAGCCGGGCTCGTGTGTGGCTTGTTCCACATGGCAGGACAAACACGCTTCGGACTCGGCGGCCGCCGCCGAGTAGAGATCCGTGGCCACCACTCCGGTTGGCTGCGTCGGGGCGTGACACCCATTCCCTCCACACGTGAGCGACTCATGCACGGCCACCGTGTGCGCGGTCGACGTCGGGGGCTGCGTGTGACACGCGCTACACGTGGCCTCTGGCGTGTGGTGATCGGTGTGACATTCGTTGCAGTCGACGTCCGCGGAGAGAGTCACGCCACCGCTCGCACCTTCCGTATGGCACCCCTGACAGCTCAGCTCTTCATGGTCGTCGTGCGCAAAGAACAACGTGCGGCGTCCCGGGACCGAAGCGATCGTGACCTCGACGTCGCGCGCCGACGGCCCCGATCGGGATAGCTCGTCGGTTTCGTGACACGTCGAGCAAGCCTGTCCCACGGGATCGCGGTGATGACAAGTGGCGCAGTCGGCTGGCGCCCGGACCATTAGTTCACCGTGCGAGCGCTCGCTGGAATGGCAGTCCGTGCACTCGAGATTCGCGTGCCTCAGGTGATCGAACGCGAGCGTATCCGCAGCCGCGGCGGACGCCGACGCGACATGGCGCGCGGTGGCGAACCAATCCGCATCCGACAGGGGGCGTGCAACGCCAGCGACGAACCCCGCCCCGGCGCCCGCGATCCCGAGGACCGCGGCATTCGGTGCACCTCGGTGCGAGCCCGCGAGTCCCGTGCGACCGCCGAGCGACGACGTGCGCGGTCGACCCAGGACATCAGCGTGACAATCGAGACACGCGCCGCCGTCGACCGCCCAACTGTGCGCGACGTGACATGAAAGACAGTTATCGAGCGCGCCCGGTCCCAACCCGCGATGAAAAGCGCTCAACGTGTCGACGCCCGCGTGACAGCCCCCGTTCGCGCAGGACACCAGCGCCCCCTGCGGCGTCTCCTGCGTATGCGGATCATGGCAGTCCCCACATACCCCCCCGTGCGGCTCTGTGGCCGCATCGAAGTCGGGCAGCAGGTCTTCCATCTCGTGACAAGACGTACAACCCGAAAAGCGGGGAGTGAGTCGACTCAGCGCAGTGTCCCGCGTGGCGTTTTCGTCTAGCGGACGCGTGAACTCGTGGCAGGAGATGCAGTGAAACCCCGTGATCTCGGTCATCTTCCCGAGGACGATCTTCGTGTCCTCTTCTGCATGGCAGCCGGCCTGGGCACACGTCTGCGTCGCCGGGATGAAGCGGTGGACTTCCTGCCCATGGCAAGTGACACACATCACGTCATCGAGCGCGGTCGAGTCCGATTCCAAGTGCGTTCGGTGGCCCGCGGTGGCCAGCACCCGTTGCCAGGTGCTGTCCCGTCCAGTCGCGTGGCAATCGGTGCAGGTCGCGGTGGGGACGGGCGCGTGTTCGGGGATCTCTTCGGGGCGTTCGACGATCCACAGGTGCATTTGCCGGGCGCTCGCGAAGATCGATTGCTGATGACAATCGTGACAGTTGAGCTCGGCGTGCTCGCTGTCCGTGAAGCGCTGAAATGCGGTCCCCATGACGTGACATGCGGTGCAGAAGTCATTGTCGTGCATCATGTAGTCCCAGCTCACGCTGGCGGCGGCGGCGAATACGGAGATGAACACCGCGACCACCAAGGCGAATCCGAGCTGCATGGCAAGCGCCCGGCTGGAGAGCCAACGCCAAATCGCGCCCTTACGCTTCCAGAGGAACCAAGCGAGATAGAGCGCCGTGATGGCCGCGAGGATGCCCCCGGCCATCTGAATCCACTGCGGAACGTGGAAGAACCAACGCACGACCGCCGTCACTCCTCCGGGGAGCGGCGGCGGTCCGGTCGGAATTCCGGGGGCCTGTTGTAGTCCCCCAAAGGAAGCTAGGCCGGGTGCACCCGGCGTCATTCGATCGACGTCATCGTGCGTTCAGCTTGTTGCGTCCGGGCTCTATTGCGCCGTCGGCTTGGTGAGGCGTTTCAAACGCTCCTGAATGTCTAGCGGGGCGATGTTGGGTGCGATGCCGTACTCGGCTTGCACGGCCTGCATGCTACCCAGCAGCAACGCCTCCGTCAGGAACGGGTTGTGGACGGCGGAGCTCTCGATCTCTCCCAGTCGTTGATTGAAACGCGCCCCCTCGGCGACAGTGAGGACGTTATCCGACGTCGAGAACTCCGTTCCCGGGACGCCAGCAAGTTGGGCGTCGAGCTGCGCCACGAGGTTCGCGATGCGCATCTCGGCGATCCCCTTGAGCGAGCGAGCGATATCCGCCGTCGCATGACAGCCCACCGCCGCACACGACGCGAACGTCTGTTCTTGGACTGAACAGGTTCCCGCCGTGGGGATCCCGTCCGCGTCGAGGCAGGGTGTCGCTTTGAACAAGTGCCCCGTCGCCTGGAAAACAAAGTCACCCGACACGGGATCGGTGACTTCGAAGGACTGCACGTGACATGTGGCGCAGAGGTTCTGGTTCAGATCCGATCCATGCGATCCGATCACGATGGCGGTGCTGAAGTTGGGCGGAGTCCAACCGACGTCTTCGCCAAGCAGAAGTGGCCCTTGCGGCGAGTGCGGACCTCGCGAGGACGCCTCCTCTGGAATCGCGCGTTTTTGGTGGCACTTCATGCAGAGATTCTGATCCACGTTCGCCACGTCGATCGGGAATCGGAGTTGAGCCGGATTGTCCGAACCGTGTGGATCGTGGCAGACCGCGCACCCGATGGGCTGCTCGGCCGCACCGTCCTTCTCCACGTACTCCGAGTTCTCACCAAACGCGACCAACGCTTCGCGTCCTTCGTGACAGGAGTCACATCCGTCGCGTGAACGAATTCCCGCGTTTGCGCCGAACCCGTGTCGAGACTGCGACCACTCTTCCAGGAACGGGTGGTGCGAACCCGCATGGCACTCGCCACAACCGCTGCTCAGATCGGCACCGACGGCGATCGACGCCATGGGCTGTGAAGCGCCGGGGTTGGCCACGTGTGCCGTGCCAGGACCGTGGCAACTCTCGCACTGAACATCTTCGTAGCGCGGATCGGCGGTGTCCGTCCAACCGCCGGCAACGGTGGTCGCGTTCCCCAGTTCATTGACCGTGTGACAACCTTCGCAGAAGGCCTGCGCCCCGGGACTGGCCACGAGCGTCTCGTAGGCATGCGCGTGGGCGGTGTTCTCCCAGTCGCTTTGCTTGCCCACATGACAGCTGCCGCAAACGGTGATCCCAGCGGCCGCCGCATCGTCGGTTCCGTACCCCAGGAAGCCGGCCGCAGCGGCCGGCGGGTCGTTGAAGAAGGGCCGCTCAACAAAGACGGTTTCGGTGTCGGTGCAGGCCGAGGTCAGCAGGATGAGCCCGGCGGTGGCGACCATCGATCCGAACACGGCACGGGACGAGCGCATGCTGACCTCCGTTGTTTCCGCGGCTTGAGAAGATTTGTCCCGCTCCTAGGCGCCGGACCGGGCCGTTTTGCCCCGAACTGACCAACACTGCCCCACCCGGAAACCCTTATGGATAAAGGCGATTAGACAGGTTAGAGCACTTCGCGTCGTACGGCAATCCGGGTGCACCGCTGCGTTCATAGGCGCAGATCGTGGCGAGGGCGATCGCCGCGGCGCGATCCGATCTGGCGAGGCGGCGAGCGGAACTCACTGCGGCTCGCCCGAGTAACGTGCATGACGAGGGTCAAACGTGCATTTTCGTCGTGCATGCGACGGATCGACTTGATTTCGAGAGGCGGGATTTTGTGAAGAAGAACAGGCTCTGGATGATCGCTGGACTCGTCGCGATCGCGGGCGCCATCACCCTCCTCGCGGCCGGCGGTTTGAGCGAGAACATGGTGTTCTTTCTGACCCCGACCGAACTGCAGGCCAAGGGCTCGGAAATCTACGGCGCTCCCATGCGCCTCGGGGGACAGGTCAAACCGGAGAGCGTCGATTACGACGTGGAGTCGGGACACCTGAAGTTCGTGATGATCGAGGACGCCGTCGAAATCGCGGTCGAAAGCACGGGCGCGCCTCCAGCGATGTTCCGCGATGGGATCGGCGTCGTCGTCGAAGGCACCTATGGCGAAGATCACGTGTTTCGGTCGACCAACGTGATGGTCAAGCACTCCAACGAGTACGCGCCACCGGCTGAGGGCGAAGAGGCAAAGGAAACGTACAAATCGTTGCTCGAGAGCTCCTGACATGCTGAGCGCACTCGGCTACGGCTCGGTGATCGCTGCCCTCCTCGGGGCCGCGCTCATGGCGGGCTTCGGGTATCGGGCCGGCTTGAGCCGCAACGGCAACGAATTTTCGGCAACGATCGCTCGCCGCGCCGCCTACTTTTGTTTCTTCGCGATGTGTGCGGGGATGGTCACGATGGAGATCGCGCTGCTCACGCGAGACTTCAGCGTCGACTACGTGTCGAGGGTCGGCAGCATCGAAACCCCGAATTACTACACGGCCATCTCGCTGTGGAGCAGCCTGGATGGTTCGATCCTCTTCTGGGGTTGGATTCTCGCTGGCTACGCCGCCCTCTTCGCGTTCACCCGTCGACGCGAAATCTCGGCCCACGTGTCGGCCGGGGCGAACGTCGAATCGCCGCGGGGCGGACTGGTCCCCGGTCTAAAAACGACACCGCTCGTCATCGCGGTCATCGGAACCACGGGCCTGTTCTTCTTTGGCATGCTGGCGGGCCCCGCGAATCCATTTGGTCTGGTCTCGCCGGCACCGCTCAACGGCCCCGGCCCGAACCCACTACTACAGAACCACCCGTTGATGGGACTCCACCCGCCGATGCTCTACTTCGGCTTTGTAGGGATGGTCGTCCCGTTCGCTTTCGCCATCGCCGGGCTGCTGCAAGGCAATGTCGAGGCCCGGTGGTTGCGCGACTCCCGACGGTGGATGGTCGGCGCCTGGGCGTTTCTGACCATGGGCATCATCGGCGGCGGCTGGTGGTCGTACGAAGTGTTGGGCTGGGGCGGCGCGTGGGCCTGGGACCCGGTCGAGAACGCCTCGTTCTTGCCATGGCTCACCGCAACCGCGTTCCTACATTCCGCCATGGTGCAAGAGCGCCGCGGCATGCTGAAGACGTGGAATCTGTCCCTGATGATCGGGACGTACTTGCTGACGTTGTTTGGCACGTTCCTGACGCGCTCCGGGGTTATCGACTCGGTTCATGCGTTCACCGAAGGCGTGATCGGCCCTCTATTTCTCGGCTTTATCGCATTCATCACGCTTGGATCGCTCGCGCTGATCGGGTGGCGCAGCAACCGACTCCACGCGCCGGGGCAAATCGAGAGCGCGGTTTCGCGCGAATCCGCGTTTATTCTAAACAACCTGTTGTTTGTCGGATTTACGTTCACCGTCTTGCTCGGGACGATGTTCCCGTTGGTCATCGAAGCGCTCCAGAACGAAAAGATCAGCGTCGGCGCGCCCTACTTCGACATGGTGGCGAGCCCGATCGGTCTCGCTCTGCTGTTTCTGATGGGGGTGGGGCCCGCTCTGCCGTGGCGACACGCCTCTATGGATCAGATCAAGCGGTCCTTCAAGTGGCCCGTGTTGATGGGAGTGGCGGCGGCGGCAGCGGTCATGGCGTTTGGGATGCGTCAGTTTCTCCCCATCCTCACGGTCAGTTTCGCCGCGTTCGCGATGACCACGATCGTCGAGGAGTTCGCGAAGGGGATCGACGCCCGCCGGCGCATTGCGGATCGCTCGTTCTTCGGCGCGCTCTCGGATCTTTTCGTCCGCAACGGGCAGCGCTACGGCGGATACGTCGTCCACGTGGGCGTGATCGTGGTCGCGCTCGCGATCTCGGTATCGTGGACGTGGAAATCAGAACGCGAGGCCACTTTGCGCGTGGGTGAGCGCGTTGCGGTCGAGGACTATGAGGTGGAGTTCGTTGAGGTGTGGGGACGCCAAGAGGCCCAACGGTTCGTGATCGGGGCAACGTTCAACACCTATCGCGATGGCCGCTTTCTTGGAGAAGAGCAGCCCCGCCTCAACATATACAACAACTCGGAAGCACCCATCGCGACGCCGGCGGTGCGAAGCTCTTTGACCAGCGATCTCTACCTAACGCTCATCACGTTCGACAGCGAAAACCAGGAGCACGCGACCGTGCGTGCGATCGTAAACCCGGGCATCATTTGGTTGTGGATCGGCGGCATGATCATGGGCCTCGGGGCGCTGGTGGCGATTTGGCCGCGCGGCAAGAGCCGACTTCGAGCCGCGAGCGAAGAAATGATCTCGGACGTAGCGACGCCTCAGCCGAAACCGGCGTTCGAGCCGATTCTCGAGCCCGCCTTCGTAACCGACGAGGCCGACGTGACATGAAGAGTTGGATGAGGTGGGGGCTCCCGCTCACCGCGCTCCCCGTCCTTGGTCTTTTGGCATGGGGACTCACCCAGGACGCGCGACGACTCCCGTCCATGCTCGAGGGGCGCGAAGCCCCTTTGTTCGATCTGGCGAACCTATACGAGGCCGGGGATTCCGTCCGACTCGGGGAGTTCACCGGCAAAGTCGTCGTGGTCAATTTTTGGGCTTCTTGGTGCGGACCCTGTGTCTATGAGCACCCGGTGCTGGTGCGCCTCTCCGAGACGTACGACCCCGAGGACGTCGTGGTGCTGGGCGTCCTGTTTCAGGATACGCCCGAACAGGGTCAGGCCTTTATCGAGCGGCTCGGCGGTGACTGGCGGATGGCCGTGGATCCCGGCAGCCCAACCGCGATTCGGTACGGGGTGTACGGCGTGCCCGAGACGTTCTTTATCGGCGCAGACGGGCGCGTCTCGAGGAGAGTCGACCTCCCCGTGACGTGGGACCTCGTCACCCAGCAAGTCGACTCGCTGTTGGCAGCCCGAGGGCCGCGAGCCGAGACGGAGATGCTCGAGTCCGCCACCTCGTCGCAAGACTGAGCCGGCCGTGAAGATCTGTTCTCGAGCGCTTGCCGTCTCGATCGCCTTGATCGGGATCGCTACGCTCGACCTCGACAGCGCACGAGCGCAGGGCGCGGAGGATCCGAACCAGGCCCAGCCGAGTCAGCAGGAGATGCCAGGGCCCGCTGCAGCCGAACTCGACGCGATGGTCGCGGAGATCGGAGCGACCCTCCGCTGCCCCGTTTGTCGCCAACAGTCGGTTGCCGAATCTTCGGCGCGCATCTCACGCGAGATGCAGGGGATCATCCGGAGCATGCTCATCGACGGAAAGACGCCGGAGGAGATCGAGGCGTACTTCGTCGAGAGCTACGGCCCGTGGATTCTCCTGCGCCCGAAAGCCGAGGGCGCGAACCTCTTCGTTTACCTAGGACCGCTCGGCGCGTTTCTCTTGGGCGGGTTGCTGCTCGCGGTGCGCCTTCGCAAGACCGGTCGAGAGATCGCCGCGGCCGAGGCCACGCCCGAACGCAATCCAGACACCGCCGCGAATCGAGACTCCGCGGCGGATCATGTGGGCGAAGAAGATCGCGACTGGCTGGACGCGGCGCTTCGGGGCTCTTGACCGCCCGCTTCGGTTAGTAGTCGAGCCAGCGGATCGCGTGGTGGGTGTCGGCGAAATACCGCGAGACCAGCGCTTCCGCGATCCCGAGGCCGTTCTCGCTATTGGTGAAGTACACGAGCCCGCGACCCTGAGAAGGATACCCGATCACGTAGCAGCGGAACGTCCCGTTGTCGCCCCAGTGCCAGATGGCGGTGCTTCGATCGCCGTTCTGCAACCCCCAGCCCAACCCCCACTGCAAGCTGCTGGCGTGCTCGGCCCCACCCCTCGCCTCTTCGACCTGCGAAACCGGCGACAACATCGCGACGACGCTTGCCATCATCAGCCCTCTCCCCGAGAGGACCGCGCCCAGGAATCGACCGTAGTCGACTGCGGTCGTATGGAGGCTGGCCGCCGCGTTCGCCTCCTTCGGCTTTCCTTTTTCGACCGGGCTCCCTTCAGGATCGTGACCGGTCGCGCTGATTCGATCGTACCTCGATTGCCAAACCAAGCTCGAGCTTTCCATCCCCAGAGGTTCGAACACTTCGCGTTTGACGAGATCCTCGAGGGACTCGCCGGTCAACTCTTCGAGCACGCGTTGTAGATAGACGAACCCCTCTCCCGAGTACCCCCAGCGCTCGCCGGGAGGCCGTGCGGTCTCGAGCGGACGATCTCGCGCCCAGTTTGGCAGCCCCGTCGTGTGGCTCAGGACGTGACGGGCGGTCATGCTTCGACTCTGCGCATCGGGTTCGAGTCGAGCGTAAGGGAGAAGATTCCACAGCGGAGTGTCGAGGTCGAGTTCGCCCCGCTCCACGAGCCTCAACGCGGTGTAGGCCACGACGGGTTTTGTGAGCGACGCCGCCTCGAAAACGGTCGCCTGCGTCACCGCGGTACCGGTCTCCGCGTTCGCCAAGCCCAGCGCGGCATCCCACACGACCTCTCCGTCGGCAACCACGGCGATCGAAAGACCGGGGATGTCGGCATCGGCCATGAGCCCGAGCAGCGCCTCCTCGCTCGTCGGCACTTGAGCTTGGAGCGGCACGTACCCACTACCCAGCGTCGCGACCAAGGCGCAGGCTCCCCGCACCGCGCCTGCGCGGAACGGGCCCATCTTCGACCGCCCCCTACTCACGCGTCGAGCTGTTGCCGAAGCACCGTCTGAAGAATCCCGCCGTTTCGGTAGTAGTCGACCTCGACTTCGGTATCCAGCCGTGCGATCACTTCGAACGTTTGGGTCGCGCCATCGGCCGAAGCCGCGACCACTGTGATCATGTCCTTCGGTTCAACACCGTCGGCGATGCCCGTGATCGTGAACTCTTCGCTCCCGTCCAGACCCAAGGATGCCGCGCTGTCACCGTCCTTGAACTGGAGCGGGAGGATCCCCATCCCGATCAGGTTCGAACGGTGGATGCGCTCGTAGCTCACTGCGATCGCCGCTTTGATTCCGAGGAGGTAAGGACCCTTTGCGGCCCAATCGCGGCTCGACCCGGATCCGTAGTACGACCCTCCGATGACAATCGTGGGTGTCGCCGCATCGACGTAGCGCATGGCCGCATCGAAAATCGTCATCTGCTCGCCGCTCGGTATATGCCTGGTGAAGCTGCCTTCCACGCCAGGCACCATCGAATTCCGAAGCCGGATGTTCGCGAACGTCCCGCGCATCATGACTTCGTGATTGCCCCGGCGAGAGCCGTAGGAATTGAAGTCCTTGAACGCGATCCCATGCTTCTGCAGGTACTCGCCCGCGGGCGAGTCCTTCGCGATCGACCCTGCTGGCGAGATGTGATCGGTCGTCACCGAGTCTCCCAACAGCGCCAGGCAACGCGCACCCTCGATGTCGGCCAGCGCCGGGACATCCCTGGACATCCCTGAGAAAAACGTGGGCTGACGCACATAGCGGGAGGCCGGGTCCCAGGCGAACCGATTGCCCGTGGGAATCTCTAGCGAGTTCCAGCGCTCGTCCCCCGCGTAGACCTCGGCGTACTTCGCCTGGAACATCTCCGTCTTCACGGCGGTGCGCACCGCCTCGGTGATCTCCGCCTGGGTCGGCCAGATGTCTTTGAGGTAGACGTCTTCGCCGTCGTCGTTCGTCCCCAGCGGCTCGGTCTGTAGATCGATGTCCATCCGACCCGCGAGCGAGTACGCGACCACCAGCGGCGGCGAGGCCAGGTAGTTGGCCCGCGAGTCCGGGCTGATGCGCCCTTCGAAATTCCGATTGCCCGAGAGCACCGAGCAAGCGACCAGGTCGTTGTCGCGGATCGCCGCCGAGATCTCCGCGGGAAGCGGACCGCTGTTGCCGATACACGTCGTGCACCCGTACCCGACCACGTGGAACCCGAGCGCCTCGAAGTCGTCCATGAGTCCAGCCTCGGTGAGGTACTCGGTTACGACCATCGAACCCGGTGCGAGACTCGTCTTCACCCACGGGTGTCGCCTCAGTCCCTTTTGCACGGCATTTCGCGCCAGGAGGCCCGCTCCCACCATGACCGAAGGATTCGACGTGTTCGTGCAACTGGTGATCGCGGCGATCACGATTGAACCGTCTCTCAGCTGAAACTCTTCGGTCTCTCCATTTTCGGCGGTCATACGGACCGCTACGCCCGCCGGCGCCTCCGCGACAGCGAGGCCACCGTCGTCGCCCGCGGGCGACCAGCCGCTGGCCGACATCGCCGCGGCGCCCGATCCGGGCCCCTTGATCGCGTCGAGCGCTTCGAAGAACCTAGGTTTGCTATGAGTCAGCGGGACGCGCTGCTGCGGCAATTTCGGCCCCGCGATCGCGGGCTCGACCGTCGAGAGATCGAGCTCGGCGTGGTCGCTGTAGTCCGCAGCAGGCGAGTCGGCCTCATGAAAGAGACCCTGGCGTCGGGCGTAGTTCTCGACAAGCTCCACGTGTTGGGCGGATCGACCGGTGAACCGCAGGTACGAAAGCGTTTCCGCGTCGATCGGGAAGATCGAGCACGTCGATCCAAACTCCGGCGACATGTTTCCGAGGGTCGCGCGGTCGGCGAGCGACAGCCCCGAAAGTCCGGGCCCGTAGAACTCGACGAATTTTCCGACCACGCCGACGTCCCTCATGATCTCTGTGACGCGGAGGACGAGATCGGTCGCGGTTGCGCCCTCGGGAAGCGCGCCATGGAGCCGGAACCCGAGCACGCGCGGCACGAGCAGCGAAAGCGCTTGACCGAGCATCGCGGCTTCCGCCTCGATCCCGCCGACACCCCACCCGAGAACGCCGAGCCCGTTGATCATCGTGGTGTGGCTGTCGGTCCCGACGAGGGTGTCCGGGTAGGCGGTGCGCTCGCCGGTCGTGCTGTCGTCAAACACGACCCGAGCCAAGTATTCGAGGTTTACCTGGTGCACGATCCCGGTGTCAGGCGGCACCACTTTGAAGTTGTCGAACGCGGTCTGCCCCCAACGCAGGAAGGCATAACGCTCGTGGTTGCGTTCGAATTCCCGCTCGGCGTTGATCTGAAACGACTGCGGCGTCCCGAAAGAATCGACCTGTACCGAGTGATCGATCACGAGCTCGCACGGCATCAGTGGGTTGATCGCCGCGGGGTCGCCGCCCAGCTCGGCCATCGCGTCGCGCATCGCCGCGAGATCTACGACGGCCGGGACGCCGGTAAAGTCTTGCAGCAACACTCGAGCGGGCCGAAACGAAATCTCCAGGCCGGGCGTGGCCTGCGGATCCCAGCCCGCGATGGCCGCGATGTGGCTGGCGTCCACGGACCGCCCATCTTCGTGACGAACCAGATTCTCCAGAACGATCCGTATGGAAAACGGAAGGCGTTCCAGATCTATCCCGGTGGCTGCGGCAACGGCCTCTAGATCGCAGAACGATACGACGCCTCCTGGCGCATCGAAGGTCGCACGTGCGGCGTAAGAATCGAGCTTTTGCGTTGTATTCGACATGGAGCCTCTTCCTCTAAAACCCCCGTTGCGGCAGGCGACAGGTTCAACCCTCAACCTATCGCCTGCCAGGGCTCTAATCGACGGCCACCACTGAAGCCGGTTTTCGGGCCCGGATGAAGGCGGACATGAAGCGGTCCGCGGCCGCCGCCGCGATCTCTGCGGCGTCCGGGAGACTCTGGACGAGCGACTGCGCGTCCTCCAGCCCGTACACACGGGTCGGTTCAACCCCGATGTCCTCAAACCCCGCGTCCTTCAGCATCCCGGTGTATTCGTCTTCCTCGAGGGCTCCGGCGACGCAGCCGATCCAGAGTTCCACGTTCCGGCGGATCCGCTGATCGACGGGACCGCGCACGACGATGTCCGACACGGCGAAGCGACCGCCCGGCTTGAGAACTCGAAACGCCTCGGCAATCGCGCGCGGCTTGTCGACCGACAGATTGATCACGCAGTTGGAGATGATCACGTCTACGCTGTCGTCCGGAAGCGGAATCTTCTCGATCTCACCGCGCAGAAACTCGGCGTTGGTGACGCCGGCCTTCGATTGGTTCTCTCGCGCCAAGGCAAGCATCTCATCGGTCATGTCCAGGCCGTACGCCTTCCCTGTCGGACCGACGCGCTTGGCTGAAAGCAGAACATCGATACCGCCGCCCGAGCCGAGATCGAGCACGACCTCGCCTTCGGCAAGCGACGCGAGTGCCGTCGGGTTTCCGCAGCCGAGAGAGGCCAGAACCGCTTCGCTCGGAAGCGCTCCCGTTTCCTCGATGGAGTAGAGGTCCGTGGTAATCGGGTCGGCCGCTGGCGTCGGACCGCAACAACCGCCGCCCCGAGCGGCTCCAGTCGGCGCACAACAGGCTTGCTCTCCATCGGCGGCGAGTTTCGCCGCGGCCGCGTACTTCTCTCGAACGGTCTCTTTTAGATCGCTTGTCGTGTTCATCTCACCCTCCGCATATCAAATATTGTTTATATGTACAGCCCGACAAAAAAACTCCCCTCGCGCCAGATCTGCCGCGCCCATGTCTACCGGCGCTCAACCACAGCAGCTGTCGCTCGCATCTCCCTCGCCATCGGCCAGCCGAAGCAATGCGTCGGCCAGCTCGCGCATCGCCTCACGATCGAGTTCGTAATGCATCCATCGTCCCTCCTTTCGAGCCCGCACGAGACCGGTTTCGCGAAGACGTTTGAGGTGGAACGACAGCAGAGGCTGACGGTCACCGCAACATCCGGTCAGGTCGCACGCGCACTGCTCACCGCTTGCCAGAGCGTTCAGAATACCGAGACGCTTCACCTCCCCGAGCGCGCCAAATCCAGGCGCTAACTCCACAAGGGGTCGTCTTTCCGTCGCCTGCAAGGCGTTCTTCATCTGGTTCATGTTCCCAATATATAAATAAATCTTTATGTGTCAAGCTGCGGGTCCATCGGTCGCCCATGGAGATCAGAAAGGCACGATCGTCCCCAGCCCCTGCCCCTCGGCCCGCGCCAGCGCTGCCTCTGCGATCGCGACGTCTTGCGCGGCGTTCCCCACCGATTTGAAGTAGGTCACGTCGAAGCCGGCTCGACCGGCGGGCGCCTTTTCGTTCACGATCTCTCCAAGCTCCGCGTCGATGATGTCTGGCTCGATCAGACCGGCCCGAAGTGGCTGGATCAGGTCGCCGGCCTCCTCCCAGATCGCCGCTCGCTGGTCGACCACGACACGAGCACGGCGGATCAACGCGGAATCGACCTCCTGCATGTCGGGCCGGAACGACCCCACGGCGTTTACGTGTGCCCCGGTTTCGAGGTCGCGACTATCGAACACCGGCGTCAGGCTCGTCGTCGCCGTCACGACCAGACCCGCACCCATCAACGCGTCCGCGGGTTGCTCCACGGCGCGCACGGTCGGGGGAGCGGAGGAGGCATCGGCCGGCACCAGCCGGTGGGCGGCGCGGGTCAGCGCCTCGGCGAGCGTGGTCGCGCTCGCGTGAGAGCGAGAGACGATGCGGATCTCCGTCAGCGGGCGAGCGCCCGCCAGGATTTCGATGTGTGCGCGTGCCTGCACCCCGGCACCGAACACCGCGAGAACATCGGCGACTGGATCGGCCAGCAGCTCCGTGGCGAGCCCGCTGCCGGCCGCCGTCCGGATGGCGGTAAGCCGGGTGCCATCCAAGACGGCACGCGCGGCGCCGGTGTGCGCATCGAGGAGTACGACCGTTCCGTGGATCGCAGGCATGCGCTGCTCGACGTTGCGCGGAAATACAGAGACGATCTTTGCCCCGAGCGCGTGACTGCGGCCCAGATACGCCGGCATCAAAAGCACCGTACCGCGGTCTGTCGTCAAATGTCCTCGAATGGGGACCTCGGCCGAGCCGCCGGAAAGTTCGCCGAATGCCGTGCGCATCGAGTCGATCGCCGCGGTCGGCGTAAGGCAGGCATCGATATCGGCAGCAGAGAGGACACGGATCGTCATCTCGAACCTTCCAGGTCACCGAGCTTCCGAACGTCGACTCCGATCACCCCCGACTGACTCTCATCGATAATGTTGGCGAATCGACTTCCCCATACCACCTCGGCGGCCGTATAGGAGCTTCGGATGCGCACTTCGTCCGCATAGGTTTCCGAGGTTGCGGCAACCTGAACCAAGAACTCCGCGTGCGCGTCTCGTAGTCGCTCGTCGGTCCATCCGTGGAGGGGGCTGTCCGGCCTGATCGCGTGCACGACCGTCCAGTGAAGCGGGAAGAAAACGATGTGGTCGAGTTCGAGGTCGAGCGCCTCGAACTTTCGAACTGGAGCCGTGGGGTGGCCTTCTACCCAAGAGAAATTCAGACGAACCCAAGCCTCCAGGATCTCGCCACGCCGCCCGTTCGCGATCCGAAACATGAACGCCTCCCCGTCTTGGTACGGAGCCACCACCGCATGCGGGCTAAACCGGACCTCAGCGGTCGGGCGTGAAAGCCTCGCGAACATGAGCGCGGCCAGCACGGCAAACCCGCCAAGTCCAATCAATGCTTCGAGCGACATGATCAGGTTGGCGAGGGTGCCCACGGGTGAGTAGACGCCGTAACCGACCGTGGTCACCGTCTGCACGCTAAAGAAGAACGCTTGTAAAAGACGCTCGAGTGTGGACCCGTCACTCATTCCTCGGATCGCGGCTGGACCAAGGGCGGTGTAGATCAGGGCAAAGGCCAGATTGATGCCCAAATAAGTGAGCACGCTACCGACGTAGAAGTGGCCCCAGGTAATACGGATCAAATGCTCGTAGACGGGAACAGATCGCAGCTTCGGCAGGCCGAGCCGTCGTGCGTTGAACGTTCCGTCCCTGTTGAGAAGTCGGAGCGTCTCGTCGCGAGCCCCCGCGCTCCCGAATCCGAGATCCTTCGCGTCGTCCTCATCGGACATACCGAACGGGTCGTCTCTTCGCGACATCTAGCGGTTTCTCCCCTCGAGCCACTGCGGATTGGAGGCCTTCACGACCTTCCGATTAACATCGAAGGCCGCGGCGACGTCTCCTCTTTTGTCAGCCAAGAACGGTCGACCAACGCATTGAGCAACGAACGAATATGGCAGGTGTTGAAAGGGGGAGCACAATGTCGAGGAAAATGATTGCCGCGCTCGCGGTAGTGGTGCTGATGGCCGGGGCCGTTCCCCTGGAAGCCCAGGCCGGACCGCGGAAAGATCGCCGCCCGAAGATGGATCGGATAGAGGATCGCATCGATCGGCGCGAAGACAAGTGGGATCGCCGCGAGGATGTCCGCGATCGACGTGAGGACGTGCGGGACCGCCGTGAGGATGTCCGCGACCGACGCGAGGATGTGTGGGACCGCCGGGAAGATCGCTGGGATCGCAAGCATGACGGTGGAGTGCGTGATCGGATCGAGGATGTCCGCGATCGACGCGAGGACGTCCAGGATCGTCGGGAAGACGTACGCGATCGCCGTGAAGATGTGCGGGATCGGAACGAGGACGTGCGCGATCGGCGCGAGGACAGATGGGATCGCCGGGAGGATCGAAGAGACGGAGCCCCGCTTCCGCGAACCCGGCGGCACCGACGCTAGCTTTGCACCTCTGCAGACCCCGGGGGAGATCGCTTCGGCGACTCCCCCGGTCTGCTGTCCTAGCCCTCGAGATCGATCTCGATCTCGGCGGCGAACAACATGGATCTATCCCGGTCCGCCGCGGCTCTGTCCAACAGCACGTCCGGGCTGGCGCCGACCAACCCCTCGAACCTGGATGCTCCATTTACATCGACACGGATCGGGCTGGCGAGATCGAACTCTTCCGGCGAGATCAGAAGACGCAGTCGCCGCACGCCTGACGTTCGGATGACGACGTGGTTTCCGTCGCGGGCGACTTCGGCTCGACCGGAGGGCTCGCGATCGGGAAAAGCCGGGCGAGTTTCGCGAACGCCGGGGAAACGCATGCTGTTTCGGCGCGTGAGACTCGACTCGCCGTCGACGTGCCCGAGTTCCTCGATCTCGACCCAAGCAAAACGGCCCTGCCCCACGTCCTCCGTCTCCCACTCGAGCACGTCCGGGAGCGCATCTCGTTTCGTTGCGACGATAAACGAATCGATCCGAGCGGACTCGGCGGGCAGCCAGGTGAGATCGTGTCCGGCGTTTGGTTGTGGTCGGTAGACCACCTCCACGCCGTTCTCCCGAAACATTTCGATAAACGGATCGACGGATGCGGTCGGGTAGAGTCGATCCTGACCGCTGTTGACGATCAAGAACGGACGGTTCCGAAGGTTGGCCACGTGCATCTGACCGTCCACCTGCAGCCGAGGGCTCGAGAGCACGGCGGGGTGACCGATGAAGGGGAGAAACGACGCCCAAGAGGTCTGGGATCGAAAGGCCTGGAAATAGGCGCCGGTGCCCCCATCGGAGATCCCGATCAGATGGACTCGATCGGTGTCGATGTGATAGACCCGACCGACCTCCCGCAGGATCGCCATCAGATTCTCGCTCTGGCTAGCTTGCCACCACGTCGCATCTCTCCATGCCGCCGGGACGATGACGATGCGGTCGGGGTCGGCGATTCGATCGTAGTCGCTCCACCAAGTCCCCCCCGTGCGGGCCTCTCGGTTCACGCCGCCGTGGAGGTACACCAAGACGGGATACGACGTGCCGGGATCGTAGTCGTCAGGGATCAGGACCGTATACGGATACTCGAGGCCATCGAGCCCCGAACGCGAGCGGTCCAGACGGCCGGTCGGCACATCGGCGGAGAACATCGGGGTCGCCTTGAGCGCCCCATAGAGCCCATCGAACGACGCGTCGGAGCGACGTAAGCGCACCGAGGCGGATTGCGGGGCCGTGCCTGATCCGAGCCAAAACGTACTGGCATCCTGGAGGAGCTCAGACGTCACGTCCTGCGCGTGGACCGATCCGCCCTCGACTACGAGAAGGATCGCCCACGCGCCAACGACGCGTGGGCATCGGAACTTCACCGGGGCGGTCGTCCCTCGGACAGCGAACGGTAGTACGCCTCGACGAGGTCTCGATATTCCGCGGGGACGTCGTCTGAACCCGAGAGGAAAAATCGCTCGAGCTGTTGACCGAGATCCCGCCGAAGACCGAATTCGAAATCCTTGAGTCCCCTGAGGACGTCGGCCTGCAAACGTGCGAGTTCTTCCGGATCATCGAAGGAGCCACCGTTTGCCAGCCGGTCGAGCGCTCCGATCGCATCATTGAGTTCCCCGACGTCCACGCCCTCGCGGCGGAGTTCATCGCGCAACTGATTCGCGTCCTCACGCCTCTGGCGAAACTCGCGCTGGAACTGGCGCACGTCCTCGGGTGAAAGACCCGCGGGACCGCCACCGCCGGCTCCCGGCGAGAACCCGGATCCACCGCCCTGGCCGCCCGGCCTCTGACCTTGGCCCTGACCGCCCTGCCCACCTTGGCCCTCACCTTGGCCTTGACCCTCGCCTTGGCCTTGACCCTCACCTTGGCCTTGGCCCTCACCTTGGCCTTGGCCCTCACCTTGGCCTTGACCCTCGCCTTGGCCTTGGCCCTCGCCTTGGCCTTGACCCTCGCCTTGGCCTTGACCCTCACCTTGGCCTTGGCCCTCACCCTCGCCCTGGCCCTCACCTTGGCCTTGGCCTTGGCCCTCACCTTGGCCTTGGCCTTGGCCCTCACCCTCGCCCTCGCCTTGCTGACCCTCCGCTCGCTGGTTCATGCGCTCTTGGATCGACTCCAAACCGCGGACCAGGTCGCGCGTATCCTCGAGCTGGGTGCCGAGCCGGCGCGGGTCGGACTCGCGGAACGCGTCGGTTGCCGACGCCACTCGGTCCCTCACGTTTTCTGTGTCGTTCGTAATCTGTTCTTCAAAATTCTGTGTGTAGTCGTCGGATCTCGTCCCGAGTACGCCTTTGGAGAACAGGATCTTGTCGCGCAGTCGGCTCTCTCGGATCGCCTCGGCCGCCTCGGCTAGCCCGCGAGAAGCTCCAGGCTGTTCGGCCCTCGCTTCGCGAGACATTCGATCCAAATCCGATTCCAAGGCATCGACTTCGGCTGCCAGTTCGTCCTTCCGGTCGCGAAGCGATTGCAGACGCTCGGGATCCGAGCCGCCCGCGTCTTCCGCGACATCGCGTTCCAAACCCTGCTGTCGCTCGACGATCCGCTCCGCCCGATTGAGCGCGTCGCTCACCTCGCGCTCGATCGACGCGGTCTGCCGATTCTCGAGCAACCGGCGGGCCTCCCTCAATCGATCCAGGGCGTTGGATGCTTCGGCCTGGCCCTGCCCCTGCCGACCGTTCGCCTGGGCCTGACGCATCTCGTTTGCGGCCTGCTCCAGGCGACGCGCCGCACTCTGCAGGTCGGCGCGATCGTCCTGTCGCGCGAGCCTGTCGAGTTCCCGCGCCAGCTCCTCGGTTTGCTCGACCAAGGACTGCTGCCCGCCGCTGCCGCCGCCCGCGCCCCGGGGCTGCGCCGCTGCGCGCTCGTTCATCTGCTGTTGTCGTCTGGCGAGCTCCTCCAGTTTCTGGAGCGCTTCATCGACCTGTTGATCCTGTTGCTGCTGCTCGCCGCGCTGCACGCTCTCGTATTGATTGCGTAGACGATCGAGCTCGAGCTGGAAGAGGTCCGCGAGTTCTTCAGCTCCCGCGGCACCACCCCCGCCACCCCCGCCACCCCCTCCGCCACCCATCTGCACCTGAACATCCTGGAAGGCGGCTTCCGCTCGCTGCAGGTGTCGCAACGCGCGTTGCTCCGGAGAAAGCGCATCGTCGAGGGCTCGCTCGCCCAGCTGCGTCTCGGCTTCGCGCATGGCCTCGGCGGCCAAGGGGAGTTCCTCGAACACGGTCTCGAACGTGGGGTCTGCGGCGACGCCGCGTTGCTGCATCTGACCGATGAGCTCCTGCACCTGCTCGCGCAAACGCCCCTGTAGCAACGTCAACGTCGCGAGATTCTCGGAGATCTCCGACTCGTCGAAGTCGGCTGCATCCCGAACCAAGCGGAACGTCGCCGCTACGATCTGCCGCTGTTGCCGTGACAACTCGCCGTTCATCCCGCCCTCTCCACCGCCGCCACCCCCGCCGCCCCCCTGCTCGGCTTGACGGAAACTCTGGTCGAAGGGTCGAATCTCACCGAAGTAGATGTCCGAAGTCGCCTCCGCGCCTCCCCCCGCAGCGAGGTCCTTCGCCCGCGCGTAGTAGGAGATCACGTCTCCCGGCTCGAGCCCGAACTCTTCGAGAAAGAAGGTGTGTCCGCCCGACACTTCTTTGGAGCCGCCTCGCGAGGTGCCGTGCAGCGGCACCGACTGCTCTTCGCCGCCATTGATCGAGTAGCGGAGGGAGACGGCGCCCAGGCCAAAGTCATCTTCAGCCTCGACCTCGATGTACAGTTCATCGATGGAAGACGGACGCGTGTCGCGGCCGGGGTCGACGATGGTGACCGAGGGAGGCTGATCGTCGAGCGGCTCGACCAAGTAGTCGGGCGAGCCGACGACAAAGCGACCATCGGGCCCGGCGAATTCGATCCGGTAGAACGTCTCTTGATCGACTTCGAGCGTCCCCTGGAATGCCCCGTCAACGAGTTCGAGTAGCTGGCCGTCGGTCTCGCCTTCCAATACGAGCTTCGCCGCCTGTGTGGCGAGCGTCGCCGTTACGCGAAGCTGGACCGAGGTCCCGCGGAGGGCCGCGATGTCTCCGCCGTCTTCGATCGTACGCGGGCTCAGCCCGGTGTAGCTCGGGAACCGATACTCGAGATCGATGCGGTCGACATACGGAAGATCCGCGACATCGATCTTGAAGACGGGCGAAGAGACGCCTTCGGACGTCACCGAGTACTCCGTCGGCTCATCCAAGTCGAAGAGAAGAATCTCGAACGCAGTCCCGGTCTCGTTCGGGGCCATGGCGTAGCGATCCCAAACTTCGGAGTCGCCTCTGCGAACCGCGACCTCGACTTCGGCGGTTTCAAACCCTTGAGGAAACGCGGTCACGAGTTGGTCGGAACCCCGGGCGATCAGTACGTCGCCGGGCTCCACCGCGAGGGCGTAGGGATTGGCGGCGTCGGCCGTCTTCCAGGGACTGAACAGAAGCGAGCCCGCCGTGCCTTGGAACGCGGGCCCGAACAAGAGCGACACGAGCACCACCGTGCCGACGCCCGCTAGCCATGCCGTCGAAGCTCGAAGTTGAGATCGCTCTACCCGTCGTCCCCTCTCCACCCGGCGCGCACGATCCATCGCCACGTCGAGAAGACGAGCTTCAAGTCCTTCTTCCACCCCGCCTACATCGGCTTTTTCGACCGCCGCCAAGAAGGCTGATTTGAGCGAAGGTTCGTGTTCCTCCAAGTAGAGGGCCACCTGTGCGTCTGTGGCGCGGCGAAAGATCGGCCGCACGACGAACCAGAGGGCGAGCCCGACCACCGCCACCCACAGCACGATTCGGAAGGCGAGAACCGCGGTGTCGTCAAACCGGAGACGATCGATGCCGAAGGTCGACGCGAAGAACACGATGAACCCCGCGCCGAGCGTGATGGCGCCTCCCTGCAGGAGCTGTCGAGTGCGCCAGCGCCGTCGAACGTCCCGGACTACGCGCAAGAGCTGTTCGCCAGATCCGCCGTTTCGCGCGCGGTTGCCCCTACCTCGCTTCATACGATCCTCCACCCTCGTTGACGGTTCACGCCGATTGCGCGAGCCGAGATGCCGGACGCCTTCGAGTCCAGCGGTTTGCGATAATGCTCTCCGCACCGAGCACGAGCAGGGCAACCAAGATCAGCGGCCACCAAAACTCGGCCTGACGCGTTTGCTCTTCGCCGTCGACACCGGAAGCGGCCTCACCCGATGCGCTCCCCGCCCCGAGCACGGCTTCTTCTACGCGCTCGGGCGCGACCGCGACGAGGTCGGACTCGTCGAGCGACGGGTTCACCGCAACCGTGACCGTGCGTCCGTCCTCCAAGGACTCGACCTCATAGAACCCCGCCTTATCGAACTCGATCCACGTCGGGCCCTCCGCGCGCTCGATCGGTCGTCGGTCCCCGCTTGGCGTGACCAACACCCACTCTCCACTCACCTCGCCGTCCTCGCCTGCGATCGCACCGAGTTCGAGGACGCCTCCCGTCGTGATCCATCGATCCGGCTCGCGGTACCCGGTCGCATGGAGCGCCACTCTATGGACGAACGGAAGAAAGACCGGCTGCAACGCCAAATCATTCCAGAACCGGTCCAGACTGGATGTCCAGACGAGGACCCGACCTTCGCCCACCGTATGCTCGATGAGGGCCGGCTCGCCGCCCTCGAAGCGGGCTACGGTGCGAGACTCGGCGGCCGGAGTGAACGAGCGGAAACGGAAGAAGCGCGACTCCGAAAAGTCACCGCTGCGCGGCGTAGAGAACACTTCGAACACCGGGTGGTCGTAGTCGAGCCAAGACAAGCGGCTTCCACCCCTCGAGGATTGATCGGAGATGGCTCCGGCCTCGCCCCCGAGGAGCGTCTGCCCGGCTTCCGACCACCCGGACGGGTTCGAGTTTGGCCCCAGTACCACGAATAGTCCGCCTCCCGCACTGACCCAATCGCGTAGCCGTCCAGCTCGACCCGCATCGGACAGATCCCCATCGTTCAGGATCACGAGCTTCGCCGTAGCGAGGGCTGCGGCATCGAGTTGTGAGACGTTTCGACGCACGACGCGGATCCGCGGAGCCTCGCCAATCGCGAGCGCTCGCTCGAGGAAGAGACTGCGCTCGGCCCGTCCACGACTCGCCTGCAGGATCAACGCTTCCAATCCGCCGTCCGCGGACGCCATGAAGCGAAGCTCGTCGTCGACGGCCAAGCCATCGCCGCGCACCGTTACCCGGGCGCGCGTGCGTCCGTCGGGGAGCGCCACGTTCTCGAAGGCGAGCGTAGCGGCCCCCCGCGCACCGACGTCCGTCGGGATGGTCGCCACCGTGCGACCGCCGAGTTCGAGCGACACGGGAAGGCCTTCCACGGCCGCTTCGCCCATGTTCGCCAAACGCACGAGGAGGCGAGCCCGTCCATCCGCCGTCTCTTGGAGCGTCGCCTCGGCGACGGCCACGTTGGGAGCCGTCGATTCCGCCACGCTGATCGTTCGGAGCGACACGCCGTCGGGGAGTCGGACGCGTCCTCCGTCTTCCCAGCCCGTTCGCTGGAAGTCCGAGATGAGCACGACCTCCCGGTTCGCCCGCTCCGACTCATCCAGGATCCGGCTCGCGATCTGAAGACCCGCGTCGATCCGAGTGGCCCGATCCGTCAACTCCAAGCCTTCGAGCCCGCTGGCGGCGAGGGCGAGGTTGTCCGTCAGCGCGACCCGTTCCTCCGCCTCCTCCGAGAATTGTACGATGGCCACGCGGTCGCCTTCGGTCAGCTCGGCGAGGGCGTCCCGCGCCGATTGCAGCGCGCTCGTCCAGCGACCTTCGTAGGCGAGGCTCGCCGAGGCGTCGACCAGCAGCACGACGTCGCGCGCCGCACCCGTCCCCTCGCCTCGATCAGTCACGAAAAACGGCCTCGCGAACGCAAGCACGAGAAGCGTGATCGCCGCACAGCGCAGGAAGAACAACAGCGGGTGCCGGATTCTACGCCGGTTCGTTGTCTTGAAGGGCGCCTTGCGTAGGAACATCAGAGATGGAAACGCGGTCACCTGGCTTCTCTGACGCTGCGTGAGATGGATGATCACGGGGACGAGCAGAACCCCGAGACCGGCCAAGAACGCGGGAACCAGAAACGACATCAGCCCCTGCCCTTCAATCGACGCGCTCGTTGCGACAAGTACCGAAACAAGACGGCATCGAGCGGAGTCGAGGTAAGGACGAGCTCATGATCGATCTGGCGCTCGACCATCAACTTCGAGATCTCTCCCACGTGTCCTTCCATCGCCGACACATAGTCGCTTCGCATGGCGTCGGGTGTGATCGGGAGCCGCTCCCCCGTCTCCAGATCTTCGAACGACCGCGACGTATCGAACGGGAACTCGACTTCGGCTGGATCGAGAATCTGAAAGACGATGACGTCTTGGCCGCGACTTCGGAGCGCACCGACAGAATTGAGGACACTCTTCGGGTCGGCGTAGAGATCGGAGATCAGAATCGCGATCCCCCGACGCACGAGGCTCTCGGCGATCTGGGTCAGCGGCTTTGTCAGATCTCCGGATGGCTCGGGTGTGGTTCGATCGAGGGCGGCCAACACGAGCCGACGATGCCGCACCGAAGGAGGCACGTAGCGGGTCAGCGTCTCACCGAACACACCTAGACCGACGCGGTCGCGCTGGCTGGCCGAGAGATAGGCGAGGCATGCGGCCAGTATCTTCGCATACTCGAGCTTGGTGATGCCTTGCGACCCGTAATCCATAGAGCGGGAAGCGTCGAGGGCAAAGAAGATGTTCGCGTTGGTCTCTGCCTCATACTCCTTGATATAGAAACGGTCGGTTCGCGCGTACAGACGCCAATCGATCTTTCGAATGTCGTCGCCCGCCATGTACTCCCGGTGCGCCGCGAAGTCGAGGGACAGACCGAGAAACGGCGAGCCATGCAGCCCGGCAATAAATCCTTCCACGACCGAACGCGCGATGAGCTCGAGATTGCCGATCCGCGCGAGCACGGTCGGGTCCAGGAACTGAGTCCCCGGGACCGTCTTCGAGACAATTCGGGCTCGGGACATTCCTACATCCCCGAAGCGGGCGGTTTCACGTCGGCGAGTAGACGCTCGACCAAGTCGTCGGAGGTCACCCGCTCGGACTCTGCATGAAAGTTCGTCAGCACACGGTGGCGGAACACCGGCCGACAGAGCGCTCGGATGTCCTCGAACGCCACGTTGACTTCGCCACGCAGGAGCGCACGGGCCTTCCCGCCCAACACCAGAAACTGGGCCGCTCGCACGCTGGCTCCATAGGCCACGTATTGCTTTACATAGTCCGGCGCATCGGGCCGACTGGGCCGAGTGCGTCTCGCGAGTTGCACGGCGTAGCGCGCGACCGACTCCGACATCGGGACTTTACGAACGAGTGCCTGGAAGGCCACGATGGCTTCCCCCGAGAGCACCGAATCTGGCGCCGCCCCAGCGGTGGCCGTAGTCCGCTGAACGATTTCCAGCTCTTCGTCCTCGGACGAATACTCGATGTTGATGTGAAACATGAATCGATCGAGCTGCGCTTCGGGGAGCGGATACGTCCCCTCGAGCTCGATGGGGTTTTGCGTCGCCAGCACGAAGAACGGCTTGGGTAGATCGTACGTGCGCCCCTGGATGGTGACCTGCTTCTCTTGCATGGCCTCGAGCAGGGCGGCCTGAGTCTTGGGTGGCGTCCGATTGATCTCGTCGGCCAACACGACGTTCGCGAACAACGGCCCCTCGACAAAATTCAACGTCCGGCGACCGGTGTCGGGATCCTCTTGGATGATGTCGGTGCCGGTGATGTCCGAAGGCATGAGATCCGGCGTAAACTGGATCCGATTGAATCGAAGATCG
>JAJCZV010000099.1 GCA_029262175.1 Gemmatimonadota bacterium
CGGACCGACTCCGGCCGCCGGAGCCGTGTCGGATGGCCGTACAGCCGCTCGAGCCAAGGCGCTCGGCATCGACCTGGTTGCGAGCTTGGCCGAAAACGACGCCTACCACGTGTTTGCCCCGCTCGACGACTTGATCGTGACTGGCCCGACGGGCACGAACGTGATGGATCTGATGCTGGTCCTGGTCGCCCCGGACTAGCCTCCCCGCGTAACGCTCACACCCGTGGCAGCCGCCTCGAGGTTGCCCGAGTCATCGACGGCGCGCGACAGAATCGTCGACGATCCGCTTCCGCTTGGCGTCCACTCGTAGGTCCACTGTTCACGTCCTTGGGCGGGGTGCCACGTCGCGCCGCCGTCTGTCGACACCTCGACGGCCGCCACCACTCCGCCTCCGGCGTCCGCAGCGGTCCCGGCGACCGAGACCGAACCGCCTACCGTGTCGCCCTCGGTCGGTGCATCGATGCGAGACGTGGGCGCGGCGCCATCGGAAGAGGCGCTTGCCGCGATCAAGTCCGACTGCATCGTCGTGGGCTGAGCCCCCATGTCCGCGAATAGGTTTAGCGTCGCTTGCTGGATATTTCGATCGGGGCCATTGGGGTCCACGCCGACGCGGGTCGTAAGGCCATTCTCCCGTTCGGGTGGGACACCCGTGGCGGAGTCATGGTTTTCATCCAGACCCCACGTCCATTGAAGGGTCCCCGCTCCGAATACGAGGGCGCCGCTCGGCGCGCGGTAGAGCGTCGCGTTGTGGTCTGCCGTTCCGGTCTCACAACCTCGGGCGGGATGCACACAGTACAGCACGTTGTCGACCGTTGTGGCGGAGACGCGAAACAGCCCGGCGGGGCGGTGGCCGTTGTCGATGTCGGTGTCCCACTCGTGGCCGAGAATGCCTTTGATCGAAATGACGCGCTCGCCCGGCCGCAGACGAGCCATATCGGTGTTACGCCAGAAGCGCAGCGCGCCGAACTCGGCGTCCACGATGATCGGGTCGTTCCGCCAAGCGTTCACGGTAAAGAGGGTTCCTGTAAGCGCGTTCTCCGGCCAGGCTCCCTCCGGGTTGATGGCGCGGTGATCCCGGTACTCGCCGGTCCACTCGACCGGGTCGAGCTTCCGGTGGTCCTGTGATTCCTTGTAGGTGACCAACGTTCGGTACGGCGTGCTGCTGTCGTCGATGCTTTCTTCCCAGCGAACCTTCCAATACACCTCGTTGCCGCTGAAGAAGGCGAGGTTGACCCCGGCTTCACGTGCCGCCTCGACGTTCCGACGCTGGCGTCCGGTCCAATACTCGTCGTGACCGACCGACAAGAAAATCTTGTGCTCGAGAATCTCCTCGCCGCGTCGGTCGCTATCGATGCCGCTCGTATAGCTGACGTCGTAGCCGTTGCGTTCGAGCCAGCGCACCATCGGGTACTCGGAGTTGAAGACCTTGTTCACCGCCCGGTAGTGGCGGGTTTCGAAGGGGCGATTGTAGCTGACCTTGTACCCGCGCGGCGGTCCGCCATGTAGTCGCAGACGCTCCGGGTTGAGTCTGCCATAGACGCTTTGTCCCCCGAATCGATTGTAGGCTTGCCACGTAAGGTCCGCGGTTTGAAACAGGAGATCGGACGCTCCATCATCGTCGCGTACCACGAAGTAGATGTGGCTGGCTCTCGGTTCGACGAGACCGTTGGCCATCACGGCCACATACCCCGGAGCATCGAACAGAGGATCGTCTTGAGCCCCCGGCGGAATCGCGGACGGACCGAATTGATCGTTCTTCCACAGCCCGGGCTCCATAGGATCTTCCCGGATGAGACGGGCAAAATAGATCCCCGAGACAGCGTCGGCCGGTGGCTGCCAGGAAGCCGATACGGCCCAGTTCCCACAGTCGAACAGGGGCGCTTCGGCCGTGACGATGCTGCCATCTTCCGCGAGCACCGGGACGTCGCCCTCGAGGCAGTCTGGCTGTCGCTGTGGTAGCGGGACGGAGGGCTCGATCGTGTCGACTCGCCGGGCCCCCATCCCTCCGTAGTAGCCCATTCGATAGATGTCGATCCGGTAGTCGTCCGAGTCCGTATCTACCTTGAAGTGGATCGTCTCGCCTTGTGCGACCGCGATGTCGTGACCAAACCCCTGGATGCTCGGGTCTCCATAGCTGTTGATGTCCCACTCGGTGGCTGGATGCCCGGGTAGGCAGTTCTCGGCGACGATCTCGTTTGCGGGTGTCGCGCAGGGGTCGGCTCCCCCGCCTGCCGTGGGGGTCGATGTGGCGCACGCGGAGGCCACGATCGCGGTGAGCGGCGTGACGAAAAAGAGTGAGGCAGAGGGGCGCACAAACATCATCGGAGCACCATCCAGTCTAGCGGAAGGGAAAGCCGATCCAGGCCCCAAGATCCGAAATGCGATCGGATTGCCGCAAGAGCGGCGGCGCGCCTCTCAAGAAGCGAGCTGTCGAAGTGCTCTCTTCGCGATGTATTCACCAATCGACAAGCACGAGGTGGCCGCAGGCGAAGGCGCGTTCAGGACGTTCACCACGCCTTGATCCTCGCGGACCAAGAAGTCGTGTACGAGCGACCCGTCCGGCGTCACTGCCTGGGCGCGGATGCCGGATCGCCACACGGCGAGGTCCTCCAACTCCAGAACCGGCATCAGCGCGCGCGCGTCTCGAAGACACGCCCGTTTGACGAGCGAACGCCACTGTTCGCCGATGGCCGTCTTCCAATGCGTCTCGGCGAGCTTCCAAAACCCCTTGTACCCAAGGGTCTCGAGCGCGTCGCGGGGATGACCCGACATCCGCCCGTACGCCTCTCGTCCCCACGCCCACACCGCGTTGGGACCGAGCTCGACGTGCCCCGCGGCCGACCGCGTGAAGTGAACGCCCAGGTGCGGGAGCCGCGGATCCGGCACGGGATAGATGTGGCCTCGGACGCGCGTGGCGGCGGACTCGGTCAAGCCCCAATACTCTCCGCGGAAGGGCAAGATCTTGAGGTCCGGTAGTCCCCCCAACATGCGCATGACGCGGTCCACGTGGAGGCCGGCGCAATTCACGACGACCCCCGCGGTGACCTCGCCGGCAGGTGCAATGAGGCGACGCTGCCCGGATTCCCCGACAGAGGTGCGGACCTCGAACCCTGTCTTGACCGCGTGCCCAGACTCGGTCAGTCCGGCGGCAAGCGCACGCGCGACATCCGAGAACGCGACGGCGCCGGTGAAGGGAACCCACAGTGCCTCGACGCCCCTCGCGTAGGGCTCATGCTCGCCGATCCCCGCCGACCCGAGCCGCTCGTGGATCACGCCGTTCGCGCGCGCGCGCCGCTGGAGCTCGTCGAGTGCGGGCAGCTGCTCGGTCTCGGTCGCTACGACGATTTTCCCGGTCTGTGTCGTGGCGATCCCGTGCTCGGCGCAGAATTGGAACAGTCGGGGGCCACCGGCGACGCAAAGCTCGGCTTTGAGCGAGCCCGAAGCGTAGTACAGACCTGAGTGGATGACGCCGCTGTTCCGGCCCGTCTGGTGCGAAGAGATCGTTGGTTCCTTTTCGAGCACGACGATCGAGCGATCCGGCGCCGCTCGCCGAATCGCATCGGCAGTGGCAAGTCCGACGATGCCCGCACCGATGATCGCAACGTCAAAACGATCCGTCATCGATTTAGTCCCGTTAACCCAGTGCGCCCATCCAGCTGTGAGGCATGCGGATATCGTTGGCGTCCACGAACTCTGCGAGGCTCTCTATCGCTTCGCCGAGCTCTCCGATAAACCCCGCCGTCGGCTCGAACCCCGGCTCCAGATGGAGCGCCTTGATCTGCAACAGACCTTGGTCGCGGTGCAGTTTTGGATCGAGGCGGCCGACGAGTCGACCTTCATGGAGAATAGGAAGGACGTAGTATCCGTACTGACGCTTTGATGCCGGAACGTAGATCTCGATCGTGTATTTGAACTTCAGCAATTCCTCGGCGCGTTTGCGTTGCCACAGGAAGGAATCAAACGGGCAGATGAGATTCGTTCCGGTCGGCTGCGGCAGGTCGTCGATGTCGTCGAGTAGCTCCGGAAGCGCGTAACAAGGACCGCGAACGCCGACGACCTTTACCTCGACGATCCGACCTTTCTTGAGATTCCGCGCGATGACCTTCTTTCGGGCCGGTGCCTTGAGGGCCGGTCCCGTCATGTAGTTTTGCATGTGACGTTCGGGCGCGATGCCGTTGCCCGAGAGGGCGAGCAAAAGCCAGCTGTCTTCGTATTCGGCGAACGAAGCCGCGGGGCCTTCTGGATAGATACGCTCCGCGATGTCGTATACGCAGCGAAAATGGCGTCGGTCGCTGATCCCGATCCTTCCATCATGCCACAACAGTTTTAGCGAACGCTTGTCTTCTTTCAGCTCCCATGCCGAGCCGTTACCGTCGCCCGCTTCTTCGCGCGTTTCGAAGTCCGTGCTCTCGAGCGTGCCTTCTTCGCGGAGTCGCTTCAGCACCCGCCTCTTCGAACCCGTAGAGGTCGAGAAGCGCTCCCACCAAGACCTGCCGGTCCAGCTTTCCGGCGGGAAGCGCTTCATTCGTCGTCGTCCGATCGGTAGATGCGAGAGCGGCAGAATCGAAGCCTCGTGCCCCCAGTATTCGTACGCCGCCCGATCCTCGTAGACCCAGCGGTCGACCTGCGACCGATCAAAGGCGCCGAAGCGGCTCCATAGGGTCAAGTAATGCGCCCGGTCGAGCACGTTCACGCTATCGAGTTGCAGCGCTCCGGTTCGCTCCAGGTGGTCGACAAAGGTCTCCTGAGTAAGCGGGGTAGAGCCGCGTGGGGCCGTCAGACCTTGGCGAGACATCCAAAGCCTGACGACCTGATCGCGCGTGAACGTAGGGAGGGCCGCTCCCACTACGCCCCCATTGTCCGCCGACCCGACAGACTCCTAATGATCGATATCACCAGCAGTTACGACGGTCGAGTCCAAGTATTTTCTGAACCAAGTCAGGATCCGTTCGGATACGTCCATCACGAACTTGGGCTCCCGCGGTCCGTGTGGCGTGCGAGGATAGACGATCATCTCCGTGGAGACGCCCAGTCGGTCGAGCGCACGATAGAACTCCTGTCCCTGCGTAAACGGAACCCGCAGGTCCTCGGCGCCGTGGATGACTTGGGTGGGCGTCACCACGTTCGCGATGTGGTACATCGCCGAGTGCTTCTCGTACCGATCGTAGTCCTCCCAGATTTCGACGCCCATGTGACCCACCAGGTAGTCTTGGATGTCGGTCGTCGTCGTCATCGAAACCAGGTTGGGAAGACCGGCGCCCATGCTTGCGGCCTTGAAGCGGTCGGTTTGAGTCACGGCCCACGACGTCATGTATCCGCCGTAGCTCCACCCCATGAGCAGGAGTCGCTCCGGATCGCCGACGCCCATCTCGATGACGTGGTCGACGCCGCTCATCAGATCTCGAAAGTCTCCATACCCCCAATCCTGGAAGTTGGCGAATCGGAATTCCTTCCCGTACCCCGTCGAACCACGGGGGTTGGGGCGAAGAATCGCGAACCCTTGTTGGGCGAAGTACTGCAGCATGTAGATCGACGCGGAGCCGGTGAAGCCCTGGCTGAACACGCCGCCGGGGCCACCGTGGACGTTGAGAATCAGTGGGACGACGTCTCCCTCTTCGTATCCGACGGGGTAGGTGAGAAGACCTTCGATCTCCATCCCTTCCGTGCTTTTCCACGTGAGTAGTTCGGTCTTGCCCATGCTCGGGCGGGGTATGTCGGAGTGGATGTCGGTGACGCGGGTCGGTTCATAACGATCCGTCGGAGAGACAAAGACGTCCCACGGCTCATCGGGGGTCTGCCACGTGAACGCCATCTGCGATGCGTCCCCCGTGAGCGAGACGGCACCGACGACCCCGTCGCCGCTGGAAATCGTTCGCATGGGGCTGCCGTCGATGGGAATCGCGATCACGTGGCGTCGCGTCGCGAGGGACTCGTTGAGCAGGATCTCACGCGAGTCGCCGCTCCAGCCGACAATTCCGGCGCTTCGGTTCGGCGTCTCGAGCATCCGCGACTCGCCGCCGGTCGGTGCGATGACGTACAGGTCGCCGAGCCCGATCGGTTCCGGTTTGGCACCTGTGGAGACATACCCGATCCACGCCCCGTCCGGCGACCACACCGGATTACCCTCGATGCCGGGGCCGCTCACCAGCGCCGTGATCTCGGCCTGTACGCGCGGTCCATGTCGGTCTTCCTCGGGCTCGTCATCGCCTGATTCGTATGCCTTCAGGATGTCTTTGATCTTGCCGGGGGCCGGGACCCCGATCAACGAGATGTCGCCGCTCAACCGCCCGGTGTTGATTCTGGGGTCATCCTGGTGCGAGAAGGCGATCTGAGACCCGTCCGGAGACCACGTGAAGCCAGTGATATGAAAGTCACCTTCGGTCAACCGTACGGGCTCGACGGGGCCTGATTCGCCGGTGATGGCCACCACGTAGAGGTGCGCGAACTTGAACACCTGATCGACGAGGATCACGTCTCGCTTTTCCTTCTTCGCTTTCTTCTCGGCGGCCGTTTCGGGGTCGCGCATCACAAAGGCGATCCGCGAGCCGTCTGGCGACCAGCGGTATTGCCCGACCGATCCGTTGGCGGCCGTGAGCTGCCGACCTTCGCCGCCGCCCAGAGGAAGCGCCCAGAGTTGGCTTCCTTCGGAATCGTCTTCAGCGTCCCGCGAGGAAGTGAACGTCATCCATCCCCCATCGGGTGAGAACTGAGGATTTCCGGCCGAGGCGTCGCCCCGCGTCCACTGCGCCGGAGTGCCGCCAGCGGTGTCCGTCATCCAGATATGACTCAGATATCGAGATTCGTCGCCCTCGGTGAGCGGCGAGCGGACCACAAAAGCGATGCGCGACGCGTCGGGGGAGATCGCGGTCGCGCCGACCGCCTGATATCGCATGCTCAGCTCCGGTGACCACTGGCTGTCGGCGTCCTGGCCGACGATTCCCGCTGGCAGTGCCAGGACACAGGTCAGCAGTGCGAGCGAAAAAAATCGGGTTTTGCGAAGCCAGGAGAACTCGAAGGCGATCATGCGTTACCTCGTTTGCAAAGAGTCGGCGCCCATCCAGGAACTCCCGATGATGTCCCCGCCCCCGGCTCAGGTTCAAGCCCGCGGCACCCCACCGGGTCGTTCGGGTACGGAAACCCGAGGCGCCCGCCGGGAGTTGTCGGTAGGCGTGGCCCCGTCACGCTCGGCCCTGGTCGGGCGTCTTGTGTTCGAATGGGCTATCTCTAGTCAGCGATCCGAAGTGGTCTTGAACGAGGAAGAGAAGTAATGCGCGGATATCGATCGAAGCGGTCGCCGGTGCGGCTCGTCGCAATCATGGGTGCTGGGCTTTGGGTGTCGGGAATGGCGCCGCTGCGGGCACAGGAGGGAGGCTTGGACGAGTCGGCCAAGGCCGTGGCCGACTCCATAGAGCTGGCCCGTGTCGACTCGCTGCGACGCGTTTTCGACCCGGTCAGGGCGTTCGCGCAATTGGATCTCCCCGAGCCCGACGCGATCCGAGACCGATCCGGGACTCCTGGCGAGGCCTATTGGCAGCAACGGGCCGACTACCAGATCCAGGTCTCGCTCGAAGACGGACACATCCGTGGAACCGAGCGCATCACATATACCAACAATAGCCCCGACGACCTCTCGAGTTTGTGGCTGCAGCTCGATCAAAATCTTTTCAATGAGAATAGTCTCGGCGCCCAACGTGCGGAGCAGGCGGAGAACAAGCCCCGTCACGGCGGGTTCTTCGACAAAGGTGGTTTCGACATCACGGGCGTAACCGTGAGTGACGGTGGCGAGCTGTCGGCGCCCGAATTCAACATCGAAGACACCATGATGGAGGTGTTCCTCGAGCAGCCATTGGCGGCGGAGGGCCAACAGCTCGAGTTGAAGATCGATTTCGAATTCGAGATCCCCGAGACCGGGGGCGACCGAATGGGGACCCTCAAGATCGATGACGGCATCTTGTACCAACTCGCGCAATGGTATCCGCGCATGTTCACCTATGACGATGTGAACGGATGGAACCAGTCATCGTTCCTCGGACAGGGCGAGTGGTATCTGGAGTACGGGGACTTCGACGTCGAACTCACGGTTCCGCGTGACCTCATCGTCGTCGCCACCGGAGAGCTGCTCAACCCCGAAGAAGTGCTGACGCCGCAGCAAGTCGGACGTCTCGAGGAAGCGCGCGGGTCGGATCAAACCGTCTTCATCATCGACGCCGAGGAAGCGGGAGATCGATCGACCCGTCCCACAGGCGAAGGTCCGCTTACGTGGCGCTTTCGAGCAGAGAACGTTCGCGATTTTGCCTGGGCCGCCTCAGATGCGTTCGTCTGGGACGCGGCGTCCTGGGAAGACGTCCTCATCATGTCTGCGTACCCCGCTGAGAGCATCGGTACACGCGGTACGACAGGGTGGGAGCGTTCGACGGAGTACCTCAGGCACTCGGTGAAGTTCTATTCGGAGAAGTGGTTCCGCTATCCCTATCCCGTCGCGATCAACGTGGCGGGTCTCGCTTTGGGGATGGAGTATCCGATGATCGTCTTCTGCTCCTGGCAGTCTCGCGGGGCGTTCCTGTTCTCCGTGACCGACCACGAGATCGGGCACACCTGGTTCCCGATGATCGTCGGATCCGATGAACGTCGGTACGCGTGGATGGACGAGGGATTCAACACCTTTATCAACTACTATTCCGGCATCGATTTCTCCGGCGGCGACCCCATCCTCGGAAGCTTCATGGACCCCGGCCAGATCGCGGACGATACGCGAGCGCCGGGGCACGCGGTTCTGACGCCCGCCGACAGTATTCCGGAGGACGCTCTCGGCGTACTGGCCTACAACAAACCCGCGGCGGTTCTGGTCCTGCTACGGGACCGGGTGATCGGGCCCGAGGTGTTTGACGCGGCGTTCAAGAAGTACATCGAGGACTGGGCCTACAAGCACCCACAACCGGCTGATTTCATTCGTACGATGGAAGACGTGTCGGGACTCGATCTGGATTGGTTCTTTCGCGCGTGGATTTACGAGGACGCGATCCTCGACCAAGCCATCGAGTCGGTGCGCCGGACGGGCGATACGACGGTGGTAAAGATCGTCAATCGCGGAGGCATCCCCATGCCCCTCGACGTGCGGTTGATCTACCGGGACGGCGAGGAAGAACGGCTCGAAGTTCCCGTGGAAGCTTGGGAGGTCGACGGCACGTACGTCCTGGAGGTCGTCGGCGGGCCCGTCCGCCACGTCCAGCTCGACCCGGACGGTGCGATGCCCGATGCGAACCGTTCCAACAACGTGTGGGGACGCGGGATCGTGGGTCGGAGTCCGCCCCGCGATTGATCCGCCGGGGGCCGCCAGTCTCAATTCGCCAAGTTGCAACGTCTCGGGTTGGGGACGAGGTTTGCGAGCCCCACACACACCGACCCGGAGGCGGACACGATGGCTGGCCAGCGCTACTTCTCACGAGAGCTGTTCACGTTTCTAGAAGAGCTTACGGCCAATAACAATCGACCGTGGTTCCAGGAAAACAAGCCTCGCTACGAGCAGCATGTAAAGGCCGCCGCGATTCGATTTATCGAGGACTTCGCTCCGCATCTCGCCAAGATCTCCGAGCACTTGGTCGCGGACCCCAGCGGCAACGGCGGCTCGCTTTTCCGGATCTATCGAGACGCTCGTTTTTCGAAGGACAAACGACCGTACAAGACCTCCGTCGGCATCCGGTTCCAACACGAGCTGTCGAAGAATGTTCATGCGCCAGGTTGCTACCTACACATCGCCCTCGACGGGACTTGGGTCGGCAGCGGGATTTGGCACCCTGAATCCGATTCGCTGAAGAAGATTCGAGCGGCGATCGTCGATGATCCGGCGGCCTGGAAAAAGGCGAAGAACGCGAAGCGGTTCCGAGAAACGTTCGAGCTGACGGGCGATTCGTTAAAACGGGCGCCAAAGGGCGTAGATCCGGATCACCCGTTGATCGAAGATCTGCGCCGGAAAGATTTTATCGGCGTGTCGAAGCTCACGAAGAAGCAGCTTCTGTCCTCGGACTTCATGGCGACCTTTACCGACAAGTGCCGAGCGGCGAATTCTCTCAACCGTTTTTTGTGTCAAGCGATGGGTCTTCAGTACTAGGGTTTGCTGCGCGCCCTTCGCGTGCTCGCCCGAGCCAGCGCCACAACAAAAGAAACGCGGCGGCGTTGAGCGCGACGCCAACCCAGCCGCGCTCCGGGTCGAAGCGTACGGGATCGAGAACATTGAGGGCGCCCATCGCGGGTCCGAAGCCAAAGAGCGTGTACGTCAACCCGCTCCAAACGGCGTGACCCCAAGCGGCGGCGAGCACAGACCCGGACGCGAGCCGAAGGACACCCCAGCACAAGCCCAGGAGCCAGACGTTGAGTACGTGTACTCCGATCGCTTCCGGAGCGACGCCCAAGCTGGGTTCCAAGAGAAGCAACGGAAGAAACCACACCGCGTTCGCCGCGGACGTCCACAGAAGGATCGCGTCGTCCGAACGTCCGGTTCGCTCCAACGCCCCCCACAACGCTCCGCGGAAGAAACCGTCCTCGGCCACCAATGTCCCTACGAAGGACACGATCATCATGGTCGAGACTTGGAAGGTCAGAGACCAGAAGCCGACCTCGCGCACTCGCATCGCAGACAGCGCGGTGGCGAGTGCGACGGAAAACCCGACCACGAGCAGAGGGTGGATCGTGGCCGGTCGATAGAAGCCGCGGGCCGACTTGAACCCCATGCTGGATAGCGAAAGACCGCCGCGTCGCCAAAACGCCACCAAGGCGACAAAGAGCGGTAATGCGTACCAGGTTCCATCCTCGGTGGCGATTGCGATCGCTGGAGAGGCTGCCACTACGGCAAGCGTCGCCACCATGGCGATAAGTGTCCCTCGCCAGGCGGGTTGCGGTGCGCGGAGCGTCCGCTCCGTGCTGTCTGAAGAAGTCTCGTGAAACCTTTGCACGTAAGCCGTCGTCCTGCGTAGCGTTCCCGCCTGGCGCCCAGTCGAGCCCACACGTGCAAGCCTTGGACCTGAGCTCATGGAAGAACTGATCCCCCTCGTCGCGATCTTCTTCGTCATCGGTGTGCCGGTGATGTCGATTGCCGCCCGCTTCGCACTGCGACCGCTCCTCAAGGATCTGGCCGAAGCGATGGGACGCAAGAGCGTCACCGACGGCGGTGAGCTGCAGAAAGATGTGGCTCGCCTTCAGGCACAGGTCGCGGAGCAGGGTCGTCAGCTCGAGCAGTTGGCCGATGCAGAACTGTTCCGCCGCGATCTGGAGAGTCGACGTGAGGCGGCGGCTCGATTGAGTACGCCGCCGTCCACTTCACCGCACTGACCTCATGTCGATCATCGAAACAGACGGCCTCACGAAGCGCTACTCGGGGGGGCTCCGAAATAGCGACACGCTGGCGGTCGATCGCATCTCCTTCCGAGTCGAACCCGGTCAGGTGTTCGGTTTCCTCGGCCCCAACGGGTGCGGAAAGACCACCACGATCGGGATGCTGCTCGGCATCATCACGCCGACCGGGGGATCGTTTCGACTTCTGGGCGGAAGCACGCCCCGCGAACTCCATGCGGCGCGTCAGCGCATCGGTGCGACTCTCGAGTATCCGAACTTCTATCCCTACCTGAACTGTCGGGACAACCTGCAGCTGGTCGCCCGCGTAAAGGGGAGAGGAGAGAGCGAAATCCAGGACACGCTCGAGATGGTCGGCTTGCGCGATCGCCAGAAGACCAAGTTCAAAGCGTGTTCGCTCGGCATGAAGCAACGACTCGCTCTCGGCGCCACCATGTTGGGGGATCCGGAGCTGATTATCCTCGATGAGCCGGCCAATGGGCTCGACCCCGCCGGACAAAGAGAGATCCGCGAGATCATTGGGGAACTCGCGAACCGCGGCAAGACGATCTTTTTATCGAGTCATCTGCTACATGAGGTCGAGCGTACGTGTACGGACGTGGCCATCGTCGAGGCCGGCCGACTCGTCAAGCTCGGGAGCGTCGATGAGATCACGTCGGCTCGGATCGTGGTCGCGATACGTGCGGAGGGAGCGCTCGAGACTCTGAGCGCGACCGCCTCCGAGTTTCCGGGGGCAACCGGAGCCAGAATCGAGGAGGATCGCGTGTTGGTCTCCCTCGAGCGTGCCGAGGTCGCCGAGCTCAACCGGTTTCTCGTCGAGCGCGGAATCTACGTCTCCCACCTGACGCTGGAGCGCCAGACGTTGGAGGACGCGTTTATGGATCTGACCGGTTCAAACGCCGGGTTCGGGGTGATTCAATGAGCGCGCCGCCGCTGAGCGCCCGGGTGTGGGGCGTGTTGCTCGAGAACGAATGGTTCAAGATGCGGAAGCGTCTCGCGTTCTGGATGACGCTGGGGTTCTACTGCTTCATTACGTTCATGGTGAACGCAGAGTCCGCATTCGATGACGACTCGACCTTTGCCTTGCCGGAGGCGTGGGACTCGATCTTTTCGGACTCCTCCACGGTCTTCGTCATCTTCGCGAGCATCGCCCTCATCATGCTGGCCTCGAGCGAGTTCTCGTGGCGCACCGCGCGCCAAAACGTCATCGACGGATTGTCCAAGAAACAGTGGTTCTGGGGCAAGGCGATGCTGCTTCCTCTGCTCGGCTTCGTGTTTCTGTCCGCGAAGCTCGCGCTCTCGATCGGCTTGGCGCTGCCGGACACGATTGGAGCCGAGGCGTCCGGACCCATCTTCCCGGGCTCCGTGCTGGCGGCTTGTGCCGGGCTGTTTCTCGTATTCCTGAACGTGGGCGGTTTGGCGCTGTTGCTCTCGACCGCGATTCGTAGCGCTGGCCCGGCGATGGCTGCCTGGTTTTTCTGGATCGGCTTTGGCGAGCAGCTGTTTCCCGCGATCTTGACCCGGTTCCTTCCTTCGATGGAAGCGGCGTTTCGCTACTTCCCATTTGCTTCGGCGGGCCCCCTGACCCAGTTCGCGATGTACGACGACGCGGCGTTTCAGCGCTTGTCGGAGCGGGCAGAGCAGGCCGAACGAGCCGTCCCGGAACTTCCCGGAATGCTGTTCACGGTAAGCGTCAACCTCGGATGGGCCGTCTTCTTTATCAGCTTGGCGTATCTCTTGTTTCGCCGACGAGACCTCTAATCGGCGGAGTCGGCGGCGCATCACGCCGAGCCGACGGGGGCGTCACGCGGGTCGACGGAGCCGAACCGACGCACTACCCAACTCCGACGGCCACGACAGTTCGACCCGCTCGCCTTGGTCGACGTGTTCGAAGCCACGTTCCGAGCGCGCGAGCGTGATGATCCGCTCGTGGGAGACGGACGCCGCCGGTTCCGATTCCACCGAAACCGGAAAAGCCAAGACGAGCGACGTGGTCGGGCCGGGACCGGAGGATGTGGTCGGAGTCCACGTCAGCGACATGTCCACATTGCCGTCCGCATCGAATCGGTAGCGTTTGAGCAGGACGCCCCGATCGCCCGTCGAGCGCAGATCGACTACGATCGCGAGACCATCGACGCTCGGCGCGCCTTCGAGTTCGAACCGAAGGAGCGTGTCGGGCTCGACGCCGCCCACATGTTCTTGGAAGAGGGCGAGCGCATACGGGTCGAGCGCGGGAGGCACCGGTCGAGCGATCGACCGATCATGCACCGACACGATTCCCGCGACTGGATCGTCCTCGCTCGCGGCCACACTCTCGTTTGCGGCCACACTCCCGCTCGCGGCCACACTCCTTTCGGACGGCGCGTCGGACGGATCTGCGTGGTAGGGCTCCAGCCGGCGCGATAGGACATCAACCAGATTGGCGCCGGCCGAGAAGTAGGTGAGACTCTCGATGGCGCCTCCGCGGCGAGGGCTGATCACCGCCGAGAACTGGGACGAGTGGACCCACACCTCGTCGTCGCCGTCGAGGTCCCAGTCGAGAACCTCGAACGAGAGCGGTTCGCCCGTGCGAAGCGCCGCTTCCGCGCACGCCAGCTCACGCCAAACGGCCCCGCGCAGGTGCGGGAGGTAGACGCCGCCGAACACTCCATGCCAATAGGCATCGTTGCACTGGGCGCGTTGAACAAACGACCGTGCTTCGATGGGATCTCCGCGTTGCCGACAGAGCCGAGACAACTGGAGCGTGGCTTTGTGCATTCGATTGGCTTCTGGATACTTGCGCAGAAACCCCTTCCAATGGCCGCCGCGCAGATGCGGTTCCATCTCTTTGTCGGAGTTCGCCCACAGCGCCTCGATGCGGAGCGCGGCCGGGCGGGGCAGCGTCCACTCCTCCATCTCGCGATAGGATCCGGGGGCCGGATAGGTGAGGCCGCAGCTCTCGCCTCGGGCGACGTCGCCCGTCGTGACGAGTTCGATCACGTCTGCCTCGCACAGTCGAGCGACGGAGCGTAGAAAGTCGTCGAGCCAGCCTTCGTCGTAGACCCACGCGCGCGTGTCGGGCCAACCTCCGAACTTCTCTCCATCATCGCCGAGGACGATGGCGCGGGTACCCTCGGCGTGTCGTGCTTCGAAGAAGGTCTCGATCTCGGTGACCGGTCGGAACGGGATGAGGTATCGCAGTCGCTCGTCGATGGGCAGGACAGTAAGAGGCCTCCCACCGCTTTCGGTGCGAAACGGTCCGTCGAGATCCGTCTGTTCGTGCCCCGCTGCCATGAAGTGGCGGTCGTCGAGGAGCGTGTACTCGATACCGGCCCGCGCGAGATCTGCGGACAGATCTTGCTCCCAGACCCGTTCGGTTAGCCACAATCCGGTGGCCTGAACGCCAAATCGAGCGCGGAGGATCTCACGCATCGCCTCCACCTGGTGCACCCGATCGTCCGGGTCGAGTGCGGCGAGGATCGGTTCGGTCCTGCCGGACGCCAGCAACTCGACTTGGCCGTCGGCGACCCGCGTCCCGATCTCATCGAGAAAGGCCGGCCCGTGCTCGGCGAGCCAGTCGAGGAGCGGGCCGGAAATGTGGAGGGTGAGCGGGTAAGTCCCGTACTCGTGGAGCGCCGACAGCAAGGGCCGATACACTTCCTCGACGTGCTCCTGGAACACGAAGTCGAAGTTCCCCACCGGTTGGTGGAGGTGCAGGGCGAAAGCAAAACGGACCGGCGGCGTGCCCACGGCTACGCGAGCGCGGGGAACGGGTGCGCTGATCTGATCTCTTCCACGTAGAACCTTCCGGCGTCTCCGATTTGGTCGTCGTTGCTGGGCGCGCTCGACAGGGCTTCCACCAGGCCGTTCTCGAGTCTTGCCGCTCGCTCCCGATCGAGGGTGGCGAGCTGGTCGATGGCGTGCGCGGCGTATCGGAGCACCTGACCCGCTTCGAGACCTGAGACATCGTCGAAAAACCAGCCGCAGGACGTAAACATCGCGGTCGCGTCGCGCGTCATTCGCAGGAGGGCGCGCGCGCCGTCCTCGCCGGCGATTGCAAAGCCGTCCGCATAAGCGTCAAAGTCTCCCGAGGGCGCCGCCAAGACTCGGCCGAGGTTCTCTCGCGCCGATTCCACGTCCCGAAGATAGTGCGGTGCAAGGGTCTGATACGCGTCCTCGAGGTGACCGCTCAGCTCGTCGAGCGCGACACGCAGCGGCGCACGCCAGCGCTGCTGTGAGGGCCGCTCGGGGATCATCTTGCAGCCGCATTCCGATCGCCAGCGCTCCACTCCATGCGAACAACTCCACGCCGTGGGCTCGACGAGGTCGAGATCCGGGAGCGTGCCGGCCTTGGAGAGAAACGACGAGAAGTTTTCGATCCGGTGGTGCTTGCTCCGGCGAAGCTGCTCGAGGACGTGTACAAGCGTTTGGTCCGCCCCTTTGTGGTGGTGGCCAAAGGTCTCTCCGTCCATCGCGAGCGAAATGAGAGGGGAGCCACCGACCTGGGCGAGCTCGATGCGATCAAACCACGCGTCGCGACCTTCCAAGAGTTCGCCGAACGCGACTCCGTGGGACAGGTCTCCATCGTACACGAACACGGCGATGGACCGACCCCCGTCCAGCGCGACTCGACCGACCCCACCGGGTGGCACCTCCCCGACTTGGTGTGGGGCAAGTACGGTGAACGCCACGTCGGCCTCCGCCAAAGCCGCCAAGGTCGCTCGATCTACGGCCGTCTCCGGCAACCACATTCCGTCGGCCGCCCTGCCGAACCGTTGTTCGAAGTCTTGAAGCCCCCAGCGGATCTCGGTCGTCTTCTCGCGGTGGGACGCCAGCGGCAGAATAATGTGGTGGTAGGGTTGAGCGATCGCGTTTCCATACCCGAGACGAGCCCGGCCCGCCCAATCGCCCGCCACGATCGCGTCGTGAACGTCCGGCCGCTCCCGTGCGAGCCAGCGTGACAACGTCGGGCCAAAGTCGAAGCTCAACCACTCGAACGCGCCGAGGTCGGCCAGCGGCGCATAACACTCGTCGGTGATGCGAACGTTCCAGTTTCCAAACGGCGCCGCGGAGGGTTGGAGCGGGATGTCTTCCGTCCAAGGGTTCTGTCGAGGCGGCTGATAGAAGTGACCGTGGAAGACGACGGCCGAAGGGGTCACGGTCCCGCCCAATCAGGCGTCCGGCGCGTGCGCAGCCAGCGCTCGACGATACACATCCAGGTAGCGGTGGGCGCTTCCTGCCCAGCCGAAGTCCCGCGACATGGCCTCGACCATGTGCTCGGCCCAAGCTTCGGGTTGCGAAGAGTAAAGTCCGGTCGCACGGCCGATCGCCACCGAAAGATCCTCGGACGTGTAGTCATCGAACAGGAACCCCGTCACCTGATCTTCGATCGTATCGGCCAGACCGCCGACGCGTCGAGCGACCGGCAGCGCTCCGTATCGCTGCGCCCGCATCTGCGTGAGACCGCAGGGCTCGTACAGCGAAGGCATGAGAAGAAGATCGGCCCCAGCAAGCAATCGGTGTTCCTTCGGCTCACTGAAGGCCGTGTCGAGGACGATCCGGTCCGGGTATCGATCGGCTATGGCACGGAGCGCGGCTTCGTATCGCGGTTCGCCCTCGCCCAAGAAGATGAACTGCGCATCGGTGCGAGCGAGCAGGTCATCATCCAAGAGAAGATCAAGCCCCTTCTGTCCGACGAGCCGGGCCGTCATTCCGATCAGCGGCATGCGCGCGTACGTAGGAAGCCCGTACTCGATTTGCAGCGCCTGTTTACACGCCACCTTGCCCGTGAGATCGAACTTCGAATAAGGGGCGGCGATTTCCAAGTCGTTCGCGGGATCCCAGACGTCGAGATCGATCCCGTTTCGGATCCCCACGAAACGATCTTGAAGCTCGAGGAACGTACCGTGAAGGCCGAAGCCACCGGCCTGCGTACGCAGTTCGTACGCGTGCGTCGGGCTCACGGTGGTGGCGTAGTCGCTGAACACGAGTCCGCCCTTCAGAAGATTGAGTCGCTTGTGGAACTCCATCCAGCGCCAGTTGAAGAGCTCCCGCGGAAGACCGAGCTCGTCGAGAATGTCCGCGTCGTAATGACCCTGGTATCCCGCGTTATGAACGGAAATGACCGCGGCCATACGATCGTACGTCTCTCGGCCGGCGAACTTCGTGCGCAAGAATGCGGGCGCCAGCGCCGCGTGCCAATCGTGCGCGTGGACGACAACCGGGACGTCGGACAACTCCGGAAGCACCTGAAGCGCCGCCAAGTTGTAGAACCCGAATCGGAGCGCGTTGTCTTTGTAGTCGGAACCGTTCTCGCCGTAGATTCCTCGCCGATCGAAGAACCCGTCGTGTTCGATAAAGAGGATGCGCGGATTCTGTCGTGGTCCAGGCGCCTGGAAGATTCTGGCCTCCTCCAAACGCGAGCCCATTTGTACGAAGAAACTCTCCTTCGCGGGCTCGAGATCCGGGAAGGCCTCTCGCACGGAACGGTACAAGGGCATGAAAACGGTCACCGGGGTGCCCGAAGCCGCTTGGAACGTCGCGATTCCGCGTACGGCCTCGGCGAGGCCTCCGGTGCGCGCATAGGGCCAGTACTCGGCCACGAGATGCACGACCGCAAGGTCTTCGGCCCGCCTTCCGGTGGTGACTTGCATCGGCCTCGTCGGCTTGGCGACCGTCGACGTTTGCGTCATACTGCGTTCCGAAACCCTGGGAATGGTGGAACCTCAATCGCTCGTGAGTGACCGCTGACAGCGAGGTGACCGATCCGAAAAGAAAAAGCTACGGCGCCCCGGAGTAGGTCGCCAAGCCCGACGACCAATGCCACCCGTGAAACTGCCTGTGGGCAAGACGCGAGCCGTATAAGCCGCAACGTCTTACGGGTCGCGAGGCCCCGAGAGGGGATGTGAGCCTCGACTCGGTTGAGCGCGTCCTGGGCGGTCTGTGCTCGGATCCGCGCGGGGTTCTCGGACTTCTGCCCCGCGCCGCCGATCGCGCGCCGGTAGACGCCACAAAGGCTTCCCGCAACAGGACTTGCACTGTGCGCGTCTTCCTGCCTCCGGCTCGCTCCGTCGCGATCGCGCCGACCCAAGGGGGGGGCGAGCCGCTGGCGATGGAGAAGATCGACCCGGAAGGGGTCTTCGAAGGCGAGATGCCCGCGGAGTGGGAGACCGTGTATCGGCTACGTGTCGAGTGGGATTCGGGCGGAACCTCGGACATCGACGACCCCTATCGATTTCGCCCGAGTCTTACGGCGGATGCGTTCGCCGGCTTCGTCGCCGGCACCGAGTCGCGTCTTTTCATTCTCCTGGGAGCGCATCGCGAAGAGCGAGAAGAGGTGCCGGGGACTCGGTTCTCGGTTTGGGCGCCGCGCGCGATCGCCGTCAACCTGATGGGGTCTTTCAACGGTTGGGAGGCCCGCCGATCGCCGATGTTCCCTATCGAAGGGTCGGGGGTGTGGGAGCTGTTTCTACCTGGGGTCGGTCCGGGCGCACTCTACAAGTTCGAGATTCGGTCTCAGCCTTCGACCATCGATGACGGTTGGGCGGTCGAAAAAACCGACCCGATGGGTCGGAAGATGGAAGTGCGACCGCGTTCGGCTTCGGTGGTTCCACCAGCCGGCGAGTTTCACTGGTCGGACAAAGGTTGGCTCGACGGACGTTCCCGTACGGCTTTGGCCGGTCGTCCGATCTCCATCTATGAAGTTCACCTGGGTTCCTGGCGCAGAAACGACGACGGCTCATGGCTCGGGTACCGAGCGCTCGCCGAGACCTTGTTGCCCTACGTCAAGGATCTCGGGTTTACACACATCGAGTTGCTGCCGCTCACAGAGCACCCGTACGACGCGAGCTGGGGATACCAAACGCTCGGGTACTTCGCGCTCACGTCTCGGTATGGCGAGATCGATGATTTCAAAGGCTTCGTCGCCGAGGCGCACCGGCTCGGCATCGGCGTACTGCTCGATTGGGTGCCGGCCCATTTTCCGTTGGACAGTCACGGGCTCGCCACCTTCGATGGCTCGCCTCTGTACGAGCTAGAGGATCCCAAGCGCGCCACGCATCCGGACTGGGGCACGGCCGTGTTCGACTATGGACGCCCTGAGGTGGTCTCCTTCCTGGTCTCGAGCGCCCGCTTCTGGCTCGACGAATACCATCTCGACGGCCTCCGCGTCGACGCGGTCTCCTCCATGCTCTATCTCGACTACTCGCGGGAAGAGGGCGAGTGGGAGCCCAATGACTTGGGTGGAAACGAAAACCTCGAGGCCGCAGCGTTTGTTCGGCGGCTTACCGAGACGATCCACGCGGAGTGTCCCGGAACCTTGATCTTCGCGGAGGAGAGTCGTACCTGGCCCGGCGTGACCGCGCCGGTGCCCGAGGATGGCCTGGGGTTCGATCTCAAGTGGAGCCTGGGGTGGATGAACGACACGCTCGAGGTCTTCGAAGCGGCGCCTCATCGTCGATCGAGTCTACACGCCAAACTCACATTCTCTCTTCACTACACACATTCTGAACGCCACCTGCTTCCCTTGTCGCACGACGAGGTGGTGCATTTGAAGCACTCGTTACTCTCGAAAATGCCCGGCGGGTACGACGACAAGTTTGCGAATCTTCGACTTCTGCTGGGCTATATGTGGACACACCCTGGCGCAAAGTTGCTGTTCATGGGAGGCGAGCTGGGTCAGTGGTCAGAATGGAGCGAGACGGAGCAGGTGAGCTGGGACTTACTGGCCTACCCGCGTCACGCCGGCGTGCAGTCGTGGGTCCGACGGCTCAATCAGACCTACGCCGAGAACCCCGCTCTGCATGTTCTCGATGACACGCCCGAAGGGTTCGAGTGGATCGACGTACACGACGCATCGCGGAGCGTGGTCAGTTACCTGCGCTGGGAACATGAGTGGGATGATTTTCTCGCGGTCGTCGCGAACTTTTCGTCGACCGCCTGGAAGGGGTATGAACTAGCGGTTCCGGTCGCGGGCAAGTACGAAGTGGTGCTCGATAGCCAAGACCCGGAGTTCAGTGGGACCCAGGGGATTCGGCTTCACGGCGTCGCCGTGGACACCCCGCACCTGGGGCGTCCCGCCAAGCTCACCCTCGATCTGCCGCGGCTTGGATTTGGTTTGTTGCGGTGGCGTCGCTAGCGATGGGATCGGGCGGCTCCGTCTAGCCGGCGAACATTTGGAGTCGGGTGGCGAACCCATCGGCGATCTCCTCGAGCCGCTGAAGATCGGGATGCCGGAGGAAGATCATTCCGTCGGAGATGAGCGTGGCCTTCCAATTCCTGCGGGGAGATCCCACTGGCAACAGATCGATATCGCAGATCCATTCGCTGTTCTCCTGCAGTAACGGCGCGAGACCATCGATGCGTTGGATCCGCCCCTCGCCCTGGGCACGCTTGACGACCCAACAGCTGTTGTATTTTCGCTCGACCGGTTGAGTCCAACGCGATTGGACGGTCGCCTCGGCCCATCCCCGGTACGTGTCGATGTCCGAGGCGTAGTTGATCAGGTCCACGGTGCGCACGCCTGGTGGTCGGGCGCCGATCTCTCCGAAGACGACTTCGCCGTCAGGCTTTCGGTACCACTCCATATGCGTGTACCCCGTCTGGAAGCCGAGCGCTTGGAGAACGGCAAAGCCCATCTCGCGTCCGCCGGCCAAGTCGGCGCGGTCCACATCGCGAAGTGCGTAGGTCTGCGGACTCAACCATTCGTGTGTCTTCGATTCGAGCGCGCGCGGCCAGTACCGGCAGATGTTGTAGTGTGCGACGGCGCCATCGATGCAAACGGTATCGAAGGTCATGTCTTCCCCCTCGATAAACTCCTCGATGGTCACCTGCGGGATATGACGCAGGGCGGGGAAGACGCTCTCCATTTCGCTGTCCGAGTCGATGCGGTAGGTGTCCGCCGATCCCGCGCCATCCACCGGCTTTACGATGAGGGGATAGCCAACTCGTTCGGCGACTTCTCGACATTCCGCGATCGTCGTCCCTCGACCATGGCGGGGGGTACGGATCCCCGCAGCGTCGAGGACGTCCTTCATCACTTCTTTGTCCCGGAATGGGATCGTTTGCTCGACGGTCATCCCCGGGAGTTCGAGCACCTCGCGCAAACGCGCGGCCAAGATCATGTAGGGTTCCCACAGACACTCGATCCGGTCGATCCTCGTCCGTGCGGCGTACTCCGTGACCTGCCGGACGACGTCCGCCTCGTCGGCGAGGGATCGTACATGGATATGGTCGCCCACCGCTTCGCGGGCGATCGCTGTCAGGGCTCCTTTCGGCTGATCTCCGAGGCCGATCACGGTGGCCCCGATCTCGGCCAATCCACGCGTAAAGTGCTGCATCTCGGCCGGGTATCCCGGCGATATCATCAAAACGTTCATTTTTATCCCAGCTCGACTCGCACTTGAGTGACGATCGTTTTTAGCGCGTCCTCGACAACCGCGGTCTCAGGGTGCCGCACGATGATGTAGCCTTCGCCTTCGTAGGTCGCGCTCTGCGGCTGGCCCTCTCTCGGTAGTCGGGACTCGACGCAGAGAGGACCGAGTTCCTTCGCGATCTTCTCCAACCCTTCGACACGCTTTACGCGTCCTCGACCTTGCCCCCGCAGGTAGGCGGCGCCTGCGGCATAAGGTCGGGTGGGCGGATCGAACTCGTCAAAGACCATGAGCCGCGCCCAGGCCGAATAGAGGTCCATGTCGTGCGCGTAAGAGATGAGCGTGACGAACTGCGCGCCGGGCGGCCGCGCGCCGACTTCGGAGATGGCGATGCTGCCGTCCGGACGACGGAACCATTCCATGTGACTCAACCCGGTATCCATACCCAGCGCATCCAGGACGTCACCGGCCACGTTGTGAATCCCTCCATAGCGTGGCGAGTCGGTCTCGCGCGGGAGAAGAACGCACCACTGTATCCAGGGTGCGTTCAAAACCTCGAGGGGCGTGGGGAAGTAATGGTTGATCGAGTGCCACACGATCTTTCCGCCAATCGAAACGGCATCGAACGAGTGCTCGTCGCCGACCACGAATTCTTCGATCAGACTGGGCCGTTTCTCGCTCGGCGCTGACATTCGCAGCACGGTCGATAGCTGATCTTCTGATTCGACACGAAACGTTCCTCGAGCACCCGACCCCGCCGGCGGTTTGATGATCACCGGATAGCCGATCTGTTCGACGAAACGCCGGGCCTCCTCTTCCGTGCGGGCCAACGCGTGGCGGGCGCAGGGGAGCCCGTGGGCGTGCAGGACATCCTTCATCCGAGATTTGTCGCGAAAGTTGTTGGCCGCTTCGGCGCCCAGCCCCGGAATGCCTCGTTGGTCGCGGAGCTCGCCCAGCGGCACCTGCAGATCCTCCAGTGCGCCCATCAAGCGGTCAACGGAGCCCAAGGATTCGGAGATCTGGTCCAGCCCCGTCGCGATGCCCGGGGCGGAGAGCGCGTCCTCGACTTGGGCGTAGGCCGCCAGTTTCGCACGCAACTCCGCCGGAGCCTTCTCGATCGGCTCCTGCGTCACGATGCCGAAATTCACCCCTGGGAGGCTCGCAGCGGCTTCGAGAAATCTAAGCGTAGTAGGAAGATAGAAGGGCGCGACGAACGCTACGTTTGGCATGAACCTTCCCTGGGTGGCCTTCGTTGCCCTCTCGAGCACTCGGCATTGGGCTGCAGTCCGAGGGAGCGCACTGTACAATAACCTTCCCCAAAAGTGAAGGTGTCGCCGCTCATGCACGTCGTTTTTGTCGAACCCCGATTTCCCGGGAATCAGAAGGATTTCGTCCGCGGGCTGCGGGAGGCTGGTGCCGAGGTGTCGGCGATCGGGGAGTCGCCGATCGAGGCGCTTGGTCCTGAACTTCGGGGTTGGCTGACGCATTACGAACAGGTTGGGTCGGTTTGCGACGAAACCGAACTCCGCCGGGTCGTCGCGTGGATGCACGAGCAACGTCCGGTCGAGCGTCTCGAGGCGACCGTAGAGGCTCATATTCTTCCTGTCGCCAACGTCAGAGAGGCCCTCGGTATCCCCGGCACGTCGGTGCGGACCGCCTATCTCTGCCGGGACAAACCGGCCATGAAGGATGCGCTGCGCGCGGCCGGGGTTGAAACTGCCCGCTCGATGGGCGGCGGCGATGTGGAAGAGATCGGCACGTTCGCGGCCACCGTCGGCTTTCCAGTGATCATCAAACCGCGCGCGGCCGCTGGAGCCTCTGGCACATATCAGGTCGGTTCTGAAGTCGAGCTGCGAACGGTGCTTTCCGAGCTCGGCGTGGGTCGAGGCGCCGAAGTGGCCGTAGAGGAGTTCGTAGATGGGCATGAAGCGTTCTACGACACCCTCACGGTTGGAGGCGTAGTCGTCCACGATTTCATCACCCACTACTACCCGAACGTGCTCGAGGCCATGCGGACTCGAGACGTCTCTCCGCAATTCATCGCGACCAATCGTATCGATTCTTCGGAGGCGTACGGCGAAGTCCGGGACATGGGCAAGCGCGTGATCGATGCGCTGGGGCTCGAGACCTCGGCCACGCACATGGAGTGGTTCTTCGGAGACAAGGGCCTGAAGTTTTCCGAGATCGGCTGTCGGCCGCCTGGAGTCCGGGCCTGGGATCTTTATTGCTCCGCCAACGACATGGATCTGTATCGAGAGTGGGCGATGTGTGTCGTGCACGGCCGAACGAGCCAAACCGCTTCCCGGCGATACGCGGCGGGCATCATCACGCTGCGCCCCGAGGCGGACGGCCGCATCGCCGGCTATGAAGGATTGGATGAGATCGAAGACCGCTACGGTGAATGGATCATCGACACGCACATACCGCCGCCCGGCACGCCGACGCAGCCGGTAGAGGCGGGGTATATGGCCAACGCCTGGTTACGGCTGCGGCACCCGGACTACGACGAGCTTCGACGGATGCTGGACACGGTGGCCCGAACGGTGACCGTGCGGGCCTCGTGAAGAGGCGAGGAAGCCGGCGAGACGCAAAGGGGTCCAAGAGGTCCAAGGCGTCGCGCACCGTTCTGCTCGGGCCGCTCCGCGACAGCGCGACGCTTCCAGAGGTCGTGCAGGGGTTGGACCCGGAAGGCGGTCAAGGCACGGCCGCTCGGTGCGCCGCGATCACGGCGGGCTGGCGCGATCGAGAGGGCGAGCCGGAGATCATCGGGTCCGAGCTTGCCGAGCGAACAGAGGACCTCCGGCTGTATCAACGCGCAGACCTCGTCGTCCGAGCCGATCCAGAACTCGGGGCGGGGCACAAGGCGACTCAGAGTCGCCTCAAGCTTCTTCGGCGCGCGTACAACGTTCGACTGCAAACCGTGATCGACGCTCATAGGCGGCTGCTCAGGCTCGAGGGAGACGAGGGGGTCCTCCAGGAAGAGCGGGCGGCGGCGTTGGAGTCCATCCGCGCACTGGACCAGCGGCATCTCGACCGAGTCGCGGAGCTGAGGGACGGCTTCGTGGAGGAGTTCCGACCGCTCGAAAGAGACGCGGTGGTCAGTCAGCGTAGGGAGATCCGGGAGCTTCTCGCTCCGCACTCGATTGTACTCATCGCGGGAGGACACATCGCCGCGCTTCTCAATCGACTCCGTCTGTTCGGTGTCGACGACCTACTCGGCGACCGGACGCTCGTCGCGTGGTCTGCGGGAGCCATGGCGCTCGCGCCGACCGTGGCCCTCTTTCACGACCGACCACCGTGGGGCGCCGGCAACGCCGAGGCTTTCGATCGAGGGCTGGGGCTGGTCCGGGGAATCGTTCCGCTCCCACACGCGTCGACGCGTTTGGCGCTCGATGATCACGAGCGGACGGCTCGACTTGCGAGCCGTTTTGCTCCCGAAGCTTGCGTACTGCTGGACGCGGGCGTTCGACTCGATTGGTCGAAGGACGGTTGGGGGGATTTCAGCAATTCACGACGACTCGATCGCGCCGGGCGACTGATGCGCTTTCGGGCGTCGGCGGCATGAGGCGCGTGAGAACGTCACACTTCGACCAGCACGAGGGCGAGCACGCGACGCGTCAGTCCTCGCCCGCCATCGACGCGTTGGAGCGCGACTTCGCCCAAGACGGAGATGCGGTGGGTCGTTTTCTCGAGGAGAACGAGTTTCCGATCGCCGAAGCCCCCCTCTACACGCTCGCGTTTCGTGGCGCGGCTGATTCGGTTCGTCTCCGCCACTGGATCGAAGGCCTCCCCAGCTCTCAACCGTTTCACCGGCTCGAAGGCACAGATCTTTGGGTGCACGCGCTCGAACTGCCCGATCACTCGCGGGTCGAGTACAAGATCGAGGTCACCCGAGGCGGCCGTACGCAGTGGGTCGAGGATGTATTGAACCCTCAGGTCGCCCGTGACCCCTTTGGCGCCAACTCGGTCGTGACGGCTCGGGGTTATGAGGTGCCGGAGTGGGCGCTTCCCAGCGACGGCGTCCCCGAGGGAACGCTCGACGAGCTTGTCGTAAAGAGCGAAGCTCTGGGGTCCGAGCGTGGCGTCAGTGTTTATCGCCCACCGGGGTTCCGGCCCAGCCGCAAATACCCGCTGCTCATCGCGCACGACGGCCACGACTACATGCACTACGCGAATCTAAAACACGTGCTCGATCACCTGATCGCGCGCTTCGAGATCCCGGGTCTGATCGTCGCGATGACGACCGCCGCGCATCGCATGGATGAGTATTCCGGTGATCCGGGTCATGCGCGTTTCGTGGTCGAGGAGTTGCTGCCCCGCCTCGAAGCCGAGTACCCGCTTCAGAATGCGCCAGAATCGCGCGGATTGTTGGGTGCCAGCCTTGGAGCGGTCGCTTCGTTCGATACGGCGCTCCGCTACCCCAAGACATTCGGGAAACTGCTGCTTCAGTCGGGTTCCTTCGCGTTTACGGATATCGGCAGAGGTGAAGAGGGCACTCCTTTTGAACGCATCATCGAGATGATGAACGCGTATCGCGACGCCCCGAGCCGAGTCACGGAGAAAGCCTTCGTGTCGGTGGGGGTCTACGAGCCGCTCGTGGTCGAGAATCGGGCGTTGATCCCGGTACTCCGTGGGGCGGACGTCAATGTCCGTTTCGTCGAGGCCCGTGACGGCCACAATTGGGAGAATTGGCGCGACCGACTGCGCGAAGGTCTCTCTTGGCTGTTTCCGGGTCCCTTATGGATGGTCTACGAATGAGCAGGATACATGTCTGAAGTGACTCGACGGATCGGCCTGTCGTTGGGGGCCGACCTGTGCTGGCCGATCGCGTATCGGGAAATCCTCCAGCGGCTGAACCTTTGCATCCCGTGGGACGGCGATCACGTCCGATTCGAGGTGGAAGACCTCACCATCGAACCGTTCGCGCTTGGACAACCCAACCGCTTCGATCTGGTCGTCGATCGCCTGACCCACTGGTATCACCCGACGCGAGAGTGGATCAAGCAGGCTGTGATCATGGATGGTCTCTACGTGTTCAATAACCCGTGGAGCGTCCAGTCAATGGAGAAACAAACCACCTATTGCGCCATGATGCGACTGGGACTGCCGATCCCTCCGACCTGGCTCGTCCCGCCCAAAGCCTATGAACCGAGCGACGATCTGGCGGTCACGCTCGAACGCTACGCGCGTTTGTTCGACATTGGCGCGGTAGGCGAGCAAGTGGGCTTTCCGCTTTATATGAAGCCCTATGACGGGGGCGGCTGGCGGGGCGTATCTCGCGCAGAGAACGCCGAGGCGCTTCGTGCGGCGTACGAGGAGAGCGGCAAGTTCGTGATGCACCTTCAAAAAAGCGTCGAGGGGCACGATCGTTTCGTGCGTTGCGTGGGCCTGGGGCCGCAGACCAGGGCCGTCTTGTATGATCCGGGTGCGCCGCTCCACGATCGCTATACGATGGATCGCGATTTCGTGAGCCCGGCCGAAGCACAGACGCTGCGCGACATGACGCTGACCATCAATGCGTTCTTTGGGTGGGACTTCAACTCCTGCGAAGCTCTCCGAAGTGAAGGTCGTTGGGTGCCGATCGACTTCGCCAATCCCTGCCCGGACTCTCAGGTCACTTCGCTCCACTATCACTTCCCGTGGCTGATCAAGGCGAACATTCGCTGGTCCATCTTCTGCGCTACGACGAAGAGAGCCATGCGAGTGAACCTCGACTGGCAGCCGTTTTTTGATGCGTGCCAGCCAGGGATGACGGTGGAAGAGCGTATCCGGGCGTGCGGCGCCATCGCCAAGGAACGGTTGGAAGCGGAACGATTCAACGAGTTTTGTCACACGCATCTCGAGCATCTCGATGATGTCGCTCACGAATTCTTCGGCGGTGTGTCAGCGCGAGAGGCGGTGCGAAAAAAGGTCGCGTCCCTGTATCCGGAGCACGAAATCGAGGAGTTCACGAACCTGTTCGTCGAACGAATCGAGCGTGTCCGGGCGGAGGAGCCTCCGCATTCGGTATCGATTCTTGCATCGTAGGCGGTCCTATGCGTCGTAATCGATTCCTTTCCGAAGAGTTCGATGTGAGGCTTTCAACATGAAAATGTCGACGAGCTGGCATTCGCCGCGGCTGGATCAGGTCGTGAACATCACGCGGTGGGGAGAGGTCGGGACACCGTTCTTGATGTTTCCCACCGCCGGTGGAGACGCGGAAGAAATCGAACGGTTCCTCGTCGTTGAAACGTTGTCGGATTTTCTTGCCGATGGACGCATCAAGCTCTATTCGTGCGACAGCGTTGCGGGTCGCGCGATGCTGGGGCAGGAAGGATCGCCCGAGCATCGGATGCGAGTCATGGAGCGTTTTCAGAGTTTTATCTATCACGAGTTGGTGCCGGCAATCCGAGACGACTGCAACGACGATTCGATCGAGGTCATGGTCGGGGGGTCGTCGATCGGAGCGTTCAATGCTCTCGCTGCGTTATGTAGGTTCCCGGATGTGTTTAGCCATGCGCTGTGCATGAGCGGAACCTACGATCTCCAACGCTTCTTGAAGGCGGGGGTGACGGAGGACTTCTACTACTCTTCTCCCATTCATTTTCTCCCGGGCCTAAATGGAGATGCGCTACAGGCGCTCAAGGCCCGGTTCGTCCTGCTGGCCTCGGGTCGAGGTCGAGCTGAGGACATCGAGGAGTCCTATCGAGTGTCGGCGCTCCTCGGCCACAAAGGAATCCCCTGTCGGCTGGATGATTGGGGAGAGGAGTGGCACCACGATTGGCCCACCTGGCGCAACATGCTCGTCCAATACATTGACGAGCTCGTACCTGCGACCGCGCCCTAACGGTCTAGGGGACGCACCGGGTGCGCTCGCACCCTAGCGCACCGGTACTCGCAGCCCAGCGGACCGGGCCCGGATCGCACCCTAGCGGACCGGTGGATCATCTCCTTCCGTGTCGGAACGGAGAGCGGGAACGTAGTAGTCCCGCACGTAGTCCTGGACCTGGCGTCGAGCGGTAAATCGCCTACCCGCGACCTCGATCGAGCGCTTCATGTGTTCGACCCAGCCCGGAGGTGCCCCCTGCCACGAGCCCCTTCGCGGACGATCGTAAAAAACCGGGACGATCTCCTCCTCCAAGAGTCGAAACACGTGTTCCATGTCGTGCTGGTCCGCCTCGGCCTCCGAGGCGTTCGTCGGCGCCGTGGGGATGATCCATCCGTTGTCGCCCGCGAACCCCTCTTCCCACCAACCGTCGGTCGTCGCGAGTTGGGGGACGCCGTTGAGCGCGGCCTTCATCCCGCTCGTCCCGCTGGCCTCCAGGGGGACGCGAGGCAGGTTGAGCCAGAGATCCACGCCCGCCACTAGGCCGTGCGCCATGTGCAATCCGTAGTCCTCGAGGAATGCGATCCGACCCTCGAATCTCGGGTCGCGTGTGTGCTCATACACCCGCTGCAGCACCCGCTTTCCCTCTTCGTCGCGGGGGTGCGCCTTCCCCGCAAAGATGAGCTGAACGGGCCGCCGCTCGTCGGCGAGGAGCGTCAACAGGCGATCCGTGTCGCGGAACAGCAGGTCGGCACGCTTGTACGTGGCGAAACGACGGGCGAATCCGATGGTCAAAGGGAACGGACTCATCAGGGTTCCGGCACCGACCAGATGTGACGCCTCTGTCCAATGATCGCGCCAGCGACGACGGGCTTCCTCGCGCATGAAATCGATCAGGTCGAGCTTCAGGCGCTGATGGATGCCCCATAGCGCCTCGGACGGCACGTTGCGCATTCCCGCCCACATCTCAGGGTCGTCGACTCGATAACCCCAATCAGGGGCGAGGTGTTCGTCCAGTAGACCCATGACATCGTTGTTCATCCAGGTGGAGAGGTGTACGCCGTTGGTCACGTGCCCGATCGGGACCTCGGCCGGCGCCTCCTTATCCCAGAGTCCCTTCCAGATTTCGCGGCTCACGTGGCCGTGGCGCTCAGAAACACCGTTTACACGAGAAGATAAACGGATCGCGGCGGCAGTCATGTGAAACTGCGTTTCTTCCTTGTCGTCCGGATGAAGCCCGAGTCCGAGTAGACGGTCTCGCTCTTCCAGTTTCTCCCAAAACTCCTCACCCGTCCAATCTCGCATTTGTTCGTGCGAGAAGACGTCGTGACCAGCGGAAACGGGCGTATGGGTGGTGAAAACGCTGTTTGTCCGCACCTGAGAAACAGCTTCGTCGAAGGGGACGCCGGCCTTGGTGAGCCTTCGTACGCGCTCGACCAGCATGAACGTCGCGTGACCTTCATTGGCGTGCCAAGCGCGCGGTTCGATTCCGAGCGCGTCCAGAACTCTCACCCCGCCGATGCCGAGTAGGCCCTCCTGCCGGAGTCGATGATCAACGCCGCCGGCATAAAGATTGTGTGAAAGCTCACGGTCCTGCGGGTCGTTCTCCTCGATGTCGGTATCAAGCAGATAGAGCGTCACGCGACCGACGCGGACGCGCCAAACCCCGATATAGACGCGTCGCCCCGAGCTGTAGATCCACGTCAGCCAGCGGTGACCCTTTGCGCCACGGAGCCGCTGAAGCGGCGTCGTCGTCGGGTCAAGCGGCTGGTCGCCGTCCTCCTGCCAGCCGTCGAGTCGGAGCGTTTGATCGAAATAGCCCCGGCCATACATCAGTCCAACGGCGACGAGTGGGACGCCGAGATCAGAGGCAGCTTTGAGATGGTCGCCCGCCAAAACTCCGAGGCCGCCGGAGTAGATAGGGATGGACTCATGGAGGGCGAACTCCGCGCAGAAATAGGCGACTGGATCTTCAGAGAGATCCGGATAGTGAGTTACAAACCAAGTCGAATCGTTGGAGCCCTCTCGATCGGCCGTTCGACACAGAGCGTCGTATCGCTCGAGAAACTCCCCATCGTCCACGAGCGCGCCCAAGCGCTCGTCCCGGATTTGCTGGAGCAGCTTGACCGGGTTGTGCCGACTGCTCCGCCAGAGCGTGATGTCCATCGCCCGAAACACCGCGCGAGCATCTCGATCCCACGTCCACGACACGTTCGTGGCGAACTCCCAAAGCCGACCGATCCGAGCGGGAAGCTCCGGCAGATGCCGAGGATCGGCCGTCACGCCGCCTTCGCCGATCGGCTGCGCTTGGTCGGTCGACTGCGCTTGGTCGGTCGACTGCTCCGCCGGCAGCGACTGGCCACTCGGTTGCTCGGGTTTTCGGCTCTTGGATTTTCCGGTCGTACTCGTCTTCTTGATCTTCACAACCCCTCACGTCCGCAGGCATCCGAAATCGGCAGGCCCGCCCAGGTTTGGCGGGCACCGCCTGGTCGACGAACCTGTCTCGAATCGTCGAGTGTATCCGCGATTCATGGGTGCGCCCCGGGGCGCACCGGGAGGCCAGTCGACCGAGTGTCGACGGAACCTACAGGGAGAGGCCGCGTCGTACACGGCGGGACGCAAACGTCTCGATCTGATCCGCGCCGATGCCGAGCGGGACGGTCCGGTTCGTCGCTTTGTGGTTAACCCCGCTGTCGACGCGGAGGCGCTCGACCGAATCGGCGTAGAGTGCGCTCGACTTCCTCTGAAAAGCGGGCGAGCACTTCCAGTTGTTTGGAGGGCACGATGGTCAGAGCGTCCGGCAACCTCTTGTCCCATCCCAGCACCCAACTGGCGACACGTCTCCCGGCTCGGTTGATGTGGACCAAAACTCGACGCCGGTCTCGTCGGTCGCGTCTTCGAACCACATAGGACTTTCGCTCGAGTGTCCTGACGGCGCGACTGACGTTTGGGCGGGAGCAATGAAGAAACCGCGCAATCTGCGATATACACAGTGGCACTCGAGCGGAGGCGGCAACGTAGAGGATGGCCCCCTGCGTGGGCGTCACCCAGCCGACGTCGGCTGCAAGCCAAGCCTCGTGCTTCTCGAGTAAGAACAGACGATAGAGCGATTCCAAACAGGGAGTCTCCCGTTCGTTTTCGGGGTCGGCGAGCTCTCTCAGAGTCTGGAGTCGCGCGAGCTTCCATCGATGGGGCCGCGGTACGAGTGCCATCACCCCTCCAATCAAAAAAAAGCGTAACACTGTTACGGTTCATGTTCTGGATGGCGGTAGTGTGTCGTCCGGCGTGAATTCGCTATCAAGCGGTGAGCCTCGTGGCGCTTGAAGCGTCCACGGTCGTCGCGCTGGAACGTCATGGCCGTCACGCCAGAGCGTTATTGTCGTCACGCCAGAGCGTTGTGGTCGTCACGCTGGAGCGTCATGAGCGTTCACGCCGGAGCGTCACGGTCGCACGCTTGCAGCGTCATGGTCGTGGGCCCAAACTCAGCGCAACCTACATCCAGGGGAAACGAATGAATTTTGCAGACAGGTTCGCTGAAGTCGTCGCCTGGCTGACCGAATACACCGTCGAGTTCGGGATTCCGGTCGGGGACGAGAAGATCACGCTCCAGGTCATTCTTCTCCTCGGGATCGGCGCGTTCCTCACGCTCAAGCTGGGCGTGATCCAGATCCGTCGCCTTGGCCACGGCGTCGCCGTTGCCACGGGTCGGTATGACGATCCCAACGAGCCCGGCGACGTCACTCATTTCCAGGCGTTGACTACTGCACTCAGCGCGACCGTGGGAATCGGAAACATCGCGGGTGCGGCCATCGCGATCCATTGGGGCGGACCAGGGGCGCTGTTTTGGATGTGGGTTACCGCAGCGCTCGGCATGGCGACCAAGTTTGGCGAAGTCACGCTGGCGCAGAAGTATCGCGAAGTGGATGAAGGCGGCGCCAAGTGGAGCGGCACGGTAGCCGGCGGGCCGATGTACTACATCGAAAAGGGCCTGGGTCCCAAGTGGAAACCCATGGCCGCGTTCTTCGCGATCGCTCTGGGGATCACCGCGTTCATGACGGGCAACGCGATCCAAGCCAACACGGTCGCAGACTCCATGCAGACCAACTTTGCGATCGCTCCGTGGATCACGGGATTGATTACCTCGGCAATCGTGGCGATGGTGATCCTGGGCGGCATCGGTCGCATCGGTCGAGTCACCAGCATCCTCGCACCACTCATGGCTGCGGTGTACGTCACGGCCGCGATGATCATCATCGTACTCAACATCGGTGAGGTGCCTGGCACCTTCGCACTCATCTTCAGAGAGGCCTTCAACCCGACAGCGGGCGTTGCCGGGACGGGTGCCGGCGCCTTTTTGGTCACGATGATGTGGGGGGTTCGCCGGGGTCTGTTCTCCAACGAAGCAGGGCAGGGCTCCGCCCCGATCGCTCATGCCGCGGCGAAGACGGATGAACCGGTTTCCGAGGGCGTCGTTGCACTTCTGGAGCCCTTCATCGACACCATCATCATTGTCACCATGACGGCCCTCGTGGTGATCATGACCGGCGCGTGGAATGACCGGATGCCGACGGAGATCACCTTGGGCGGGGGGGACCTTTCCTTTGTCTCCCTCGATGCTGGCGGGGGCTCCGAGTCCGCGACGCCGGCCGGTTTGATTTCCTACGCTGCAGGACGTCCGGCGGATCCGAGTGCAGCGCACGTCGCGTGGCACGAAGTTGCGCTAGACGAGCTATTCATCGATGCGGCCCTCACGCAGCCCTTTACCGGGAGCATCGATCCGAGCGCAGGGGTCGCGCGCACCGCCGACGGCACCGAGTTGCAGTCCCTACACGGCCTCGCAGTCGAGAGCGGCGCGCCGATGACGGCGGAAGGCTTCCGGCGCGGGTTGTCGCCACTCGGAGATTGGGGCCACTACGTCGTAATCATCTCGGTACTTCTGTTCGCGCTCTCAACGGCGATCTCTTGGAGCTACTACGGCGATCGGTGCGCGAACTATCTGTTCGGAGCCAAAGCCGTCATTCCGTACAAGCTGGTCTTCGTCGCCATGCACTTCATTGGTGCGGTGCTGCCGCTCGCGGTCGTGTGGTCGCTGGGCGACGTGTTCCTTGCGATCGTAATCGTCCCGAACTTGATCGCCTTGGCCCTGCTGTCGCCTCAGATCAAGGAGATGACGGATTCTTACTTCGAGCGCACTCCGTGGAAGAAGGCGGGCGACGCTCGACGTCAGGGATAACGGGAGCGATTTTCCGGCTTGCGGCCTGGGGCTCCTCTCGGAGTCCTAGGCGGCGGCCACCTCAGGGATCACGGCGAGAGCGCTGCGCTGCAAGCGGCCGCAGCCATGCAACAGGGATCGGTCATTGCGCTCGATGCCGGTCGACTCTCCGTCGAGCACGGAGTGTCAGCTTCGGTCGGCGCCATCCTAGCAGCCGGGCGTCCGCACTCCTCCACGGTGTGGAGTTTGGACGAGCGCGTACGCCACGTGCGGTTTCGAGCTCGTAGCGGGGTCCGCGTCACCTAGGCCAGCGTTGGTCGCTGGATCTGCACGCCCTGACTTGAATCGCCGGACTTGAATCGCCGGACTTGAGTCGGGCGGCTAAGCGTCGGACAGGCTGCGCTGGCGAAGTGACTCGCCGCGTTCAGCCGTCTGTTTTCTAAGAGAACGCGCTCGGTGTTCGAGTTGACGTTGCGTGCCCGGACTTAGAAGTCCGAAGAAATCGGAGCCCAGGCTTCGCATATCGCTGCTGCACTGACGCACCAGTGCAGGGATCGCCCGACGTGCTCGCACCGTAACTCGATCGCTTCCCGAAGAAAGACCCCGGAACGCTTGCTCGAGTCGGTGACGACTCCACTCCCACCGCTCCCCGCGCTTCCGATAGAGACCGACGCCGATGACCGCCAACAAGACCAGTTCCAACATGGCTCAGGACTCCTGCGGTTCGGCGGACGCATTCGCATCCGGCCAAGCGGTTTCGATTTCGCGCGCCGCGCGGTCGAGAATCTCCCTTACCTTCGTCAGCGTCTTCGCGTCGCCTTCGCCTCCGACGGAACGATCGAAGCTTACCTGCGCGAGATGAATAAAGGAGCGTGTGACCTCCTTCATTTCCGAGCCCGTCATCCGCTCACCCGCGTTTACGAAGCGACTAAAGATGTCGCGTGCGCGAGTGTTGTGTTCAGCGATGTACGTGCTCCCGGAGGGCGTGATCCGGTAGACCCTTTTGCCCTCGGTCTGCTCCGATACCACGTACCCCAGGTCCTCCAACATCTGAAGGGTAGGGTAGACGGAGCCAGGACTCGGCGTGTAGAGACCGCGCGATCGATCTTCCAGTCTCCGGATGAGCTCGTACCCATGCATTGGCTCGTCTGCCAAGAGCTTCAAAAGCACGAACTTCAGGTCACCCTTTCGGACGATCCGACGTTTGGGGCCGAGGGTGCTCGGAAAGCGGAACACGCCGGGTCCGCAGCAGTTCGCCCAAGCCCCAAACCCCCAGTCCTTGCCTGTAAACACGGGTTCCTCCGCTTCTATGCCGATTTTGGGGTGGACGTCCCCCAGCGATTCCGACTGATTACGATATATCGTAATGTAAACCGATATATCGGATGGTGGCAAGGGGAGGTAGCCCGAATCCGTCAGAACCGGGCGGTACGGGCCCTGCTCTAAGAAGGGGTCAGCAAAAGCGATGGAACCGCCTCTAGCGGGCGATTGCGCGGACTTTGAGCTCGCTGGGGGACAACGTCTTCGACGCAGAACGTGGGTCATGCAACGATATCCAAGCAAACTGCCAAGATGGAGTCCCGTGTCGGCCGCTAGACGGACCGTGAGAGCCCTCCGATGGCTGCCGGGCCGGGAGCCTCTGTCTTGACGGGAGCTACCGCGACCGAGGCTGCTGTGGCTAGCGGCCGTCAGCCGAATCATGCCGCGTCGATCGACCCTACCAGCGTCCGAGTGCTCATGCATCTGGCCGTGGCGGTGCAACGACACAGGATCTACCCGCCGCTGAGTCCTCTGTGTAAGGAAGCGGTCTCGGAATGCGCGAAGGCTCTCGCCGCACTGCACACTCGCAGCGCCACGGACGGCCCGGCTCCGGATGTCCACCCAGCCGTTCAAATCGCTCAGACCGTGGCGCCGGCTGGGGACGAGACCGTGGCGCCGGCTGGGCACGAGACCGCTGCGCCAGCAGTCGACGAGAGCGACTTGGTTCCCGAACTCCAGGTGAAGGTCGGCACGACCCTGTTGTATGTCGACTTGGTGCCTGTCCCCTCGAGCACGGCCATCGATGAGCTTGCGGATCGACTCTTTCGAGCGGACGTGGAGGAGCTCTCCTTTCGTGCGAACACCGGTCCCACGGAGATCGCGCGCTTCTGCCGGCGTCTCGCGAGCTGGGATCGCGGACGAGGGAACTACGATTTCTTCTCTGAGGCGATCGCGGAGCTCGGGATCACCGGAATCGGCGTGCGATGCACCGAGCGGTTGGATGTCCTCGACTTCGATGTCCTGCCGTCCGGGCAGCTAGAGAGCCTTCGGGTGGAGCAAAGTCATCGCGACTCCCGACGAGACGATCTTGAAGTGTCGCTTCAAAAGGCGTGGGTACGAGTCGACACGGACTGTCCGCTCGACCCAATCGACATGCTCGACCTCGCCTTCCTCGTCGACAGCCAGGCGGACCTCGCGCAGATGCTGCTCGGGATGGCCCGAGGCGAGGGACCGTCGGTCGGCGCGCCGGTCGCTCTGCGCCAAACGGTCTCCGAGCTGGTCCACCTCTATAGCGGCTTGAGCGAATCGGTGGCCGAGGAACGGTTCGCCACTCTGGCAGCCACGTTGATGGAGCTCGAGCCGGAGGCACGTCGCACGCTCACCCGAGACGTGCTCCTGCCGGACCTTTTGCAGAGCGGGAAAGCGGCTGCCGTGCTTCGCATGCTCCCGGACGGGGAGATCGTCGAGGCGATCCGCACCCTCGTCGACCTCGACGTGGGAGGCGCGGGACTGGTGGGCCTCGCGCTCGAGCGGCTCGAGCTTTCCGGGGAACGCCTCGGGACGATGACCCGATCGATGAGCGACAGTCTGCGACTCGCTCCCCAGCCGGGATCGGCATTGGGAGCGCCTGGCGTCGCGAGTCAACCGACATCCCAGATTCGGCTTGAGTCGGACCACACGGTGCTACGCGACATGCGCCAGTTGGCCGCCCACGACCTGGGCGTAGACGCGGAGACGGCCAAACAGCTGCGAGCCGTGCGCGACGGCGTGAGCGCAATCGACGAAGCCGCCGAGCGGCTGCGATGCGTGCTGCTGCTGCTCCCACATATTCGAAATCCAGATCGCGCCACCGAGGTTCTGGCTTCGGTCACGGATCTGCTGCGGCCTCTTCTTTGGGAGAAGCCTCTGATCGCCGCCGAGCGCATCGCTCAGTTGCTCGATATCGCCAATCGATTGGACGGACTCGACCCGGAAGTCGGTGCCGCGATCAAACACGTGGTCGGCGACCTGCTCGACGCGAACTACATCCAATTCCAGGCCGAGCGCTGGCGCGACGCAGGGAAGAGCGATGAAACCGTAACGCAACTTCTCACCGCGTTGGGACCGACCGCGACCGCGGCGTTTCACGACGTGCTCGAAGAGGCGAGCGATCGACAGATTCGTCGAACGATCTTGACGTTTATGTGCGCACACGCAGAAGTCTTCGCAGAAAGCCTCTACGATCATCTGGCCGACGCTCGCTGGACGGTCGTGCGCAACTCTGTCCGCGTACTCGGCTTCGCGGCTCCCGGCGGTGAGGCGGCGGTCGCGAAGTTGCTTGGACACAGCGAGAAGCGCGTGATCCGGGAAGCATTCTTGGCATTGAGTCGAATCGGGACGCCGCGGGCGGCCGAAGAAATCCTTGGCCAGCTCGAGGCCTCCGACCCACGGAGGCGGGAGATGGCAGAAGATGCCATCAGAAGGTTCCCGGTTGCCGAAGGCGAGAAGCTGACCGGTCGATTGTTGTCGAAGCCGGAGTTCTACCAAGACCGACCGCAGGTCGCTCGCGCGTTGATCGAACGGTTCATGAACCCCCCATCTCGAGAGGGTGCGGACTTGCTTCGCCCCCTACTCGGGTTGCGCCTGTGGTTTTGGAAACCGGCGTTGTGTCGTCTCGGGTGGGCGGCAAGCGCGGCGTTGAGCGGAGGAGGGAAGTGATGGCGGTCAAAGATGCGAATCGGGCGGCACCGCTCGCGGTTCTGAAGGCGTTTACCGCGCTCAGGCGGAGCATGTCGCTCTATCCCGACGGGCACGCGGTTATCGGCCAGAGCGCAGCGGAGCTTCAGCGTGCCGTCGCGCGCGGTCTAAACGAGGGTGGTCGTCTCCGCTTCGACATCATCGGCGGCACGGCGCACGTCGACGGATATCCGTTTCGAATCGAGAGTCAGGCAAACAGAGAACTCATCGAAGAGTTGGAGAAGGTGGGGGTCGACTGTCTTCAAATCGAAGAGGGCGTGGACTCCGAGCAGCTCGTCGCCGCCGCGCAACTCATCAACGAGGTGCGCGAGCGCAACGATGGACCAGTGTCGCTGCGTGAGAAGCTCCTGGAGCGCGAGGTCACTCACCTCAGCATGTCCAAGTTGCTTCCCGTTGGGATGCACCGCGGAAACGCGGATCAGATTCCGGCCCAACCTCCAGCGCCCAGAGATTCCGGTTACGCTGAAGCGTTGGAATCGGCGCGCGAGACCGTGGGGGCGGTGTTCGAGGGAGGCTCCCCCGACGCCGACGCCGTCCGCGTGCTTCTCGACCGGCTCGGGGATCAGATCGTTGATCGTAAGAGCGCGCTCGCCGAGATTTTGGCGGTCAAACGATATGAGAACCATACCTACTATCACTCGGTCAACGTGGCGTCGCTTTCCGTGCTGTTGGGTCGCCGGCTCGGCCTCCCCGAAGAGATCTTGGAAGTCCTCGCGGAGGGGGCACTCCTCCATGACATCGGCAAGCGTTCCATCCCGACCGAGATCATCAACAAACCGGGACCGCTGAACCGGCGCGAGTGGCGGATCATGAAGCGTCACCCGGCCCTTGGCGCGGAAATGCTCGCGACGAACGCCGGCTTTTCACCGTTGTCGGCCACGATTGCGCTCGAACACCACCGACATTTCGGCCAGGGCGGCTATCCCGACCTCGGCGAGAACAAGCCGCACCTCATGTCTCAAATCGTGGCCGTCACCGACACCTATGAGGCGCTCACCGGCGCGCGCACCTATCGGGCACCTCTGATTCCGGACGAAGCCTGTCTGATCCTGGCGAGCATGGCGGGTGACAAGCTCAACCCCGCGTTGGTTCGGGCGTTCGTGAGTCTCGTGACCTTCTTCCCGTTGGGATCCGTCGTCAGCACGTCACGCGGCGAGATTGGTGTTGTGGTGGACACGGCCGAGCGTGAGCCGCTGCACCCGACGATCTTCACGATCGACCATCCGCAGTCCACCGGTCGCTCCGGCGTCCGAATGAACACCGCGGAGCGAGATCACTCCGGCGCTTACATGCGACACATCGTCGATGCACTCCCCGAGAGAGCGCCGGCGCTGCCCCCCGAGGTGTGGGAGTCGGGCAAGGGCACCACGGTTCCGGTCGAACGGCCGATAGATCCGCTGACGCCGGTCGTCCCAGCGACGGCGGCCGCAATCCCGTCCGGCGCAGCGGACGTCCCGTACGTGCCGGAGCAAGAGGTGTTCGAGGCGGCCATGGACGGGTCGGCCATGGAAGGCTCCGGCGGCGACGGCCAGTCGCCCGCACTTGCAGCGGAATCGGCGGTCGCGACGGCCGATCCTGAACCCGTTGATGCGGAACAAAGTCAAAAGAAGCGAAAGAAGAAGGGGAAAGGGAAGCGACGCGGGCGACCCAAGCGGAAGCGTCGACGCTCCAGCTAGTCGACGTGTCCCCGAAGATCCGTCAGGCTCATGAGGTCCGTCGATGGATATGGTGCACGCTGCGTTGATCGGTCGCCAGCAGCTGAAGTTCCGATACGTTCACGTGGGGCGGAGCGTTTACCACAAACGAAACGGCCTCCGCGATGTCTCGGCCGGTCAAAGGATCGAGGCCGTCGTACACCGCCTCTGCGCGCGCCTCGTCTCCTTCGAACCGGACCAGTGAAAACTCGGTCTCGGCGAGACCCGGGCTCACCGAAGAGACGCGGATCGACGTGCCGAGTAAATCGATGCTGGTCCCCTCAGTGATCGCTCGGACGGCAAACTTGCTCGCACAATAGACGCCGCCGCTGGGGTACACCTGCGATCCCGCGATACTTCCGATGTTCACGATGTGCCCCGCGTCTCGCTCCACCATGGCGGGCAGAAATGCGCGCGTGACAAACAGAAGCCCCTTGACATTCGTGTCGATCATGCGGTCCCAGTCATCGAGTTCGCCCTCGTGGATCGGGGCCAGCCCCGCGCCCAGTCCGGCGTTGTTCACGAGGATGTCCGGAACCCGTCCCGCGAGGGTCGCCGCCGCTTCGGAGAACACCGCGTCGCGGTCCCGCACGTCGACGCTCGCGATCCGAACTTCTACGTCGAATTCACGCGCGAGTCGATCGCCGAGCGCCCGAAGCCGATCTTCTCGCCGCGCCCACAAGATCAGATCCGCGCCGTCTCGAGCGAGCAGTTCGGCGCACGCTGCGCCGATTCCCGAACTCGCACCCGTGACGAGCGCGAGCTTTCCCCGAATCCGGCTCACGGATTGTCGGTCGTCGTCGCAGGAGCCCCGAGCCGCTGATCCATAAAGCTCGCCGCGGCCTCGAAGGCCGCCAGCCAATTCCGGTGCAGCAGGAACCCGTGGACTTCGTCGGGAAAGACGAGTTGCTCGACCTCTACACCGCGGGTCCGCAACGCCTCGATCAGATCGACCGATTCCGAGAACGGCACGTTGCGATCGTCATCTCCGTGGATCAGGAGGACGGGGGAGCGCCACCCGTCTATCCAAGCCATCGGCGAGGATCGGTAGGCCAAACGCGCAAACTCCTCCCGCGCCTCGGCCTGATACGAGGGCACGAAGTTGCGAATGACCTCGTTCCAATCGTGTACGCCGTGGACGTCGACGCCGGCAGCGAACAAGTCGGAGTTTCGAGCCAAGCCCAGCGCCGTCAAGTACCCGCCATAAGATCCGCCCCAAAGACCGATACGTCTGGCATCGACATCATCTCTCGCCCCGAGAAACTTTCCGGCCGCAACGACATCGCGGTACTCGCTGGCTCCGCGCGCGCCGTAATCGAGCGCTTCGCGGAAATCCAAGCCGTAGCCGACGCCGCTGCGATAGTTGACGGAGAGGACGACGTACCCGCGGCTCGCTAGATATTGATTGAGCGCATAGGCGTTGTGGTAGTAGCGAAGGTAGTGCCACCCGAGAAGCATCTGTCTTCTCGAACCACCGTGAAAGAAGATCGCGGCGGGTCGCTGCTCGGCGCTCGCACCGGGCGGGAGAAAAAGTTGTCCGTGGATCTCGAGCCCGTCTTCCGATGTGAACACGACCTGTTGTGGCTCGACCAGCGCGCTGTGCGGGAACTGCGCGGGCATGAACCCCGCGACCATCGGGCGGCGTCCCTCTGTCGTCGCTACTTCGGCGTGCGCCGGCGTGGTACCGTCGGAGGCGATGAAGGCCACGGTGGATCCGTCGCGCCCGATCGCTGGGCCCCACTCGAGCCCCGATCCCGACGTCACCGACTCGGGCGCTCCGCCTGGTGATACGCGCCATAGGTGCCGTCGATCGATGTCGTCTGCGTTCGAAGAAAAGTAGACGGTCTGGCGGTCGCTCGAGAGCGTTACGTGTTCCACCTCGGATTCGCCGGGCGAAAGCGCGACGGCAGACCCACCGGCAACAGGCACCGCGTAGAGGCGGACCCAGCCGTCACGCTCCCACGGGAACACGAGGTGTCCCGACGCGGTCCACGATAGTTGCGGCCCGGAGATCCCATGGAAGGCGCTTCCGGGGCCGGCGCTCGCCCGCCAAACCTCTCGACTGCTGCCATCCGCCGGGTTTGCGATTCGAATCGACCAGGGCAGGGAGGCGCGGACGGGGGCAAAGGGAAGTCGAGCCCCCACGTTCGGAATCCTGAGAAACGCGATCTCCTGGCCGTCGGCGGACCACACCGGCGAGGCGTCGCGGTCGAGACTCGGGTCCAGATAGGTCACGTCCTGATCCTCAAGCTCGAAGATGCCGACGAACGCGTGATCGCCGCGATTGCTCACGAACGCGAGGCGATCGCCGGACGGCGACCACATCAGGTTGCTGGCGCTCCCCCGGATCTGGAGCAGGGGGGCGACCGTCGGCTCGCCTACGAGCGTCACGGAGTGGATCTGCCCACGGCTCAAGAAGGCCACGCTTCGGCCGTCGGGCGCGACGGCCGGCGCATTGCCCCTCGCCAGCAAACGACTGCCGCCAGCCAGGGATGCGATCCATAGCTCCCGTTCGATGGCCACGGGCTCGGATGTGGGGTTGGGGATTTCACCGGCGCGGTTGGGAGCTCCTCCGCGGACGAAGACGACGCTCTTGCCGTCGGGCGTGAAGCGGAGCGCGGCGAGATCCTGTCCGTCGTCGTCAGACCAGTCGGTAATCTGCCGACCGACGAAGGCCGGGCCCTCGGCGATCCAGATGTTCCGGGCGCCCCGGTCGTAGCGAATCCAAGCGAAGGCCGACCCGCTCGGTGCGGATACGATGTCGGTTGCGAAGGGTGCCGCGAGGATGTCGTCGAGTGAGTACGGGGCTTGAGCAGCCAGCGGCGCGGCAAGAAAAACAGCGACGAACGTCGCAAACAGCAGCCATCGATTCACGCGCCTACGTCCCGTCATCTCAGGTCCTTCGCAGGAAGTAGTAGCTGCGCTCCGCACTCTCGTCGCGATGTAGACTTTGAACGGCATAACCCCTCCTGAGATATGTCATGAACGCGTGTCTCACCGTTTGTCGCCACTGGACGAGTTCACCCTCCGACACCGATGGTGTTGCCAGGTCCGAAGGCACCTCGATCCAGACCTCGTCCCCGCCCGGTAGATCGAGTTCGCCAGCCATCGACGGACGTTCGACCACGGACTCCTCGTCGAGTCTCCTCGACGGCGCCCGCACGTTGGCCTCGTCGATGGCCCATTTGACGCGTTTGCTGTCGAGCTCCCATCGCGTGATGAACCGGTCGGTTTCTCCACCGGCGTGCAAGGGGCTTCCCGTGTCGCCGCCATACATGTTTGGCACGTAGCGAACGATCGTGGCGCCGAGTCGGTTGAGGTTGAGGTGCGCATTCGCCGCAACCATCGGATCGAATGTCCAGAACACCGTTTCGATACCGCGCTGCAGAAGCTCCTGACGCTGGAACAGCTTGAGGCGTCTGCCCAACCCTCTCCCGCGCGAGTCGGGGTGGACGGCAAGCATGTGCGACCAGTGCATCGCGGAGCCTTCGAAGGCGCCTGCGAGCGAGTAGACAAAACCGATCATGGCTTCGCCCTCGAACGCGCCGGCGAGCAGTCCACCCACTTTCTGCGAAACCTGGAGTAACGACCTCGGGACGACATCGGAAAAGGTCTCTCCCCAGGTCGCGCGCTGGAGGCCGACGCACTCTTGAAAATCCGCGAGTGATTCCAGGTGTCGGAATTCGACCATGTCAGACCGCTGCCGTGTCGGGGGCGAACGTTTCGGACTTGAGCGTCAGCGACTCGACCCGATCGACGTCTACCTCGACGCCCAGTCCGGGAGATCGCGGCACGTTTACAAAGCCGTCCTCGCTCATCGTCCACTCTGGAGTGACGATGTCTTGTGCCCAGTACCGTGCGCTCGGTGAAAGGTCCCCCGGCAGAAGGAAGTTGGGGAGCGAAGCCAGCGCCACGTTGTATGCGCGGCCGATCCCACTCTCGAGCATGCCGCCGCACCACACCGGGACACCGGCCGCTTGCGCGACGTCGTGTATTCCGATCGAGTTGAGAAACCCGCCGACGCGGCCCGGTTTGATGTTGACGATTCTGCCCGCTTCCATCGACAGCATGTCTTCTGCGCTGGCGATATCGATGATCGATTCGTCCAGGCATATGGGCGTGTTCAGTTGCTCTTGCAGTCGCGCGTGTCGATACAGGTCGCCCGCGGCGAGGGGCTGCTCGATCATGATCAGATCGAATGCGTCCAGTTCGGCCAGCGTCTTCGCGTCGGCCAGCGTGTATGCGGCGTTCGCATCGACGGCGAGATCTTGATCGGGGCCGAGTGCCTCTCTCACCGCGCGGACGAAATCGATATCCAGACCCGGGCTGATCTTGAGCTTCACCTTTCGGTATCCCTCGTCGACGGCCGCCTGCGCTTTGGCCGCAAGCGCAGCGGGCGAATCCTGGATCCCGATCGAAATCCCCGTCGCGACGGTGTCTCGCTCGCCGCCGATCCGCTGGGACAGCGAAACCCCCTGCGCTTGGGCGGACAGACCCCAGAACCCCATCTCGATGGCGGCCTTCGCCATGGGGTGCCCCTGCACACCGTCGTTTAGGAGATCGCGGACTGCTTCCGGTCCCGCGATCTCCACGCCCAAGACGCGCGGCAGGAGCCATTCGCGTAGGGCCAGCCGTGCGGTGTCGACCGTCTCCGCGGAGTAGTTCGGGCGGGATCCGCACACGCATTCCGACCAGCTCGTGACGCCGTCTTCATCCTCGAGTTCGAGAAGCAGGATCCGGCGGACGTCCATCCATCCCGACGAAATGACAAACGGCTCGCGCAGGGAGAGTTCGATTTCCCGGAGTTTGATCTGAGTGACGCGCATGTAGACTCAACCAGTTGTTGGTAAACAACTTAGGGGTCACAATGTGGGCCGGCCTGCGACCCCGGACCCTACGACAAACTGCACGCGAGATCTCCGGGGCGCGACCGGCCGTCCCGAGAAGCGGCGCCCAACCGTTCAAAAGGAGGAAGCATTAAAACGGAGACCGAGAGATGAAGAGACGTTTCGTTCTGAGAACCACCGTGCTCGTGGCCGCTGGCATGGGGGCGGCGTGTGGCGCGTCGATTCTGGGCGTGGATCCGAACACCGGATTGTCCGTCGTCGTCTCCAGGGGTCCCCTGCAGCCAGTGGCGATGGAGGGGGAGACCAACGACGAGCCCGTGCCCGGCGCTGCGGTGCGAATAAGCGCGACGGAAGGCGGGGGCGCGGAGGAAGTCCGGACCGGCACTGATGGCACGGCCAGAATCCTCGTCCGGCCGGGCCGATATCGAGTCAAGGTGACGGAGTGCCCCGGTGCGCTGGCGCTACCCGGAGACGCCGTAATCGACGTCGAAGTCGGGAGCTTTGCGCCGGTCGCTTTGAGTTGCGACACGGGAATTCGCTAGACGTCGCTCGATCCCCCGGCATCGATGGGAGGACAGGGGTTGGCCATCAGAACGAGAGGTACTGGCTCACCTTCAAGATGAAGATGTTCTCGGCTGGAGCGGCGAATAGTCCGTTGAAATCTCGGCTCAGATCGAGATTTCCGACGTCGACATTGTCGCGTCGACTATGCTGCCACACCAAGAAGATCTGCGAGCCCGGCCGATACTCCCATCGGAACACCGCGTTTCCTCTCAGCGATCGAATATTGAAGTCTCGGTCGCTGGTCGAGAAGTCGCTGGCTTGATCTCCATCGAAGTCGAAGTAGCGGGTGTCGTCGATGATGCAGGTCTGTCCGCCCTGGCAGAGGATCGCCCCACCCTGGTCCAGCGCCGTGCCCTCGGCGAAGTCGATGAAGTCGAAGGACTCGGAGCGTTCGAGCTGCCGGTAGGTGAGATAGTCGCCCGATGAGATCAGCGGTTGCAGGAAGAGCTGAAGGCTGACATCGGGGCTGAACGTCACGTTGAGCCGCGTCTCCATCGCGAAGGACTTCCTGCTCAGATCGCCGAATAGGTAGCGGCTTCCAAAGGTCGGTGCGTAGGGGAGGTCGCTCGACGTCGACACATATTGCGCGCCATCACGCGCGCTCGTGTAGCGGGGCCCAAACTCGAGTTCCCAACTCGACGACGGACGGAGTTGGAACCGTAGACTGGTTTCGAGTCGGTTGCCGCGACCCGCGTAGGACTTCTCGTACGTGACGGAGGGCTCTACCGAGACGGCGGAGCGCCGGTCGGTGTTCAACCTGAGATTGAGGTTGAGCGACGCAGGGTCGGCCATCAGCGGGCCGCCTCTAGTCTGCGTGTCGGACTGACTCTGGGGAGAATACCACGCTCGCCAGCCCAGCCCCCAGTTGTTGAGGAAAGTAAAGTTCCCGTTTAGGAAGAAACCGCCGCTCTCATGGGATCGCGCGATGTTCGAGCTCGAGAAGCCGTCCTCGAGCAGCGAGTGCCTGAAATTGTGGAACGTGAAGAAATTGATGCTGTAATCTTGGAACACGCTTCCGGGCCGGATCTCGCGGTATTGCAGCCGCCCACCCACGTCGAGCTTTTCTCCGCCCGTCAAGAAGCCGAGATCGTTGATCTCGAAGCCGGGAGACTGTTGGCCGACCCACGTGGACCACGTCCAGTGCTCGGCGCTCTGACGCTCGAGCTGCAGACGCCAATCGCTGCCGAACAGCGAAGTGGCGGTCGAATCGACAGCGAGATAATCCGCGTCGGGGCGCTGAAAGAAATGGGTTGAATTTTGCTGGATGGAAAGCAGCGCGTCCGGCGACCCGTTTACCAAACTCCCCGAGTAGAATCCCCACAGGCGCCAGTCGCGTCCGCGCCCGCCACCCCACTGATGCTCGAAATCGAGGCCGAAGGTGTAGGCGTTCGATGGAAGAAAATCGAATGCGCCGTCCTCCGGTAAACCACGTTGGAGGGCCGTCCCGATCAAACCGACCTTCGAGCCGCCATCGCGAAAGTCCTGTTGAAGACGGAGGACGCCGTATCGGCCCTGCGGCTCGGCCGTGTAGCGGCCAATCGAGTCGCCCGCGGCAAAGAACGCAGATCCGGTCTCTCGGCCGGTGACGGCCGCCAACGCACCCAGCGAGAGCCCGCCCGAGGTTCGACCGGTCAGCTTCGCCGCACCCAAAATCGTCGTCTGACTGGGTCGCTCTATGAAGTCCGCGCTGCTCGGGCTCGACCCCCGCGGCTCGCGCCCGATCCGTCGGCTGAAGAACAGCGACTTCCCACGACCGCCTCCACCACGACTTTCGCCAAAGTCGAAGACGCGTGCGTCTTGTACGAAGAACGGACGCTTCTCCGGAAAGAAGGTCTCGAAGGCCGTGAGGTTGATGACCTCGGGGTCGACCTCCACTTGCCCGAAATCAGGTGTGAACGTCGCGTCGAGCGAAAACGCCGAGCCGATGCCCATGCTCACATCGGCGCCGAAGCGGGGATCGAAGTCCGACCCGTCGAACAGGGGGTTGCCCGGTTCGACCGGCCCGGTCTGAATCTGCGAGACGGCGAACGGCGTGACCTCGAAGCGCCGGCTGGCCCTCGCGACCTGAATTCCGTCGATGGTGCCGAACTGGCTCACCTTGCCGCGCACCGTCCGCGACTCGAGCGAGAAGTAGTCGGTCTCGTTGGATTCGAGGCGTCGCCGGGACAGGTTGATGCCCCAGGTTTGGTCGCCGGGGCGAGCCTCATAACGAATCTGAGACAATGGGATTCGAAGCTCCGCGGTCCACCCCAACTCATCTTGTTGAACGGCGGAGTCCCAGATCGCGTCCCAGTCCGCGTCGTCCTGCACATCGGCAAACAGGAAGGCGTCGCTCTCGGCGCCCGCCGCGCTGACGAGGAATCGATATCCGGTCAGACCATCTCGGTTGGGATCGAGAGAGATCGAAAACGAATCGAACGCCCCGCGCTCATCGCGCCGGACCAATTGGTCGCGGATGACCGAGGGATCGGACTCGTACATCCGGGCGGCCACGTATAGCGCGTCGTCGTCAAACAGGATCCGCACTTCGGTGGGTTCGGCTGGCTCCCGACCCTCGAAGGGCTCGCCCTGCGTGAATCCACCGATCACGGGGGCAGTTTGCCAGGCGGCGTCGTCGAGCCGGCCATCGATCGAAATCGACCCGTCCAACCTCACCGCCCGGGCACTTGCGGTCCGCTCGGCACCCCGCGTGGTTCCGCCATCCGCGGATGCCAAGCCCTCCTGCGCCGCCCCCTCACCCGATATCCCCAGCGCCAAGAAACCGGCCGCTAGGGCCAAAAAGGGCCGGATCCGGCCCTGTCGTATTGTCGTCATGTAGAGATGAACACCTGCGGTGGGAATCGCGTTCATTCGAACGGTCGCTCTGACGTAGCCTCGTTCCTGCAAGGAAGATGCGCGCGGGGCCGTCGTTGCGAGATCCGGGCCCCCGCGGACAAGAAAACCTCGCGGTCGGACGGCAGAGCTTGAGGACTCGGTAGCAGTCACGTATTTTGCCCGTGCAGGTAAAATTCGTTCGTGGTGATTTGAAGCAGATTGCAGCCACGCTAAACAAGTCGCTAAAGAGCTACGCCCCGGGCGCGTCTTTTTGTGAGCGGCTGGGGTTTCGCGTATCGAGGTGTCAGTGTCCGAAGCGCACGAGGATCGAAGGACCAGAAACGTAGACCTGCCGGGCGGGCGGAGCGAGCGCATCGCTCGACTTCGGGATTGTATGTCGGACCGGATCCTCGTGATGGATGGCGCCACCGGTACGATGATCCAGGGACTCGATCTGGACGAGGATGCCTATCGGGGAGATCGATTCGCGGGGCATCCCTCCCCGCTCACGGGCAATCACGACCTGCTCTCGATCACCAGACCGGACGACATCGCGAGTTTCCACCGAGCCTACTTCGAAGCCGGTGCCGACTTCGTCACCACGAATACGTTCAACGCCCAGGCGGTGTCTCAAGCCGACTACGGTACTGAGGCCTACGTCCACGAGATGAACGTTGCCTCCGCCTCGATCGCTCGAGGCGTGGCCGATGAAGTGACCGCAACCGATCCGTCTCGCCCGCGCTGGGTATTGGGCGCCATGGGCCCGACAAACCGAACGGCTTCGCTGTCGCCGGACGTCGAGAATCCCGCCTTTCGCGGGGTGAGTTTTGACGAACTCGCCAGCGCGTACAAAGAGCAGGCTGCCGGACTCGTCCAAGGTGGCGCCGACGTACTTCTCATCGAGACCGTGTTTGATACGCTCAACTGCAAGGCGGCGATTTTCGCGATTCTCGAACTCGCCGAGGAGTTGGGCACAGAGATCCCGATCGCGGTGTCCGGCACCATTACCGATCTGTCGGGGCGGACGCTGTCCGGTCAGACGGTTGAGGCGTTTTGGATTTCTATTCGGCACGCCGATCCGATGTTCGTCGGTCTGAATTGCGCACTGGGAGCCGATGAACTGGCTCCTTATGTGGCCGATCTTGCCCGCGTGGCCGAGACCCGTGTGAGCTGTCACCCGAACGCGGGACTGCCCAACGAATTCGGCGGCTATGACGATACGCCCGCTCACATGGCGAAGGTGTTGGGCGGCTTCGCGGACCGCGGTCTGCTCAACGTCGTCGGGGGCTGCTGCGGTACGACGCCAGACCACATCACGGCGGTGGCGGAGCGAGTCCAGGGCCTTTCGCCCCGAGTTCCGATCCAGGTGGAACCGTTTCCACGTTTTTCCGGGTTGGAGCCGTTCGTCATTCGACCGGAATCGTTGTTCGTCAATATCGGCGAGCGAACCAACGTCACCGGCTCCGCTCGATTTGCTCGTCTCATTCGCGAGGACAACCTGGAGGAGGCCCTAGACGTAGCCCGGGATCAGGTCGAGAACGGCGCGCAACTGCTCGACGTCAACATGGATGAGGGCCTGCTCGATTCTGAGGCGGCGATGACGACGTACCTAAACCTCATCGCGTCTGAGCCCGACATCGCCCGTATCCCGATCGTGGTCGACTCTTCCAAGTGGTCCGTCATCGAGGCCGGCCTCAAGTGCATCCAAGGCCGACCCATCGTTAACTCGATCTCGCTGAAGGAAGGTGAAGAGGAGTTTCTTCGGCAGGCGCGGCTGGTCCAACGGTACGGCGCTGCCGTGATCGTGATGGCGTTCGACGAGGATGGCCAGGCGGATACCGTCGATCGCAAGGTCGACATTTGTGCGAGGGCCTACGGGCTCCTCACGACCGAAGCGGGGTTTCGCCCCGAGGACATCATATTTGATCCAAACGTGTTCGCCGTCGGAACGGGAATCGCGGAGCACGATGAATACGGCAACGCGTACGTGGAAGCGGTGCGTCGGATCAAGACGGAGCTCCCGGGCGCGCTAACGAGCGGCGGGATCAGCAACGCGTCCTTTTCCTACCGCGGGAACGATGCCGTCCGAGAGGCGATGCACACCGCGTTTCTCTTCCGAGCCATCGAAGCCGGTCTCGATATGGGCATCGTCAATGCGGGTCGCCTTCCCGTGTACGACGACATCGACCCAGAACTTCTCGAGGCGTCCGAGGACGTGCTGTTCAATCGTACCGAAGGCGCGACCGAACGCCTCACGGATCTCGCCACTCGCATTCGGGACAAGGGCATCGAGACGGTCGTCGACCTCGCCTGGCGCGAGGGCACGGTCGAGGCGCGCCTCGAGCACGCACTCGTGGAAGGGCTCGTCGAGTTTATCGAAGAGGACACCGAGGAGGCCCGACAGAAGTTGGACGTCGCGCTTCAAGTCATCGAAGGTCCGCTGATGGATGGCATGAACCGCGTGGGCGACCTCTTCGGAAGCGGACGAATGTTTCTGCCCCAAGTGGTCAAGTCTGCGCGAGTGATGAAGAAGGCCGTGGCGTACCTCACCCCCTACCTGGAGGCCGAAAAAGCGGCTCTGAGGGCTTCCTCCGGCGAGGACCCGGCCGAAGAAGTCGATTCAAAGGGGAAGGGGAGGATCCTGCTCGCCACGGTGAAGGGGGACGTTCACGACATCGGCAAGAACATTGTCGGCGTCGTGCTGCAATGTAACGGATATCAAGTGGTCGACCTGGGCGTGATGGTGGCCGCGGAAACGATTCTGGCTCAGGCGAAGGAACACCGGGCAGACGTGGTCGGGCTCAGCGGACTGATTACGCCGTCGCTCGATCATATGGTCACCGTCGCATCGGAAATGGAGCGCGAGGGCTTCGAGGTGCCGCTTCTGATCGGAGGCGCCACTACGTCGCGAAAACACACCGCGGTCAAGATCGAGAAGCAGTATTCGGGGGCGACGGTTCACGTCCTCGATGCGTCTCGGGCCGTCGGTGTGGTGGGCGAGCTGCTGAGCGAGGAGCGATCGGCGGACTACGTTGCCGAGGTTCGCGCGGATTACGAGCAGGTCCGCGTCGACTACGCCGAGAGAGACCGCGCCATCGCGCCGATCCAAACCGCGCGAAACAATCGGTTAAAGATCGACTTCGGGGCTGTGCCACCGGTCGCGCCTCGAAAACCTGGCATCCACGTGTTCGACCCGGTCCCCCTCGCTGAGCTTGTCGACTACATCGACTGGACTCCGTTCTTCCAAGCTTGGGAGATCAAAGGTCGCTATCCGGAAGTGTTCGAGATGGGCGCGCGAGGCCAGGCTGCGCGAACGCTCTTCGACGACGCTCAGATCTTACTTCGCAGGATCATCGATGAGAAGCTGCTCGTCGCTCGAGCAGTCACCGGGCTGTTCCCGGCCGCCGCTCGTGGTGATGACATCGTCTACTTCGAAGATGAGGCACGGTCCCGACCTTTGGTCACCGTGTCGCACCTCCGCCAGCAGATGGAAAAAAAGGCGCCCCGTCCCAACCTGTCTCTGGCCGATCTGATCGCCGACGAAGGCTCGGGCGTGCAGGATTGGGGCGGCGCCTTCGCGGTCACCGCGGGTATCGGTTTGGATGTGCTGTGCGCCGACCTCGAAGCCGAGAACGATGACTATCAGAGTCTGCTCGCCAAGTCGCTCGCGGACCGATTGGCCGAGGCCCTCGCAGAACGTCTTCACGAGAGGGTTCGGACTGAACTGTGGGGGTATGAAGTCGAGGAGACGGTGTCCAACGAAGAGCGGATTCGGGAGGCCTATGTCGGGATTCGTCCCGCGCCGGGGTATCCCGCGTGCCCCGATCACTCGCAGAAGACTCAGTTGTTCGAGCTTCTCGGGGCGGAGGCGCGCACCGGTATCGAGCTCACCGAGTCGTTTGCGATGCTGCCGGGTGCGGCCGTGAGCGGGTGGTATTTCGGCCACCCCGAGGCGACGTACTTCGGGTTGGGGCGGATCGGGCGAGATCAAGTGGAAGACTACGCGGCTCGACGCGCGATCGAAGTCGCCGAGGCCGAGCGGCTTCTATCCCCGAATCTCGCCTACGACGCGGCGGAGTGACGAGTTGAGCGGCGCCCGGGATCGTATCCGTGAGATGATTGCCGACGACACCGTCCATGTGGTAGATGGCGCGATGGGTACCGTCCTCTATCAGCGTGGCGTGTTCGTCAACGAATGTTACGACGAGCTCAGTCTCAGCAATCCGGAGGTCGTGCTCGCCGTGCACGCCGAGTACGTGCGAGCGGGCGCGGAACTCATCGAGACGAATACGTTTGGCGCCAACCCCGTGAAGCTCGGGGCATTCGCGCTCGACGATCGGACCGAAGAGATCAACGAAGCGGCGGCTCGCCTGGCCGTGCAAGCGTCGCGGCAGCGTGCGAGCGTACTCGGGGCCATGGGTCCGCTCGGGATACGCATCGAGCCTTGGGGGCCGACCTCGGTCGATGAGGCTGCCGCCCTGTTCGAACGGCAGGTCATGGGTTTGGCCGCGGGCGGCGTCGACGGATTCATGCTCGAGACCTTCGCCGACCTGGACGAGCTGCTCCAAGCGGTGCGCGCGGTGCGAAACATCGCGGGGGATGCACCGGTGTTCGCGCAAATGTCCTTCGGCGATGAGGGCGCGACCGCGTACGGAACGACCATCGAGGCGGCCGCGGCCGGGCTGGAAAAAGCTGGGGCCGATGTCATCGGGCTCAACTGTTCCGTGGGCCCTTCGTCGATGCTCGTGGGTGTGGAACGGATGGCGGCTGCCACCGGCCGTCCCGTCTCCGCGCTTCCAAACGCGGGTCTGCCGCGCGACGTCGGTGATCGAAAGATCTATCTGGCCAGCCCGGAATACATGGCGCGCTACGGCCGCCGGATGGCGGAGTCCGGGGCGCGGTTCGTCGGCGGGTGCTGCGGAACGACGCCGGAGCACACGCGTCACATGGTCGAGCTGCTCGGGACCAAGGGGCTTCGTCCGGCGCGAGTCACCAGCGCTCCCTCCAGGAGTGGCGAGCGGCCAGGCAGCGCCGAGTCCACCCCGCTGGCGGATCGATCGGCGCTCGGCCGCCGACTCGCTGCGGGCGAGTTTATTCGGGCCGTCGAACTCACGCCGCCGCGTGGGTGGGAGCCCCGCGAGTTGATCGCCGGGGCGCGTCACCTTCGAGACGTGGGGGTCGATACGGTTCACATCGTCGACGGCCCGGTCCATCGAAGCCGCGTAGCCTCGCTCCCGGCGGCGATCGTCATTGAACGCGAACTCGGGATCGAAACCGTCGCGCACTACAGTTGTCGAGATCGAAACATGCTCGGCATGGTGAGTGACATTTTGGGCGCGGCTGCCGCCGGGTTGCGAAACCTCCTCCTCGTCACGGGGGATCCTCCACGCGGCGGCCCCTACGACACGGGTGGGGTCTACGACATCGATAGCATCGGTCTGACCAATGTCGTTCGGCAGCTCAACCTGGGCCGAGATCCGGGCGGCGGTTCGATCGGGGCTCCCACGTCCTTCGTCGTCGGCGTGGCCGTGAACCCTGGAGCCCTCGATCCAGAGGAGGAGATTCGGCGGTTCGCGTGGAAGGCGGAGGCCGGGGCCGATTTCGCCGTGACGCAGCCGAGTTTCGACCCGGACGGATTTCTGAAATTCGCCAAGCGCATCGAAGAGTTCGGCGTGCCGCTTCTGGCCGGGTTATGGCCGCCGCTTTCATTGGAGAACGCGGAGTTCCTGGCCAACGAAGTGCCTGGTGTGCGGGTGCCGGAGTCCGTGCTCACTCGGATGCGCAAGGCGAAGGACCGGGGCGAGACCGCGGCAGCGCAGGAAGGGGTCGACGTGGCAAGAGAGGTGCTGTCGGAGATTCGGTCGGCCGTCGCGGGCGTCTTGGTGTCGGCGCCGTCCCACCGTGTGGACCGAGCGATCGCCGTACTCGAAGAGTAGTGGATTCGCGTCTCGATCAATCCTTCGACGTCGGCGCTCCCACCTCGGCGAGGATTCGTTCGAAGAGAGGTCCCGCCTGGTTTGCTCCGAGGTTGCAGACGTAGACGTGGCGGGCGCCGATCTCGCGCAGCTGGAGGATCGTGCGCGCGCAGTGCTCCACCGGTGTCGTCCCGGCGGCAAACGCCTCCGCGACTTCGTCGATGGGTACCGGAAAGAACGCCGAAAGACGTTGCAATGCTTCACGGCGACCATTCCGATAGTAGAACACGCCAAACGCGCCCGGAATTTCGACGCCCGCGTCCTCGGTGGCCCGCAGCCACCCCGTGACCTTGTCCACGTCGTGGTGAGAGATGATTTGCGTCAGATAGTAGTCGGCTTCGAAGTCGGGGCTGGCGACAAACCCGACCTGCTCCTCCGCAGGTCGATGCAGATTCACCCATCCCCCCAGGGCCATCCCGGGAACGCGCGCGCGCAGCGGTGCCCGCAGTGCGTTGGCATGCGGGACGCAGCGCTCGGCGCCTTCCGCATCGCCGCCGACGACCGTTAGCGCTTCGAGACCTTGCATGCGCGCGCGATCGCCGTAGCGCAGACAGTACTCGAGCGGGTGCTTCGTCGTGAGGAAGGGGACCACGCGCCAGGGATCGACCTCACCGGCGATGTTCGATGTGAGATGCTGGAGGTTCTCTTCCTCCGCCTGACCCACGGCATTGTCGGTGAGCATGAGGAACGCGTCGCGCGCAACGACTCGTCGTATCGAGTGTGAGAGATCGATCCACGTATCCATCGCTCCGCCACGCGTGAGGTTGCTTCGCGGCGGACGGAGCTCGACACCGATCAACGGCGACTCCGAACGCAAGCGATCGAGAAAATGGCTCCGGATCGTCACAGTCGAATGATCTCTTCCTTTGCGAAGATCGGATCGACTCCGTACGCGAGTCCCGACCCCGCATAGAGCTCAGGCGGGACCCCGAGGTCTCCCACATAGAGCTCTCCGACGAAGTCTTTCGCGCCATCCTTCTGCAGACCCACCTTTGGAAGCGCCAACGTCAGTGTGGCGTCGGCCCGGATGGCGACGCCCGGTGCACGGCCATCAGTCACGTTGATCCCGGATGGCGTGTCGAGGCTGAGGATCGGTGCGCCGAAGTCGTTTGCGAGATCGATCAGACGGGCGGCCTCGTCTTTCGGGGCACCCGTGAGTCCGTATCCGATGATGGCATCGATGACCAGGTCAACGTCGCCGAGCACGGTCGGGGTCGAGAGTTGCGTGATCGGGATGCCCATCCGGTCTGCAATGTCCAGCTGATGCTCCGGAATTCCCAGATACGCCTCGGCCGGGTGCGTGGTGAGGATCCGAACCCGGGCCCCCCATGCGTGAAGCCGACGCGCGCATACGAGTCCGCCTCCTCCGTTATTGCCCCTCCCACACAGGACGAGCACGCGTTTGTCGATCGGATCGCCGTCGAGAAACCGCTGCCGGGCCAACGCCGCGAGCCCTCGCCCGGCGCTCTCCATCATCTGGATGAGTTCGATCCGTAGATCCTCGATCATGGCGCGGTCCACCTCGCGCATTTCGTCGGCCGTCAGGTACGGAACGTTGTCCATGCGTAGATTGTCGCGTGACGACCTCGGATTTCAAAGCTTCGGCAAGGGGACCCGCATGACCGCGCCTCCGGATGACCTGATGGTTTTGCTCGCGCGCACGCCGACCACCGTGCGTGCCCTGCTCGAAGACCTGCCTCAACAACTTCTCTACGCGGACGAAGGGGAAGGGACCTTCAGTCCCTTCGGCGTGCTGGGTCATCTCGTGCAGGGAGAGCGCGACGATTGGATTCCAAGAGTTCGATGGATCCTGGAGCACGGGCGTGACCAACCGTTCGAGCCGTTCGATCGGTTCGCTCACATCGAGGCGACCGAGGGCCGATCGCTTCAGGAGCTGCTTGCGGACTTCGACGAGCTGCGGAAGGTGGGGCTGACGGCCTTGGGTAAGCTCATCGATGAAGGAGTCGACCTCGACGCGGGCGGTCTTCATCCCGAACTCGGCGAAGTCACGCTAGGTCAATTGCTCGCCACATGGGCCGTCCACGACCTGGACCACATCGGGCAGATCGTCCGCGTGGTGGCGCGTCGATTCGATCAGGATGTCGGACCTTGGAAGGAATACCTCCCGATCCTCCACCCGCGGAACTGAGGGGAGACTCAGGTCGCTCGGGCGCGTTCGACCGCTTCCGCCAGGGATGCCCCATACGGGGGACGATGGATGCCCCACTCCGTTACGATGCCAGCGATGAGATCCGCCGGTGTGATGTCGAACGCGGGGCTGTACACCGCGACGTCCGCGGGCGCCGTCAACTTCCCGAACCCCTTTCTGATCTCGTCGGGACTCCGGTGCTCGATCGGGATTTCCGCCCCCGTGGCCGAATCCAGGTCGACCGTGGACGTGGGTGCGAGGACATAGAAGGGGACACCGTGGTGCCGGGCGAGGACGGCCAGAGGGTAGGTGCCGATCTTGTTCGCCACATCGCCGTTGGCAGCGATTCGATCCGAGCCGACGAAGACGATATCCGGCGGATTCGACGCGAACAGCGACCCGGCCATGTTGTCAGCCAGCACCGTCACTTCGATCCCCGCTTGCGAGAGCTCCCACGCGGTGAGGCGGCTCCCCTGAAGCAGAGGTCGGGTCTCGTCGGCGAACACCCGGATCCTCTTTCCAGCCTCCGTGGCCACGTAGACCGGGGCCAGAGCGGTGCCGATTCCGCCCGTGGCGAGCGATCCGGCGTTGCAGTGCGTGATGACGGCGTCGCCGTCCTCGAGGAGCGCCGCCGCATGCTCGCCGATCGCGCGGCACATACGACGATCTTCCGCATGGATGGCATCGGCTTCTTGGGCGAGGCGCTCCGCCAACGCCCCGGCGTCGGCGAAGTCGGTGTCCGTCACGGACGCCAAGCGCCGGAGGGCCCAGCCCAGATTCACCGCGGTGGGACGGGCCTCGTACAGTCGTCCGGACCACCCCTCGACCGAGGCGTGGAGCTCTTCGAGCGTGGCCCCGGCCGCCACCGCCTGCCGCGCCAAAGCCGCGAGTCCCAACGCGGCCGTGATGCCGATCAGAGGGGCGCCCCGCACCCGCAGGCTCTGGATGGCCTCCTCGACCGCGCGCACGTCGCGCAGTTCGAGTTCGACCCGTTCATCGGGGAGCCGCGTCTGGTCGAGGATGACGAGACCCATGCCGTCAGGGGTCCAGCGGATCGTCTCTGGGATGGCCATTGGAGGTGGGTTCATGGCAGGGAACTTATCCGACGCTGAGCAACGCGCTACCTTCCGGATGTGGCGGACGCCCGACGTCCGCCCGCCTGACGAGCGTCACCGGAAGCTGAGAGCCATTTAGGAGGCTACCATGAATCGGTCTTGGACCAGCCGCGCGTCGTTACGCGCCCCCTTCGTCGCACACCTTTTGGCGGTCGCTCTTGCGCTGCCTGTCCTCTCGCAAAGCGCCCCTTCGAACACGTTCGGGCCGGCGGATGTCTTCGAGCTCGAGTACGCCGGAGATCCCCAGATTTCGCCAGACGGATCGCAGGTCGTCTACGTGCGCACGTTTATCGACATCATGACGGACCGTGAGCGACGAAATCTGTGGATCACCAACTACGACGGTTCCAACCACCGGCCGCTTCTCACGGGACAGCAGAACTTCTCGTCGCCGCGCTGGTCGCCGGATGGTTCAACGCTCCTCTACGTCGCGAGCGATGAGAACGAGAAGCAGCAGCTGTTTCTCCGTTGGATGGACACGGGTCAGACGGCCATGCTCACACACCTCGACAGAGGTCCGGGCGGGATCTCGTGGTCGCCCGATGGGCAGACGATTTCGTTCAGCATGTTCGTGCCCGATGACCCGAAGCCGTTTGCAGAGATGCCGGCGAAGCCGGAGGGCGCGACCTGGGCTCCTTCCCCGAGGACCTACGAGCGCCTGTTCTACCGATCCGATGGTGCCGGCTTCTTGCCGCTCGGCTACTCGCAAATATTTGTGCTTCCAGTTCAAGGTGGGACGCCCCGTCAGCTGACCTCGGGTCCCTATAATCACGGCGGCACGCCGGAGTGGACGCCGGACTCTCAGCACTTACTGATCTCGGCTACTCGGCGCGACGACTGGGAGTACGTAAACGACTCCGAGATTTACGAGGTCGCACTTGCCAGCGGCGCCATCCGCCAACTCACCGACCGCAGGGGCCCCGACGGCGGCGCGACCGTTTCGCCGGATGGTCGAAGCATCGCCTATCTGGGCTACGACGACCGCTTCCTGGGATACCAGGTCACGAAGCTCTACGTGATGAATCGGGATGGATCGGACCCGCGCATGATCGCCGATGACCTGGACCGGTCGATCGGGAACCTGAATTGGGCGAGCGATGGTCGCGGTCTCTTCTTTCAATACGATACAGAAGGGAACACCCGACTCGCGCACGTAGACTTGCAGGGAACCGTGACGGACCTCGCGTCCGATGTCGGCGGCTTGTCGCTGGGTCGACCTTACGGCGGAGGCACGTATACGCTGGCAGGGAACGACCGGTTCGCGTTCACGCATGGAACGCCGGACCACCCGGCGGATCTCGCGGTCGGCTCGCGGGGATCGGAAGCGCAGCGGCTCACGTGGCTCAACGAAGACCTGTTTGGTCACAAACCATTGGGTGAAGTCGAAGAGGTTTGGTACGAGTCATCGCATGACGGACTTCGCATCCAAGGCTGGATCGTGAAGCCGCCCAACTTTGATGCGAGCCGCAAGTATCCGCTCATTCTCGAGATCCACGGCGGTCCGTTTTCGAACTACGGCGACCGCTTTAGCGCAGAGATTCAGCTCTACGCTTCGGCGGGCTACGTCGTTCTGTACACAAACCCGCGTGGGAGCACGAGCTACGGCGAGGACTTCGGAAACGAGATCCACCACGCCTATCCCGGAAACGACTTTCACGACCTGATGTCAGGTGTGGATGAGGTGATCGGCCGCGGGTACATCGACGAGAATCAACTTTATGTGACCGGAGGTTCGGGCGGTGGCGTGTTGACGGCCTGGATCGTCAGCCACACGGATCGGTTTGCGGCGGCCGCCTCGCAGAAGCCCGTCATCAACTGGTACAGCTGGGTACTCACCGCGGACATGGGTGGGACCGGTGGGATGAATTACTGGTTCCCCGACGCGCCGTGGAACGAACTCGAGCACTACATGGAACGCTCTCCCATTCACCACGTGGCCAACGTGAAGACGCCGACCATGCTGATCACGGGTGAAGTCGACTGGCGCACGCCGATGTCGGAGTCGGAGCAGTTTTATCAGGCCCTCAAAGTTTTGAAGGTGCCCGCCGCGCTCGTACGGATCCCGGAAGCCTCGCACGGGATCGCAGCGCGTCCGAGTCACATGCTCGCCAAGGTTCAGCATATCCTGGCGTGGTTCCAACGGTATCGAACGGAAGGAACGACCACGCAGTGACCGATTGGCACGAGAACGATGAGTTCTGGCAGGGATTCGGCGGCACGATGTTCGACGTCGCGGCGTGGGAGGACGCGACGGAACAGGTGGATCAGCTCGAGACTCTGCTGGGGATCGAACCGGGAGTTCGCGTGCTCGACCTGTGCTGTGGCCCGGGCCGACACGCGCTCGAGTTCGCGCGGAGAGGCTATCGAGTCACCGGGGTCGATCGCACGGAGCGCTTCCTAGAGGAGGCTCGTCGACGTGCGGTAAAAGAGAAGCTCGATCTCGACTTGGCCCATTCCGACATGCGCGAGTTCGTCGACCCGGAGGCGTTCGACGTCGCGCTCAACCTGTTTACGTCGTTTGGCTATTTCAGTGATCAAGACGATGATCGACGCGTCGTAAGGAACTTGTTCGAATCGCTTCATTCGGGTGGCAAGCTGCTCATGGATATGGGCGGCAAGGAGGTGATCGCTCGGACATTCGAACACAAGCAGTGGCGTGAGCGCGATGGCGATTTCTACCTCTACGAGCGGACCATCAAGGACGACTGGTCGTGGATCGAAAACCGCTGGATACGGATCGAGCTAGATGAGCGACAGGAGTTCACTGTCGGACATCGACTGTATTCGGCGGCCGAGCTCAAGCGCCTCCTGCATGACGCTGGATTTGTCGAACTCGTGGTTTTCGGCGGGCTCGACGGGCGGGCCTACGATACAGAGGCCAGTCGCCTCGTCATCAAAGGATCCAAACCGTGACGAAAAAGCGCGATCCTCTCGGGCTCGACCGAGACATCACACGGCGCGACTTCGTTCATCTCGCGGGCGCGGGCCTGGCGGCGTCGGCGTTCGTCGGGTGCGGCGGGGAAGGCGGTTCGTCCGCTGCCGATTCTTCCGCTAGCGGCGCCCCGCCGGCTGGTGCCACGGCAGGTAGCGGTATGCGCTCGGACCCCTGGTCGGACACGCTTGGGCCAGACTGGTATGGGCCTGGCGGCGTCGGGGACTACGCTTCGTCGCACGGAAACACCCCCGAAGTCGTCGGCGCTGCCCACCGCTTGCGAGACGGGCGCGGGCCCGGCCAGGGCGATGCGTTCGAGACCGGCGAGCAGTACGACGTCATCATCGTCGGGGGCGGTTTGAGTGGGCTCTCCGCAGCGCATCATTTCAAACGTCTGCATCCCACCGGTCGCTGCCTCGTCCTAGACAATCACCCGGTGTTCGGCGGAGAGGCAAAGCGAAACGAGATCGAGGTCGACGGGGTGCAGCTGATCGGCCCCCAAGGTTCGAACGACTTCGGCGTGCGGGAGCCGACGGGTCAGCCCGATGACTACTTCACCTCGCTCGGGATTCCGAGAGAGTTCGAGTATGCGCCAGCTGCGTCCAACGTCGAGGCACCGTTCGAGAACTACGGGTACATGCACTGGGTGCAAGACCGCTTCTCGGTCGGACACCACTTTGGCGGCGCAGGCGGAGGGTGGGTCAACGATCTTTGGAGCGACACCTCGCGAGCGCCCTGGTCTGAGGACGTTCGCGCCGGTTTCGAAAAGTGGCGGACGGTCAACATAGCGGATTATCGGCCTGGATCCGTCGGCGCGTCGGCTGACGAGACGGCCCGGTGGCTCGATACGATGACCCTGAAGACGTACTACGAGCAGGTGTTGGGTCTGCCGCCCGAGGTCACAGCGTATGTCGATCCCATCTTGGCCAGCATCATTGGCCTGGGGTGCGATGCCATCTCTGCGTGGTGGGGATCTCACTTCGCGCTTCCCGGTTTCGGCGAGCCGTCTCGATACGATGGGATGACCTTCCACTCGTTTCCCGGAGGTAACGCCGGGATCGCGCGGTATTTTGTCAAAGACCTGATTCCCGACGCGATCGAAGGTCGACGCGAGCTGGGCGACGTCATCAACGGTCGCATCGGATTCAGCGCGTTGGATCGTGCCAACCAGACGGTGCGAATGCGGCTGGCTTCGTCCGTCATCGATGTCCGTCACCAGGGTGCGACGAGTGGCACCGAGCGCGTCCGCGTGACCTATGTTCGCGAAGGGCGCGCCTACGCCGCGGAGGCGTCGGGCGTGGTCATGGCGACCGGTGGATGGATGAACGCGCACGTACTGGAAGATCTGCCGACCGACCATCGGGCCGCCTACACGCACTTTCAGCACGCCCCGGTGCTGGTCGCGAACGTGGCATTGAGAAACTGGCGGTTTCTGGATCGCCTCGGCATCGCCGCCTGCATTTACGATGGCGACCTCGGGTTCTCCTGCAACATCCGTCGGCCCATGTACGCCGGGAATCACCGGCCGGAGTTTGGACCCGATCATCCGGCGATGCTCACCTTCTACATCACCTATGAGTCGCCGGGACTTTCGCCTTCAGACCAGGGAGTCCGGGGTCGCACCGAGCTATTGAGCAGCCCGTTCCGCGACTATGAGCGTCGCCTGCGCGAACAGATGGTCGTGTTGTTCGGGGAGGCAGGGTTCGACCCGGCGAACGACATCGGCGGTCTGGTGCTGAACCGCTGGGGCCACGCCTACGTCGCGCCGGGTCCGGGATTCCTCTACGGCGTGAACGGGTCGCCGGCGCCGCCCGACGTCATCCGCGAACCCTTTGGTCGGATCGCCATTGGACATTCGGAGCTGCGCGGACACCAAAACTGGACCGGTGCGGCAGCGGAAGGTCGGCGAGCCGTCGAGACCATCTTGGAGCGGATCGGCTAGCGCGACCCTTACCGGGCGCGCCTAGCGGATTGCGGTATCGGCGCGCGTCGCGGCAGCGGCCCCGCGCGCAAACGCGATGTAATCCGATGGGGCCGGGACCTCACTCGCTTGTCTGAGCAAGAGCGCCACCTGGCCGCGATGATAAGAGCCGTGCAAAAAGACGTGGTGCAGGATGTCCTCTACCGAGGTTTCGAAACGATCGCCGGCGCTGTTGCGGTAGGAAATGGAGATTCCAAGTTCTTCGTCGGTGAGTTCCTGTAGCAACGTCGCATACCCTTCAAGAAGATGGACACGCAGCGCCTCCAGGCTCTCGGTATCGGTCGCGGGCCAAACCGCACCATCGGGTTCACCCAAGATCCGCGCCAACCAGATCTGCTCGGCCCCCAACACGTGCGCGTAGAGACTCCACGCTTCGTCGACCGGATCTCGAGCGGCGGCCAGACTCTCCGCGACCAGATCGTCGGCCCAGAACATGTGCTCGAGAAGCCGAAGAAACGGCTTCTTTTTTACGTCGTCGACAGACAGTGCCAAACGCATCGCTTCGAGAAGCGGATCATTCATAGGGATCAGTCCAGTCGGGTCAGCCCAGTCGCGTGTGGAGCTTCTCCAACGCGCTCATCAGGTCCGGCTTCACTTCCAGCACCGGCAGAAACGGATCTTCCTTCATCGACGTTACGCGGCGGATCATCGTCTTGATCGTGAACTTGTTCATGCTCAACCCCTTCTTGACTTCGCTCCAGCGCAGCGGGGCGGAGACCGTCGCTCCCTTCTTAGGGCGCACGCAGTAAGGGGACACCACCAGGCGCCCGCGGCCGTTTTGCACGTAGTCGACATAGACTTTCCCGCCGCGCTTGCCTGGTGACCGCACGACCGTAGCGACGTCGGATCGGTCGGCCGCCACCGTTTGGGCGAGCAGCTGGGCCAACGAGCGTGACTGCTCATAATCGAGCTGTCCGCCAAGCGGAATCATCACGTGGATTCCAGAGGACCCGCTCGTCTTCGGATAACACGGGAGCCCGATTTCGTCGCAGAGCGAGTGAATGGTGCGGGCCACCTCGATGACATCCTCGAACGAGGCATACACCTCCTCCCCATCGACTTGGTGCTTGGGGTCGAGATCGAGAAGACACCAGTCCGGATGGTCCAGCGTGTCCAGGCGACTCGCCCAGACGTGCAGCGGGATCGTCCCCAGGTTCGCGAGATACACGAGTGCCGCCGCGTTGTCCGCGACGAAGTACTCGATGCTTCGTTCGGACCCTTCGCTCCAGATCGGTTCCGTGCGGATCCATTCAGGCTCGAAACCCGGTGCGTTCTTCTGGAAGAAGCTCTTGCCGTCGATGCCATCGGGATATCGAGTCAGGACCAGAGGTCGTTCCTTGAGGTGCGGAAGAAGCCACGGCGCGATGGCCCGGTAATAGGCGATGAGATCGCCCTTGGTATACCCCTCCTCCGGCCAGAACACCTTGTCCAAGTTCGAGAGCGGGATGTCGTCGAGCGGTGGCGGTCCGAAGTCGACCGGCACGGGCTCGCCCAAATCCTCGCGCGGATCTCGGGGTCGACGGCAGTCGGTCGGCGGCACGTCGCGGAGCCCGAGGAAGGCGGGTTGTCGAAGAAGAAACTCGTTCGTGAGTTCCTTGTACCGGACACCCGCGACCAGCTCCGGTGTGACCCACGTGTGTTCTGGTCCCTTCGGAATTGGCGGCAGGAAAGCGGGTTCCTCGCACACGAGCTCATCCAGCTGCGCGCGAATCGATTCCAACAGCTTTTGATCGAACCCGGTACCGACGCGTCCGGCGTAGCGAAGGACGCGTTGCGTGTCGTCCGTAGCGGCTTCGTCGGAGACCGAAGCATCGTCGTAGACCGCCACGTGCAGCGCGCCGAATCCTGTGCGCGACGACTTGGGCTGGGTAAACCCGACGATGACGAAATTCGCCTGTAGTGCGGCGTGGATCTTCAACCAGCTGTCGGACCGATCGCCGTAGTACTTGGAGTCGGACCGCTTGGCCATGATCCCCTCCAGCCCCATCTCCTGCACCTGCTTGAAGAGGCCGGTCCCTGCGCCTTCGAAGCCCTCGCTGAATCGGATCGGGCCCGCCTCGGGCACGACGCGTCGCAGCAGTTCTCGGCGGGTCGAAAGTGCGAGTCCGCGCAGGTCGTAATCGTCGAAGCCGAGCAAATCGAACGCGTAGAAGCAAGCGGGCGATTCGAACGAGGCACGCCGGACATCGGGGGGGCGCGAAAGACGCGCGCGCTTTTGTAGACCCTGGAAGCTGGGGTATCCGGAGGCATCATGAACCACGATCTCGCCATCCAGCACGACGTGATCGAAGGGTAGCTTCTTGAGCGAGCGCGCGATCTCCGGGAAGCTCGCGGTCGCGTCGTGTCCGTTTCGTGTAAGAATGCCGGCTCTTCCGTCGGAGGCAGACGCGAGCATCCGGTAGCCGTCGAGTTTGAGTTCGAAGATCCAATCCGGGTTGTCGAACGGCTCATCGCCCTGTTTGGCGAGCATGAATCGGACGTCTTTGGGATCGACGCGCGTCTGCTCCGCGCCGGCTTCGCCCAGCGCTTCGAGGATCGCTTCACCGGGGTACCATCCGGCTTCCCGTTCGGCCAAGTCCTCGACCGTCAGACCCGACAGCACTGACGTCTCCGGGAGCGATCCATCCGGGAGGATCGGGTGACCGCCGCGCTTCTCTCGGATCAGCAGCCACTCGTTGCCGGTCTCGCTCTTCTTGAGCCGGACCAGCGTCCACACGCCCTTGAGTTTGTGGCCGCGGAGCTCGAACAGAAGCTTGCCCTCCTCCAACCCGAGCGTCGGGTCTTCGAGCGCGATCCAACGCCCGATGTCCCAAACGATCATCTCGCCGCCGCCGTACTCGCCCTCGGGAATCACGCCCTCGAACTCGACGTACTCGACGGGGTGGTCTTCGACGTGGACCGCGAGCTTCTTATCCACGGGGTCCGGGGAGATGCCCTTTGGGACAGCCCAGGACAGGAGCGTCCCGCCCAACTCCAATCTCAGGTCGTAGTGGAGGCGGCTGGCGGCGTGTTTCTGGACCACAAATACGCCGATGCCCGTCCCGAGCGAGCCGCCAAACGGCTCGGGGGTGCGGTCCGCGGCGCGTTTGGCCCGGTATTTCGTGAGCGGCTGGGTCTCGCTCGCGGTTTTTCTCGGCATCGCCTGGATCTCCTGACCGGCTCCGCGCTCGCCTCGGCTCCGTTTCCGTCCCCCAACCTATTATCTTCGAGGCTACATCGGGTCGCTGGTGCGGCGCGGATGGTACTCGGTATGCATGACGGAGGGGAGACTCTATGGCCGCACGGCCCATTTCTTCGGCGACGATCTCATTCGGGCTCGTATCGATCCCGATCCAGCTCTACTCATCGAGCGAGACCTCGCAAAAGGTTCGCTTCAATTTCCTGGGACCCGATGGGACCCGGGTCAAACAGCAATACGTGGACGCGAAGACGGGTGAGCCGGTCGAACGCAAAGAGCTGATCAAGGGCTATCAGTTCGCCAAGGATCAATACGTCACCTTTACCACCGACGAGCTCAAAGCGCTCGAAGCCGAAGCGACTCAGTCGGTGGATATCGTCGAGTTCGTGCCCATCGATCAGGTCGAGCGTGCGTACATCGGGAAGACGTATTACTTGGGGCCAGACAAGGGCGGAGCCAAGGCGTACAAGCTCCTCGGCGCAGCGATGGAGCAAACGGGCTGGGCGGCCCTCGCGAAGTATGCCGCCCGCGGGAAACAGTATCTCGTGCTGGTCCGACCCGTCGGCGACCATCTCGTCATGGAACAGCTCCACTACGCGCACGAGGTGCGCGCGATGGATCAGGTGCCAGCGGGCGATGGAAATGTCGAGGACGTCGAACTCAAACTCGCGGTTCAGCTGATCGAGCAGATCGCCTCCGAGAAATTCGATCCGTCCAAGTACAAAGATGAAGTCGGCGAACGGATGCTGGCGGCGGTCGAGCAAAAGGTTGCCGATGGCGTCGAGATCACCGCGCCGCAGGAAGAAGAGACGAAGACGCAAGTGATCGACTTGATGGCCGCGCTAAAGGCAAGCGTTTCAAAGTCCGAGACGTCCGGTGCGAAGAAGGCCAAGAAGCCCGCTCGGGCTTCCAAGTCCAAGCAGAAGAAGGCGGCGGGGTAGGCTTCCAGCCACAAGGGTAGGGATGAGGGGGGCGGAGAGATGACCGAGCATACGTATACGGTTCGAGAGGCGGCCTCGCTTCTCGATCTGACGCCGACGCAAGTGCGCAGTTTCGCTCGCGCCGGTTTGGATCACCCAGCGATCGCGGGGACGGACGAAGCACGCTTCAACTTTCGTGACTTGGTCGTTCTCCGGATGGCGGCCGCGCTAAAGAAAGCCGACGTGCCGAGTCGAGCCATCTCGCGAGCACTCGCGCAACTGCGATCCTCCGACGTCGGCCAGGTCGCTGGACTCACCCTCGAGGCGCTTGGCCCCCACGTCGTGGTGAGAGACGGAAAAGAAGTTTGGCGAGCCGACTCGGGCCAGTTTCAGTTCGAGTTGTCTGAGCCTCGGGCCGCCGAAGCACTGATGCAGCCGATCGAGATGACCGCGGCAGACGCAGGCGACTTCGACACGTGTTTCTCGCGCGCCCTGTCCTTGGAGAACGAAGACGCCGCCGCCGCGATCGAGTGGTATCAACGAGCGATCGATTTGGAGCCGGCGCGCTGGGAGGCGCATACGGGTCTCGGTTTTCTTCTACAGCAGGAAGGCGACGCGGCTCGAGCCGTGGAGAGCTACCAACGGGCGCTGGCCATCGATGCGGACGCGACGGTCGAGTTTAATCTCGGCGTGGCGCTCGACGATCTCGGACGCAGCGACGAGTCGGTGTTGGCGTATCAGCGCGCCCTGGCGCTCGACCCCACGATCGCCGATGCCCACTTCAATCTGTCCGGGCTGTTCGAAAAGCGCGGAGATCGACCGGCTGCCCTACGGCACATGATCGCCTACCGGGAGCTCAATTAGTCAAAAAAAACTCGGCCCCCCTGGGAGCGCCGAGCTTTCTTTGTCCGTCGCTTTCTTTGTCCGTCGCGCCCTAGAGGGCGAGCGGTGAGTCGGCTAGCGGCTACCGCCGATTCGATTGATCGCTCCGCCAAAGGTCGGGCGACCCAATCCGGTGAGCCCCCCATTCGGCGCGTCGCAATCAACCCCACCGCCGATCACGGAAACGCCGATCCCGCCGAATCCTCCGAACCCGTTTCCGCCCCGATCGCGCTCGCGGTCACGCGCGGCGTCGCTCGAGGCGACGAAGTCGAACCCGGTGCTACCCGCTGCGCCGCCGCCGCTCTCGCGACGGACGATGCCGCGGTTGGCGCGCCGAGGGGCTACCGCGACGACTACCGGCGCGGCGCTCTCGGCTTCTACGATCGAGAGGTCGAGCGCGGGCTCGCCCTGCGCGGCTCCGGGATCACCCACGAGATCGATCAAGGCGGCCACGGTCGTTTCGACCCCAGCGGCCCCTGGCTCTGCGATCTCGACTCGTGCCGATGTCGCCGACGTGGTCTGCGTTCCGGCTCCCTCTGACGTCTCCGCCACTTCTACCGCGGTGGCCGTCTCGAGGGCGATCACCTGAGTTGCACGATCTTCCCAGCGGTCACTCAACTCGACCACTTCGAGCGCGCGGCTCCGCTCCGCCTCCGCGAACGTGGGGACGTCGAGTTTTAGCGTGGCAAGGGCTGCGGCGTGGACGGCGGCCGAAACTCCCAGTGCGATAAAGACTCGTTTGCGATCCGCTTGGCGGTGTTTTTCCCGGTTCATCCCGACCTCGTAGCTGCTGCTTCACGACTCTGCGAAGGCCCGAGCGGCCCTCCGTAGACCTTTCCAGCCTACGCTCACTATATGACTTCACCCCTGACGGGGGTATAACGCGTGTGGGGGCGATGGAGATCCCGCCCCTCCGAATTCGACCGGAGAAGCCCGCCGTTCGCCGGCGACCCACGTGGCCTCACTCCTCTCGGAGTTGCCTCATGCCTATGGGGAGACGGAGCTTGGCGTCGAAGGGTCACACGGGTCGCGCGCCGGCCTCGATCCGTTGAGTGGGTCGACGCGTTCGATGCGTCCGCTGTTCGAAAGGAAAAGGCCTCAGATTGTCCAAATCGAGCCGAAACAGCCCGCCAACCCCTGCTGGCTACTCTGGCACCCCACTGGTTCGAAAACTCGGGATCAAAGAGGGGCATCGGCTCTGGCTCGACGGCATTCCCGACCACTACTGGGAGCTGCTGGGCCCACTTCCGGACGGGGTCGACTCGGTCGGGGCCGATGGCGAGGCCGTCGACTTCGCGCACGTGTTCGCCACGACGATCGGGGATTTGGAGCGCGCGCTGGCCGAGGCCAAGTCACGGATTGCACCCAACGGGATGGTGTGGGCGTCCTGGCCGAAGAAGGCCTCCGGCGTCGAGACGGAATTGGACGGGAACGTCGTGAGACGGCTGGGCCTGGATTGCGGACTGGTCGACGTAAAGGTGTGCGCGGTCGACGCGATCTGGTCGGGACTCAAGTTCGTCTACCGCGTGGCCGACCGCGGAGCCTGATCGTGTTCTGCCCTGCTTCTCGCTTCATCGGCGTCACGAAAACACATCGACTAGCAAGATGTAATATGTTATTGCACAAGAGATTACAAATGTTGGTCCAGGACCGTGATCTGCGGCAAGGACGTTGCGACCCAGGAACGGTTTGATGTCCGGTTGATCCGGGGGCGGAAGTCGTGGTCGAGCAAGGATGCGGGGTGGGATGACGCGGAAACCGATGGGGACGACAGCGGAAGGCGTGCTCGCGATCGCGGTGAGGGTCGCCACGATCGCGGCGCCGATCGCGTTCGGGCTCCTCATGTTTCGGTCTGGATTCTCCTCCGATTCGCCCGAGGAGGCGTCGATCGGCTACCGCAGGGCGGAACGGCCGAGCCGTGAACTGTCGGTTCGAGCCGGCGAGGGGATCGAGGGGCTACTTGCACGGGGGGCCGTGGGCGGGCGCGAAGTGGCGCGTTTGCGCGATCTCTCCAGGCCCTATCTCGACGCCGGTCGGCTCGATCCCATCGCGCGGGCTCGCTTCTACGGCTGGCCTGGCGAGGCTCCCGAGAGGATCGATCTCACGGTCGATCGCGACCGGACCCTGGTGTTTACGATCTCCGGCGCGGTATGGAACGTCGCGGTAGAGAGCGTCACGGTGCATCTCGATACGGCGGTCGTGACGGGGCGGGTGCAAGAGAGTCTGTGGGCGGCGCATTTGGCTGGAGACGTCGCCCGGCTCACCGTCGAGGGGAAGAGCGCCCTGGTGGGCCATCTGGCCGACGTCTTCGCGTGGCAAGTGGACTTCTATCGGGATGTCCGGCCCGGCGATGCGTTCCGACTCGCGATCGAGCGGGAGTTGCGACCGGACGGGACCGTACGCGGAGAGCGGGTCTTGGCTGCAGAGTGGCGGAGTGCCACGCAGACGCTGGAGGCCTTTCGGTTCTCTTCGTCGGAGGATGTTGCACCGCTGTTTTACGATGCCGAGGGATCGGCGCTCAAGGGGCCCTTCCTCAAGGCCCCGCTCGATCTCGTTCGGGTGACGAGCCGGTTTTCAAGCGACCGGTATCATCCTGTGCTCGGCCGCGCCCGGGCGCACAACGGCACGGACTACGGGGCCGCGTCGGGAACCTCGGTCCGGGCGACCGGAGACGGAACGATTCGCCGCGCCGGTTGGGCGGGCGACTACGGCCTGTTGATCGAATTAGATCACCCCGGCGGAATCCGCACGCGATACGCACATCTGAGCGGAGTGGCTGACCGGCTCGTGCCCGGCGCGCAGGTCTCCCAGGGGGACCGGATCGGAACGGTCGGTGCCACCGGATTGGCCACCGGGCCGCATCTGCACTACGAGTTTCTGGTCCACGGTCGCCCCGTCGATCCTTCGTCCGTCGATCTACCCGTCGAACGACCGCTGCCCGTGGAAGACTTCGAGCGCTTCAGGCGACATCGGGTGCAAGCGGGCGCCCTCCTTCGGCAGTCTCGGCTCCCTTCGGTGCGCGCGGGCGGGTAGCCCCACGTCCTGACAGCCGCTGATGCGCGCGCTAGGTTCGGGGATCCAGAACTTCTCCCCGGAGGGTTTCATGCGGTTTCGAGCGCTCGCGCTTGTCGCGCTTTTGATCACGGTCCCGGTTTGGCTCGGCTTTAGCTCTCAGCCTCCCACCTCCGCGCTCGGATCAGCGCTCCCACCCACGGAGACGACCGAACTTCGCGTCGAGGGACTCGAGGCCAACGTCGAGATCCTCAAGGATCTTTGGGGCATCTCGCACATTTACGCCGAGACCGAACACGATCTGTTTTTCGCGCAGGGGTACAGCGCCGCGCGCGATCGGTTGTTTCAGTTCGAGATCTGGCGACGACAGGCCACGGGGACCGTCGCGGAGATTCTAGGCGAGCGTGAGATCGAGCGTGATCGAGGCGCGCGTCTGTTCAAATTTCGAGGTGATTTGGAAGCGGAACTCAACTATTATCACCCGCGCGGCGGGGACATCATCCGCGCGTTCGTGGCCGGGATCAACGCCTACGTCGGTGAGACGGAAAAGGACCCGGACCTCCTCCCGATCGAATTCGAACTTCTGGGGATCACGCCGGGCCATTGGACCCCTGAGGTCGTGATCTCGCGTCACCAAGGGTTGCTCGGAAACATCGGACAGGAGCTGAATCTCGGGATCGCCGTGGCGGCCGTGGGTTCGGAAAAGGTCAAGGAGATCGAGTACTTCCACCCCGGCGAGCCGGACATCGATCTCGATCCCGACGTGGACGGCGCGCTGCTCAAGAGCGAGATCCTCGATGTGTATCGTGCCTTCCGAGGCCCGATCCGCTTTCGCCCCCAGGATGTGGCGGCGGAGTACCGGGCGACGACCAGCCAAGGCGGGGGATCGGCTCATGCGGACGACGTGCCCGACTATCCCGGCGTAAATACCGCCTTCGGCGCGCTGGAACGATCGGCGCTGGGGAGCAATAACTGGGTCGTCTCCGGCGAGCGTACGTTGAGTGGTCACCCCATCATGGCGAACGACCCCCACCGAGTTCAGGCCGCCCCGTCGCTGCGATACGCCGTTCACCTCGTGGGACCGGGTTGGGATGTCATCGGCGGTGGCGAACCGGTCCTACCAGGGATCTCGATCGGCCACAATCAACACGGGGCCTGGGGGCTGACGGTCTTCGCGACCGATGCCGAGGATCTGTACGTGTACGAGACCGATCCCAATGACTCCAACCGATACCGCTACCAGGGCGCGTGGGAGTCGATGCGCGTCATCGAAGATGCCATCGGCGTCAAAGACGCGGGCGACGCCAAGGTTCAACACAAGTACACGCGGCATGGCCCGGTGGTCTATGAAGACGCCGAGAACCACGTGGCCTACGCGGTGCGGGCCGGCTGGTTGGAGTTTGGAGGAGCGCCCTATCTCGCCAGTCTCCGCATGGATCAGGCGACCACGTGGGAGGAATTCCGAGAGGCGTGCAACTACAGCAACATCCCGGGCGAAAACATGGTGTGGGCCGATAAAGAGGGGAATATCGGCTGGCAGGCCGTCGGGATCGCCCCGATCCGGCGCAACTGGACGGGTCTCGTGCCCGTGCCGGGAGACGGGCGCTACGAATGGGACGGATACCTCGAGATCAAGCACAAGCCGCATGTATTCAACCCGGCTCAAGGGTTCTTCGCCACGGCGAACTCGAACCTGATCCCGCCGGGCTACGAACACCGCGACGCGGTCGGCTGGAGTTGGAGCGATCCCTTCCGATTCGCACGGTTGGGCGAAGTGTTGAGCTCGGGCCGTCGCTTCACGGTCTCGGAGATGATGCAGCTCGCGACCGATTACGTCTCCCTCCCGGCCCGCTCGCTGATCCCGATGCTCAAGGGACTCGACCTCGGCGATCCGGAGACCAACGCCATTCGAGACGAGCTGGTCGATTGGAATCGCGAGCTGACGCCCGGGTCGCGGCAAGCGGCGATCTATGTGGCCTGGGAACGGGCGATCCAAGCGTCGATCGTGCCCCTCGTCGTGCCGGCGCAAGTGCGATCCGAATTCCGCTCGGTCTCGATGAAGAAGACCATCGACTGGTTGGGTGCGCCGCCCCCCTGGCTGGCCTCGCTGGGCGACGGGGACCCGGTCGCCGGTCGAGATGAGTTCCTCCGTCGAACCTTTGGCGAGGCGCTCGACGGGCTGGCCGAGCGGTTCGGAACCCGGCCGTGGCGGTATGGGGGCGAGGAATACAAACACGTGCGCCTCCGGCATCCGCTTTCGGGCGCGGTCGATGCGGCGATGAAAGACCGGCTCGAAGTGGGACCCCACGAACGGGGCGGGAACGGTTTTACGGTCAATCAGACCGGGTTCGGGGACAACCAGACTTCCGGCGCTTCCTTCCGCATTATTACCGAAGCCGGGGATTGGGACACGGCGGTATTTACGAACACGCCCGGCCAATCCGGCGACCCGGATCATCCGATGTACAGAAATCTCTTTGATGGCTGGGCCAAGGACCGATTCTTCCCGCTCTATTACACGCGCAGTGCCGTGGAGGCAGTGGTGGCGGACCGGGTGGTGCTGTCCCCTTGAGCGGTGAGTTCCTCGGGCAGGGGGCGGGGGTGCAGTTCGTTGGCGCGGAACCAAGTTGGCGCCTATCTTGTTCTGCTGCACTTGAACCAGTCGCGTCCGCACCATCCGCGAAGAAGAGCGACGACGAGAGCACGGGATACAAGAGATGAAATCGGGAATCCATCCGGAATATGCGGCCGCAAAGATCACCTGCGCCTGCGGTCGAAAGACCGAGACCTATACGACCGTCGGCGAAATCCACGTCGAAATCTGTTCTCACTGCCACCCGTTCTTTACCGGCAAGCAGAAGTTGGTTGACACGGCCGGTCGTGTAGAGCGCTTCAAGGCGAAGTACGGCGGCGGGTCTGCCGAGGCCAAGCCAAAGGCCGAAGCCAAGCCCGAGCCCGAAGCCGAGCCCAAGGCCAAAGCCGAGCCCAAGGCCAAAGCCGATGCCAAGCCCAAGGCCGAAGCCAAAGGCGAGAAGGTTGCGGAGCCGAAGACGGCCGAGGTCGAGGCTGCCGATGCGGCGCCGGCCAACGAGGAGCCCGCCGCGGCCGAGTCCTAGCCTTGCCGGCGTCACCGATCCCGAACGTCGAGTTCGATGGGTGACGTAGACCCGTTCATCGCTCGCCTTCACAAAGCCATCGCCAGACACGAAGAGTTGTCGGAACAGATGGCTACGCCTGAAGTGCTTGGAGACATCAATCGGCTTCGAGTGCTCGCGCAGGAACACTCGGGACTCGAAGCTCTAGTGAGCGCGGCCCGTGCCCACCTCAAGGCGGTGGAAGAGTTGTCGGAGGCGCGCGAACTCGTTGACGAATCGGGGGCAGATCCGGAGATCGTCGAGTTGGCGCAGGCCGAGATCTCCGAGATAGAGGGCGGTCAGGAGGCGGCGATCGAAGCACTCCGTCACCTGCTGGTCCCCAAAGATCCGTTGGACGATCGTCCTGCCGTCATCGAGATCCGCGCCGGTACGGGCGGCGACGAGGCGGCGCTGTTCGCGGCGGATCTCTACCGCATGTACTCACGCTTCGCAGCGGTATCGGGTTGGAAGATCGAACTCATCGGCTCGAGCGACGCCGCACATGGTGGGGGGCTGAAGGAAATCTCCTTCATCGTGCGTGGTAAAGAGGCCTACGGCAGGCTCCGTTATGAATCGGGCGTCCACCGAGTCCAACGTGTGCCCGAGACCGAGAGCCAGGGGCGTATCCACACCTCCGCGGCGACGGTCGCAGTGCTCCCGGAGGCCGAGGAAGTGGACGTGGAGATCGACCCCAGCGACCTCAAGATCGACGTGTTTCGCTCTTCGGGACCGGGCGGTCAATCCGTGAATACCACCGATTCGGCGGTTCGGATCACACACTTGCCGTCGGGTCTTGTCGTGTCTTGTCAGGATGAGAAATCCCAGCTCAAGAACAAGAACAAGGCGCTCAAAGTGCTGCGGAGTCGGCTGCTCGATCATGAGGTTGCCGAGCGCGAGGCAGAGCGGGCCAAGGAACGGCGCATGCAGGTGGGGACGGGAGATCGGTCTGCAAAGATCCGGACGTACAATTTCCCTCAGAATCGGATCACCGACCATCGCATCGGACTGACCACCCACCGGCTCGAAGCCATCTTGAACGGAGACTTGGACGAGGTCGTGGAGGCGCTCCGATTGGCGGGGATGCAGGAGCGAATGGTGGCGGGCACCGACGAGTGACAGAACTCGGTCGGCGCCCCGCGGGTCCCACCCGCCGGGAACTCGTCGAAGGGATCGAACGCGAGCTCACCCTGGCGGGGCTGGAGTCGGCCGCGGTCGAGGCCCGTCGATTGGTGGCGGCGGCGCTCGGACTCGAGCCGGCCGACGTGGTGGGTGAGGGGGCGATCCGAGTCGAGCCGAGTGAGGCCGTCCGAGTCGCACGCGCCGTCGGGCGCCGGCTGCAGGGTGAGCCGCTTCAACACATCGAGGGGACCGTCGACTTTCGCTCGCTTCGCCTCGTCTCTGATGGTCGCGCGCTGATCCCTCGTCCTGAAACGGAGCAACTGGTAGACGTCGTCGCCCGCTGGGTGAAGGGTCGCGACCGATCGGTCGAGCGGGCCCTCGACATCGGGACAGGATCGGGTGTCTTGGGGCTATCGCTTCTCGAGGAGTGCTTGGCCGCCCACGTCGTTGCGCTCGATGTGTCGGCGGAAGCCCGAGAACTCGCCGCTCATAATGCCGCTCACCAAGCGGCCGAAGCCTTCGAGATCAGACCGTGCCCACCCGAGATATGGCCCGCGATCAAGCCCGACGAGACCTTCCAACTCGTGGTGTCGAATCCGCCATACGTAACGAGCGCGGAATGGGCCGGCTTGGAACCCGTCGTGCGCGACTACGAGCCCCGGATCGCGCTCGACGGCGGCGAAGATGGTCTTGACGTCATTCGGGCCATCGTCAACGGCGTTGGCTCGGTCTTGAGTCCGGGGGGCGCCGTGTTTCTCGAAATCGGGGCAAATCAAGGTCCCGAGGTCCTGCGCTTGCTCCGCGCCGAGCCTCGTCTCGTCAACGCGCGTATCGAGCGCGATCTTGCCGGGCGCGACCGTTTTGCCGTGGCTGAAAAACCCCTCTCGGGGGGTGCGTCCGGCTGAGTCGCGCCCTCCCGCAACGCAGGTTATTATCGAGCGTTGGAGGATACCCGCTGTGGCAGACTTGGTCGCCTCCCTTGCTTCATTCCGCCGCCTGCCACGCCCCGCGTAGGCATGAACTTCCGTACCTAACTCTGACGGGACGATATGAACGACCGAGAGCGGATCTTCGAGAAGGCTGAGGAGCTTGGCCGCGTCATCTCGCAGGTCCCGGAGTTCGCCTATCTCCAGGCGGCGCACCGGGACATCGGCGAGGACCGCGAAGCCACCGAAATGTTGAACAAGCTCCGGGCGCTCCAAGAGACGTTGCTCGAATCGGTGGGTCGAGGTGAGGAGCCGAGTCCTGAACAAGAGCAAGAGTTCGGCGAGTTACAGGAGAGGATTCAAACCAGTACTCGTTACCAGGCGCTGATCTCGTCGCAGGCGAATTTCGACAAGCTGATGGAGCGCGTGCATCAGGCCATCGGTGAAGGGATCCGGAAGGGTGAGGAGAGTCGGATTATCCTTCCGTCATGAAGAAAATCCGTGACCTCGGCGAACGAGCGCTACGTGCGGTCTTCGAACCGGTCATGGCGTGGCTTACCAAGCACCGCGTCCATCCCAACATCATCAGTACGCTCGGGTTCGTGATCACGTGTAGCTCTGGATTTTTCTTCCAACAGCACCACGCCAGCACGGCCGGGGCCCTGATCTTGTTGGGCGGCGTGTTCGACATTTTCGATGGCACCGTCGCTCGGCGAACCGGACTGGCTTCCTCTTTTGGCGCGTTCTACGATTCGACGCTCGACCGTCTATCCGAGATCGTCGTCTATTTGGGACTGCTCTCGCTCTACAACGACTATCGTCTCGAGGGTGGCGACGTGGCGATGATCTATTGGATTTCGCTCGCGATGGCCGGCTCGATCATGATCAGCTACACGAGGGCGCGGGCAGAGGCGCTTGGAATCGATTGTTATGTCGGCCTCATGCAGCGTCCTGAGCGCGTACTCCTCATCGGCTGCGCGGCGCTGATCTTTGGCGAGACCACGATGCTCGGGCAGCAAGGGTTGGTGCTCAAGGTCGTGATCATCGTCTTGGCCGTACTCACGAATCTCACCGCCTTCCAGAGAATCTGGTGGGTGTATAGAGAGACTCGCCCCGATGGCGAGCCCAAACCAAAAGAAACGCAGCAATAGACCGGAGCGAATTCGCAAAGTGGACAATAGATCGCCTGACCAGATTGCAGCCGCCGACGGCAAACTCGGGGTCCTCCTCGTAGGACTCGGGGCGGTGTCGACCACGTTTATCGCCGGCGTGGAAGCCGCCCGCCGGGGCTTGAACCGACCCATCGGCTCGCTCACCCAAATGGCCACGATTCGGCTGGGTAAACGGACCGACACCAACACGCCCTTGATCAGAGACTTCGTTCCTCTCGCGGGTCTCGATGATCTCGTGTTCGGCGCGTGGGATCCCATTCCGGACAATGCGTACAAGTCCGCGCAGGTCTGCGGTGTGCTTCGGCCCGAGGACATCGGGCCGCTCGAGGACTTCATGAGCGGCATCGTTCCCATGACGGCCGCCTTCGACACCGACTATGTCAAGAAACTCGACGGTCCCAACGTGAAGACGGGGGCGAACAAGCGGGAGCTCGCCGACCAGATACGCGAGGACATTCGTCGCTTCAAAGAAGAGAACGGATGCGACCGACTCGTCATGGTCTGGGCCGCGTCAACGGAGATCTTTCTCAAGGCGACCCACGTGCACGCCTCGATCGAGGCGTTCGAGGCGGCGATGGAAGCAAACGATCCGGCCATCGCGCCGTCCATGCTGTACGCCTGGGCCGCCCTCAGGGAGGGCGTACCATTTGCAAACGGGGCCCCCAACCTCACGATCGACATGCCAGCCATGACCGCACTCGCGGCCGAGAACTCGACTCCGATTTGTGGCCGGGATTTCAAGACCGGCCAGACGCTGCTGAAGACCATCATCGCGCCGGGCCTCAAGGCTCGCATGCTCGGGTTGAGTGGCTGGTTCTCGACCAACATCCTCGGCAACCGAGATGGCGAAGTGTTGGACGATCCGGAGAGTTTCAAGACCAAAGAAGAGTCAAAACTCGGAGCGCTCGAACATATTCTGCAGCCCGACCTGTACCCCGAGTTGTACGGCGACATGTACCACAAGGTGCGGATCAACTATTACCCGCCTCGCGGAGACAACAAAGAGGGTTGGGACAACCTCGATATCTTCGGATGGATGGGATACGACATGCAGATCAAGATCGATTTTCTCTGCCGCGACTCGATCTTGGCAGCGCCGATCGTACTCGATCTCGCGCTCTTTCTCGATTTAGCGCAGCGAGCGGGTCTCTCGGGGGTGCAGGAGTGGCTGTCGTTCTACTTCAAGGCGCCGCAGACCGCGGCGGGTCTGTATCCGGAGCACGATATCTTTATCCAACAATGGAAGCTGAAGAACACGCTTCGCTGGTTGATGGGTCAAGATCTGATTACCCACCTAGGCCAAGAATACTACGACTGAATCGCTGCGATCATTGGCCCAGCTCGGCGTTGCGCTCCTCGCCGCTTCTTGCGGCGTACGAAGAGTACGCCTCGGTCGCGGGTCGTTCGCGCGCCTTGATCTGGGCCAATTCTCTTTGCGATTCCCCAAGCAGCCAGGCGACGGCGCGGCTCCTCGTGGGGTGACGTAACGTGACCGACGCCGCTGCGCCGTTTGTCGCGCTCGAGGGGCCGGAGGGGGCGGGGAAGTCTCTTCTCCTTTCCGCGTTGGCGGAGGATTTGTTGACGCGAGGCGTCCCGCATCTGATTACGCGGGAGCCGGGCGGGACCCCCACGGGCGAAGCGTTGCGGGAACACATCTGGAAACGGCCGGACCTCTCCATCGATGGCATCACGGAGCTGCTGCTTCTTTCGGCGGCCCGTCACGCGCATATGCGCGAGGTCATTCGCCCGGCCCTCGAACGTGGCGAGGTCGTGATCACGGACCGCTTCGAGTTGTCGACACGCGTGTATCAGGGCTTTGGTCGCGGCGTGGACCTAGGCGTCATCTCGTCGGTCACGAGCATCGCGGTGGAGAACCGATTCCCGGATCTCTACGTGATCCTCGATGTCGATCCGCAGGTCGGAAAACAGCGCCAAAGCGCGGCCGGGCTCACCCCGGATCGGATCGAGCGCGAGGATCTGGAGTTCATGCTCCGGGTCCGCGAGGGCTACCGGACCGTGGCCGCGGAGGAGGAAGGCGCGGTGCTGGTGGATGCCAGCAACAGCGCCGCATCGGTCCATCGAGACGTCTTTTCCTTGCTCCGGAAACGCTTTCCGCATTTCTGGGGCTGACCAGACGAAACTTTCGCCACCGACGAGGGGTTACGACATTGGGAAGGGCCCTTGCGCGTGACGGTCCGGAATCTGCCCAAAAACCAGCGGTCACCTGCTCGTGGCGGGGCGCAACACGGAGGAAGCATGAAAGCGGAGCGATCGTGGACGACAGCGCTGGTGATCGGCGTCATCACTCTCACGAGCGGTGGCTGGCTGATCAATCAGGGCGCGACGGGCGGTGCGGTGGAGAGTCGGCGGCTTCTGGACGAAGTCCACCGGCTGATCACGGATCGCTTCGTGGATGAGGTTTCGCCGGATTCGCTGTATCAAATGGCGATCGATGGAATGATTCGAGAGTTGGGCGACCCCTACACCAACTTCCTCGATCCGCGAGAGTGGGAGGACATCCGCTACAGCACGACGGGGAACTACGGCGGTCTCGGCGTCCGAATCAACGCCCAGGACGGCTGGATCACGGTCGTTCAGGTTCTTCCGAACTCGCCCGCGCTGGAGGAAGGCCTCTCCGTCGGCGATCGAATCATGGAAGTCGAAGGCGAGTCCGCCGAGGGCTGGAGCCAGGACAGAGCGGTTAGCGTACTCCGCGGACCCAAGGGCGCCCCGGTCAACATCACCATCGGCCGAGTCGGCGTCGATTTGCCGTTGGCCTATCGGATCGTGCGTGGCGAGATCCAGGTACGGCAGTCCGAAGGCTTCATGATGGAAGGCGACATCGGGTTCGTAACCCTGATCGGGTTCACGCGTCAGGCGCAGGAAGAACTCGTTGAGAGCATTGATGCGCTCCTCGAACAAGGGGCGCGCGGGCTGATCTTGGATCTCCGCGGCAACCCCGGTGGCCTTCTCGAAGAGGGCATTCAAGTCACCGATCTGTTTCTCGATGCCGGGACGGAAGTGGTGGAGACGCGATCTCGCTTGCCGGACCAGAATTACGTCTATCACGCGCCGTCCAAGGAACGGTATCCGGACGTCCCGATCGTGGTTCTGTCCGACGGACGGAGCGCGAGCGCGTCCGAGATCGTGGCTGGCGCGCTTCAGGACCATGACCGGGCGGTCGTTGTCGGTACCACCAGTTTCGGCAAAGGCTCTGTCCAAACGCTGTATGGTCTGACCGGCGAAGCCTACATCAAGATCACGACTGCCCGCTGGTTCACGCCGGTCGGGCGCTCGATCTCTCGGAAGTTCGACCGCGACCAGGCCATGAGGAATTTTGTGGCAAGCGCGGTTTCGATTTCGGGCGATCCGGTCGCGCCGGTTACAGAAGAAGCAGCCGAGCGCGAGAGCTTTCTAACGGATGGTGGGCGTACGGTCTACGGCGGTGGCGGTATCACGCCAGATCTCGTCGTCTTCCAGGATACGTTGACGACCGACGAGCAGGAGTTCCGACGGGTTTCCACCGGTGGCGGCGCCATGCCGAGAAACGTGGTCTTCCGCTGGGCAGTCGAATGGGCGCAGCAGCATGACGTGCGCGAGGGCTTCGAAGTGACTCAGGCTATGCGCGACGCGGTGTTCGCGAAGCTGGAAGAAGCGGAGTCGGGCGTGAGTCGATCGTTGTTTGATCGGTCTCAAAACTACGTGGACTGGCTGATCGCAACGCAGTTGTCCGGCGCGGAACACGGGAACGTCGCGCAGTTGAGAAGTCAGTCGATACGCGATGCGCAAGTCAGGGTCGCGTTGGACCTACTCCAAAAATCCGACACGCCTGCCCGTCTCTTGGCGCTCGCATCGGCGGAAGCCGAACAACGTGCGGCGGCGATGTCGACAGAAGGCGATAACCGCTAGGAAGCTTGTGGTACCCTGACGGCCGGACCGACAAGGTCCGTCCCAGCAACGGAGACGTTCAAATGAAGCGACGGGCGATGCGACTCGACTTTGCGGTGGCGCTGTTCCTGTCTTCGACGCTGTGGACGGCGTGCGCAAGCGGAGGTGGGCGACCCGGAACGTTTACTGGTCTGGAGATCGCCGGTGACGAGATACGGGAAGTCGGCTATGAGACGGCCTATGAAGCGCTGACGCACCACCGAGAGATGATCATCTTCGGTGGCGAGTTGGGCTTCAAGGGAGCGAACGAAGATGCGTTCGGCAAAGACGCGGAAGAATGGTTTGTTCCGATGTTGGTCGTCGACGGTAATTTCAATCAGAATGACACGGTCACGACGCTCCGTCATATCACTGCGGAACAGATATTGACGATTCGACTTTTCAAGACGAGCATGGTGCCGCCGGTATACAGAAGACCGCAGGCTCGCGGTGGCGTCATCGAGGTTACGACGCGATAACGCCCCCGCAGTGCCGTTTACCGACCCTCCGGCGGATCGCCGCCGGGGGGTTTTTGTTTTCAGTCGTCCAAAGGAAACGCCAAGCCGCGTGACGGACTACGAGCCGCGCGAACGCGTTTTGATCTTCGGGCGCTTACCGGAGACGGGGACCACGAAGACCCGCCTCGCGCCCGCGTTGGGTGAGGCCGGCGCGGCCGCGCTCTATCGCGCCTTTCTGGACGATACGATCGCGGCGTCCCCGTCTGACGTGAGCCTCGAGTTGTGGGTACCCGACCGCCCCGAAGCCGTAGAAAAATTATCGATGCGCTACCCGGACGTTCAGGTGCGGCTACAGTCGGAGGGATCTTTGGGGGAGAAGCTGGCGGACGCGTTCGAGCGAACCTTCTCTGACGGAGTCGACTACGTGGTCATCGTAGGGAGTGATCATCCGACCTTGCCGACGGACCGCGTGCCTCGGGCACTACGAGCGCTTCGCGGCGCCCACCTCGTGCTCGGTCCCACGACCGACGGCGGGTACTACGCGATCGGTCTGCGCCGGTACGCTTGGCCCGGGGCGGCGGGTTTGTTCGAGGACGCACCCTGGTCGACGCCCGAACTGATCGAGTGGACCCGGACTCGCGCCGATCAGCTCGATCTCTGTCATGTCGAACTTCCGGTGTGGTACGATGTCGACCGACCGGAGGACCTCGAGCGCATGAGGGCTGATCTTCGACCCGACTCCGCCACGGCGATCGCATTGGAGGGCGTCGATTGAGGGCCCTGGAAGTGGTTTTGGAACGGGGCGGGACCTCGGAATCGGAGCACATCGTCGATGGCATCGTGGTGCACCATGGATCCGGCGACGTCCGAGTGTTTGGCAACCCCGATGTGTCTTCTTTCTGGCGTTCCTCGATGAAGCCGTTTCAGTCGCTTCCGGCCGTGAACGCGAAAGTCCTGCCGGACCTGGGGCTCGGGGAAGAGGCACTCGCGCTGGCCTGCGCGTCGCATCACGGCACCCCCGCGCACACCGCGGTCGTGGACTCGATGCTTGCGGCGATGTCGTTGGGGGCCGACGCACTGGCCTGCGGTGCTCACCGCCCGGTCGACGAAGAATCTGCGCGAGCGCTCGATGCGGCGGGACGGTTACCAGGTCGCATCCACAACAACTGCTCCGGCAAGCACGCGGCAATGTTGGCGCTGTCGCAAGAGTGCGGCTGGTCGCTCGAGGGCTACCATGAATCCGCACACCCTCTACAGGTGGTGATTCGGCAAGAACTCGGGCGCTGGATCGAGTCCGACCCGGATGTTCTGTCCTGGGGCATCGATGGGTGCGGCGTGCCGACCCCGTCGCTTCCCCTGAGGGAAATGGCTTATGCGTACGCTCGGTTCGGCGTCTCCGATGAGGCCGGACCACGCGCCGTTGTCAACGCGATGACGACGCACCCGAACTTGGTCTCCGGGAGGACGGCCTTCTCCTCGAACCTGATGAGTGCGACGGGAGGGCGAGTCCTCGGGAAGGAGGGCGCGGAGGGGGTGTTTTGTGTGGCGTGTCCCGGGAGCGCGTGGGGGGCAGCTTTCAAGGTCAGGGATGGGGCGATGCGCGCCCTCGGACCTGCGGTCCTGCGGGGTCTGGAGAGGTTGGACTTGATCGGAGCGGCCGAACTCGATCGCCTGCAGGCGTTTGTGCGAGTTTCCGTCCAAAACACCCGAGAAGAGGAGGTCGCGTCACTCTCGGCCGTGCAGCATGACGGATAGGGTCGATCGCGAGAGGATCTCTGCGCTCACGAGTTTGGCAGCAGAGTTGGCGGGGGATTCGGAGTCGCGGTGGAGGGTCGCTCTGAAGCGCGCGGCCGAAGCTGCCCCGGTGGTCGAGATCGAAGAAGTCTTACTCCAGTCGCACCTCTTCGTCGGGTTTCCGGTGGTGCTGAACGCGTTCATGACTTGGCGCCAAATGCAGCCGCGGGTCGAAGCCGACCCGGCCCCAAACGCGGCGGGGATGGAGGCGCGCCGGGTCGCGGGCGAGCAACTCTGTGCACGGGTCTACGGGAAGGCGTACGATCGGCTGCGTGAGAACGTTCGTGAACTGAGCCTCGATCTCGATCGCTGGATGATCGAGGACGGGTACGGAAAGACGTTGTCCCGGCCCGGGTTGCCCCCCGACGTTCGAGAGTTGTGCGTGGTCGCGCTTCTGGCTGCGGCCGGGCAAAGGCGGCAGTTGCGTTCGCATCTACGCGGCGCGCTCAACGTAGGGGCGAGTCCAGAATCAGTAGAGGCCGCCTTGCTGGTCGGCTGCCAGGTGGCGCGTGAGGCGATGGGGACCGAGGCGTTTGATGCGACCGAGGTTCTCATAGAGTGGCGGGAGATTCGGGAGCGTATCGGGACCTGAAGAGGCTCGATCCAATCGGAGCGTAGGCATCGTGTTCGTCGATATTGCAAAAATCAGAGTCACGGCCGGGGCCGGCGGGGCCGGCGCGGCGGCGTTTCGTCGCGAGCACGGCGTGCCGCGCGGCGGACCGAGCGGAGCCAAAGGAGGCGACGGAGGTGACGTCATCCTTCGTGCGGATTCGAGGCTGGATACGCTCCTCGACTACTCCTACCGGGAGCACTACAAGGCGGAGCGAGCGGCACATGGCGAGGGCAAGAATCGCGTCGGCGCATCCGGGGACGATCTGATCTTGCCTGTGCCGCTGGGGACCCTGGTTCGAGACGCGGACACCGGCGAGCGCCTTGGAGAGCTGCTGGACGAAGGCGATCAACTGGTGGTCGCCAAAGGAGGGCGCGGTGGCCGTGGGAACGCGAGCTTTGCTTCTGCAACGCATCAAGCGCCGCGCGAATGGGAGCCGGGTGCGTGGGGTGAGGAGCGGCGGATCGAACTCGAGCTAAAGCTGATCGCCGATGTGGGGCTGGTCGGAGAGCCCAATGCCGGGAAGTCGACCTTGCTGGCCCGAGTCAGCGCCGCGCGGCCGAAGATTGCGGACTATCCGTTCTCGACGCTGTCTCCGAATCTCGGAGTCGTTGGTTTGAGCGACGGTCGTTCGTTCGTGATCGCCGACATCCCCGGAATCGTCGAAGGGGCGCACGAAGGGCGAGGTCTGGGTACGCAGTTTCTGCGGCATATCGAGCGGACCAGAACACTCGCTCTCTTGGTTCCGATGGACGTGGAGGATCCTCAAGCCGCGTACGGGTTGCTACGCGCGGAACTGCACGGGCACAACCACGCCCTATCGACCATTCCTCATTGCGTTCTCTTGACCAAGGGCGACCTCGTGGCCACGCTCCCGGACACCGTCCTCGAGGCGCCGGAGGCATGGGGCGTGTTCCAGATCTCATCGGTGACGGGGGCGGGACTCGACGTCGCCTTGGAGGGCCTCTGGGCCCACGTGCGAGCGGAGAAGGAGCGCGATGTCGGCGAGCAGGACCCCTTCGAGAACGTCGAAGGGTGGAGACCTTAGCCCGTCGCGCGATGCAGCCCGAGGCGACCGCGCACGACGTGGCCCTGGTGGCGCTGTCGAGAGTGCCGGGGTTGGGTCCGCGACAGATCTCTCGACTGATCGAACAGGTCGGGAGCGGAGAGGCGGCCCTAGACGCCGTGGAAACGGCATCGACGGAGCAGCTCGGATTGGGTACGTCCGCCGCCCCTGTTCGAGGTCGGGTCTCGATCGGACGGCCGGAATTGCGGGCCGCTCGGGAGGTCATAGACGACGCCCGCAGCATGGGCCTTCGAGTGCTCACGCTGGGGACCCGGCAGTATCCTCGGTCGCTCCTCGCTCTCACCGACCCGCCGCCCGTCTTGTTCGTGAAGGGGGACGGCGACTTCGACCACCGGCGGTGCGTGGCCATCGTGGGGACGCGGAAGGCCTCGTCGTACGGCCGTCGCAGCGCGTATGCCCTCGCCCGCGAGTTGGGTGGTTGGGGCTGGACCGTGACAAGCGGTATGGCTCGCGGCGTCGACGCCTCCGCGCACGAGGGCGCCCTCGACGGAGGGGGCGGTTCGATCGGCGTCTTGGGTACGGGGCATGCCCACGAGTATCCCGCGACGAATCGAGACCTGTATCGACGCATGCGAGCCGACGGGCTCCTCGTCAGCGAGTTCGAACCGCCCGCCCCACCGACCCGACATACGTTTCCGCGGAGAAACCGAATCATCGCGGCGCTCGCTCGGGCGGTCGTCGTGGTGGAGGCGGGGGAGCGGAGCGGGGCCTTGATCACCGCCGAGTACGCCCTGGACCTGGGCCGCGAGGTTCTCTGCGTTCCGGGACGGATCGACGAGCGGGGGTCAGCAGGTTCGATCCGGCTCCTGAGACAGGGTGCCGGGATCGTGGCTCGCGCGCGCGACGTGTTCGACGCGCTGGGTTGGTTACACAATGAAACCGCGGAGCAGGCGGCGTCACCACCCGCGCCGTCCGAGTCCGCCGACCTGGGACGCAGGGTCGTATCCCTGCTCGGTACGCACGAGCTGTCGCCAGACGAAATCGCGCTGCGTCTCGATACGCCCATCGAAGCGACGCTGCGGGCGGTAGGACGGCTCGAGCTCGAGGGCTGGTTGGAGCGACAGGGCGCGGGTCGGTTTTCGGTCGTCGCCTCGCGCCTCGGTCGCTAGCTCATTCGTGGATGCCCCGCGTTCACCAGGATCCGTCGACCGTCCGTTGGAGCTCGATCCCTCCACATCGGCTCCCAGGGCCCTCTACCTGCACTTTCCGTTTTGCGCCCATCGATGTCACTACTGCGATTTCTCCGTAAAGCGCGCGAGCGCGCCGCCGATCGATGTGTGGCTCGACCGCATCGAGACGGAGATCGACTGGTGGTTCGAACTTGGGGACTGGGCGACACCTGCACCGCTCGAAACCGTCTTTCTAGGGGGCGGGACGCCCTCGCTTTTGGGCGCTGTAGGCCTCAAAGCGCTAGGCGAGCGCCTACAGCGGCGCTTCGTCATCGATCCGAACGCAACCGAATGGACGGCGGAGGCGAACCCGGCTTCCTTCGATGCCGATGTCGGGTCCGCTTGGCGCGAGGCCGGGGTGACGCGACTGAGTCTCGGCGTCCAGGCCCTGGACGACGCCGTGCTCCAATGGCTCGGCCGGCTCCACGACCGCCGCACCGCCCGTTCGGCCATCGCCGCGGCCCGCGCCGCGGGGTTCGATCGGTTCAACGTCGATCTGATCTTCGGGCTACCGGATGAGGTGCGACGGGACTTCGTCCGTGAGTTGGAGGAACTCCTCGAGCTCGATGTGCCTCACGTCAGTCTGTACGGGCTGACCGTGGAACCCCGGACGCCCCTCGCCCAGTGGATTCGGGCGGGCCGGATCGATTCACCCTCGGAGGAGCGATATTCAGCCGAGTATCGTCTTCTGGCCGCGCGACTTCGGGCGGCAGGCTACGATCATTACGAGGTCTCCAACTTTGCGAAACCGGGTCAGCAATGTCGGCACAACTGGTTCTATTGGAACCGGTCCCCGTATCTTGGTGTCGGCCCGTCGGCGCACGGGTTTCTCCCACCCTATCGAACGTGGAACGTCTTCCGTTGGGACCGGTATGAACGCGCGCTGCGCGAGAACCTAGGCCCAGTGGACGGGTGGGAGCGCATAGGAGACGAGGAAGCGTCGCTCGAGGAGATTTGGTTGGGCCTGCGGACGACGGAAGGGGTGCGACGACCGGAGCTGGGAGGGCGTGCCCACCACGAGCGGGTCGAGCGCTGGGAACGGGAGGGCTGGGTAGAGCAACGAAACGATCGGTGGGTTGCCACCGTTGAGGGTTGGTTGAGAATGGATTCACTGGTGGCGGAGCTGGCAGGAGAGCGATGAGTCTTCCTACACTGACCGAGCGCGAGCGCGGCGTCTTAGCCGCGGTCATCGACTCGTTCATCCGTACCGCGTCTCCGACCGGCTCGAGGACGATCGGGAAGGAGTATGAACTGGGCGTCTCGGCCGCGACCATTCGCAACACCATGTCCGACCTCGAACAGAAGGGGCTCTTGACCCACCCCCACACATCCGCCGGTCGGCTGCCGACGGATCTGGCGTATCGTTACTACGTCGATGGGTTGATGCGGCGAGGTCGGATTTCGGCGCGCGAACAGGTCGCGATCGAGCGTCAGTTCGAGAGCTTCGAAGTGAGCGGCGTCGAGAACCTCGTGGCCCAGGCGGCGCGCGTCCTCACGCTATTGACGGGTGAACTCGGACTGGCCGTCGGGCCCACGCTGGCCTCCGCGACGCTCGAACGACTGGAGCTCGTGTCCGTCACGGCGGAGAAGGCCCTGTTGATCCTGACGCTCGAATCCGGGGTGGTCCGCACCGTCTACGTCGACGTGAGATCGTCCGTGCCGCGCGCGACCTTGGAGTCCGTTTCCGCCGCGTTGAACGAACGGCTATCCGGCGAGACGCTGTGCAAGATCCAGGACACGCTTCACGAGCGGCTCGGCGACCTTCGCTTCGATGATCACGGGGCGAACGAGCTCATCAATATCTTTGTCCACAGCGGGCCCGACATCTTTGATTGGGCGCTACGCGAGCGAGAAGTGCACCTGGGGAGTTCCGTCGCGCTGGCCGAGCAGCCCGAGTTTACCACGAGCGATCGTCTACGTGGACTCATTCAACTGACGGAGCGGCGCGAGCTCCTGGCCTCGGTGCTGGGCAAGCGGGGCGACTCGGATGGGCCGCAGATCACCATCGGGGCCGAGCACGGGGAGCCCGAACTCGACGAACTCACCATCGTGACGGCAAACTACTCGGTAGGGAGTTTGCAGGGGACGGTGGGCGTGATCGGACCGACGCGCATGCCGTATGACAAGGTGGTTTCGATCGTTGACTGGACTTCGGGTCTGCTCACGCGTCTGACGCCGTAGCGAACCCACGAAACTCGGAGCATATGGCAGACTACTATCAGCTTCTTGGTGTCTCGCGTGATGCAGGCACGGAGGACATAAAGAAGGCGTATCGAAAACTTGCGATGCGCTATCATCCGGATCGCAACTCCGACGACGACGCCGAGGAGCGCTTCAAGGAAGTCACGGAAGCGTGGGAGGTGCTCCGCGACCCGGAGAAGCGTGACCTCTACGACCGCCACGGCGAGGCGGGGCTGCGTCGCGGGGCCGGCGGAAGCGCGCCCTTCACCGGATTCGGAAACTTCTCGGACGCGTTCGAAGTGTTCATGCGAGAGTTCGGTGGTGGCGGACTCGGCGACCTGTTTGGTGGGGGCGTCGCGCAGGACCAGGCCCGACGCGGCTCGAGCCTTCGCGTGTCGCTCGAGATTTCGATGGAGGAGGCCGCCCGCGGTGTCCAGAAGTCCGTGCGCATCGCCGTCATGGAGCCTTGCGAGCGTTGCGATGCGAGCGGCGCGGAACCGGGCAGCAGTGCGGTACAGTGCTCGACCTGCGGGGGCGCCGGTGAAGTGCGGATGGTGCAGCGGTCCATGCTCGGGCAGTTCGTGTCCGTGCGCCCGTGTCCCGACTGTGGTGGCCAGGGCACCCGAATCGAAGCCAAGTGTCGGGATTGCGACGCCAGCGGTCGAGTGCGTGTTCAAAAGACGGTCGATCTGGAGATTCCGGCCGGAATCTCGGGAGAGGACTATCTGAAGCTTCGAGAGCGCGGCAACGTCGGACCGCGTGGAGGCCCGCCCGGCGACCTCATCGTACGAGTCGAGATCGAAGAGGACGAACGGTTTGAGCGGCGCGGCGATGATTTGATTCTGGATCTCCCCGTGACCTTTTCTCAAGCGGCACTGGGGACCGAGCTCGAAGTTCCCACGATCATGGGGCAGGCCCGGTTATCGATCCCGCCGGGAGTGCAGGGCGGTCAGGTCCTCCGGTTGCGAGGGGAGGGGATGCCTCGGTTGCGCGCGACCGGACGAGGCGATCAGCTGGTGCGGGTGCATGTGTGGACGCCGTCCGACATCAATCGGGAGCAACGAGCGGCCCTCGAGGCCCTCTCCGCCGTCGAGGATGCCCCGCCCGAGCGGGGTCGGGGCGAGGATCCGAGTTTTTGGGATCGGGTAAAGGCGGCGTTTACGGCCTGACCGCCAACCCTTCGACCGTGTCGCGTCCAAGGATCCAGATGCCGCCCCGCACCAGACGGGCCGGGCAGTCCTCGACGCCCCTCACATCAGAAAGGCACTGTTCGAGCGCCGCGGTTTTACTCGCACCCTGAGCCAGGACCACGATCAAATGCGCGGCCGCGATGACGCTCGGTGTAATGGTCATGCGCCGGCGGGGTTCGATGGGGGCCTCGACGACGGCCACGCGTTGCTCCGACTTCAAGGCTGACGAGTGGGGGAACAAGGAAGCGGTGTGTCCGTCTGTCCCCAATCCGAGCACGATGATGTCGAGGCGATCGGGCAGCGTCTCGGCGTACGCCTCGGCTGCCGTTTCTAGTTCCAGCGCTTCGACCGGCATGGGATGCACGCGACCCTCTGGGATCTGCACCGAATCGAGCAACGTCTCTCGGACGAGTCGGTAGTTACTCGCGGGATCGTCGTAGGGGACGATCCGTTCGTCGGCGAAGTAGACGTCGATCTTGTTCCAATCGAGGTCTGGATCGGCCGCAAGCGCCGCGTAGACCGGCCCGGGGGTCGTGCCTCCCGAGAGTGCGATCGATGCGTCGCGGTGCTCGATGAGGGTCGCGATCTTGCGCCCGATAAAAGCTGCGGCCGTAGCGGCGAATACCGCCGGGTCGGCCACGATGTGGTAGCCGCCTCCCGGCAGGCGGCGTTCGGAGTTGTTTGTCATTCGCTTGGGTGACTTAGTCCGCGACCAGCGCCGTGGCACGTTCGCCCAAACTCTCGAGGAGTTGATCGAAGGGCGTAACGAACTTGGCAAGCCCCTCGCTCAACAACTGATCGGTGACGGCCGCGAAGTCGATACCGACATCGGCCAGCGCCGCCATCGTCGACTCCGCCTCCTCCATTCCGCTACCGATCGTGTCCGCGGCCGTGCCGTGGTCAAGAAAGGCGGCGATGGTGCTTTCCGGCATCGTGTTGATCGTGAGGGCTCCGATGAGGGGCTCGACGTATCTGACATCTGAGTAGGCGGGGTTCTTCGTGCTGGTGCTGGCCCAAAGCATACGCTGCGGCTTCGCCCCGGCCTTTGCGAGCCGCCTCCACCGGTCGGAGGCAAAGCGGCGTTCGAACGAAGCGTAGGCGAGCTTCGCGTTTGCGATCGCCGCCGCCCCCATGAGCGGCTGCACGTCAGGGCTGGATCCCGCCTCGGCAAGCGCCCCCAACATCTTGTCGGTCAGCGCGTCGATGCGACTCAAGAAGAAACTCGCGACCGATGCCATGTCGCCGACGCTGCGTCCGGCTTCCAGTCGCTGCTCGAGCGCTTCGATGTAGGCGTCTGCCACGGCGTCGTATGCCGCGATCGAGAACAGCAGCGTCACGTTGATGTTGACGCCCTCGAAAAGGGCCTGGCGGATGGCGGGAACGCCGGCCGCCGTCCCCGGGATCTTGATGAGCACATTGTCGCGACCTACGGCTTGGTAGAGCCGCACGGCCTCGCTCAGCGTCCCATCCGTGTCGTTCGCCAGGTGGGGAGACACTTCCAAGGAAACGTATCCGTCCAACCCATCCGATTCCGACCAAACGCCGTGCAGCACGTCGCACGCCCCTTGGACGTCGGCGATCGTCAAGCGGTCGTAGATTTCCGATACAGAAAGGCCCTCGGCCGCAAAGCGAGAGATGTCTTCATCGTACTCTTGCCCCTCGGTTATGGCCTTGTGAAAGATGGCGGGATTCGACGTCACTCCCCGGAGGCCCTCTTCCTCGACTCGTCGCGCGAGTTCCCCGTTGCGGAGCATCTCACGCGTAAGGTTGTCGAGCCAGAAGCTCTGCCCATGCTGCCAAAGCTGTTGTAGCGCGTTCATCTCCACCCCTTATATGTCTGCAGTCTAAGAACCCATATGCCGCGCTTCGATTGCGAGCACTTTGTCCAAACGTCGTTGATGGCGGGGATCCGCCGAAAATCGGGCGCCGAGGAAGGCCGTGACGATCGCTTCGGCGAGCGCGATACCGATCACTCGCTCGCCCAAACAGAGGACGTTCATGTCGTCGTGCTCCACACCCTGTGCGGCGGAATACGTGTCGTGGCAGACGGCGGCGCGCACCGAGGGCACCTTGTTGGCCGCGATACAAACTCCGACGGCCGATCCACAGATGAGGATGCCCCGTTCCACCTCGCCGGCGCGGACCAGCTCTGCCACGGCGTTGGCGAAGTCGGGGTAGTCCACGGATTCCGGTCCATGCGTCCCAACATCTTGCACTATGTGTCCCGCGTCCGCGATCCACGTAGCAAGTCGATCCTTGTAACACACCCCGGCGTGATCGGCCCCGATGGCGAGTCTCATGTCAGCGGCCGAGGAGTTCGAGCGTGCGGGCGACGATGGCCTCGGACGTCAGGCCATAGTCCCGATAGTTGTCCGCTTGCGAACCAGACTGTCCGAATCGATCGATCCCGATCACAGCGCCGTTCTCTAGAGTCCACTCCGACCAACCGAACGAGGCACCGGCCTCAATGGCGAGTCTCGGGACCGATTCGGGAAGCACCGAAGCGCGATACTCCGCGGATTGAGAGCGAAAGAGCTCCCAGCTCGGAAAGGAGACCACTCGCGCGTGTACGTCTTTTTCGGCCAACAGTTCTTGCGCTTCCACCGCCAACTCGACCTCCGAACCGGTGGCGAGCAGCACGACATCGGGCGCGGAAGACGCCTCTCGGCGGAGGACATATGCCCCACGTCCCACGCCCTCGTCTCCCAACCCTTCCGGTCGGGGTTGCATCGAGAGTTTCTGCCGCGACAGCACCAAAAGCGTGGGTCCATCTCGACGCTCGATGGCCACCCGCCATGCTTGTGCCGTCTCATTCGCGTCGGCCGGTCGCAACGTCACCACGCCTGGCATGGCCCGGAACGACGCGAGGTGCTCGACCGGTTGGTGCGTCGGCCCGTCCGCTCCGAGCCCGATCGAATCGTGCGTGAAGATATAGATCGACGGCACGCCCATCAGGGCGGCCAACCGGATCGCCGGCCGCGCGTAGTCGCTGAAGATAAAAAACGTCGCGACGTAGGGACGGACCCCGCCGTGGAGCGACAGACCGTTGGCGGCGGACCCCATGGAGTGTTCGCGGATTCCCCAGTGGAGGTTTCGTCCGGCTGGCGTCGCCCTGGTGAAGTCCTCGGCCTCGATGACGGTGTTGTTGGACCCGGCCAGATCGGCGCTGCCGCCCATCATCTCCGGGATCGCCTTCGAGAGAGCCGCGAGCACCTTGCCGGAAGCGGATCGGGTCGCCATCGGAGCCGCTTCGGAATCGAAGCTCGGAATCCCCTGATCCCAGTCCATGGGCAGGTCGCCGCGGATCCGACGCTCTAGTTCGGCCGCGAGGTCCGGATGGTCGGCCCGATAGCGTGCGAATCGTTCCTTCCACTCGCCGGCCAGCGCCTCCCCGCGCTCGACCTGCGCCCCCATGTGGTCGCGTACTTCGTCGGGGACCAGGAACTTCGAATCTTCCGGCCATCCATACGCCTGTTTGGTGAGCCGAATCTCGTCTTCTCCGAGAGGTGCCCCATGCGCATCCGGCGTGTCTTGCTTGTTGGGTGAACCGAAGCCGATGTGCGAGCGCACGATGATCAGTGAGGGTCTCCGGGACTCGGCGCGCGCCGCCTCCAGACAGGTGTCCAGTGCGGCCAGGTCGTTCGCATCAGGTGCGTCCTGAACATGCCAGCCCAAGGCCTCGAACCGCCCGCGGACATCGTCGGTGAACGCGATGTCCGTGACCCCGTCGATCGTGATCTTATTGTCGTCGTAGAGCCACACGAGTTTGCCCAACCCCAGGTGACCCGCGAGGGATGCGGCCTCATACGAGACGCCCTCCATCAAGTCGCCGTCGCTGCAGATCACGTAGGTGTGGTGGTCGATGATGTCGTGTCCGCCGCGATTGAACGTGGCCGCCAGGTGCGCTTCGGCGATGGCGAACCCTACGGAATTCGCGACGCCTTGACCGAGTGGCCCGGTCGTCGTCTCGACGCCAGTGGTGACGAAGTTTTCCGGGTGACCGGGGGTCAAGCTCCCCGAGGTTCGAAAGCGCTGGAGTTCCTCGAGCGGCAAATCGTATCCTGTCAGGTGGAGCGCACAGTATTGCAGGATGGACGCGTGACCGGCAGACAGGATGAAGCGGTCGCGGTCAAACCATTCTGGGTCTCTCGGGCTATATCGCATGTGCCGCATCCACAGCGTATATGCGACGGGCGCGAGGGCCATGGCGGTCCCGGGGTGCCCCGAGCCGGCCTGTTGCACCGCGTCCATCGCCAACGTGCGGATCGTATCGACCGATGTCGTCTCGATCGTCTTCGAGGCAGCCTCTGCCCCGACGCTGTGGTTCGCGCCCGTCATGGTGGATTCGCTCACTGCTAGATCACCTCTCCTCGTGCGAGTCTTCGGACGGCGGCGGGGAATCCGGCGCTCCCGAGTTCGGCATGGTCTCCACGATGCGGTTGGTCGCGTTCAGGACCGCCCTCGCCGCCGCGGACACCACGTCCTCTTGAATGGGCACGCACCCGAGGAGTTTTCGGGGCCCGCCTTCGAGCGTTCGGACACAGGCTAGCAACACGGCGGAGTCGAACGCCAATACTCTCTTGACCCCCACGAGTGCGAATTGGTCGGGCGCTCCAGTCAGGGTTGCAATCGCATCTAAGGTCGCTTCGCCGACGCACCGGAGGACGACGGCCTCTTCGCCGACGGCTTCGCGCTCCGCTTCCGCCGTGGCACCGGCTCGTTCAAGCACGATCTTGACGACCGCGTTCCAGCCTCGATCGGTGTCGACGACCGCTGCGACGATCTTCGGACGACCGGCTGCGGTGGAGTTGGACCCGGGTGGAAGGTCGGGCTCGCCGGAGAGCTCGGCGGCCGTCGCGGCGTCCGAAGGTTCGGGGGCGACGTGGTCGGGCGTCGTCATCCCCTCGAGGACCCGGGTCGGTTGTGAAGATTCAGGGTCGCATGCTCCGCGGCCGGTGCTGAAGTGTGTGGGGGACACCGTCCGGTTTCACGGGCGGCGGATGCCTTACCGAGGCGAAGATAGGTCGGCGCCACGAGACGGAAAAGTGCGGGGGTCGGGGTCTCGAGCGAGACGACGGTCTGTAGCGATCGACGCGGAGGCGCGGATACGTTCTCGCTCGTGAGCACACCAATCGAAGCCACGTCCCGGCCAGACGGCGCCCGCTCGACGTTCGTTCACGGGGGTTTGGCGGAAGCTCGAATCGGAGACGAGGTCGACCTTTCCTCGACCGAAGTGGGGCACGCCCGGAGCGCCCGCGTACGGATCGGCGAGGCGGTCATGCTGACCGATGGCCATGGGACCCGTTGGGCCGCATCGCTGACGGCGCTGGAGCGACGGACCGGGCGTTGCCGCCTGGTGGAACCGTGTCCATCCGAGCCTCAGCCCGCCGTTTCGCTGTGGATTCCGGTGGCAAACCGGGATCGCACACTCTGGCTTGTCGAGAAGTCGGTGGAGCTCGGCGTGGCCTCGATCCGGTGGATCGAGTGGGAGCGCTCGAGATCCGTAGCCGATGCTGCGCGGTCACCCGCTTTTCGCGCCCGGGCTCTGACTCGGGCCGAGGCCGCGTTAAAACAAAGTGGAGGCGCATGGCTTCCACGGATGGTCGAGCCCGCCCCGCTGGATGAAGCGTTGACGTTGGACCGGGCACCCAACGAGGTCCGATGGCTTGCCGATGCTCGGGGCGAACCCTCGTTCGTCGTCGCCAACCGTTTGAGCCTCGCGGTCGCGAAAGCGCCTCACGCGGTCTCCGTTTTGGTCGGGCCCGAGGGCGGGTTCACCGAGGAAGAGGCGGCCCGGTGCTCGGCGGCCGGCTTCGACTCCGTCTCCATCGGTACGCGGACCCTGCGGTTCGAGACGGCGGCGATCGCGATGCTCGGTCTGGCGGCGTCTGCGCTCGCCGTCGCGCGACCATGATGGAGCCCGATCACGCGCTTTCGGTCTTGGAGTTTGGTCGCGTGCTGGATGTCGTCGCTAAACGCGCCGTAAGTGAAGCGGGAGCTGCAGACGTGCGGGGACTCCGTCCCCTCGGAAGCCGGGCGCTGGCTGCGAGGACCCTCGAAGCCGTGGACGAGCTTCAAGCACAACTGACCGGAGCCGACCGGTGGAATCTCGAGGCCTTCCCGGACTTGGCCGGGACTCTTCGAAAACTCTCGATCCCCGACGCGTCGCTGGAAGCACAAGCCCTGGTGGACTGTGCTGCCGTCATGGCGACCGCCCGCAGCGCCAAGTCGCTGGAACGACAGCTGTCGCCGGACGGCATCGCCGGGAAGTGGGTGGCTCAGTTATGGGGCGACGTCGATCTCGAGAAACGGATCGCTCGAACGTTCGATGAATCCGGAGCCGTGGCCGATCGAGCCTCACCGGAACTAAAGCGGATCCGCCGCAGTCTCGTGGACGGCCGCGCGCGCTTGGTAGAGCGACTGGATCGCTACGCGAGGGAGCTTCCAGAGCGGGTTCGCGTGCCGGACGCTTCGGTCACGGTGCGTAACGGGCGCTACTGCGTGCCGTTACGCCGAGAGGGGAAGGGGGCCGTAGGGGGGCTCGTCCACGATGCCTCGGCGAGCCGACAGACGCTGTTCGTCGAGCCGACGATCGCGATCGAAGCGATGAACGAGATCCGCGAGCTGGAAATCGCGGAGGTCAGGGAAGTGATGCGGATCCTGAGAGCGCTCTCAGGTGAGGTGAGCGCCGTGGTCCGAGAGCTTGCCGGCTCTTACGAGGCTCTCGTTCAACTCGACTCGTTGCGAGCACGAGCCCGGGTTGCTCAGGAGCTCGGTGCCTCGTCGCCCGATCTTTTCGAGGGAGCGGGGCCGATCGAGATGCGCGGTGCGCGACACCCGCTCCTGGCGCTCATGGGAGACGGAGCCGTTCCCTTCGATCTGGTGCTTGCCCCGAACGAACGCGTGCTGCTGGTGTCGGGGCCCAACGCCGGTGGAAAGACCGTGCTTCTAAAAGCGTTCGGGCTGACGGCGGCGCTCGCGCAAAGCGGCGTGGTGCCTCCGGTCGCGCCGGGAACAAGGCTACCGTTCTTTCGTCGGCTCTTCGCAGTGATCGGAGACGAACAATCCATCGACGCCTCTCTGTCGACCTTTGGGGCGCAAGCGAAGAACCTCGCCGAGATTCTTATCGAGTCGACGGCAGAGGACCTGGTGCTCATCGATGAGATCGGAAGCGCGACCGATCCCGCAGAGGGCGGTGCGCTGGCGGCTGCAACCCTCACGCGCTTGTCCACGCAGGCCCGACTCACGATCGCGACGACGCACCTGGGCGATCTCAAACGTTTGGAGGACGAGGGTGCCGCCACCGTAAATGCGTCGCTCCAGTTTGACTCCGAGCGTTTGGAACCGACGTATCGCCTGGTTCGGGATCGACCGGGTCGGAGCTATGCCCTTGTGATCGCGGCTCGTCTCGGCGTGCCGGAGGATGTCCTCGCCGATGCCAGAGCCCGCCTCGACGCCGAACACGTATCGCTCGATACACTGCTCGAGCGACTCGAGGGGGAGCGGATCGAGGTCGAGGGCCTTCGAGAGCAACTGGAGGAGCGCGCGGACCGCTTGCGAGACAGAGAGAACTCACTCGTCGAACGCGAGACGCGGGTGGCGGCCGAAGTTCGCGCGGCGACCCGCGAGCGCGAAGAGGCTCGCAATCAGGCCCTGAAGGAGGCGCGCGCGACGATCGCCGAGACGATCGATGCGCTCGAGGTTCGTTATGGGGAACGGGACAGCGAGTCGCGCGCGGAGGCCAAGCGCTCGGCCAGAGGAACCGTCGAGCGCGCCATCCGCGAATCGGGCGCGGCGCTCGCCGGGCTGCAGGAGGTCCCATCTCCCGCAGGCGACGCATCGACGCCTCGCGTCGGCGAAACCGTGCGATGGCACGACTCCAAGCGCTCGGGGGTATTGGTGGAAATCCGAGGCGATCGCGGCGTGGTGTCGGTCGACGGTCTTCGACTCAAGGTTCCGCTCAGCGACCTCTTGGCGCATCCTATGAGCGTCGGCGCGCGGCAGGAGGAGACGGTGCGTCCCGTCAAGCCCCGATCTCGATCGGGCACTACGCTCGGGCCGGAGTTCGTCGTTTCGACGGAAGTCGACTTGCGCGGTCTCCGAGTGGACGAGGTCGAGGCCGTGTTGTTCCCGGCGCTGGACGCGGCCGTGGTCGCGGAGTTGCCCTGGCTTCGGATCATACACGGAAAGGGAACCGGGGCACTGAGAGAGGTTGTACAGGAGTTGCTGTCCGCCGACGGAAGGATCCCGTCCTTCCGACCCGGCGAATCGAACGAGGGAGGTACCGGCGTCACAGTGGTGGACTTTGAAGAACGCGACGCAAGTGAATCGTAACCGCGTGGTTCGCTCGACATGGTAGGCGATCATCTCGTAGAGGAAATCCGCGCACGCGCGGACGTGGTCGAGTTGATTGGCGAGTACGTCTCGCTCAAGCGGTCGGGCAAGAGCTACCGGGGACCGTGTCCTCTCCACGGAGGCGACGGCGCCAATTTCTCCGTCGACCCCGACCGCCAAATTTTCAAATGCTTTGTTTGCGGCGAGGCCGGAGACGTCTTTGGCTTCCTGATGAAGCACCTCGGCATGACCTTCCCCGAAGTCGTCCGCCTCGTGGGGGCGCGCGTGGGGATAGAAGTACCCGATCGGGAAGAGCGTCGGGAAGACCCCTACGCGCCTCTGCGCAGCGCGCTCGCGTTCGCCGCCGAGTGGTACGAGGCGCAGTTGGCGGGACCGCTCGGCGCGTCTGCTCGAGAATACCTCGAACGTCGGGGCCTCACGTCCGAGGATGCGACACAATTCGGCATCGGGTTTGCCCCCGATGACTGGCGGGCTCTCCGGACCGCGGCGCTCGCAACCGGGATCGAGGAGCGGGTCCTGCTCGAGCTCGGTCTCCTGGCGACCAGTGAGCGCGCGGAAGAATCCTACGACCGGTTCCGCGGCCGTCTGATCTTCGCGATTAGAGATCTGCGAGATCGCCCCATCGCGTTTGGCGCGCGAATCCTCGACGCCCGATCTGACGCTCCGAAATATCTCAACTCACCCGAGTCACCGGTCTTTCACAAAGGTGAGGAACTCTATGGCCTCAACTGGGCCCGGCACTCGATCCGGCGGGAGGAGCGCGCCGCGATCGTGGAAGGTTTTACCGATGTCATCGCACTTCATCGAGCGGGCCTACCGTTTGCGGTCGCCGGACTCGGCACCTCGTTTACTCGCGATCAGGCCCAGCGTCTGGCTCGTTACACCAAGCGCGCGTACCTGCTTTACGACAGCGACGGCCCGGGGCTCCGCGCCACCTTCCGGACGGGAGACATCCTTTTGTCGGCGGGGGTCCACCCGCTGGTCGTAACGCTGCCTGAAGGAGAGGACCCGGATTCGTTGATTCGAAGCGGAGGGCCGGAAAAGATGCACGCGCTGTTTGATGATGCTGTCGATCTCCTGGAGCGAAAGCTTCAAATCCTTCGTCGAGAGGGGTATCTCGATCGGATCGAGGGAAAGCGGCGGGCGGTCGATGGGCTGATGAGTACCCTCCGCGCTGCGAGCGATCCCGCGCTCCGCGACCTCTACCTGGATCAAACGGTCAAGGAACTGGGGGTCCTTCGAGAAACCCTCGTACACGACATCGCCAGCGCTCCCCGTCCGGGGACGGTCGCTCGTCCCGTGTCGCGCCCCACACGAGGGGTCCCGGAGGTGGGTGGGTCCATGGCTCGCGGCGAGCGAAACTTGGTCCTGCTTTTGGTGAGAGATCCGGAGTTGGTGCGGCGCGCGATTCGACTGGGGCTGGAGCCGAAGCATTTTGGCGATTCGAATGCACGCGAGGTGTTCGAAGCGATTTCGATGGCGGCTGATGGAGGCGAGGAGCTCGACGATTGGTCATCGCTCTCCGCCGACGCCAAAGCGTTCGTGGAGCAATTGTTGGAGACCTCCGAGGAGGTTGGTGAACCCGTTGCGGTCTTCGAAGCCTTTGCTCGGCGGCTGCGCTACGGAGGTCATCACGATCGGCGCGGCGCCATCGATCAAGAGATGGAGCTTGCGGAATACGATCATCAACGTCGATTGTTGCAGGAGAAGCAGGAAGTGACCGCCGAGCTTCGTCAGGCTGGGGACAGCGCCAGCTTCATCCCAGGTCGGGGTTCCAGGCGACCAGGTTCGGATCGGCAGCGCAGCACGTAGGTTGGTTTGAAGGTTCAAAGTCTAGCGGGAGAGAGAATGGAAGCTACTGATACCGTCGGAGAGTTGATCGTACTACAGGAGATCGACCTCGAAATCATCAGGATCAGGAGCGAGCTCGGCGCGCTCGAGGAAGAAATCGAGGGGCTCGTAACAACGGTCGAAGAGTTCCAGGAACGAGAAGCGAAAGTCCAAGCGAAGCTCGCAGAGGCGGACGAGCGAGTACGACGCTACCAGCGTTCGGTCGAGGCCGGGCGTGACATTCTCAAGAGACTCGAGACGCGCTCATCGGCGGTCGAAAACATGCAGCAGCACTTTGCGGTGAGAAGCGAGACGGATACGGCGAGAAGAAATCTGAAGAGCGCCGAAGACGATCAGCTTTCCGCGATGCAAGAGGTCGAGACGTTCAAGGCCGATCTTGCCGAGATCACGGCCGAACTCGACGCGGCCCAGGCTGGGCTGGCGACGCGAACCGCTGAGGTCAAGAAGTCTCGGAAGAGCTTGGAGGGCGAGCTAGACTCGCACACCTCCACCAAAGAGACGCAAGAAGAGCGACTGGATGGGAAGTCGCTTCGGCTTTACCGCACGGTCAGCAATGGTCGAACCGAGTCGGCGCTGGCCAGCCTCACGAGTGACGGGTGTTGCGGACGTTGTTATACGGCCGTCCCCAAACAGCGACAAGCGGATATTCGGGCCGGGCGAGCGCTCGCCATCTGCGAGGGGTGCGGCGTGATCCTCTACCCCGAGGTTTCCGACGCTTAGCGCGGCCCCTACAGCGCCCCCGACAACGCCGCCGCCTCTTCGTACGAGTGCGGACAGGCGCTGGGGCGAGCCCGCGGAGAGTTCGCGCGATGAAGCGCGGACGCTCGAATCCTACGTGGGCCTTCCCGCCCCGCTTTGCGAACTCCTCGTACGTCGTGGCTTCACCGCCGAGCCGTCCACGCGTCGTTTCCTTCGCCCCAGTTTCTCCGATCTCCACGATCCGTCCGCTCTGATCGATCTGCCCAGGGCGGCCGATCGCGTCGAGCGGGCCATCGGAACGGGCGAGACCATCTTCGTTCACGGCGATTACGACGTGGATGGAATGACCGGTGCCACGCTGCTCAGCGTCGCCCTCCGAGAACTGGGCGGGCGCACGATTCCGTTCGTGCCGAACCGAGCCCGCGACGGCTATGACCTCTCGGCGGCGGGCGTCGAGCGTGCTGCCGCGGAAGGCGCGACGCTCTTGGTCACCGCGGACTGTGGGATCAGCGCCGTAGAGGCCGTCGCTCTGGCAGCCGAGAAGGGCATTGACGTGATCGTGACGGATCACCACCGCCCAGGAGCGGAACTGCCCGCTGCCCACGCCATCGTGAACCCGAATCGACCGGGGCACGACTACCCGTTTCGCGAACTCGCAGGGGTAGGCGTGGCCTTCAAGCTTGTCCAGGAACTCTTTACGCGACAACAAGTTGACGAGGGTAGGCTCAATCAGTATCTGGACCTCGTCGCGCTCGGGACGATTGCCGATCAGGCCCCGCTGTGTGGAGAGAACCGGACGCTCGCTCAGTTCGGCCTGCGGGTGCTCAATCGCTCGCGCAGGATCGGCATCCGGGCGTTGTCTCGGGTGGCGCGAGTCGGAAAGTGGAGCGACGTGCGAGCCAGCGACGTGGGGTTTCGGCTCGCACCGCGCCTCAATTCCGTGGGCCGGATCGGGGACCCCACCGACGCGCTCCGGCTTTTGATGACGAACGACTACGCCGAGGCCGACCGGCTCGCGGAGAAGATCGATCAGACCAATCTGATTCGGAGAGAGACGGACGCGCTGGTGTTGGAGGAGGCCCGCGCCAAGGCTGCCGAGCAGTTCGATCCATCAGGAGACGGGGCGCTCGTGCTGTGGGGCGACGGCTGGCACCAAGGCGTCATCGGGATCGTAGCATCGAAACTGGTCGATGAGTTTCATCGCCCGGTGCTGCTCGTCGGGTTGGAAGGGGAGCGAGGTAGGGGGTCCGCTCGGTCGATTCCCGGGTTTCACCTTTTCGACGCCCTGCGCAGTCTCGAAGATCTGTTCGAGCGCTTCGGCGGGCATGCCGCCGCTGCCGGGTTCGAGATTCGACGTGATCGTCTGGAAGAGCTTCGGACCCGTATGTGTGCAGTGACCGCCGGAGACCTCGGCCCGGTCCCCGAGCGTCGCGTAGATCAGGAACTTCCCATCGGAGACGTGACGCCGGCGGTGGCGCGTGGCATGATCTATCTGGAGCCGTTCGGGACGGGGAACCCGATGCCCCGTTTCCTCGCGCGGGGCGTGGTCCTCCGCGAAACGTCCGTCGTCGGGAAGGAAGGCATTCACGTGCGCACTCGGCTGGAAGACGCCCGCGGGAGCCTCGAGGCCATCGCTTTTCGACAGCCCCATCTCCTCGAGGTGGCCGCGGGCTCGAAAGTCGATGTGATCTATGAACTCCACGTCGAGGCGAGTCGTAAAGGGCTTCGTTCTCAAGCCCACGTGATCGCGACCCGACCCGCGTCTTAGTCCACTCGCGACCAGGATGAAACTCCGGATCATCTCGGGTGAATTCGGCGGACGGTATATCGACGCGCCCAAGGGACGCAGCACTCGACCCACGGCATCGCGCGTCCGGGAGGCTTGGTTTTCAGCGATTGGCGATGCGGTCTACGACGCCAGCGTCGTTGACCTGTTCGCCGGCTCCGGGGCCCTCGGGATCGAGGCGCTATCGCGGGGGGCTCGCCACGTTCATTTTGTGGAATCCCAAGCGCAGGCGGTTCAAACGCTGCGTGAGAACGTCCGCGCGCTGGGCCTTGGAGACAGAAGCACGATCGTACGCAGAGATGCCCTACGCTACATCGCTGAGGTGAGCGAGCCGTTCGATGTGGCGCTTGCGGATCCGCCTTATGGGACGGGGGCTGCTGCGGCCTTACTCGCTGCATATCGTGCGGTCCCGTTTGCGGGAGCGCTGTGGCTGGAGCACCGTTCGCCCGCAGAGTCGGCCGGCGCGGACTGGACGAGACGCTACGGAGATACAAGGGTAAGCGCCTACCGGGCCCAGATGCCTAGATCGGAATCCGAATGAAAGTAGACATCGCCGTTTATCCGGGGTCGTTCGACCCGCTGACGGTCGGGCACGACGACATCTTGCGCCGAGGTCTCCGGCTGGTCGATCACTTGATCGTCGCGGTCGCTGAGACGGCCACGCAGTCCAAGTCAGGGCTGTTCACGATCGAGGAGCGCGTCTCGCTCATCGAGGAAGTCTACGCGGACGAACCCGGCGTCACGGTGATGTCTTTTAGCGGCCTCCTGGTGGATTTCATGCGGGCTCATGGGGCGCGCTTGATGATCCGCGGGCTCCGAGCGGTGAGCGATTTCGAATACGAGTTCCAGATGGCGCTCATGAATCGCTCGCTTTCGCCTGAAGTGGAAGTGCTCTTCATGGCACCGGACAGCCGTCATACGTTTCTGAGTTCTTCGCTCGTCCGTCAGGTGGGGCGCCTTGGCGGAGATGTCACCAAGTTCGTGAGTCCGATCGTGAAAGCTTCGATGGAAGCGCGCTTTTCTCGCGATGCCGCGGCAAAAGGGGCGTCGGACTGACCGGGGTACGTACCGGCAACGACGGCCCACCGTTCATCGCCGAGCTGCGACGGCGAGCAGCAGGCACCGGGGCGCGCATCGGATTCCCGGAGCCGGAAGACCCGCGCGTCGCGGACGCCATCGACGAGTTGGCCCGAGGCGGGTGGGTTGAGCCCGTCCCGATCCGCTCTCCCTCCGGGGCGCTGAACGCCGCCGTGGCCGCCCTGGCCGCAGGTGAACTCGATGGGGTGGTGGCGGGTGCGACGCACTCGACCGCCGACGTGATCCGGGCCGGCCTGCGAGGCCTTGGTTTGGCGACCGGAGTGACGACCGTTTCGGCGGCGTTCTACATGATCTTGGAAACGCGAGGCTCAGATTCGGTACTGACCTTCACGGACCCGGCCGTCGTCCCCGAACCGACCGTCGAGCAGCTCGCTGAAAGCGCTGCCGCGGCGTGTCGGGCCCGGCGCGCCATCGTCGGAGACGATCCGCGGGTCGCGTTTCTGTCCTACTCGACACACGGCTCGGCAACCGGCCCTCGCGTGGATCGCGTTCGGCAGGCCTTGGAGCGCTTTCGAACTACATGTCCCGAGATCCCGGCGGATGGGGAGCTCCAGGTCGACGCTGCCTTGGTGCCCTCGGTCGGGGCTGCCAAGGCCCCGGACTCAGAGGTCGCCGGAAGCGCGAACGTCCTGGTCTTCCCGGATCTCGACTCCGGGAATATCGGATACAAGCTCGTGGAGCGTCTTGCGGGCGCCCGCGCGCTCGGTCCGATCCTCCAAGGGTTCAAGTCGCCCCTCAACGACCTCTCCCGCGGAGCGTCGACGTCTGATATCGTGGACGTTGCGTGCATCACAGCACTCATGGCGGATGGGGGAGCACAATGACCTTTTCGATCGAACGGCTTGGCGAGGTCACGGTCGTCGATGTGGACGGCGAACTCACGGTCACGAATCGAGGCGAGCTCAAGGAGCGCGTCCTGGCCCGGATTTCGGAAGGGGACGGTTCGTTCGTGATCGATTTCTCCAAGACGGGCTACATCGATTCGTCCGGACTCGGGGTATTGGTCAGCCTCTCAAAACGAATCCGTGAAGAGAACGGTCGCCTCAAGCTGGCGGGTCTCAATCAGGATTTGCGCACCCTCTTTGAACTCACGAAGCTCGACACCCTGTTCCAGATCACCGAGAATCGAGCTTCCGCGCTAGCCGATTCTTAAGCGGTTGGATCGCCGCGCATGACCCACGCGGCACCCGCCCGCATTCTGGTCCTCTCGAGTCGGCCCGACATCCTTTCTGACGTGGGCGAGGCGGCACAGTCACTCGATCCCGTGCCTATGGTGCGCGGCCTGTTTGGACGCACCCTTTCGATCGAAGAGGATGACCTCATCATCGTGGACGTCGCCGAGCCGCGCGCGACGGCCTCCTATCTTCGCCGACGGTTTGGCGAGCATCCGGGGCTCGTGGCGCTCATCGAGGGGGCCTGGGTCAAGAAGCTCGGTGCGACGCTGGCCGATGATTGGGACGACTATCTCTTCTATCCGCTCAATCTGAACGAACTGGGTCTCGTTTGGCGTCGTCACACGGTGCCGGCCGAAGCCTTGGATTTGACGCTGGACGTCGACGAGCTGGGTCGACTCCACGCGGTCATCCCGTCGGACGGGGCGTATCAGCGGCCGGTCGTGGACCGAGTGGTCGAGGCGTGTCGCCACCTCGCCGATCTAGACGGAGCGTCCAGCTTTCGACTTCGGGTCGCGTTGGCCGAGGCGGTGGCCAACGCCATCCTGTACGGAAGCGGCGACCGCGACGGGGCCATCGTTCGGATCACGGCAGCGGTCGAGAGCGACGGGCTGCGCGTTTCTGTGACCGACGAAGGGGACGGGTTCGATCCCACGCGAGTGCCGGACCCGACGGGACCCGAAGGCATCGGTCGGAGCCGCGGTCGCGGGTTGTTCCTTTTGCGCGAATTGAGCGACGCCGTCGAGTTCAACGAGGTCGGCAACGAGGTGAGTCTCCTGTTTCGCGGGGCCGTCGATCCGTTGGTACGGATCGAACCTTGGCTCCAACCGTTTGCCGATCTGACCGGGCTCGATTTCCGACTGGACCGAATGCGAGAGGGCGCTTCGACGTGCGTGTTCGATGCGAGCGGGTCGAACCGGGCGGCTCGCGACCACGTCGTTGCGATCGGACCGGACGGCTTGCTTCGCCTCGAGTACTCGGGTGCCGGCCCCGACGATTCCGCCGGCCCAGAGCCGGCGGCGGCGCTGCTGGCAGGTTGGCTGGAGGCCATCGCCGAGAGCGAGGAATCCAAGGAGCGCCTGATCGAGCGGCGTACGCGTCGTGCGCGCATGGTGGCCGAACTCGAGAGCGCTCGAGACCTTCAACTGCGGCTGCTTCCCGCGCCCGGCGAGTTTTCCGACTTGGCCACGGTCGCAGCTCGGTGCGAGCCAGCCCTGTCGCTCGGGGGAGACTTCTACCACCTGGCCAGGCTCCCGGATTCTCGATTGGGGCTGATGATTGGCGATGTGAGTTCTCACGGTCCTTCGGCCGCGCTCATCATGGCGTTGACCCTCAGCGCCGCCGCGGTGGCCACGGCCTCCACGTCCGGGCCGGCGGCCACCCTCGACGCGCTGCACGGTCAGCTGTTGTCGGCGCTCGAATCAACAGAAATGTACATGACCCTCTTTTACGCGGTGCTGGACCGAAAAGGGGAGTCCCTCACCTTCGCCAACGCCGGGCACCCGTATGCCTACCGACTTGCCGAGGACGGCGTCGAGCGACTCCCCGCGCTCGATCCGCCCATCGGCGTGGTCGTGGTGACCAAGCACCAGGAGCGCGAAATCGCCTGGCGTCCAACCGACACGTTGCTGGCCTTCACCGACGGGCTGGCGGAACTTCGTGATCCCCTCGACGAGTCGGGCTCGGTGATTCGCACCTCGATGACGAGTGGCGCCCTCGAGCCCGCCCAGCTGGTCGAGGCGTTGTTCGCCGGGACGGACGATGAGATGCGGCTCGACGACCGAACCGCGATCGCCGCGAAGTGGTGAGCTCCTGATGTCGAACCTCTCTTCGAGCGCGAAACGTTCTCTCGGCCAGAACTTTCTCATCGACCCGAATCTTCAACGGAAGATCGTCCGCGAGCTCGAAGCCTCGCCGAGCGATGTGGTGTTGGAGATCGGCCCAGGGCACGGTGAGTTGAGTCAGCATTTGGTGGGGGAGGTGGCGCACTTGATCCTGGTCGAAAAGGACGCCGCGCTCGCCTCGGAATTGCAGCGGCGGTGGGCCGACCGCGATGACGTGACGGTCATAGAAGGCGACGCGCTCGACATCGACCTACGAGCGTTGGCCGCGCCGATGTCCGTCCTTCGCGTGATTTCTAACGTCCCCTACAACATCACATCACCGCTCCTTTTTGCGTTCTTGGCCTTGCGGCCCGCGGCGAATCGGATGGTCCTCACGGTACAACGGGAGGTGGCGGAACGTGTCGTCGCCAGGCCGGGAAACAAGGTGTATGGCGCGCTCTCCGTGGGTGTACAGTCGATTGCCGATGCGGATCTTCGATTTCACATCAAACCGACCGCGTTCCGACCGGTGCCCGACGTCGAGTCGTCGGTATTGAGAATCGATCCGGACCCGGAGAGGGGGACTCGCGTCGATTCCACTCGTCTCCGCGGCTTGACGCGAGCGTGCTTCAACCGTCGTCGTAAGCAACTTCAAAAGATCTTACGGAGCGCCCCCGAGCTCGGGTTCGACGGTGACGCGCCGCAGTTTCTCGCGAATCTGGGCATAGACCCCCAGGCAAGACCGGAGTCCCTGGACGCCGCGACCTTTGTTCGACTTTCTGAGGCGCTCCCCGCGTTGAGTTGAGCCGCCGCCTGGCCTACCTTGCTTTGTGAATACTTTCACAAGGCCTGGTATGAGCGGCAGAATCTCCGATTCAGCGGTCCGCCGTCTGTCTCTGTACCTCCGGATGCTGCGGGACCTCGATCGCAGCGGTGTGGAGCTTGTTTCGAGCCGTGAATTGGCCGAACGGGCAGGGGCGACGTCCGCGCAGGTGCGCAAGGACCTGAGCCTGTTCGGCTCGTTCGGGAAGCGGGGACGCGGGTACGAGGTGGGGCCGCTCTCCGAGACCCTCGAAGGCATCCTCGGTCTTTCCCGCGAATGGCGCGTCGCCCTGGTCGGCGTGGGGAAGATCGGCGCGGCGCTACTGGGGTACCGCGATCTTCGCGACCGGGGGTTCGGCGTCGTCGCGGCCTTCGACGTGGACGCTGGAAAGATCGGCACTCGAGTCTTCGGGTTGGAAGTGCTGCCGCTCGACGATCTCGAGCGCACGATCCGCGACCTTCACGTCGAGATCGGCATCGTGGCCACCCCTCCCGAGGTGGCGGAGGATGTGGCCCGCGCCCTTGCTCAGGCGGGCGTCGGCGCCATTCTTAACTTCGCGCCCATCGAGCTGGGCCCCGTAGATGGTGTCCCGGTGAGTACGGTGGATATCGTTCTGGAACTCGAAGGGCTGAGCTATCTACTTGCGGCTGCGCGGCGCAACGCGGATGCGGCGGAGGAGGAGGGCGGATGAGCGTGCGAGTGAACAGCGAGATCGGCCCGCTTCAGAGGGTGATCTGCCACCGACCGGGCCCCGAGCTCTCGGTGGTGACGCCACGAAACGCCTCCGACTATTTGTTCGACGACCTGCTGGACGAGGAAGCTTCGCGCGCGGAGCACCAGCGGTTCCAAGCCGTTCTGGAGAGATTCTGCGATGTGCGAGAGGTGCTGGATCTCCTATCCGACGTCTTAGCGACACCGGAGGGCCGTGACTTCGTGCTCGCGCGTGCCGATGAAGGCCTGAGCGCGCGCGCGCAGGGCTTGAAGGCGGCGGAGTTGGCGCGACTCTTTGTCGAAGGGCAGCGCGTCGAGGTCTCACCGGTGAGGGGTCGGTCGCTCGTCAAGATTTTGAACGCGACGGGGTATCTGCTTCCACCGCTCCCGAACTTGTTCTTTACGCGGGACGCAGCGTGTGTACTCGGCGAGCACGCGTTGGTCTCTGCGATGGCGCATGCGGTCCGCTGGACCGAAGAGCTGATCATGCGCGCGCTGTTTGTCTACCACCCGCTGCTCCAAAACGCGGGCTTCGCATACGATGGCACGGTCGAGCGGCGCGTGAATACCAGTATCGAGGGTGGGGATGTGCACATCCTCCGAGAGGACCTGCTGCTCGTCGGGCTGAGTGAGCGTACCTCTGCGCACGGAATCGCCGCGCTCTCGGAGACGTTGTTCGAGACCACGCCGATCACCGATGTCTTGGTCGTGTTGATGCCGCTTCAGCGTTCCGCGATCCATCTCGACATGATCTTCACCATGCTCGATCGAGAACTGTGTTGCGTTTATCCGCCCCATTTCAGCGGCCCCACGCGATTGCCGGTCATGCACATGACCAAGGGTCACGATGAAGTCGTCGAACGACCAGATCTCTTCACAGCGCTGAAACAAGTTTCTTTGCCGCTCGAGCCCATATTCTGCGGAGGCGCCAGACGTACCCAGCAGGAGCGTGAGCAATGGGGTTCCGCCTGCAACATGTTTGCGGTCGCGCCCGGTCAGGTGCTTGCGTATGACCGCAACGACCAAACGCTCGATGCGCTGTCGCGCGACGGCGGGTTCTCGATCATCTCGGACGAGGACTTTCTCGCGGCCGAGCGTTTGCCAAGCGCGGACGAAAGAGTCGTCATCACGTTTCGCGGTTCCGAGTTGGTGCGCGGCGGCGGAGGGCCACGCTGTATGACCCTTCCGATCGAACGGCATGACGTGACGTGGTAGCCGACCCTGGTGTTCGATTCGCGCCCGATGGCCTGCTCATCGAGCGAGCGTTGACGCGTCTCGAGCGGTCGCCCGCCTCTTCCGTGGACATCGCAGAGGACGTGATGGGGATTCGAGGGGGTCCGCCGGCCATCGCGGACCGACTCGTTAGCGCGTTGCTCAGCGGACAACCGAAGGTGTCACGCGACGCCTCGGGTGATTGGTGTGTCGTGACCGACGAACAACCCACACTCGACGGCTTCGAGCAGCGCCTCGACCAGATGCGATACGCCGTGGTCGATGTGGAGACCACGGGGGGCATGGCCGGAAGCGGTGGGCGGATCATCGAGATCGCGATCGTGCACGTCGATTTTGGCGCGATCACCGACAGCTACTCCACGTTGATCGACGCAGGGGTTTCGATACCGCCGTGGATCGCGCGACTGACCGGAATCCGCACCGAGATGATCCGTGGCGCGCCGAGTTACTCGGAGATCTGCGACGACGTGCGCACCCGTCTCGCGGGGCGCGTGTTTGTCGCGCACAGCGCCGGGTACGACTGGGGGTTTATTCGAGCTGAGATGCGGCGCGCCGGCGCGGTCGTCCCCAAGGGTCCTCGACTTTGCACCGTGCACATGGCGCGCCGCCTCCTTCCAGGGCTAGAGCGACGCGGTCTCGATTCGCTGGCGGCGTACTACGGGGTCGAAATCCACGGACGGCACCGTGCGAAAGGCGACGCGGTCGCGACCGCCCAAGTCCTGGTGCGCATGCTCGCCGATGCGGAACGGCGCGGGTGGACCACGTGGCCCGAGCTGAAGCTGGGGCTCGGTCCCATCCCCAAGCCCGGCAAGCGTCGACGAAAACGGGAACCCAATGCTGATCTCTGAAGGGGCGGGTCTCCGAGTTCATTCGGTCGATGCCGGGACGATGCGGCTCGACGGGGGCAGCATGTTCGGTGTCGTCCCCAAGCCACTCTGGGAGAAGCGTATCCCGGCCGATGACCGGAATCGGATTCCGATCGCCATGCGATGTCTGCTCATCGAATCCGAATCTGCGCTCGTGCTCGTGGACACCGGAGTCGGCAACAAGGAGAGCGGCAAGGCTCGAGACATCTACGGTATCGACAACGCGGGCGAGCCGACGCGGCTCGAGAGTTCGCTTCGCGCGATGGGATTCGAGCCGACCGATATCGATCTGGTGGTCAGCACGCATCTGCATTTTGACCACGCAGGCGGCCACCTCACCGACGACGACGGCGAGATTCGCCCTTCTTTTCCAAACGCGACCTATCAGATCCATCGAGGGGAGTGGGCCGCCGCTCAAACGGATAATCTGCGGATCTTGGGCAGCTACGCTCCGGATCACTTCCTCCCGCTAGAGTCGTTCGGCGTGCTCGAGTTGATCGATTGGGAGCACGAGGTGATCCCGGGCGTCCGCGTCGTCGGGATGCCGGGTCACACCGAGCATCACCAGGGCGTCATCGTCGAGCTTGGCTCCGATACGATCTGTTATCCATGCGATCTCGTGCCCACGGCGGCACACGTCAAATTGAACTGGATCATGGCGTTCGATATCGAGCCGATGGTGACGCTCGAGGAAAAAGAACGGTGGCTCACGGAGGCTGGGGAAAACCACTGGCTTCTCGTGTTCGCGCACGACCCGACGATTGCCAGCGCTCGGGCCCGCCCGGCCAGTCGAGGCCCGGGCTGCGAACTCGAAGAGTTGGCAACGGATTCGGATCGCATCCAGGTCCAAAACGAAAGTGAACTCGAATGAACGATAAAGAGCGTACCGCAGTCATCGTGTCGGCGGCACGGCTGCCCACGGGTCGTTTTCTGGGCGGACTATCCTCGCTGACCGCGAGCGACTTGGGCGGACGCGCGATCGAAGCCGCGCTGGAACGATCGGGCATTGACCTGCAGGATCTCGATGACGTCATCATGGGCAATGTCGTGCAGGCCGGTGTGGGCCAGGCGCCGGCGCGCCAAGCCGCGATCCGCGGCGGCGTGCCCGAGACCGTTCCCGCCATGACGATCAACAAGGTGTGCGGGTCGGGACTCAAGGCCGTGATGCTCGCCGCCCAAGCCATCAAGGCCGGGGACGCGCGCGCGGTGGTCGCCGGCGGGATGGAGTCGATGTCGAACGCGCCCTACCTGCTCAGAGGGCATCGGGAAGGCGTCAAGTTCGGGGATCGCTCCCTCGTCGATGGATTGGTCCACGATGGACTGTGGTGCTCGTTCGGGACGTGTCACATGGGTGGGCACGCCGAGTACACGGCACACAAAGCCGACGTCAGTCGCGAGGACCAGGATGAGTTCGCCTTCAACAGCCACCAGAAGGCGATTCGAGCCATCGATGAGGGCGCCTTCGAAGCCGAACTCGTGCCCGTTCATATCGAGGGCCGTAAGGGCACCGTCACGGTGGATGTGGACGAGCCTCCGCGTCGCGAGACCTCGCTCGAGGCGCTCGCGCGGCTGCGACCGGCTTTCGCCGGCGACGCTCCTCCGGAGGTCACCGAACTCAGCGTAACCGCCGGAAACGCGCCGGGTCTGAACGATGGCGCCGCCGCGACGGTCGTCACCTCGGAGGCGTATGCCGAGGCGCACGGGCTCTCCGTGCTTGGCCGAATCCGCGCATACGCGGTGGGCGCGACGGCGCCACGTGACTTGTTCTTCGCGCCCGTCGGAGCGGTCCAAAAGCTCATGGCGCTGGATGGGTCCACGGTGGCGGACTACGGCCTCGTCGAGATGAATGAAGCGTTCGCGGTGCAGGCCTTGGCGGATGCGCGGGCGCTGGATCTCGACCTCGATCGAGTCAATGTGCGGGGCGGCGCGATCGCGCTGGGCCACCCGATCGGCGCATCGGGGGCGAAGATCTTGACGACGTTGCTCTATGCGATGAAGGATGGCGACGTAGAGCGAGGAATGGCGACGCTGTGTCTTGGTGGTGGAAACGCGGTCGCGCTCAGTGTCGAACGCGCATAGCGAGGACCTGATCGAAACCGAAAAGGGGTGGGCGTGGTTTGGGAAGCTGAGCGCCTTCGTAGGGCTGTTCCTCACGCTCGGCTTTCTTCTGGCGTTGCTGATGCTCGTGCTCGAAGCCCCGGCACCCGGGGGGCTGTTGACGGTTTGGAGCGTCGCGCCCCTCGTACTCTCGGCGCTGGCCAGCACCTGGTTTCTGACGCGGGTGATCGAGCGCCGCCCGCTCGCGTCACTCGGGCTGAGAGTGGGGTTGGGGGGGGCAGGGGACTTCGCGCTCGGCCTGGCCATCGGTCTGGTCCTCATTGGCGGCGTCGTCTTGTTCTTTGGCGTGGTGGGCTGGGTCTCCTGGGTTCCGGCCGACGAGCCAGGCTCCTGGTTGGCCGCGGCTACCTCGATGTTTGCTCTTCTCCTCGGGGCCGCCTTTGTCGAGGAGCTCCTCTTCCGCGGGTTTCCGTTTCAGGTGCTTCTTCGGCGGTTTGGACCGGCGGCCGCCGTCGTGGTCACGGCGCTCGCCTTCGGCGGGTTACACGCCGGAAACCCCAACACGAGCATGCTGGCGCTGGCCAACATCTCTCTGGCTGGGCTGCTGCTCGGAATCGCGTATCTCCGTACCGGGAGCTTGTGGCTGGCCACCGGTGTTCACCTCGGGTGGAACTGGGCCATGGGTCTTAGCGAACTGTCCGTCAGCGGACTGCCTGAATTCGGCGTGCCGGGGATCGAAGCCATCGTTTCTGGCCCGTCTCTGTGGACGGGGGGGGCGTTTGGGCCGGAGGGGGGATTGGCCGTCACGATCTCGAGTATCCTCGGGACGTTTTGGCTGTGGCGCCTGGGCCGACGAGACGTGAATTTGTCGGCCCTCAGCTCAGAGCTGGCCGTCCCCGAGGCCGAGAGCCGGGGGTTTCACGTGAACGCGGTCCAAGACGACGCACGAACCGACGGGTGACGAATTCGCTGACATGATCGAAGCATCGGATGTGACCAGAGTCGGCGTCTTGGGGGCGGGCACGATGGGGAACGGCATTGCGCATGTCTTTGCCACCGCCGGGATCGAGGTGCGCCTCGTCGACGTGGACCAGAAGGCGCTGGACCGCGCACGGTCGACGATCGAGAAGAATCTCGCCCGTCAGGTTGCCAAGCAGCGACTCGACGCTTCCGACGCGGAAGCGGCCCTGTCGAGGATTACGCCGCACACATCGCTGGACGGTTTCGCCGATGCCCAGGTCGTGGTGGAAGCCGCGACCGAAAATCCGCCGCTCAAGTTCAAACTGTTCGCTGAGCTGTCGACGGTCGCGCCGGCGGACGCGCTGCTGGCGACAAACACGAGTTCCATATCCATCACCGAGATCGCGGCGCGCACCAAGGATCCGACTCGCGTCGTAGGGATGCATTTCATGAATCCCGTCCCCGTGATGAAACTCGTCGAGGTCATTCGAGGTCTCGAGACCTCCGATGACGCGACCCGCCTCACCGTGGACCTGTGCGAGCGGCTCTCGAAGACGCCCGTGCTCGCAAACGATTATCCGGGTTTTGTAGCCAACCGGATTCTCATGCCGATGATCAACGAAGCGGTGTACTGTCTCATGGAAGGCGTGGCGGAGGCCGAGGCGATCGACGCGGTGATGACGCTGGGGATGAACCACCCCATGGGTCCGTTGGCGCTCGCCGACCTGATCGGCCTCGACACCTGCCTCGCCATCATGGAGGTGTTGCACTCCGAGCTCGGAGATTCGAAATACCGGCCTTGTCCGCTCCTCCGAAAATACGTCGCGGCAGGTCGACTCGGTCGTAAATCCGGGCGCGGGTTCTACTTGTACGAGAAGTCCTGATGGAGCATCGCGCCTTCTCGGGGATCGATCTTCCGGAGGAGTCCAAACAGGTTCTAGCACTCGCTCGCCAGTTCGCAGAGGAGCGCCTTCGTCCCACGGCTGCCGAGCGTGACGCGAATGAAGAAGTGTTCGACACCGAGATCCACGCTGAACTCGGAGCGCTCGGATTCTTGGGGATGCGAGTTCCAGAAGAATACGATGGACTCGGCCTGGACCTGCTCACCTACTTGTACGTCCTGGAAGAGTTGGCTTGGGGCGATGCGGGGGTCGCGGTTTCGGTCAGCGTTCACAACTCACTTCCCGTGTCGATTCTTCTCAGACGTGGATCCGAAGCGCAAAAGCAGGCGTGGCTCCCAAAGATGGCGCGGGGCGAAGCGCTCGCCGCGTTCTCTCTCTCCGAGGCCGGCGCGGGTACCGACGCGGCCGCGCTGCGCACGCAGGCGACGCGGGACGGAGCCGATTGGATCCTCAACGGCGAGAAAATGTGGGTGACCAACGGCGCGGCGGCGGACCTCGTGTTCACCTTCGCCCGCACGGACTCCCCGGAGGATCGAAAGGGGAGTCGCGGCATCGGCGCGTTCTTGGTCCCCAAGGGCACCGATGGGTTTTCCGCGGGGAAAAAAGAGCGGAAGATGGGGCAGCGCGGCTCCGAGACCGTCGCCCTCTCGCTCGACAACGTACGGTTGGATGCCGACCGGCTGATCGGGGATGCGGATCGCGGATTCAGCTACGCCTTGGAAGCCTTGGAGGGTGGCCGACTCGGGATCGCGGCCCAGGCTTTGGGCATCGCGTCTGCGGCCATCGATGAAGCGATGAACTACGCACGCACGCGCGAGCAATTCGGGCGGCCGGTAGGCACGTTCCAGGGGATGGAATTCAAGCTCGGCGACATGATCGCGCGGTTGGAGGCGAGTCGCGGGTTACTCGAGCGAGCCGCAGCGGCCCACAGCGTCGGGGATCCGAGAGCCCGGCGACTGTCGAGCGTCGCAAAGCTCTTCGCCAGCGAGACCGCGATGTTCGTGACCCGCGAAGCGGTGCAGGCGCTCGGAGGGTACGGCTACTCCCGCGAGTACCCCGTCGAGCGGCTCTTTCGCGATGCAAAAGTGACAGAAATCTATGAAGGCGCAAACGAAATCCACCGCAGCTTGATCGCGCGGCAATTCTATAGAGAAAAGGGGGGCGACACGTGACCCGTGCTGGACTCCAAGTACCCGATGACGTCGACCTCGACGCGGTCGGCTCCGATGGAATGGAAATCTTCGACCGACTCGCCGAGATGGGCCACGAGCAGGTCGTCTTCAGTCATGACCCGTCTTGTGGTTACCGCGGGATCATCGCCGTTCATGACACCACACTTGGCCCGGCGCTTGGGGGAACCCGGTTTTGGGACTACGCATCGGACGGCGACGCGATCACTGATGTGCTTCGCCTATCCCGTGGGATGACCTACAAGGCGGCCGTCGCCGGCCTCAACTTGGGAGGCGGCAAGGCGGTCATCATCGGCGACAACAAGACGCGTGACCGCGAAATGTTGATGCGGGCGCATGGTCGAGCCATCGACAGCCTTGGCGGGCGATACATCACGGCCGAGGACGTCGGCGTGTCGGTCGAGGATATGGACTTCGTCCACATGGAGACGGAATTCGTGGTGGGGATTCAAGGCCGTTCCGGCGACCCATCTCCGGTGACGGCGTACGGTGTCTACCGAGGCATCAAGGCCTGCGCGTTCAAGCGGTACGGCCACGACGATCTCAAGAGTCGATCGATCGCGATTCAGGGCGCAGGTCACGTCGGATATCACCTTTGTCGATACCTGAGGGGAGAAGGCGCCAAGGTGTTCGTGGCGGACATCGATGAGGCGCGCACGGGCGCGTGTGCGGACGATCTCGGGGCGGAGGTCGTGGAGGCAGAAGCGATCTACGACGTAGAGGCAAATATCTTTGCGCCGTGCGCGATGGGGGCGATCGTGAATGACGACACGATCCCCAGGTTTCGATTCGACATCGTGGCTGGGGCGGCCAACAACCAGCTCGCGACTCCCGAAAATCGTGCCCACTTACAGGACCGTGATATCCTCTACGCGCCGGACTACGTGATCAATGCGGGCGGGCTGATCAACGTGTATTCCGAGCTGGCGGGCTGGACGTTGGAGCGCTCGCAGCGGAAGGCCGGCGAAATCTACAACGTGCTCCTCACGATCTTCGATCTCGCGGATTCCGAAGGCGTGACGAGTGGTGTTGCGGCGGACCGCGTGGCCGAGCAGCGTCTTGAACGCGTCGGCCGGTTGCACAGAGCGCCATTCTAGTCCTTTTCGAAGGCAACGTCTTGGATCTTACCAAAGGAGCGGCAGCGTGAGTTCAGTTCTCGAAGAACCCGTGGGTCTGCTGGACCCACGCCCGCTCGCTGAGGCCGATCCGGCGGTGGCCGGTGCGATCGATCGCGAACTCCTTCGCCAACGAACCGGCCTCGAGTTGATCGCGAGCGAGAATTTTGTTTCTCGCGCGGTCCTCGAGGCGACCGGCTGCGTGATGACGAACAAGTATGCGGAGGGCTACCCCGGCCGACGCTACTATGGCGGTTGTGAGCACGTCGATGAGGTCGAGCGGCTGGCGCGTGAACGGGCCCTCGAGTTGTTTGGCGGAGATCACGCCAACGTGCAGCCGCACAGCGGCTCTCAGGCGAACATGGCGGCGCTGCAAGCCCTTGCGGAACCAGGAGATACGCTGCTTGGCATGGACCTGTCTAACGGCGGGCACCTCACGCACGGATCTCCCGTGAATTTCTCCGGCCGCATGTACTCGGTGATCCCCTATGGCGTGCGCGAATCCGATCGCCTGCTGGACTACGACCAAGTGCGCGAACTCGCGCTTTCCAAACGGCCGAAGGTGATCATCGCTGGCGCGAGCGCGTATCCCGGCGAGATCGACTTTGAACGCTTCGGCGAGATCGCCCGTGAGTCTGGTGCGAAGTTGATGGTCGACATGGCGCACATCGCTGGATTGGTCGCGACCGGTGTGCACCCGTCCCCCGTGCCCCACGCGGACATTGTGACCACGACCACGCACAAAACGCTGCGGGGGCCACGCGGCGGGCTGGTCATTTGTAGAGAAGAGCATGCGAAGGCCGTGGACAAGGCCGTATTCCCTGGATTGCAGGGGGGGCCGCTGATGCACGTCATCGCGGCCAAGGCCGTGGCGCTCAAGGAGGCTTTGGCGCCCGATTTCCGTGCCTACGCAAAACGAGTCGTTCGCAATGCGAGGGCTCTAGCGGACCGTTTGCAGGAACTCGGATACGACCTGGTCGGCGGCGGAACCGATACCCACTTGATTCTCGTCGACCTCAGAACGACCGAGCTCACGGGCAAGGATGCGGAGGCCCTTCTGGGCCAAGCCGAGATCACGGTCAACAAGAACACGGTGCCACGCGAGACGCGTTCGCCGTTCGTGGCCTCCGGAATCCGGCTCGGCACGGCCGCCGTTTCGACCCGTGGGATGGGCGAAACGGAGATGCGACGGATCGCGGACCTGATGCACGGAGCGCTCGATTCGGGCGGGGATGAGGCGGTTCTAAAGGGGCTCGCGGACGAGGTTCGCGCCCTGTGCCGTGCTTTTCCGCTCTATCCGGAGGTCGGAGAAACGCCGTGACCTCAGCCTCGAATCCGGGGCGACGGCTTGACGACGAGATTTTGGTACGCCTAACTTTTCGCGCCAGGAGCTGGACCAGGAGCTGGACCAGTAGCTGGACCAGTGGCTGGAGTCGGGACTGGGAAACGGGGTCGGTGTGCACGACGTGAAGACAGAAATCTTGCTAGCGGGGCTGCAAGAGAGGAATCCGAGATTCGCCGAAGCGGGCTATATCTTTGTTCTCTCGGCGTTGCACGGCTGTCTGTCTGACCTCGAGCTTCCGCGCCACGTATCTGGCGCCGAGGTCGCGCGGGGGGTCAGAGATCTGGCCCTCGAGCGCTTTGGTCCGCTTGCCCGCCCGGTTCTGGAGCATTGGGGAATCCATGCGACCGCCGATATCGGCGAAATCGTCTTCGCGCTTGTAGACTGCGGGGTGCTGATCAAACAGCCGGAGGATACGCGCGAGGACTTCGAAGGACTGTACGACTTCGGAGAAGCATTCGAAGACGGGTACCCCTGGAGCGGATAGGGGTTGAAGTCCCGCTAGGTTGCCGTGGGGCAGCATGTGCGGTGGAGTGATCGGACACTAAGGGTCGCGCGACCCACGGTGTCGACTGTTCACAAATCGGGGAGGGGATGACCGCGTGGAAGATACGGTACAGTTCACGAAGTGCTTGAGTTGTAGTGAAGGGGTTCTACTACCGCTGTCGGACTATGGGCGCGATGGGGCCCCCATCCGCTACAAGGCTTGGGTCTGCTCGAAGCCGGATTGCGGATTCAACATTCGTATCGACAATGGTGAGATCAGCTTCGGACGGAGCGTCCAACAGTCGTATAAGTAGGCCCTCCGCGCGGGCTCTCTCGCGCTCGCTAAGGTGACTCCCGTCTTCCTTCCTTCGGAGTGGTGGCGCATCGCCGCGCCCACGGTCTGGCTACCGACCGCGAGCGAGATGGCTGCGCTCGATCACGCGGCGATCGCGTCTGGCGCGATTCCGGAACGGGCTCTGATCGAAAACGCCGGTCGGGCCCTCGCGCTCTCGGTCCAGCAGCGTCACCCCTCCGGCTCGGTGTTGGCGTTGGCCGGCAGCGGCCACAACGGGGCCGACGCCTTCGTGGCCGGCCGGACGCTGCGCGCCTGGGGCCGGACGGTCGAGTTCTTGGCGTGCGGAACCCCCGGTCCCGAGACCGTGCTCGCGGGGTGGGACGCCGAGGTGTTGGGCCGAGACGACCTGGATTCGGTGCTCGCCCGGACCGACGTCGTGCTCGACGGGATCTTGGGAACCGGCCTCGAGACCGCTCCGCGTGAACCTCAACGCTCCGTCATCGAACGGATCAACGAGGCTGGCGTTTTCGTCGTGGCCGTCGATGGTCCCAGCGGAATCGATTTCACGACAGGCGCGACGCCCGGCGTGGCGATTCGAGCCGATCTGACGGTGACGTTCGGGTGGCCGAAGCTCGGCCTGCTTCGATTTCCGGCTCGGTCGCTTTGCGGAAATATCCTCTGCGTGGAGATCGGTTTTCCGCCGGTCGCGGAGCCGCCGGCCGCGCGGGCGATCACGGCTGCGTGGGCCCGGCAGCTCCTGGGCGAGCCCCCTCCCGACGGTCACAAGGGGGAGGCCGGCTACGTCACCCTCGTCGGGGGGGCGAACGGGATGGCGGGCGCGATCGTGCTCGCGGCGCGGGCCGCGAGCCACGCGGGCGCCGGGGTCGTGCGCATCGTTTCTGCGCCCGAGAACCGGGACATCCTGCAAGCCACCGTCCCCGGGGCTCTTTTCGTGGCGTGGGACGACGACGACGCCGTGGTCGATGCCACGGATTGGGCGGACGCGGTCGCGATCGGGCCAGGCCTGGGCCGGGGAGCGGCTCCCGTCGCGCTGGCCCGTGAGTTGGTGCGAACGGTCCGCGCCCCCCTCGTCTTGGATGCAGATGGCCTCAACGCGTTCGGGTCGGATCTGGACCTCTTGGCCGCCGCGCCGTCCTCCGACCTGCTGCTGACGCCTCACCCCGGCGAGGCAGCGCGACTCCTGGGCGGATCGATCGAGGCCTTGGAGCTGGATCCCTTCGCGTCCGCCGGGGAGTTGTCGCGGCTCACGAAGGCCACCGTGATCCTGAAGGGAGCCCCCACCCTGGTTGCCGCTGGCCCCAGAGACGTGCGGGTGACGACGCTGCTCAGCCCGGCGTTCGCGAGCGGCGGCATGGGGGACGTCCTGACCGGGGTCAGCGCCGCGTATCTTGCCGCCGGTCTCGGCGCGGCGGATGCCGCCACCGCGGCCCTGGCGGTCACGGGTCTGGCGGTGACGATGGACTTTGAAGACGTGGGAAGCCCGATCGACGAGTTGCCGTCCGCGATCCCCTCGGCCAGGACCGCGTTGAGAGAGACCGATTTCGGCGCGTGGCCCGGGGTGTCTTTGGCGCTTCCGGCGACCCAGCCCCGGGTGCACCGGCCGCGAGCGACGCCGTGAGCCAGGAGACCGCCCGGATCAGAGCCCTGCTCGAAGAGGCCGCCGTCGGCGCGTCGCGACCGGTCGCACAGGGCGTGGGCGACGACGCGGCGATCCTCGAGCCTCCGTCCGGCAAACACCTTGTCGTGAGCACGGACGCGAGCGTCGAGGGGGTCCATTTCCGGCGGGAATGGATGACCTGGGAGACGGCTGGGTATCGCGCCACGGCGGCCGCGCTGAGCGACCTCGCCGCGATGGCCGCCGAGCCCGCCGGGGTGCTTCTGTCGCTCGCGCTCCCCCCGGAGCTGGGCGTCGAAACGGCCGGCGCCTTGGGCCGCGGCGTCGGCGGCGCGTTGGCCATCACCGGCGGTGAATTGCTCGGCGGCGATTTGGTCTCGTCTCCCGGACCCGTATTCATGGATGTGACCGTGTTGGGCTTTGTGGCCGACCCGCTGCGACGAGATGGAGCCCGTCCGGGCGACGAGGTGTGGGTGACCGGGCGCCTCGGAGGCGCCGCAGCCGCGGTCCGGGACCTCGCGGCCAATCTCGAACCGCACCCGGAGACCCGCCGCGCGTTCGAACGTCCCGTCCCTCGCACGACGGAGGCACGTTGGCTGGCCGAGCGGGTCGAACTGCAGGCTGGCATCGACCTGTCCGACGGGCTCATGAGCGATGCCGCACACGTCGCCCGAGCATCGGGCGTGTCCTTGGTGTTGGACGCCGCGAGAATCCCGACGTTCGAGACGTTGGCCCCGATCCGAGCGTCCCCGGGGGCACTTCAACTTCTGCTCGCCGGGGGAGAGGACTATGAGCTCCTGCTCGTGGCCGCCCCGGGAGCCCTCTCGGGTGTTGCGACCGCGTTCGAGGTCGCGACCGGCGTCGCGCTGACGCGGATCGGATCCGTGCGCGAGGGCGCGGGCCTCGAGGTCGAGGGGGTTCCCGAGGAGATGCACCTCACCGGCTTCGATCACTTCCGGGGCGATCTGTGATCCGAACCACGTAACCAGCTCGACGCCATTCGGGCTTGATCGCCGGACACGGGCTCGGCATCTTGGGGCCGTGAGGACGGGTGTGGCCGGCGGACGGCCGCTTAGGGCGGGGCTCTCCCGAGTAGAATCCCATGCAAAACGAAGCCAGGAGCGAGAAGCGATGACGATCATCGCCCAAGTCGCCGGTCGCGAGGTTATCGACTCGCGTGGCAATCCGACCGTCGAAGCCGACGTCCATCTCGAGGACGGGACCCTGGGCCGCGCGGCCGTGCCCAGCGGCGCTTCGACCGGCGAGCATGAGGCCGTGGAGCTGCGCGACAACGATCCGAAGCGATACGGAGGCAAGGGGGTCCTGCTGGCCGTCTCGCATATCAACGGCAGCATCGCCAATCGAGCCAAGGGGCTGGATGCGGCGGACCAACGGGGGCTGGACAACGCGCTCATCGATCTGGACGGCACGCCCAACAAGGGAAGGCTCGGGGCGAACGCGCTGCTCGCCGTGTCCATGGCCGCGGCGCGCGCTGCGGCCGCCTCGAAAGGACAGCCGCTGTTTCGGACGCTGGCGGACGGCGATGCGAACGTGTTGCCGGTCCCCATGCTCAACATTCTGAACGGCGGGGCACACGCCAACAACACGGTCGACATCCAGGAGTTCATGGTCGTGCCCGTGGGCGCAAACTCTTTTTCCGATGGCTTGCGTGTCGGTGTCGAGGTGTTCCACGCGCTGCGAAAGCGACTGGCCGACGCGGGGCACAGTACGGCGGTCGGAGACGAAGGGGGGGTGGCGCCGAATCTGGGTTCGAACCGAGAGGCGCTGGATCTGATCATGAGTGCGATCGAAGACGCGGGATATCGTCCCGGCAAGGATGTCGCGCTGTCTTTGGATTGTGCGGCCTCCGAGTTCTACGACCGCGAGAAAAAGATCTATCGTCTGGACAGCGCTGGCGAAGCAGGAGACCACGACGCGGCCGCTTTGGTCGATCTCTATTCGTCGTGGCTCGACGCGTATCCCATCGTCTCGATCGAGGACGCGCTCGACGAGGACGACTGGGCCGGGTGGTCTTTGCTTACGGAACAAGTCGGTGACCGCGTTCAGCTGGTCGGAGATGATCTGTTCGTTACGAACGTCGAGCGGTTGGGACGCGGGATCAAAGCGGGAGTGGGCAACGCGATCCTCATCAAACTCAACCAGATCGGCACCGTGAGCGAAACGCTGGACGCCATCGAGATGGCGCAAGCAGCGAGCTACGGCGTCGTGGTCTCGCATCGGTCCGGCGAAACGGCCGACACGTTTATTGCTGACCTCGCGGTCGCGACCGGAGCGGGACAGATCAAGACGGGGAGTGCGTGCCGCTCCGAACGCGTCGCGAAGTACAATCAGCTGCTCCGAATCGAAGAGACGCTCGGGGCCGACGCGCGCTATCCCGGTCGTTCGGTCTATGGCGGATCACGTGTCTGACGCCTTCGGCAGAAGACTCAGTCGCGCCATCGTCGTCCTCGCTTTGGCCGGCGTGGCGTACTACACGACGCTCGGGGGTGCCTATACCCTCCTGGACATCCGAGACCTGGAGCACCGGCTGGAAGAGCAGTCGGCCGTCGTT
>JAJCZV010000100.1 GCA_029262175.1 Gemmatimonadota bacterium
CCCGGCGCCGCGTCCCCGCCGGCGGTTCCTCGCGCGTACTGACCAAAAACGACATCGTCGCTTGAGATGGTCCGTATCGAGCTCAGAAGCTTGATCTTCTCATACCGAACGGCGTCGGCGCGGAACGTGGCGGGGACTTCCATGCCGATCAGTGCCAGCAGCTGCGCGACATGGTTTTGCACCATGTCCCTTAGAGCTCCGGATCTGTCGTAGTACCCCGCCCGCGATCCGATTCCTATGTCTTCGGCTACCGTGATTTGAACAGACTCGATCCGATCTCGATTCCAAAGCGACTCGAAGATCGGATTCGCGAACCGAAACACGAGCAGGTTTTGAACCGTCTCTTTCCCGAGATAGTGATCGATCCGGTAGACCTGTTCTTCGTTGTAGTGCGCGTGAATGTCGCGGTTGAGTTGACGTGCGGATTCCAGGTCGCGGCCGAAGGGCTTCTCGACGACGAGACGCGTCCACCCCATGCTTTCGTTTAGCCCGGCTCCGGCGAGGCCCTTGAGTGCGGACATGAAGATCCGAGGTGGGAGCGCGAGGTAGAAGGCTCGGTTTTGGGGAAGCTCGTGCGTTTTCTCGATCTCGGCGATGCGCTTGGCGAGGGCGACGTAGTCGGCGCTGTCGCCTGTTGGCATGGGTTGGTAGTAAAGGCGGGCCGTCTCGAGTCGTTGCACCTCCTCGTCGGACATGCCGGCCTCTTCGAGCGCCTTCTTCGCCCAGGATCGAAAGCCGTCGTCGTCGAGGTCGGTGTCGCGCGCCACGGCGAGCAACGCACGGCGGTTTCCTAGCACACCGAGGGAGGCAAGCCGCCGCATCGCTGGCAACAGCTTTCGGCGGGTCAGATCTCCCGTGCCGCCGAGAATCACGAAGAGGTGCGGCTCTACCTGATACCCACTCATCGTATCGCTCATCGACGAGTCGGCCTCGGTCATCAATCGGTATCCTTGACGATGGCGTGGCCGCCGAACTGATTGCGCAGCGCGGAAAGCATGCGGTCGGCGTACGACTCCTTGTCGCGTGAACGCAGTCGCGCGATCAGGGCCAGCGTCAGCACCGGTGCCGGCACGTCTTGATCGATGGCTTCGAAAACGGTCCAGCGGCCTTCGCCGGAGTCGGAGACATAGGGTGCGATGTCTTCCAAGGTTTGATCCTCGGAGAGCGCGCGTTCCGCCAGATCGAGCAGCCAGGAACGCACGACCGATCCGTGCTGCCAGATTTTCGAGATTTGGTGCAAGTCGAGCCCGAACTCCTCTTTGTGTTTGAGAATCGAGAAGCCTTCGGCGTAGGACTGCATCATCCCGTATTCGATCCCGTTGTGGATCATCTTGACGAAATGGCCAGAACCGATGGGCCCGACGTGACCCCAGCCTTTTTCCTTGCCAGGGGCGAGCGTCTCTAGTGCCGGTTTGAGTACCGCGACCGTTTCATCGTCTCCGCCCACCATCAGGGAGTAGCCTTCGGCGAGACCCCAAACACCGCCGCTGGTGCCGCAGTCCATGTACCCGATGCGCTTTTTAGCGAGATCCTCGCCTCGACGCACGGTATCCGAGTAGCGGGAATTTCCGCCGTCGACGATGATGTCGCCGGGCTCGAGGAGCGGTTCGAAAGACGCGATGGTGGCGTCGACGGGTCGTCCCGCCGGGACCATGATCCACACGACGCGCGGCGCTTCGAGAAGCGATACGACTTCTTCGGCGGAGCCGGCTCCTTCCGCGCCGTCGGCGACCGCTGCCGCGACCGCCTCCTCACGCAGATCGAAGGCGACCACGTCGTGCCCGCCCTTGATCAGACGCTCGGTCATGTTCGCGCCCATCTTCCCTAAACCCACCATCGCCAGCTTCATCGTGTCTCCTCGTGAATGTCTTCGATCAATTGCACCAAGCGTCCGATTCCGGTATCGCCCGATCCGACGCGAACCCGCAGTGTCCTCCTGTCTCGTCCTGCCAAAGCGCCCAGATCCCCCCGCGCCTGTGCGCGGACCAGCTGGCGAAACGTGAAGCTTGCCTCCGGCACATGAACATGCGCCGCGGCCTCGTCGATGACCTGTAGGAAGGCGCCGTTGTTGGCCCCGCCCTTATGGAGCTGTCCGGTGGAGTGGAGGAATCGCGGTCCGTATCCGAGCGTGGTGGCCGCTCCCGTGGCCTCGGTCAACGTGAAGCGGAGCTCTGCAAGACGCTCCTCGACGTCATCGTACCCCGCGGGTAGATACGCGTGGACGCCCACATAGTCTCCCGGCCCGATCTCGTTCAGGAACTGCGTCAAGTCGTCTCGGATCGCGCGGACATCGGGCTCCGGCGGTACGGCGGGGCTCGAGTGTCCGAAGGGTGGCGTATCCCATCCGAGATCGATCTCCGCCACGTCATCAGCGCCGGAAAGTTCCTCCCCGGCCATCGCGCGCTGGGCGAGCTCCTTGGCCACCTGCACGTCGGGCTGATTGAACGGGTGGATCCCGAGCGCCGACCCGGCCATCGCGACCGCGACCTCCCACACGAGGAATAACGCGCCGAGCTCCTCCGGTTGGTCGAGGCGCAGTCGGATCACGGGGTGTCCGGCCGCTTCGAGCGCGTCGATTCGACCCGGGGCGGGGTCCTCCTCGCCCCACTCGGCAGCGGCCCGCGCAGCCTCGCCCGAGGAAAGGAGGCCGACGAAGACGCGGTCAGCCCCGTAGGACTCTGGGTCGAACGCCGCCTCGTGGGCTACGGGCACGATTCCGACGTCATCTTTGCCCGTGCTCTCGGCGATGAGCTGCTCCGCCCAGTCCGGGAAAGAGGACCATGTCTCGCTCGCGATGAATGTGACTTTGTCGCGACCCGCGCGAGCCAGTTCGCCGAGCGCCGCCCCGAGCTGGAAACCGGGGTTGTGCGAGATTTCTTCCTTGCACGCATCCATCGCCTCCACGCCTCGAGCGAGGAGCGCGGCGACATCGACTCCCATGAGGGCCGCGGGGACGAGCCCGAACGGAGTTAGGGCAGAGAAGCGTCCGCCGACGTCCGCGGGCGCTTCGAAAATCGCGCGAAAACCGTGTTCTTCGGCGAGTTCGGCCAAGGCGGACCCTGGATCCGTAATCGCGATAAAGTGCGACCCGGGGTCGTCCGTGACCTCTTGCACGCGTGACCAGAAATGCCGAAACAGCGATAACGTCTCGAGGGTCGTGCCCGACTTGCTGGAGACGACAAAAACCGTATTCGCCGGGTTGAGCCAGTCCAGGTCCTGGACCGCCTGCGGGTGGGTTGTGTCGAGCAGGGTCAGCGGAAGGCCGCCGCCTCCAATGGTCTTCGCGAGGACTTCCGGTGCCAGGCTCGAGCCGCCCATGCCAACGAGTACGAGATCGGTCATCCAAAAGGGGATCCCGGCCCGAAGTTCGCCGAGCGCTGGCAGCAGCGGCTGAGAGGTTTCGGGGAGGTCCAACCACCCGAGCCGATCCGAGAGTTCGGGGGTCGCCGGATCGTCCGACCAAAGCGTGACGTCCCGCGCCCAAAGACGATCTACTACGTCGTTTTCCGTCCACTCCTGCAGGCGTCGCTCGACGTCGCCGGCGGCGGCCCCCAGGGATAGATCAACGTCGATCATTGGCTGTCCATCGTTTACGGTTAAGCCTGCTACGCGTCGGCGTTCGGCGTCTCGGGGTTGAGCCGCCGCTAGAAGAGTCCGACGACGCTCCCATCCTTGGCGATGTGCATTCCCTCGGCCGCGGGCACCTTGGGCAGCCCCGGCATCGTCATGACCGTCCCGGCCCGCGCCACCACAAACCCGGCGCCCGCCGAGGGACGGACGTCCTGGATGGTGATCCGAAATCCGGTCGGTCGCCCGTACTTCGTCGGGTCGTCGCTAAGGCTGTTCGGCGTCTTGGCGATACAGACCGGGGTGTTGCCGAGGCCGATGTTCTCCAGCTGGGCGATGTCCTTCTCCGCCTGGCTCGTGTAATCGACGCCATCGGCTTGGTAGACCTTCGTTGCGATCGCCTCGATCTTCTCTTTGATCGGGCGATCCGTGGCGTACTTCGGCTGGTAGCTGGCGTTGCCAGACTCGAGCGCTTCGAGGACCGCGCGAGCAAGATCTTCGCACCCCTCGCCGCCGCGCGCATGCCCTTCGGATCGGGCCCAACGTGCCCCGGCGGCCTCGGCGGCTTCCGCCACCAGCCCGATCTCTTCTTCGGAGTCTGTACCGAAGACGTTGATCGCGACCACCGGCTCGACGCCAAAGCCGCGGATGTTCTCGATGTGAGCCACCATGTTGGGCAGCCCGGCGCGCACCGCTGCGGCATCCGGTGTCGTCAGGCTTTCCTTCGCGGCGCCGCCGTGCAGCTTGAGCGCGCGGATCGTCGATACGAGCACCGTCGCCTCGGGGTTCAGCCCCCCTATGCGGCATTTGATGTCGAAGAACTTTTCCGCCCCCAGGTCCGAGCCAAAACCCGCCTCGGTGACTACGACATCGCCAAGAGCCAACCCGGCTCTCGTGGCCATGAGCGAGTTGCATCCGTGCGCGATGTTTGCGAAGGGACCGCCGTGAACGAAGGCTGGCGTGCCCTCTAACGTTTGCACGAGGTTGGGTCCGATCGCTTCGCGCAAAAGAAGCGTCATCGCGCCGGCGACATTGAGCTCGCGGGCCCGAACGGCGTCTCCACTCGACGTATACCCGAGAATGATGTCGCCCAGACGTTTCTCGAGATCCTCGAGGCTAGCAGCGAGACAGAAGATCGCCATGACTTCGGACGCCGCTGTGATCATGAACCCGTCTTCGCGCGGAACTCCGTTGATCCGCCCCCCAAGGCCGAGCACGATGTGCCGGAGCGCTCGATCGTTCATGTCGACCGCCCGTTTCCAGGTGATCTGACGGGGGTCGAACCCGAGGTCGTTGCCTTGTTGAAGATGGTTGTCGAGTGCGGCGGAGAGCAGCGCGTGCGCCGAAGTGATGGCGTGGAGATCACCGGTAAAATGCAGATTGATGTCTGCCATCGGGATGACCTGGGAATAGCCGCCGCCGGCAGCGCCGCCCTTGATGCCGAACACCGGCCCGAGGCTCGGTTCGCGGACGCACAGGACCGACTTGGTGCCCACACGTCGAAGGCCATCGGCGAGGCCGACTGAAACCGTGGTCTTTCCCTCGCCGGCTGCGGTCGGCGTGATGCCGGTCACGAGTACGAGGCGCCCGGCGCTCGGCTCCCGCTTGAAAATGGTCTCGGGTCGGATCTTCGCCTTGAAGTGGCCATAGGGCTCGAGGTCCTCGGGGGTCAGTCCGAGCTGAGCGCCGATCTCGACGATTGGACGGGGGGTTGCCGCCTCCGCGATTTGGACGTCACTGAGCATCGACACGTACCCTTTTTTGAGGACCAAACGGCTTGGGGGGCGAGAATCGCCCGAGGTTTATCTGGACCGAGACTTTACGATCCAGCCTGCGAACGCAAAACCCGTCGAGGGAGATCTCGATCAACGCTACCGCGCGGGCGCCGTCGCCGAATCGGAGTATTCGGTCGGACCTCGCATCGCGAGTCCGACGATCAGGACGATCACGGTGCCGACGACGTTGTACCAAAGCCACGCGATGTCGGTGAACGCCGACACGGCCATCACCGATATCAACCCGGTGAGCAAACCGAAGAACGCGCCGTTCGCGGTGGCGCGCTTCACCATGAACGCGAGCAAGAATACTCCGAGCAACGAGCCGTAGAAAATCGAACCGACCTGGTTGACGGCCTCGATCAGAGAACCGAGTCGCCCTGCATACAAGGCGAACACCGCGGCGAAGACTCCCCACGCGAGCGTGGCGATTCTCGAGACGAGCAGGTAGTGCGCATCGGTCGCTTCCGGCTTGAAGTACCGCTGATAGAAGTCGATGACGGTCGCGCTCGACAGCGCCGTCAGCTCGGAGTCCAACGATGACATTGCGGCGGCAAAGATCACGGCGATCAGGAGGCCCAGGACGCCCGCCGGCACAAACGTAATGAGATAAGACGGGAAGATGTAATTGACATCGTTCGATGACGACCCTCGAACCTCCGCGATCAATTCTCGCGAACTGGTGCGGAGATTCTCGATCTCCCCATCGAATCTGGTGATGTCTCCTTGAAAACCAGATAGATCCGCGCCGGCCGCCCGGGCATCTACAAGCCCAAGCGTGGCATCCCGGCGAAGGCCGTGTACCTGCGTATGTTGCGCCTGAAGCTCCGCGAACTCCGCGGCCCGATCGCTCGCTTCTACTTGCGCCACTTCCGCCGAGTGGAAGACGAGTGGCGGCTTTTCAAAGTGATAGAAGACGTAAAGCAGAACCCCGATGGAGAGGATGAAAATCTGCATCGGGACTTTGAAGAAGGCGTTGAATATCAGCGAAAGGCGACTCTGTTTGAGCGAGCTCGCGGTCAGATACCGTTGGACCTGGCTTTGATCGGTCCCGAAGTAAGCAAGCGATAGAAACAGTCCGCCGATCAGCCCCGACCATAGTGTGTATCGATTCGTCGGATCCCAAGAGAGATCGATGCTCGACCACATGTTTTCGATCCCGCCGATATACAGCACGTCTCCGAATCCGACGTTCGCGGGGAGCGACGAAAACAGCATGATCAGAGCGACGGCGATGCCCACGAACATCATGAGCATCTGGACGACGTCCGTCCAAATGACGGCGGTAATGCCGCCCATCATGGTGTACGCAACGGTGATCGCACCCATGATCAAGATGGTGAGCGTCTCATCCCAGCCCATGATGACGGACAGGACGATCGCGGGTGCATAGAGGACGATTCCCGTGGCCAAGCCCCGCGACATGAGAAACAGGAAGCTCGCGAGCGAGCGGGTCTTGGCGTCGAACCGACGCTCGAGATACTCGTAGGCCGTGAAGACCTTGGCGCGATAAAAGAACGGTACGAACACGACGCAGAGGATCACCATGGCGATGGGCTGCGCCAGGTAGAACTGCACGAACCCCATGCCGTCGTCGAACGCTTGTCCCGTCGTCCCGATATACGTGATCGCGCTCGCCTGGGTAGCCATCACCGAAAGACCGATCGCGCCCCAGCCCAGGCGCCGGTTGGCGAGGAAGAAGCCTTCGATCCCGACGTTCTTGCGACTTTGGTAGAACGCGAACCCGACGACCCCACCGAAGTACAACGCGAACACGACCCAATCGACGGCGCTCATGGGGTGCTGTGGTCGAGGACGCGGGTCAGCACATAGAGGACGATCACGAGGCCGATCGTGTAGACGATTACGGTCGCGTAGAGGGAGCCCCAGGAGGGGAAGAAGCCGAGGGACTCGTCGACATCGGCCGTTTCATCGTCTGGGACCGACTCCGTCGGGTCCGCCGGTTTGTCCGGTTTCAATGCGCTCGCAACGTTACGACGTCGTGATTTCGCGCCAACGACGCGCGTCGAGCGAGATCAGATTGGCGAAGAGTCGATACGCGCCCGGCACGCCGGCAGGAAGTTGCCGGAAGAAGGAGAGGGAGGTGTGGACGTAGAGCCCTTCTCCGTAAGGCGCAGCCAACAGACTGCCGAGGCGCGCCGGTTCGCCGGCGTCCGACATTTCCAACAGGGCCTGATAACGGTCGTCCCACTCCGAAGGGAAATACAAGCCGCGCTCCTGCACCCAGCCTTCGAAATCGGCTGCCCCGATTCGATTGGGTTCCACGATGGCCGGCGAAGCTGCATCCCGGATCGTAACCGTCGCGGTCTCGTCCGTGACTCTCGGTGCGGGTCGACCGATGGTTAGAGGATACGGTGCGTACTCGCCTTGGTTGAACTCGTACCGGTTGTACTGGACGACCACCGTTCCTCCGCGTTCGACCCAGTCGAGCAGGGTCGCGTTTGCGGCGATGAGATCTTCGCGAACCTCGTACGCGCGCACTCCGAGCACGATCGTGTCGAACCGGTCCAGGCGCTCCGAATTCCAATCGCCCGGTTCGACCAATTCAACGTCCAAGCCAAACTGTCGGATGGCGTCTGGTCCGTCGTCTCCGGACCCCATCACGTAGCCGATGCGACGATCGGCGACCTGCACCGGAAAGCGGACGATGCGGACGGCCGCTTCGCCTAAAACCAGTCGTGGCTCGAGGTGCGGGTAATCGATGATCCGGGCGTCAACGGCAGGCGTTGGCGTTCCGTCGAGCACGGTTTGCGCCCGCACGAAGAACTCTCCTTCGGAGGGCGTCGAAGGCGGCTCGACCAGAAATTTCAGCGCCAGCTCGCTGCCGTCGCTTTCGAGAGCGAAGTCCTGCGCCGACGGCGTGGCGCTCCACCCGGCCGGCAGCTCCAGTTCGATCGAACCGGCGACCCCCGAGGGGTCGCGGCCGACAAGTCGGAACTCGACTTCGCGGGCCTCGCCCTTGTCGATGGGCCAGATCATGGTCTGCCGACCCGGCTGCACGGACACCCGCGGCGCAAGAATGATCGGGCGCCAGAACTCCCCGTCGAGTCCGGTCACGCCTCGATACCGAAAGGCGTCCTTGACCTGCGCCGTCGAGGTGGCCCCGCCGGCGGATACCGCGATGCTCGCCGTCGCGGTCAACGGAGCCGGCCGGAACGGAAGGCTTCGGATGTCCGGCTCGTCGGGGAAGCGGTAGATCACGCCATCGCGTGGTTGTTCGAGGAAGTAAGGCCCGACGGGCTCGGCCGTCGTCGGAACCGCCACCTCGTAGCGCCACAACCGCTGCTCACCCGAAGGGATCGTCTGTCGGACACCTGGCTCCGACACGGGTTCGTCCACGCTGAAGAAACGAGCGAACGGGCCGTCGTTGTCAGGTGCGACCTCCGCCTCTGGCTCGATCGCTCGTACGACCCACCCCGCCGGCGCGTCGAGCTCCGGAGGATCCAGCGACACGTTACCCGTCCCTCCATTCCACACGCGCGCTTCCACCAGCACGCTCTGCCCGGGGACCAAGATGTCGTCGCGCGAGCGCAGCTCGACTCTCACGCCCGCGACAGCCAGGATCGCTCGACTCACCAACGCACGGCGTCCGTCGAGCTCGCGCGTGTATTCGCCGGCGGTCCGGCCCGCCAACAGCGATTGCAGCTGGCCCAAGGCCCGTGAAAGGTGCGGGAAACTTTGGATCGGGTCTCCCGCGCTGAGGGCCTCCCGCGCGGCCTCGATCGAGTTTCGGTAGGAGGTCGGGTCGCCCGTGGGGCCCGCCAAGCTGGCGAGCGTCGTGTCGATTCCCGTAAACATCGGGTCCGACTCCGTCGCCTCCACCCGCGTAGCAATCAACGCGAGGTACGTCGAGCGAGGTCCCGGTGGGATGACCGAACCGAAGTCCTGGGAGCGGTGTTGGCTGCGGCTCTGCATGGCCACTTGGTGATACGATCGACCGAGAAGGGGGTCGAGCGTGCCGGTCGCGATGGCGAGGGTCGCCGCTTCCGGATCGAAGAATGTCCTCCGATAGAACTTGAGGGGCGTCCAGGCTTCCACTCCCTGCCCGAGCTGTTCCGGAAAACGAGTCGGATCGCCGGCGGCCTCCCAAGCTTCGTGTGCAAGAAGCCCCGACAATTGGTGTTGTCCATGACCGTCCCGCGGCGTCCCACCCCACATCGTGACGAGAACCTGCGGTCGAAACTTTCGGATGACCCAAACCAAGTCCGACAGGAGGGTCTCGCGGGGCCAAAAGGCGAACGCCTCTTCCGCTGTCTTCGAGTAGCCAAAATCGAAGGCTCGTCCGAAGAATTGGCCGGCACCGTCGATGGTGCGTGCGGCGAGAAGCTCCCCGGAGCGGATGATGCCGAGCCCTTCACCCAACTCGGTCCCGATCAGGTTCTGCCCACCTTCGCCCCGAGTGAACGAGAAGTACGCGGCCTCAGCCCCCCAACCCCGAGCGAGCGTCGTGAGCAGAGAGGTGTCCTCGTCGTCGGGGTGCGCCGCCACCACGAGCACGCGCTTTACTCCATCGACTTGTCGGAGGAGAAGGCCGGCTTCGATCGAACCGGGAAGGCGCGAGGCCTGACCGACCAACGGCGTGGCGGAAAGGACGGCGGCGCAAAGGGCCGCTACGGCAAACGTCGAGCGTTGGAGCATAGAGCAGAAACTACCCGAGCGCCGAGCCGGAACAAAGCCAGCCCTCAGGGCGAGGCCGCCGATCCGGGGTCGTCGCCCGCTGGGCCAGGCTTTGGCCGCCGCCAGCGTTTGTACGCGTACCAACCCGCCAGAAGGAGGGCGAACCCTACGGCGATCCACGGAAGCCGTTCGAGCGCCGAAGCCACTCCCCAACCGGAGGCGGTAAACAGGATGGTCCCGGGAATGATCCCGACCGCCGTCGTCCAGGTGAAGCGCCATCTCGAAACGGGGGTCAGTCCGGCCCCCCAGTTAAGCGGCGTAAACGCGATCAACGGCATGAATCGGGCTAGCAATAGGCCTCCCCAACCCGCGTTCATGACCGCCTCGTCCGCCCGTTCGAGGGCACGGGCTCCGATGAGCCGGGCCGCTGCCGGGCGACCTAGACGTCGGGCCAACTCAAAGCTGATCGACGCCCCGAGCATCGAGCCGATCCAGGTCAGCACGATGCCCAGCCCGGGGCCGAAGATCGCGCCGTTGATCATTGCCGGCGCCTCGGCCGGGATGGGCAGGATCGCGACCGTGGCCATGACCAGGGGGGCCACTACGTAGGCCCACGGACCGATCGCTTGAAGCCATTCCCCCACGTCCCTGAACAGCTGCTCCAAAGGCAACCTCTCTTGCTTCGCCAAGTTCGAGGTGACCCGGAAGGCCCCAGCGGCGTCAAACGGAATGTGGAGTACGATGGCCGACTGCGGAAAGTGCCGCGGACGCTTGCTACCGGCGGTCACACTCCGTAATCTCTCGGCGAGTTGAGACTGAATCTCAAGTGCTAAAGCGAATCGCGGGTCCGATTGAAATCTGGGGGGATGGTGTGATGGGGCGGCAGGTCTTTTCAATCGTCGTAGTGCTGGTTTCTGCGCTGACCGGCGCGGCTAGCGAAGGGGTTTGGGTCGACCGAGAAGCGCTTCTGATGGGAACGCGGCTGCGCGCCGAGGTAGAGGCGCCTGCGGAGGCCGAAGCTCAGCGGGTGATCGACCGGCTATTCGAGGCTGTGGCGGCGCTCGAGCTCAATTGGACGAGCGGGCAGAGCGGCTCGGAGCTGTCAGATCTGCGCTCGGCCGAGCTTGGCATACCCGTCTCACTCTCCGAAGGCACGTTCGAACTTCTCGCCCAGGCCTGGAGCCTCGCGGAGCGGACCGACGGGGCGTTCGAACCGACGGTAGGTCCGCTTCTGGACGCATGGCGGGGTCAAGAGGGCGATGTGTCGCCTGGGGCCGCCGCGATCGATCGTGCGCTTGCCTCCGTGGGTCGGCGTTGTTTCGATCTCAGCTCTGTGGCTCGAACGATTTCTCGGTATTGCCCCGACGCCTGGATCGACGGCGGCGGGTTCGGCAAAGGTGCCGCCCTCGCGGCGATCGAAGAGATCCTCGATGAAGAACGGATCGAGCGGGCACGAATCCGCTTCGGTGACCACCTGTTGGTCCGTGGGTCGGATCCTGCGATTCCTCGCACCGTCGCGATCGCCGACCCCCGCGATCGCGATCGAGCCGCATTCGCGCTTCCCGAGGTGGATGGATCCGTCGCCACCAGCTCGCAGAGCGGGTCTGGACGCGAATTCGGCGGGGTCTTCGAGGGTCGTGTCGTCGATCCGCGATCCGGCTCTCGGGTCGAGGCGTGGGGGAGCGTGACGGTGCGTTCCGAGGACCCGGTCGAGGCGGATGCGATGGCGACCGCTCTGTTCGTGATGGGACCGCGCGACGGGATTCGATGGCTGGCGGCTCGACCCGACGTCGAGGCCGTGCTGCTGGTCGTCTCGGAAGACTCGGTGACGGCGTGCGGTACGGAACGGCTCCTCGAGATCCTCACACCCGTTGCGCCGGGTGCCATCCGTTCCACCGCACCGCTGATCAGCGAAACGCTTCGATCTTGTCCCTAGGGGGTCGTTGACACCCCGGTTGTCGGCCGGAAGCTTGGCGTCGTTCGCCTCCCTCAAAAACTGACGGCAAACGATCCGTGACTTGACCCGATCGCGCTCGACCGCGGCACTGGTGGTGGTTCTGGCTTCTCTCGTCGCGCCCAAGACGGGCGTTGCTCAGCTATCGCGTGGGTCCTTGGCCCAACCGGTCGGAGACGTAAGGCGGGGCGACGTCTTTTTGGGTCTCGGCCTCCGACACGAATCCAATGCGCGGTTCCCCCTCTCGGGGCTCGCGGGCGATCTGACTTCCTACGCGGATCTCCGCGTAGCCGTCGGCATCGGAGACCGCGCGCTCTTCGAGGTGCGTGGGCCGGTACAACAAGTCCTCTCGATCGACACCGCTGGCCCGTCGTCCGTCCCGCTACGACCCGACGTCTCCGACGGGACGACCTCGGACGCCGGCGACTTCGAACTCGCGTTTTCCTTTCTTCCGGTCGGATCGCGACAAGGGTTGTCGTTCGGAGGACACGTTTTTGTGAAGCTGCCCAACACGAACGAGACTCGGGGCATCGGGCCGAACACGACCGATGTGACGATCGCGACGCTTTGGTCTTGGGGCGCCCGGCGCTGGCGGGCGACCGGATGGCTCGGTGTGGGCATCTTGGAGGCGCCGACCCAAGCGTTCGAACAGAACGACGTCGTTGCCTATGCCGTCGAATGGCTCTGGAACCCCGTGGGGCGGACGCGGTTGGCCTTCGGAGCGAAGGGGAGGGCCAGCACCCGAGGGACCGTCCCCCTTGGCACGGAGGACCTTGGCGAAGTGCGGGCCCGGGCAGAGTGGGGTGCGGGGAGCACGGTGTTCGACCTCGCGATCGGCCACGGCTATGCCGGAAACAGCGGCGACTGGATCGTTGAGGCGGGTGTTTCATGGCTGCTTGCTCGCGGTCAGTAGGGCCAGCATCCTCCGGGAGCCCGGTTCCATCGCCGGCCACCGAAGGGATGCGTGCCAAAATGAGTGGTTCCGAGATTCGCCAGCTGTCCGCCGACCGCGCGGCGCGGATCAGTCGTTTGGAATTCGACGAGATGGTGGAGGGGTTCTACGCGAGCGACGCGACGTTGATGCCATCAGGCGAGGCGACGGTCCGCGGGATCCAAGCCATCGGAGACTTCTGGCGCGAGACGCCGGCCAACGGCCTCGTTTCCCTCATGCTAGAAACGGGCGAAGTCCAGGTCTCGGGAGAGCTCGCGTTCGAGATCGGTCAGTTCAACCGGACGCTGCGACGGCGTCATGGCGCCCCGTTCCAAGAGCGCGGAAAGTATCTCGTAATCTATCGACGTGACGATGCCGGCTCTTGGCGGGCGATCGCGGAGATGTTTAACAGCGACTCTCGCCGCACGGCGAAGGAGACTCGATGAACGACGCACAGCCTCGTCACATTCGGTGGGACGACATGGACTATGAACCGGTGACCGATCAGATCCGAAGGCGGCTGGTCACGGGGGATCGGGCGATGATCGCACAGGTTTTCATCGACAAGGGCGGGGTGGTGCCCAAGCATTCTCACGACAACGAGCAGTTCACCTACATCCTGTCAGGGGCCCTCAAGCTCTGGTTGGGAGAAGACGGAGAAGAGGAGGTCGTGGTTCGGGCGGGAGAGATTCTTCACATCCCGTCGAACGTCCCGCACAGCGCGGAGGCCCTCGAGGACACGTTGGATGTGGACATCTTTTGTCCGCCCCGGCAGGACTGGCTCGATGGTACGGACACGTATTTCCACGACACGGAGGACTGATGGATCTCGGTCTCACCGATCGGGTCGTGCTGGTCGCGGCTTCCTCAAAGGGCTTGGGTCTGGCCTGTGCCGAGGAGTTCGCGGCGGAAGGCGCCCACGTCATCCTCTGCGCCCGCGGGGCCGATGCGCTGGCGACGGCCGCCAAAGCCGTAGAGGCGGCGGGTCCCGGCGAGGTGTTGTCGGTTCCGACGGACCTCGCCGACGCCGCGTCGATCGATGCGCTCACGACGGAGACGCTCCAACGCTTCGGTCACGTCGATGTGTTGGTCAACAACGCGGGTGGTCCGCCGCCCGGCAAGTTCGAGGAACACAGCACGGAAGCGTGGGGGGCGGCCGTGCGCCTCAACCTCGAGAGCGCGTTGCAGCTCGCGCGCGCCGTGCTTCCCGGGATGAAGGAGCGCCGCTGGGGGCGCATCGTGAACGTGACGTCGGTCGCGGTCAAGGAGCCGGTGGATGGCCTGATCCTCTCGAATAGCGTTCGAGCTGCGGTGACCGGTTGGGCTCGGACCCTGGCCAACGAGGTCGGCGAGTTCGGGATCACGGTGAACAACGCGATGCCGGGCTTTACGCGTACCGAACGGCTCGACCAACTCGCGCAGTCGCAGTCCGCCGCACGTGGACTCTCGCGCGAGGAGATCGAGAAGGAGTGGGAAGCCGTGATTCCCGCGGCACGATTGGGCGAGCCGCGCGAGTTCGCCGCGCTCGTCGCGTTCTTGGGTTCTGATCGCGCGAGCTACATCAACGGCGTGTCGATCGCCGTCGACGGTGGCCGCACGAGGACGCTTCTATAGCCTCCTCGCGTCGGCCCTCGGCGCAGTCGGGACCGGGCTAGCGTCCTAGCGTGACCGTGATCGCGGTGGGCCCGCCTCCGCAGCTGTCTTCCACGACGTCCAACGAACCAGCCGCGCTGTCGCCCCCGGCGTCGATCACCGCGCTCCCCGTAAAGCTCCCCCCACAGTTCTGGTCGCTGATCTCATAGGTCATGTCGAGCGCGGCCTCGGCGCCGATGATCGTGCCGGTTACGTCTCCGACAATCGCGATGGGATCGGTAATGGACATCGTCCCGACCACCGATCCGCCGGGGAGGGTCTCGAGCTCGAACGTCGCGGCGAAGAAACTGCCGTCGTCCGCCGAGACGTCGCCGACGTAGCTGCCATTGAGATTGTACTCGTAGCCGGCGTCGCCCGGCCCTGGTGCGCCGGCACAGGCTCCGAGCGCCAGCGCGAGTATCATGAACCTGGCCTTCATGTGGACTCTCCTGGTGGCTTGTTTGGTATACATTGGCCGAAACTCGACCGAGGGGCACTCAAACCTACGCTCCGCCGTCCCGACGAGTTTCGAGCCGTCCCCCCTCGAGCCGGGCCGTCTGGCCCACAAAGGGCGGTCAACGTTGCAGTTGCCGCCGGGCTGAGGCATGATCCCTCGGACACAGAGAATGGGCACAACCGAAAAAGAGGATCCATGGTCAGCAAAGAAGTTCAGGACGCGGTAAACGGGCAGATCAAGAACGAGTTCTACGCAGCATATCTATATCTGGGGATGGTGACGTATTTCGAGTCCAAGAGCCTGTCGGGTTTCGGGCACTGGATGCGTCTGCAAGCGCGGGAGGAAGTTCTCCACGCCATGCGGCTGGTCGACTTCTTGATCGATCGCGGGGGACGCGTCGAACTAGGAGCGATCGAGGCACCCGACCTGGAATTCGACTCGCCGGCCGAGGTCATGAAGACCGCCCTGGCTCACGAGGAGAAGGTCACGGCTTCGATCAACGACCTGTACGCGCTTGCCGTAAAGCACAACGATTATCCGGCGCAGGTTCTCATGCAATGGTTCGTCGCGGAGCAAGTGGAGGAAGAGAAAAACGCAGGTGAAATCGTGGACCAACTCGAACTTGCCGCGGGTTCTGCGAGCGCCCTCCTCGTCATCGACGGTCGGCTTGCAGACCGAATTCCCGAGGCGGAAGAGGCTCCCGCCTAGTCTCGCCCCCGAGTGACTACGGGTCGGTTCGCCGCTTCAGATGGCGTCGAGCTGTTCTGGCGATCGTGGACGCCCGACACGCCGGCTAGGACGGCT
>JAJCZV010000101.1 GCA_029262175.1 Gemmatimonadota bacterium
AGCTTTCGTGACACGAAATAGTCGTCCTCGAGCGCGATCCTCTCCAACTCCAAGGCGATGTCGAGCAGCGGGTTTCGTCCTGTCAGCTCGATCACCTCCTGCGCCATTCCCTTTAGTATCGTGGCCCGGGGATCGTAGTTCTTGTACACCCGGTGTCCGAAGCCCATGAGCCTGAAATCGCCATCCTTGACGCGTTTCACGTACTCAGGAACGCGATCCACGTGGCCAATCTCGTTCAGCATCCGTAGCACTTGCTCGTTGGCTCCGCCGTGCAACGGCCCGTATAATGCGGCGGCTCCGGCCGCGAGTGAGACGTAGGGGTCCGGGTGCGAGCTTCCCACGCTGCGCATGGCGTTCGTCCCGCAGTTCTGTTCGTGGTCTGCGTGGAGGATGAAGAGCACGTCGAGCGCCTTCTCGAGCGCCGGATCGGGCTTGTACTTCTGCTCCGTCATCTTGAACATCATGCTCAAGAAGTTGCCGGTATAGCTCAGATCGTTGTCGGGATACGAGTACGGAAAGCCGACGCTGGACCGATAGGCGAAGGCCGCAATGGTCGGCATCTTGGCTACGAGACGACGGATCTGGAGTGCGCGCACAGCCGGGTCCTCAACGTTGCGTGAGTCCGGATAGAAAGTCGACAGCGCAGCCACGGTGCTGACCAGCATGCCCATGGGATGTGCGTCGTGCTTGAAGCCCTCCATGAACTTCTTGATCCTCTCGTGGATCATAGTGTGGTTCGTGATGTCCTCGACCCAGGTCTGGCTCTCCGATTCGGTTGGGAGATCGCCCTTCAAGATGAGATAGGCGATGTCCAGGAACGTGAAATCCTCGGCCAATTCCTCGATCGGATAGCCCCGATATCGGAGGATCCCCTTCTCACCATCGATGTGCGTGATGGAGGACTTGGTCGATGCGGTGTTCGTGAACCCTGGGTCGTAGGCGAGAAGGCCAAAATCGTCATCCGAGACCTTGATGTTGCGTAGATCCAGACAACGGATGGCAGCCCCGTATTCGGGGTAGGTCCCGTATTGAATGGGAAGCTCATAGGTCTTCCCGGTTCGGTTGTCGGTCACGGTTAACGAATCGGCCATGATTCCTCCATAGGGGTCGCGATCTTGGGATTCGATTCTAGCGTTCTTTGGCCGGATCGCGAGTATGGGAACGAATGGCTAGTCCCAATCGAGGGCGAGAAGCGGGCGCGTTGGCCACCTGGTAGATGCGCGAAAGCCCACGTTATCCGTGGGCTTTCGGCTAGTCGGCGGCGAGATTGAGCTGCGGCGCTTCGCGTACTCGCTCGGCTTCGCGACCGAACTCGCGACCTCCCGAACCCCATTCAACCGGCGCTGGCAATCGAATGAATCCAGTTTCTCCCGCCAGGCGAATGAACCTTTTAGACGGTCGGCTCGCAGGCCCCGCGGATTTGCGTACGTTTGTGGCTGAAACAGCGCTGGTTCAAACGGAAAGCATCCATCCATTGAAGATCGCAGTCATCGGCGGAGGGATCTCGGGCCTAGGGGCCGCGTGGGTCCTGCAACCGAAGCACGACGTGCACGTGTTTGAGCGTGGCCCCCGTCTCGGCGGGCACACTCATACGCATCTAATCGACAGCGAGAGCGGGCCGGTGGCGCTCGACTCGGGCTTTATCGTCTACAACGAAGAGACGTACCCGCTGTTGACGACTCTGCTCGACCTGCTCGAGATTGAATCCCAGCCCACGAACATGTCGTTCTCGGTCGAGTGTGCGCGCTGCAATCTCGTATACAGCGGCCTCGGCGTCGGAGGCGTCTTCGCGGATCCACGGAACGCGCTTCGTCCCGACTTCATCGCGTTTCTGGCCGCGATTCAACGGTTCCACTCGGCGGGTAGATCCATGCAGCTGACCCGCGAACTGGGCCTCGAGAACGGAACGATACCGGCATCGCCCACAAAGCTAGCGGACTTGGTGATGGCGAACACCAACGCAGACTCGTTGGGCCGACATTACGTTTATCCATTGGCCTCGGCTCTCTGGTCGACCGGAATTCCGGACGTCGCGAGTTTTCCGGCTCGTACCTTCGTCGACTTCTTTCGTCGCCATCGGTTGTTTCAGATTCGGAACCGACTCGAGTGGCGCTCGATCTGCGGCGGGAGTCACATGTACGTAGAGGCGATGCGCCGGCGCTTGAGCGGGCGAGTTCATGTGGATACGTCCGTTCGCGCGATCCAGCGCCACCCCTCAGAAATCCGGCTTCATTTCGGGGATGGTTCGAGGCAGGGCTTTGACCGAGTCATCGTCGCCACGCACGCGGATGAAGCGCTTCGACTGTTGCTGGCACCCACCAGTCGAGAGCAGGATCTCCTCGGCGCTTGGAAGTATGCGGCCAGTGAAACGTGGCTTCACTCCGATCCCCGCTTTCTAGCCCAGCAACCGTCCGCCCGCGCTTCTTGGAACTACCATCTCGCGGACTGTCAAAGCCCGGGACCGGCCACGACGATGACCTACAACCTAAACCGGCTTCAGCGGCTCGAGACCAACATCCCGTTTCTCGTGACGCTCAATCCCGACGAACCGCCCAACAGTCCATTGGCGAAGATGACGTACTCGCACCCCATCTTCACGAACGAGTCCGTGTCGACTCAATCGGAAATCTCCGCGCTCAACGGGGCTGACCGCACCTACTACTGCGGGGCACACCTGGGCTTCGGTTTCCACGAAGACGGGCTTCGTTCGGCTGTCGAGGTCGCCGAGGATCTGGGCGGCCGACTCGCATGAGCGCTCTGAGCAGGTCGGCTCTTTGCGTCGGGACCGTAAGACATCGGCGGTTCGCGCCGACGCGAAATGCGTTTAAGTACCGCGTGTACCAACTCCTCCTCGATCTAGATGAACTGCCGACATTGGACCGCGAGGTCAGGCTCTTCGGTTACAATCGGCCGAGCGTGGTCGGGTTCCGTGACGTAGACCACCTAGGTAGCGGTCAAGCCCCTGTGCGCGACAAGCTCGCGAGTTGGTTGGAAGGACACGGCAAGCAACTGGGAGAGGGCCGAGTTCTCCTTCTCACCAATCCGCGCGTCTTTGGATACGTCTTCAATCCGGTGTCGTACTTCTTCTGCCTCGATAAGACGGGGGAGCTGCGCTTCACCGTGGCCGAGGTGTGCAACACCTTTGGAGAGACGTACTGCTATCTGCTCGACGATGGCGAGCAACTGGGCGGACGTGCGGTGCGCTCCAAGAGAGAAAAGCGTTTTCACGTCTCGCCATTCATGAAGATCGAAGGACTGAGTTACGAGTGGATCGTCACCCCTCCGGGACCCCACATCACCGTCCACATCGATGAGTTCGATGACGGCGAGAAGTTCTTCGATGCCACGCTCAACCTGAAACAAACCCCGCTCACGTCGGGGTCTCTCGCTCGTGCGTTGATCCGCTACCCCCACCTCACGGCCCGTACGGTCGCGTTGATCCACTGGCAGGCTACAAAACTATGGCTCAAACGAGTTCCGTTCTTCCACAAACCCGAGCCTCCGAGCAACGGATTGGAGGCCCGATGAGCCAGACCGACACGGCGCCCGGGTCCCTGCCTCTTTCGCGCGAGGGCGCACTTGAAAGAACCGCCAGAGCTACGCTCTTCGCCTCACTACGGGGTCTCAGGTACGGAGCGATGGAGATCCGCACGCCCGCGGGCGGCGTGCATCGCTTCGAAGGAGATCGTCCCGGCCCGAGTGCCACCATCCATGTCCACGACGCTCGGTTCTTCCGACGCATGCTGCTAGACGGAGAGCTCGGGGTCGGGGAGTCGTACATCCGCGGCGAGTGGTCTTCCGACTCCGTGATGAATGCCGTGCAGCTCGGGATCCTGAACCGCAAATATCTGAAGCGCGGCACTCCGTTGTTCTGGTTGGGCGCGATCGGGGCATGGTTGGCGCACCAAACGCGGACCAACACGCAGCCTCGTGCTCGTGAGAACATCCAAGCGCACTACGACCTGGGAAACGACTTCTTCGAGCTTTTTCTCGATCCGTCCATGACGTACTCGTGCGCCTACTTTGAAGATGCGTTTCTCGCAGCAGATTCGGTCGAGGGTCGCTCGGAACCGCTGTCGGCCGAACTCGAAACGCTGCGGTCCGCGCAGCGCGCGAAGTATCGCCTCCTCGCGGCGAAGGCCGAGCTAGCGCCGGGTCAACACGTGCTCGAGATCGGTTGTGGGTGGGGCGGGTTTGCCGAGGTTGCAGCGCGCGAGTTCGGCTGTCGCGTCACCGGCATCACGATCTCAGACGAGCAGGCCGCATACGCACGCAAACGCATCGCGGCGGCCGGCCTGGAGGACCGCGTATCGATCGAACTCACCGACTACCGCCGGATAGAGGGGCGCTTCGATCGAATCGTATCGATCGAGATGCTGGAAGCGGTCGGACACCGGTTTCTTCCCGTCTTCTTCCGCACGTGCGACGAACTGCTGGCGCCGGGTGGTAAGGCCGTCGTCCAAGTGATCACGATTCCCGACAATCGGTACTTTCGGTATCGGCTTCGACCGGATTACATACAGAAGTTCATCTTCCCGGGAGCGCACCTCCCCTCGCTTCGCGCCATGAAGCGCGCCATGAAGCGAACCAGCCTTCGCATCACCGATCTTGAAAACCTGGCCCCGCACTACGGTCCGACCTTGGCGGTGTGGCGCCGCCGACTCTTGGCTCGGCGCGAAGCCGCAAGCGCCCAGGGGTTCGACGAGGCCTTCCTGCGCCGTTGGGAGTTCTACTTCGCCTATTGTGAAGCGGCCTTCAGAACGGACTACGTGGACGACCTGCACTTGGTGCTGGAGAGAGGGGAGCGTTCCAAGACATGAGCCCTGTGGTTGCTGTCACGCTGGTCGGGATCGTGATGTCGCTCACGATGATGGGCCTTTGGCTTTATCAGCGACGGACGCTCGAAGCCGACGTGGTCGATTTTGGATGGACGGTTGGTCTGGGTGCGGCTGCGCTCTTCTACGCGATTGCGGTCCCCGAAGGGGTCGAGTGGCGCCGCTGGCTTGTCGCCGGCATGGCCGGGATCTGGTCGGGCCGGCTCGCGACCTACCTGCTACTCAAACGTGTGATGGTCTCGGGTGAAGACGGGCGCTACCGGGACCTTCGTACAAAGTGGGGACAGGCCGCCCAACGAAAGTTCTTCCTCTTCTTCCAGGCCCAAGCGCTCCTCGTCGTGTTGTTGTCGGTCCATTTTCTGCTCGCGATGCGGTCCTCGGACCCGGGGCTTCGAGCGTTGGATCTCATCGGGATCGCGCTTTGGCTCGTATCGATCATCGGAGAGTCGACCGCCGATCGTCAGCTCGAGCGATTCCGGTCCGACCCATCCAATGCCGATCAGATCTGTCAGACGGGGCTATGGAGAGCCTCCCGCCACCCCAACTACTTCTTCGAGTGGGTGCATTGGCTGGCGTATGTGCCGATCGGATTCGGGTCGGCCCCGCTGTGGGCCATCCTTTTCGCGCCGGCGCTCTTGTTTGTATCGATCGTATTCGTGACGGGGATTCCTCCGATCGAGCGACGGTCCGTGGCCCGGCGTGGCGAGGCTTATCGGCGTTATCAACGCACGACCAGCGCGTTCATTCCATGGTTCCCTAAGGAGGAGTCTTGAGTCTCAAGCAGTCGGTGGCCAATCGGGCCTTCTCGGCGGCCGAACAGGGGCGCTTCGGCGATCCGGTCACGCGCGTCGGGATTCGCTTCCTGCTTCAAAGGCGCCTCCGATCGCTGGAACGCCAACCACCCCTCGATGAGGCCACGCTGCGAACCGGTCCGATCGCGCCCGCGCCCCGTGAGGCGAACGAGCAGCACTACGAGGTGCCCGCCGAATTCTTTCAGCTCGTTTTGGGACCTTGGCGAAAGTACTCCAGCGGGTTGTGGAAGACGGACAACGCCACGCTCGCGGATGCGGAAGTCGCCATGCTCGAGTTGACGTGTGATCGCGCTCTGCCGGCGGACGGTCAGGACGTGCTCGACCTGGGGTGCGGCTGGGGGGCACTGACGCTGTTCGCCGCCGAGAAATATCCGAACAGCCGGATCGTCGCAGTTTCGCATTCGAATTCGCAACGGGAATTCATCGAACAGGAAACGCTTCGGCTCGGCCTCCCAAATGTTCGGGTCATCACGGCGGATGTGGCGGACCTGAGACTCGATGATGGAGCGTTCGATCGCGTGGTATCGGTCGAGATGTTCGAGCACATGAACAACTACGAGCGGCTGCTGGGTCGGATCGCACGGTGGATGAGACCCGACGCTCGGCTGTTCATTCACGTGTTTTGTCACCACGACCAGGCGTACCGGTTTGGCACCGAGGGCGCGGGCGACTGGATGGCCCGCGAGTTCTTCACTGGAGGACTGATGCCGAGTAGTTCTCTCTTGCCACGATGCACGCAAGAGCTCGAGACCGAACAGGATTGGTTTGTCCCGGGTGTCCACTACGCGCGCACCTCCGAGGCATGGCTGGAGAGGTTGGACGGTCACCGGGACGAAGTACGCGACCTGTTTGCCGCGACGTATGGAGCGACGGACGCCGATAGATGGATCGAGCGTTGGCGACTCTTTTTCCTCGCGGTGGCGGAGACGTTCGCTTTCCGAGCAGGCCGTGAGTGGGGGGTAGCGCACCACCGTTTTCGGAAGGCCGCGCAAAGCGATGAACCGACGCTTCGAGTCGCGGAGTGATCGAGAGTGCGGGCCACTGGCACGTCGACGCCGCAGAGCTCGGGCGCGACGATCGCGTGGACTTTCTACGAAGCTATGCGTTCACGGGTGTCCACCTCATGGCGCTGGTTTCGCTGCTGACGGGGTTTAGTTGGGTCGCGCTTGGCGTCATGCTGGCGACGTTCTGGGTCCGTTTGTTCGGAATCACGGGCGGATATCATCGCTACTTCTCGCACCGTTCGTTCAAGACGACGCGCGTCTTTCAGTTCGCGCTCGCGTGGTTGGGCGCGAGCGCGGGCCAGAACGGACCACTGTGGTGGGTCTCGCACCATCGATTGCACCACCGACATGCCGACACCGAACAGGATATCCATCCGCCCGGCATCCGCGGATTCTGGTGGGCCCACGCGGGATGGGTCCTGTCGCGTCGGTACGCAGGGTACGACACGTCGGTCGTGAAAGATCTGCTTCGGTTCCCGGAATTGAGGTTTCTCAATCGTAACCACATGCTTGCGCCGCTCAGCCTCGGGCTCGCGCTCTTCGGCCTCGGCTGGTGGCTCGAAGTCATGTGGCCCGATCTTGGAACCTCTCGTTGGCAGCTCGTCGGATGGGGGCTCTTCGTCAGCACCGTACTTCTCTACCACACGACCTTTCTCGTGAACTCGGCAGCGCACACGAGTGGCACCCGGCGGTTCGACACGAAGGACGATTCGAGAAACAATTGGTGGGTCGCGTTACTAGCGCTCGGCGAAGGGTGGCACAACAACCACCATCGATTCCCTTCTTCAGAACGCCAAGGACTTCTGTGGTGGGAGATCGACGTCACCCATTATGCGCTCAGGTTGCTCGAGAGTTTGGGTCTGGTGTGGGATCTGCGGGCGCCGCCAGACCGCGCACTCGAGCGGGCGGAAAGAAGTTGAAGGCCCGAGGATATCCGACCCTAGCTGGGGTGGCGGTGTGGATTGCGCTGGCAACGCCCTTCCCTGCCGTTGCCCAGGAAGACTCGGACCCGACGGATGTGATATCTGGTCAGCTATTGTTGGAGGATTTCGGGATCCTCGAACGCGCATACCGCGAGCTGCACCCCGGCCTATATCGGTATAACACGCCCGTCGAGCTGGCGTCTCATTTCGAGATCCTGCGCACCGAGCTGGAGCCGGGCCTTTCGACGGCCGACGCGTATCTGGCGTTCTCGCGCTTACTCGCGAAGCTGCGGTGCGGTCACACGTACGCAAACTTCTTCAATCAGAGCGAAGAGGTTCAGACGGCCGTTTTTGGGAGGCGCGACAAGCTTCCGTTCACCTTCCGGATCGTCGCTCAACGAATGATCGTTACCGCCGATGCGAGCGTCGATCAGGTGCTCGCGCCGGGGACCGAAGTGCTCTTTATCGACGGCGTCCCGGTACACGAGATCCTCCGAGGACTCCTCCCATACGTGGCCGCGGATGGATCGAATGACGGAAAGAGGTGGGACGAACTCCAACTCACGGGCGTCGGAGACTTCGAATACTTCGACGTCTTCTTTCCGCTGGTGTACGCTCCGACCGGTGAGCACTTCAGTCTCGAGATCACCGACGCGACGGGCCCTCGATCATCGGTGTCGGTTTCCCGCGTTACGCGTCCGGAGCGGAGGGAACGACTGGCCGCACGCTACGGGCCGCGGCCGAACTCGGTCGATGAGCTGTGGGAGTTTGTCGTTTGGGACTCAGAAGTCGCCTATCTCAAGATCGGATCCTTCGTCACCTGGAGAATGGAGATGGACTGGCGGGCGTTCTTGCGCGACGCGTTCGATACGCTGCGCGAGCAAGACATTCCGAATCTCGTCCTCGACCTGCGGGGCAACGCAGGGGGAGACGATGCCGTGCGTCACACGCTTCGGTCGTTTCTTCAAAAAAGAGACATCGACGTGAAGCCCGAGCGACAGCTACTCCGATATCGGATCGTGCCACCCGACCTGCGCCCGCACGTCGACACGTGGGAAGATGGATTTGTAGATCGGGGCGACCGCGTGGTCGCGGTCGAGGGCGGCTACACGTTTCGAGGTCTGAGCACGAGCGCTCAAAGGCGACCGGCGCGACCGGACGCATACGGCGGGCGCACATTTGTAGTCGTAGGACCGGCAAACAGCAGCTCTACGTTGACGCTCGCGTCCACGATCCAAACCCACGGACTTGCGACGCTCGTCGGTCGCGAAACCGGCGGGAACCAGCGCGGAATCAACGGCGGGCAATACTTCTTCCTCAGACTCCCCAACTCCGGCATCGAGATGGACATTCCCCTCATCGGCTACTTCGCCGGAGAGGACAAACCCGATCGCGGAATCGAGCCCGATGTGTTGGTCGAACCGAGTCTCGCGGACATCCGGGCAGGGATCGATACGGAGCTGGAAGCCGTCAAGCGCCTGATTGCGCAAACTCGGATGGATCCGAGCGACAGCCATCTACGAAACTAGTCGGCGTCTAACCTCGCCGTTCTTCAGGCGATCGATGGCGCGCGCATTCTCCCCAACTGAATGAATCCGGTTTCTCCCACTAGACGAATATTCTTGTCACCTGCGACCCGTTCACATGGGGTCGCGAGAAAAGCCAGAGTCATTGATCTATACAGGGAGAGAGTCGACATGCTAAAGAAGTTGACAACCAATCTCGGGGGCCTCGCGTTTGCTTCGATGCTCGCTGCGACGGCGCTTTCCGCCCAAGTGACGTTGAACGCCCGTGCTGGTCTAGGCGTCCCCACAGGTACGATCGCAGACGGCGACAACGCCGCGCTCGGAGTGGGCGCTGAATCCGGCTTCGGCGTCGGAGGCGGTCTTGGCATCATGTTGAGCGATCGTTTCGACCTGCGCCTAAACGCCGATTTCACGTTCCACTCGACGGAAGCCAGCTCGGGTACGGCTGGACCGGATGTCGATGTCTTCCACTTCATCGCAGGGCTGGGCTACCTGCTCACGACCCCAGGCGACCCGTTCTACGTTTCCATCAACGCTGGTGCCGGGTTGATGTCCTTTAGCCTCGACGCCCCAAGCGTGGATGCCGAGACGTATTTCGCGATCAACGCCGGAGCGGAGATCGGCTACTGGCTCTCCGACAGCTTCGCGATCTTCGCCAGCCCACAGGGTGACATCGCTTTCTCCGATGAGGCCATCGTCGGGACGAGCACGAGTTTCGTATGGCCCGTCACCGCTGGCTTCAAAGTGAAGCTGGGGTCGTAGGACTGCAGCAACAGGACGTGCACGTCTGCGGGCGTGCACGTCGTCCCTGCGGGGATACACTTCAGCTAGTTCGGTGCACCGCGTTGTGCGAGTTGGAAACGCGAGATGCGTTGCACTCCGAGGGCGTCGCGGGTCACCGCCCACATGAGATCGTCTTTCAACACGAAGGGCACTCTCGGGTCCACGTCTCGCGGTAGGACTGCGGAGCCGAGGAAGTTGCCGTTGGTCTGGAACGCGTCGAGGATCCGATCCTGTCGCAATCGAATCTCCGTGTCGTAGGGGTCCGTGCGATCGTAGTCCAGGTCCTCTACCTCGTATGCGGGTCCATCGCGGATCACCCAAACGCGGCCGTCTAGGCCCACGGCGATACCTGAGAAGGCCGGCTTGCTGGGGGGGATTCTCGGACCGGTCCATCGCCAGTCGGCGTCCAGCCATCGCATGCCGTTGAGTACGCGTTGCTCTTCCTGCGCGCGCTCGCCGGCTGTCACCGAAACGCGCTCGACTTGCCGCTCGATGCGCAACGGCGCGTCCTGGCGAAGAAGCGTCATGGCGTACTCGTCCCCGACACCGTGTATGACGAACCCGTCCGGATGCCACGCCCAGTGCTCTCTAGCCCCGAACGGTAAATCGATTTCCGCGACGTTCCCCTCGTTGCGAGCGACAAAGCGGTGAATTCCACGACCGGTACCGGGAATCGGAAGCGTATCGAGTACCGTTCCGTCAGAGAGGATTCTCACCAAGCCGAGGCGCCAGTCGGGCAGCGGGTCCGTCGGGTTTACCACGTCGGGATTCAACAGGGTGTCGCCGGTCACGCCAAAGGCGCGCCGATTGATGTACTGTCCAGTGATGACTGGCCACGTGTCGAGAGGCTCACCGTTTTTGCCGTATACCTGCAGCCGCGCGTTCCCACGATCGCGCACCACCACGCGGCCGTCGGGGAATACCGCCAACCCGGCATCGGGGTTTTCCAGCTCACCCGGCCCCTGACCTCGCCGTCCCCACGACTCGAGGTATTCTCCCTGGTCAGAGAACACCCGGACAGTCGGCACCTGCCGGTCCACAGCCAAGATCCGTCCGTCACCGTCCACAGCGATCGAAACGAGGCGCCCGAACGTCGACTCGGGCGGCCCGTCCAGTTCACCGATACTGAGGTCACGGCGCCATTCCATTGGCTGTGGCCACGAGCCCCCCGCCACGCTTCGAACTACCGTCGTGTCCCCTACGCGCGTGCGGATCGCCGCGGAGTCCTCTTCACGGGGTCCGCCTGTGCAGGCTGCGAGGATCAGGAGGAGCGCGGGTCCGCTGCGTCGCATGTCCTACTCCTGCTAGTTGTTGGGCGTTTTAGTTCGCTTCTGCTTACTCTGACAGAAGGCGCGATCGTCTCCGTCACGCACGTCATCAGCCTTCCTCGGCAACCTGGACAATCCGTTTCAGCATTCCCGCAAACATCACTCTGTGGATCGGATATAGGGCATACCAGTAGGCCAATCCCCAGAGGCCGTGTGGATCGAAGAGCGCGGTCTGGCGAACGAGCGTCCGCCCTTGATCGAGCGGATCCAACTCGAACTGGAGCCACGCTCGACCGGGCAGCTTCATCTCGGCCCGAAGACGGAGCAGTCGATCGGGTTCGTACGCTTCGACCCGCCAAAAATCGACCGTATCGCCGGGGGCGACGTGCTCAGGGTCCCGTCGTCCTCGTCTCAATCCCACACCACCGACCAGAAGATCGACGAAGCCGCGCAGTCGCCAAAGAGCGCTGCCGAAGTACCAACCAGCGGTTCCACCAATCCGACGGATCGGTCGAAACGCAACTTCTGGCGCGTGACGTGATTCGAGCGTCCGAGAGTCGACGATTCGAGATCCGTACCGGCGGTCAGGCGTCAGGGTTATGTCTCCCCCGGATGAAAGCGCGTCGCTCCAGCGGGTCTCCGCGAACGCCTGATCTTCATTGGTAAGGGCACGCGCAATCGCTGCGGATAGCCCGCGGGGACGGATGCCGAAGGCCGACAGCGCGCGATCATTTTCGACGACCGACGCGTTACGGAGACTACTGATCAACTTGCGCCCGATCCGTGCGTAGATCGGTGTGACCAGACCCAGCCACAGGCTGGAAAGATGGGGCGTGAGAAAGGGGACCGGAATCATGAGCCTGCGCAAATCACGCTGCCGGGCGTACTCCTGCATGATTTCGCCGTAGCTGACCTCATCCGCCCCGCCGATCTCGTAGATGACACTGTCGCGGAGCTCAATGTCGAGGGACTCGACCAGATACTGTATGAGATCCTCGATGGCGATCGGCTGCGCCCGAATCCGGACCCACTTCGGGGTCACCATGACGGGTAATCGCTCGACCAGTGCGCGGATCATCTCAAATGAGAGACTGCCCGACCCGATGACGATCGAAGCGCGCAGCTCGACCGTGGGGACCCCCGATTCGCGTAGAATCCTGCCTACTTCCTGCCGGCTTCGCAGATGATCGGACAGATCCCCGCCGGAGCCCAGACCACCGAGATATATGATGCGGCGCACCCCGGAGCCTCGCGCTGCGTCGGCGAAGTTCTTCGCGGCAAGCCGATCTCTCTCTTCGAAGTCTTCACCCGAACCCATGGAGTGGATCAGGTAGAAGGCCGTATGGACGTCTTCCGTGGCGTGGCTCAGCGACTCCGGGTCGAACGCGTCGCCCACGACCACCTCCGCGTTGGCCGGCAGCCGGGTTGTCCCGAGCGTCGGGTCACGCACCATGCATCGGAGCGGTCGCTCCGACCCTTCGAGCGCTCCGAGCAATCGCCCGCCCACATATCCGGTGACGCCGGTGAGGAGAATCCGCTGTTGATCCAATTGCGCCTCTTGCACGAATGGTCTAGTTGAGTGGCCGAGGAATCCGGTACTCGCACGCCACAGTCATGCGTTCGTCGAAGAACAGCTTATGGATTCGACCCCTGCCTTCCGTAACCCAGGAGTTGCCGCTTCATGACGGTTCAGCCTGATCGTCTCAACCACTACAACGCGGCGCCACATCGTCCTGACGGGGAGTTCGTTCTCTACTGGATGACGATGTCGCGGCGCACACGCTGGAACTTTGCGCTCCAGCGTGCCGTCGATTGGAGTAACGAACTGGGACGACCGTTGGTCGTTCTCGAGGCTCTGCGTGTCGACTACCCCTGGGCCAGCGACCGATTTCACCGGTTCGTACTCGACGGCATGAACGACAACGCGACGGCATTCGCCGAGGCGGGCGTCCGCTACTATCCCTACGTCGAAGGTACACCGAATGAAGGCGGGGGGCTTGTCGAGACCCTCGCCAGCGCAGCATCTGTCGTGGTGACGGACGAGTACCCAGCCTTTTTCTTGCCTGGGATGGTCGCGGCCACGTCCAAGAAGCTGTCGGTCCGTTTTGAAACGGTCGACACGAACGGACTTCTTCCGATGCAGGCCGCCCCGCGGGCCTTCCCCACCGCCCACGGCTTCCGACGTTTCTTGCAGAACAACCTGCCCGACCACTTGGACGAGTTTCCGCTTGCGGATCCGCTGGCTACGCTTGCTGTCGCTGGTTCCGTACAGCTACCCCGAGCCGTGACCGAGCGCTGGCCTGAAGCCGTGTTCGAGGCGGGACCGAGACCGTCACTAGACGACTTACCCATCGATCATGACGTGGGACCCGTGAGCGCCGTCGGTGGGGCCGCGGCAGCCGAGCGACGACTCGAGGTGTTCCTGGACGAACAGCTTCCTGGCTACTCCGGCGAGCGCAATCAGCCGGGGCAACGGGCCACGAGCGAACTCTCTCCGTACCTTCACTTTGGACATATCAGCACCCATCAGGTTTTCCACGAGCTGGCACAGCGAGAGGACTGGGCTCGAGAGCGACTCTCGCAGGACACCCGGGGAAAACGAACGGGGTGGTGGGGAATGAGCGAAGACGCCGAGGCCTTTCTCGATCAGCTCGTCACTTGGCGCGAACTGGGGTTCAACCGCTCCGCACATTCCACGAACCACGATAGCTATGAGGCGCTGCCCGACTGGGCCCGAACGACTCTGCGAGAACACGCCTCCGACAAACGCGAATACGTGTACGGCCTCGCGGAGTTCGAGGCTGCCGAAACGCACGACGAGCTCTGGAACGCTGCGCAGCGCCAGCTGGTTCGAGAGGGCACCATCCACAACTATCTGCGAATGCTCTGGGGGAAGAAGATCCTCGAATGGACCGTCAGCCCGCGAGAGGCGCTCGAGGTTATGATCGAGTTGAACAACAAGTACGCGCTGGATGGACGTGATCCCAATTCCTACACCGGCATTCTGTGGGTGTTGGGACTGCACGATCGTGCATGGGGTCCTGAACGCCCGGTTTTCGGGAAGGTGCGCTTTATGAGTTCGGCGAACACGGCCCGGAAGTTCCGGGTCAAGGGATACCTGGAGCGGTACGCGGCATGAAGACGAACGACCAGAAGACGCTCGTTCCCGCGAGTTTTCCCCGGCCGATCGTCGTGATCAGTCGATGCTTGGAGTTCGATAGCTGCCGCTACAACGGAGAGCGCATTCCATTCGACCTCGTGGGGGAGCTCGATGGCTTCGTGGAGTTCCGGCCGGTGTGTCCCGAAATGGAGGTCGGTCTTGGCGTTCCCCGCGACACGATCCGCCTGGTCGCGTCCGGGCCGCGCGATCTGTTGGTTCAGCCCGCGACGGGGCGTGACCTGACTGCGGAGATGGAAGGTTTCTCGAAGAGTTTTCTCGATGGTCTCGAAAATGTCGACGGGTTCATTCTCAAGAACCGGTCTCCGACGTGTGGGCTACGGAGCGTGAAGGTCTATCATTCGGCCGACAAGCCGGTGACCGCCCGTCACGGTCCGGGGCTCTTTGCAAAGGCGGTGTTGGACGCGCATCCCGCGCTGGCGATCGAGGACGAGGGGCGGCTCCGCAACTACCGGATTCGCGAGCACTTCTTCACCAAGCTTTTCGCGCTCGCTCGTCTCCGCGAGATCGGTCGTACCGGCCGGATGCGCGATCTCGTGCAGTTCCAGGCAAGATACAAGTTTGTTCTACTGGCCTACAGCGAGAAGCATCTCCGACAACTCGGGCCTCTCGTTGCGAATCAAGAGAAGAAGCCCTTTGACGAGGTCTTTGCCGACTATCGGAACGTGTTCGGACACGCCCTCGCTCGTGCGCCTCGCTACACCTCCGTGGTCAACGTGCTGCAGCATGTCTACGGTTTCTTCCGCAAGGATCTGACCTCGGGCGAGAAAGCGTTCTTTGCGGAACAACTTCAGCGCTACCGGGACAGCCGGATCCCGGCCAGCGTCGTGGCCACGGTGCTCCAGGGCTGGATGGTGCGCTTCGGTGAGGATTATCTACTCGATCAGGCGTTCTTCGCGCCGTTTCCCGAAGATCTCATCAACGTGTCCGACTCCGGTAAGGGGCGATCATCGGACGCCCGTCGAGCGGGACGAGGGGACTAGGCTACGCTCCGCCGACCTGTCGTTGGAATGCCGATCCGACAAATCGCACGAACACGAACCCCCTCTGACAGATGTTCGCGATCAATGCCGTGACGTAAAGCGCGGCTGGATTCCCGAAGGGAAGACCCGAGATCACGATTACCGAGACTCGCCTGTTCGACCAGGTCGATCGCCGTCACTACACACACCGCCACACGATCAGACTCCCAGTCCCACGGGGATCAGGGCCGCTGCGACCCCGGCAACGCTCAAGGCGGACCTCGCGGCTGGGCGAGCCGCGCACCTGAGCCGGCGGGATCCATGCATGGCTACCGGTTTTCTCGTGCGAGCGGATCGGGTGCCGGAACGCTCACGCACGTAGACTCTAAGGGTTCCGAGGGCCGAGTCCGCCGGACTTCGACGTCGTGCAGTATGATGCACCGCGAGGAGATGCTATGAAGCCGCCCGTTTGCGCTTTGTGTGGACGACGGTTTCCGTCGTCCGAAGGTCGGCTCGTGAAGTTCTCGAACTACCAACCGCTACCTGAGCGGATGATGGGTCATCCCGTCGGCGCCGTTTGGTTCTGCGAGCGGCACGTTGGCGTTGCGGAGCGCCTGTCCGGACGTACGTCGACCGCTGCGCTCGCGGCGATGAATCTCCGACACCCTTTCGGCGCGTTGCTGAGGTTGCTGAGATCCGGGAGACCGCCGAACTAGACGGCTACGTTTGAGACGTACCGAACGTCGTCGTAAGGTCTGAGAACTCCGCCGGCGAGGATAGGTGGTCCTGGATCACATCCATGAGCACCGGCACGTTCGGGATCTCCCCGAGACGTAGGACCCAGTCTAACCGGCGCCCCTTCCGACGAACCCGGAGTCGACCTCCTACGACACGCGCTTCATCGACATCCGTCCAGGCGATCCTGATGTTGCCGCACCCTAGATATTCGCGGGAGACTTGAAGCTTTCCAAACGCGATGGCTTCGCCCCTCTGCCAGGCCAGCCGTGCTTCGTCTCGGTGGGCCCTCGCGCAGCCTAGAGAAATCTCGAACTGCAAGCGCCTGAGTTGAGTAATCTGATTGCTGTTTACGCGCAGACGATGGGTCCGACCGTCGGCCCGCGCGAACCGCGCGGAGAGCCCTCGCCAGCCCCGACGATGTAGGTGTGGCTCCAAATATGTGTGGACGTCGCTCCACCTAAACGCGACCTCGGTTCCATCGAGTTCGTAGCTCATCCCTCGTTCAAAGAAGTGGAGTTCTAGAGGTCGGGCACGGTTCCTCTGTCGACCGATTACATACCCCAAAAAAAGGAACGAGACGCCGAGTACCCAGGGCCCAACGCCCTCCCAGCAGACCGTCTCGGCCCGAAGGCTCATAGACAGACCGATGCCGATGCTGCTGAGCCCGAGCAGGGAGAGAACCATGGAGGCGCGATGGGCTCGTTCCAAGTAGCGCTCGCTAACCACGTACCGAGAACGCTCTGCCCCGAGGTCTTCGCGTTGTCCTTTGGGAGCTCGTCGGCGCCGGCGCCGATCCCAAAACTCACGCGTGGGCGGAGCAAACGGACCGCTTCAAACGCCGACTGCGACGTTTCGCGATGGCAAACGCAGGGCATACGAACCTCATTCCGCCGCCTTTGTTGGTACTGCCCGCCAGAGAGTTCGCGACCTGTGTCGGCCGAAGCGGACATGACGCTACTTGCCGAGTCACCGTGTGTTCCGTTCGATTCAACGATCGAATCGCCGGCAGAAGGGGACGCATGGCAGATCGGGGACAGATCACGACGTATCTCGAGCGTCTGCGCGAAGGGGACGATCAGGCTCTAGACGAGCTCATCCCGTTGGTCTATCGCGAGCTGAGGGCTCTGGCGCAAAGCCAACTGAACTTCGAACGGACGGATCACACGCTTTCCGCCACCGGACTGGTTCACGAGGTCTACGTGCGACTTTCTAAACAGCAGCAGATCCGTGCCGAGGATCGGCTTCAGTTTCTGGGGATCGCGGGCACGACGATGCGTCGCGTCCTCGTCGACTGGGCGCGCGGCAAGAAGCGCGTGAAACGCGGAAGCGGCGTTCCGAACGTCCCGCTCGAGGAGGCCGCGGGCTTCCTGTCCGATGAAGAGGCCGTCGAGGTGCTGGCACTCAACGATGCGCTGAGTCGTCTGGCGGAAGCCAATGAGCGCGGCGCCAAGGTCGTCGAGCACCGTTTCTTCGCCGGGCTGACGGTCGAGGAGACGGCCGCATTGCTCGGAGTTTCCGGAAAGACCGTTCAGCGCGACTGGGTGGTCGCGCGCGCTTGGCTCCGAAAAGAGGTCGCACTCGAGCTCGGGGACGGGCCGGATTAGCGCGCCCCGGTGTCCGTTCTCCTCCCATCCGATCGCGATCTGTAGAGACACGCTACCTCTTTGACGACGGACGGGATGGACACCGAGCGCTGGCAGACCATTGAACGCCTGTTCTTCGAGGCGACGGAGCTGGAGGCGACCGAGCGCGACCGGTTCCTCGTCCATGCGTGCGTGGACGATAAGGATTTGCTGATAGAACTACGCTCGATGCTCGATGCTACCGGCGAGGATCCACGGCTCAAGATCGAAGCGCGACTCCACCTCGCGCAGGCAGCCGAGTCTGAAGCCGAGGGCGGGACCGATGCGCCGCTTCAAAGCACCATAGATCGCTACGAGCTCAAAGATCTCATCGGGCGCGGGGGGATGGGAGAGGTATACCGTGCCGCGCGCTCCGATGGCGAGTTTCATCAGGAGGTCGCACTCAAGCTCGTCTCGGGTGCGGTCCCGGGACCGTCGGTCATCCGTCGGTTCAAGGCCGAGCGCCAGATCCTCGCGCGTCTCGATCATCCCAACATCGCGCGGCTTGTAGATGGGGGGACGACGGAGGACGGACGTCCGTATCTCGTCATGCAGCTCATCGACGGCGTCCCCATCACCGAGTACTGCGATCGTGAGGAGCTCGGGATTCGCGATCGGCTCGCGCTGTTTCGTACGGTCTGCGAAGCCGTCCAGTACGCACACCAGAATCTGGTCATCCATCGTGATCTGAAGCCTTCGAACATCCTCGTTACCGCAGACGGGGAGGCAAGGCTGCTCGACTTCGGGATCGCGAAGCTACTCGAGCCGGACGAAGACCTTACGTTCGCTCAGACCGGGACGGATTCGGTGCTCATGACCCCGGAGTCAGCGGCGCCCGAACAGATCGCAGGTGAGGCGGTCACCACTGCGACGGACGTCTACGGTCTTGGTGTGCTCCTCTATCGGCTGCTTACGGGGCACCACCCGTTCGGAGAGACGAAGCCGACGGTTCCGGAGCTGCGAACCTGGATCCTCGAGGGGAGACGTATACGACCTAGCGCCGTCGCTTTGGACGCGAATGCGCGGCGAGCGATGCGCGGCGAAATCGACAACATCGTTCTCAAGACGCTGCGTAAAGACCCGCTGCGTCGATATGGATCGGCGGGCGAGCTCGGCGACGATATCTCGCGTTATCTGAACCACGAGCCGGTACGCGCGGCACCCGACTCGGCGGCATATCGCGTCAAGAAGTTCGTTCGACGGCACCCCGTCGGAGTGACCACCGCGGCCACGATCGCCGGCTTGATCATCGGTTTCGCCCTGGTGACGGCGGACCAGTCGCGTCAGATCGAAGGCGAACGCGACCGCGCGGAGCAGATGGTTCAACTCCTGGTCAACTTGTTCGAAACCAGCGACCCGACGTTCGACGCGAACCAGGACACCATGCGCGTCTCTGCTTTTATCGAGAGCAGTCGGCAGCAGGTGGTCGACGATCTTGGCGACCAGCCGGATTTGCAGGTTCGCATGAAACACGTGCTCGGCCAGGTGTACGCCGCACGATCCCAATACCCCGAAGCTCGAGAGCTCTTTCAGAACGCGTTGGATCAACACCAAACCCTCGTCCAACGTCCGGACTCATTGGGCGCAGCCATCGCGTCGGACCTGGGCAGGATCAAGAGCCGACTCGAGGGTGCCGGCGCCGTTCCGTTTCTTCGCGAGTCGGTCGCGACCCACGAAGCGGTGCACGGTCCGCGTCACCCTCTGTACGCCTACGCTTTGGCGAGCCTGGCCGAGACGATCGAAGATCGGACGGAAGGCCGGGCACTTCTCACGCGCGCCGTCGAGATTCAGAGGGAGTCGCTTGACGGTCCGAGCGTCGAATTCGCCAACAGCCTAAATGCGCTCGGGGTCTTCGCCTATCTGGAAGGCGATTTCCAAGCGGCGGCGGACCGATGGACAGAATCGACTGCGGTGCTCGGTGTGCTACGACCGCCCGACAGCCCGGACATGATGACCCTGAGGAACAACACCGCTCAAGCCTATTTGCAACTTGGCGAGATCGGCCTCGCACTCGAGATGAATCAGGATCTGCTGGAACGGCGTCGTCGCGTTTTCGGAGACTCGTCGCTCCAGGTCGCCGCGACGCTCAACGGAATCGGCACGAACTACGCCTTTCTCCACGACTATCCGAGTGCGGAAGCATCATTTCGGGAAGCCGTGGCCGTCTTCACGGCCGCGCTGGATGGCGGCCCGCTCGCAGGCGCCGGAAACGAAGAGCAGGTCGCGGCAGCAGTCCGAAACGTCGGGGTTGCCATACAGTTTCAGGGCCGTCCGTCGGACGCCCTCGACTGGCTAGACCGTGCGATCGCGCGTCAGAGCGGTTTCGGTGGAGAGGAGGGGGAGCCGGCGGTTCGGATGCGCGTTCAACGTGCCAACGTGCTCAACGACCTGAACGAACCAGGAGCCGCGCTCGATTCACTCCTCTTGCTGGCCAAACTCGCAACGGCCGCAGCTCCCGACGGCGGTTCACCCATCCTCGCCGAGACCCAGACTTGGCTCGGTCGTGCCCACTGGATGCTCGGTGCAGCCCAACCCGCTGAAGCCGCCTTCCGCTCGGCGCTAGAGTTCCGAGAACGGGTGATGGGGCCGGAGAGCGGCGTCGCGGCCGAGTCGCGGGCAGGCCTCGGGTTGGCACTGGTCCTCCGAGGGGACGAGGTCGAGGGAGGGTCGCTCTTGAACGACGCGATCGAGGGCTACCGCTCCTACGGACTGCTAGTGCCTGCGTTCCTAGCCGAAATCGAAGCCGGATTGACCACGCTCGACGAAGAAGCTCGCTGATCCAAGCGGACGACTCTTCGTGTCCTGAGAAGTCGGCCAGGTCGATCCGGTAGGGCTCCCCCTCAATGTCCCGAAACTTGACCTCGCATCGCGATCTGTTTGAAAGCGTCGGCAACGCCAACTAGGGAGCTCTGTCTGCGCGGCGATTGGTGGGTGCCGGCGGGTCGGTTCGAGATCACTCGAGACACGACGCTTTACGCTCCCGCTGCGTCGCGCCGGTAGCTGACGTCCAGCCCGTCGACGCCAGAACCGCGACAGCCGGTGGTGCCCTTCCCTGCTCCGGTCGATGGGGCGCGGGAGGGCTTCACGCTCAGTGCACGACGTTGCGAAACCCGAATCGGAGGTTACAGATGCCAACAATCGAACGCCTATTCCGTCACCTGCGCCTTCTCGGTGTCTCGGCCGTACTCGGATTTGTTGTCGCCGCACCGTCTCATGGCCAGAACTGCTCCAGCCTGATCGATGACTTCGACCAGTTTCGCAATTCGGTCGAAGGAGATCTCGACGCAGTATGGTCGGCACGGCTGGCAGACATGGCACTCTGGGGGAACGCGCTCACAGAGGAAACCCTCCTCCAGGGCCTTGCACTCATTCACCGTTGGGAGGAGGCTCACGAGTCGTGGTGGCGCAATGCGGCCAACATCGGTCCGCAACTGATGAATTTCGATGGCGTGGTAACCGGCGATCTGAGGGTCGCTGGAGTTGCAGGCGATCGGATGTGGATGACCTACCCCAGCCTCCGCGAGAAGGACGTCAGAATTACCGTTCGAAAGACCGGCGGCCAGGCCAACACCACAGTCGTGATCTGCCGGTGGGGCAAGGACGGAAACCCGCAGTTGGTCGGAAGGAAGATCGAGCCGAACGGCAAGCATACCGGTCGAGTGCTGCGCGAAACCGTGAGTAACCTCGAAACCGAATACATCACCGTCCATTTTGACAACCACTCGGCGGTGAATCAGTTCGAGTATCGGGTTAGAATGGAAGTACTCGACGAGTATGAAGATGCCGATGAGAGCCAGCCGCAGGGCTTCTCCGTCACGACCGTCAGTGACCTCCCGAACGACGTCGAGGTTACGTGGGGACCCTACTTCTGGATGGATATCTTCCCATCCAACTCGGATGGGACCGGAACGCCACTCGCCACTACAACAGTGGTCGTCGCGACATGGACGAGCGCGGGCTCGACTCTGTCCGAGAAGCTGTTCATCGAGGAGGTGGATCCGATGGTGGGACTGATGTTTCGGCCCACCATCGAGCGGCGCCGGAACCGGATCCGGACCACCGGGGTCGACCCGGGAGCGATCACGCTCGACAGACAAGGGAGCCTTTGGTTGGGGACGTTGAAGGGCTCGGACGGAACGACCTATCGGGTCAAACTCCGATCACGTCCGGCACCCTAATGATCACTGTGCCGCGACGTCAACCAGACTTCTCAGCTCCCTTCCCTCTGCATGATTCGAAATCACCCGAAGCGAGTTTTCGCCGTTTTTGACATCCGCTGAACGAAGCTGACGAAGGGATCTTCAGGAGTGGAAGGGGACTGTGTTCGGACTCGGCAGCCGACTCGTGAAGGACGTGCTAGACGGCCTCCACCAAACGTTGGAGGACAGCGAAGTCGAAGTTGCAAAATGTGAGACACGGTAAAAGGGTGACTGCGGCGTTTAGCGCGACGACGAATCGCCCACCAGGGCCTGGAACCGTGGATCCGCCCGAATGGCATCGAAGGCCGGATCGACTCGCAACCAGTCCGGCGTAAGCCAAGAGTGGCCGCTCAACATCGGCTCGAGCTGGCGCACGGTCCGGTCGACATCACCGATCATGGCCGTGAGTTGAGCGTAGAGAATCGCGTTCACTGCGCCAGGATAGTAGTCCCAGTAGGCGTTGTAGAGGGCGATACTGCTGTCCGCCTGGGCGAGCGCTGCCTCCGGCTCCCCGAGAAGAAAGTGTGCGTAGGCCAGCTTCATGTGAAGCCGTTCGTCGTCCGATCGACTCACGACCTGCGCGCGAAGTGACGAACGGGCGGAGTCGGCACGCGCAGTGGCGCTTGCCGCATCGCCTCGGCGCCATTCCTCGAGGGCGCAGAAGACCTGCCGATCCTCGGTCGTCGAGGGATAGCCGCCTCGCGGTTCGCGGTTACAGGTACGTGCGAGGAGCGAGTCCTCGATCAACCACGACTGCTTCGCGTTGTGGTTCATGAACGCGGCGGCTCGGGTGCGGGCGGTGGAATCCGGTATCGTCGATAGAAATGCGCGAGCCGAATCCGCCAGCCCCAAGGCCGCGAGAATCAGCGGCCCATCGGTCAGTATGAAGTCCGCGCGGGTCCGTGAACGCGCCTCCAGATGACGTTCGTATGCCTCATCCAGCTCGTGTCGGGAAAGCTGGATTCGAGACACGCGCGAGACCGCCGACGCGTTGAACGGATCCAGCGCGGCGCCCCGACGCGCTTCCGCGAGCGCGGCATCGCTCTGGTCGAGATTCCAGAGTGCCGTGGCGCGCATGTGCAGGATCGTGACGTCGCCCGGCGCCAGCTCCTTCGCCCGGGTGAAGTAGACGAGGGACGAGTCGTGGTCGCGGCCAAGCGACCGATGGTAGCGACCCATCGCCTCGTGCCCCTGGGCATACTCCGGTCGGTGCCGAACGGCCGCCCTGGCCAACTCTCCGGCGAGCACACCGGACGCAAGATCGTGAGTCCCTTCGTACCGGGTGATCGCCGACGACGACAGGAGAGCTAGCGCCGGCGCGAACGTGGAGTCGAGGGCCAGAACGTCCTGAAGCCCGGACCGGCGCTCCGCCCCGCTCCTCGATCGCAGCGCCCGCAGATAGGCCTCGTATGCCGCCGGATTGGTAGCCGGGTCCTCCAGCCGCGCTCTCGAGGCCGCCCCAATCGTGACGTCGAGCGCCTGCGCAACGTCGGCTGCGATCACTCCCTCCAGCGAAGACAATGCCTCGGTCTCCACGACCAATGGTTCCCGCCAGAAATCGAACTGTGTCCCGTCGGCGCTGTAGAGCTCCGGGCGTACGGTGGTGGCCCCGCCCGCAGAACTCCGCTCGACCACGCCGAGCAGCAGGTAGTCCACGCCCCAGCGCTCGGCGATCGCGGGAATCGCCAATCCGTCCACGAGATCGTTTTGCGTAGATGTCGCTCCGAAGACCTCGAGTCCATCGATCACGCCGAGCCGATTGCGCACCGTACTCGTGAGGCCAGGAGCAATCTCCTGGCCCTCCTCCCCGAGCCCCCGAAATGGAAGCACCGCGACGATCGGGGTGGAGCCCGATCTCAGATCGGGTATCTCCGAGGGAAGGAAGAAGAGGGCGCCGACGCCCACCGCCCCGAGTGCCGCCAGCAAGGCGATCTCGACCCATCGAGTCCTCTGGCGCCCCTCCTCTCCGTGGAACCAAACGAGGATGAGGGTCAGAAAGAAGCCGAGGATCAGGAGAAAATCGAAGACCCGCGCCGCCCCATCGGCGACGCCCCACCGGTCCCGACCGATCTCGAGTGCCTGCCAGATCAAACCGGCGCCCGCGATGTACGCGAGGGCCCACTGGACCAGCCTCTTCTGCTTCAGGTCGTCTAGAAACGCCATCGCCCTCTCTCCGGCAGATTGCTCTGCTCATGCTAGCCTGCCCTGCGGCGGCGCACGAGTCGATCTACCGATCCTCCCTCAGGGTTCAGGCATCGTCATTTCGTGACACGGATCCAAACGAGACCGTCGACCTCCATGATGCCCTCCACCCTGCCGATTACCAAGCGAGTTGCTCGATCCACAACGGCTACTGCGTTCTCTCTGGGGAGGCTGACGTACACGTGCCGAGAGCGGGGGTCCGATAGCACTCGGAGTGGACCCGTCTCGAACGTCACTCGGGCGACCTGCTCCCCCTGAGGCAATTCGAACACGTCGATCGATCGAGGCCCCATCTGTGCGACCCACGCCTCGCCGCGATCCTCGTCCAGACTAACGGAGATCGGGAAGACGCCACCCGTGGGGAAACTCATCGCGGGGGCAGCGCTCCCCGGTGTGATGCGTGTCGCCGTCTGATCACCCGACGCCAGCACCCAAACACGGCCTTCGGCGTCGGCCGCGAGTCCCTCCGATCCCTGCCCAGTCTCGAGCGTGACAACCTCGCCGCTGTGCCGGTCCACCACGCTGACATTCCCTGGCGCTACATTTGCGACCACGAGGAAGCGATCGTTCTTAGTCGCAACGAGGCGGTGAGCCCCCGTCTGGCCCGTTTCCCAGCGGCGGGTCACCTGATGAGAAACCACATCGACCTCCAAGACGACCCCTTCTTCTTCGCATGTCGTCCAGACGAGGGTCCCGTCCGTACTCCCCAGCACGCCATGGGATCGACGGCAGTTCGGCAGCGGAATGTCGACGCGTTGCGCCGTCCCGACCACGTCGAGAATCGTGAGTGTGTTGCCCGCGGGCACGTTCACGAATCCAGGGTGCGCGACGACGGGCTCCGCGTGGGGGGTGGGAAACGATCCGTAGTTGGCAACGACGACTCGCCCACCTCCGAGGTCTGCGACTTCGTGCGGTCCCTGCCCCGTCTCGAGACGACGCACGACGCGCAGAGTCTGCGGATCGATGACCGCGACGTGGTGGTCCGACCGGCTCACCGCGACGAGAAAATCTAGTGGCTCCTGCGCCGCGGCAGTGACCAGAGGAGCGAGTTCTGCGGCGAAGATGTCGGTGTGGTCGCCACCCGTTGGACCGGAGCTCGCATAGTAGAGGGTAGCACCATCCGGAGAGAGCTTCGGCATGAGGTCGCTGCCGGTCGTATTCAAGGCGGAAAGAGGCACCGGTGGCCTCCACCCTTCGCCATCTCTGAGCGACAGATACAGGTCACCGGGTATCGATCGATTCAAGGCTCGACCCGAAGCCTCGAACACGAGGAGGCTCTCGTCCGGCGAGACCACCAGATTCCACTCTCCGAACGGGCTGTTGACGACGGGTCCCAGTGACTCGGGCGTTGCGAACCCTCTGGTCGTGGGGCGTGCCAAATACAGATCACCCTGCCCGATTCCGCCCGTCCGATTCGATGCGAAGTACAGGGTGCCGGACGCCGCGAGGACTGGGCTGAACTCGTCGTCCGTCGAGTTCACGTGGGCAACCGCGCGCAACCGAGGTTCTGCGGTGTCGGCGAGCTGATACTCCCAAATGTCGCGACCCCCTCCGCTCCCGTCAGGCGAGGGTCGCGTAGACACGAACAACAAGGCGTCGCCATCGGGCGAAAGGGACGCGTCGGAGTCGTCGAAGTCGCCAGAGAAGGGCAACGGCTCGGGAGCACCCCACCCCATACCGTCGTGATGAGAGACGTAGATGTGCGAACGGTTTCCCGAGTCGCCCCACCTTCCGCTGCTTCGCGTGAAGTAGAGGGTTCGACCGTCCGCGCTGACCGACGCGTTGTGCTCGATGGCGTCCGTGGAAATGATCCCAGGGCCTACCACCACCGGTGCGTCGGCGGGTCCGACGCGGATAGGCTCAGAGCTTTGGCCCCCCGGGAGCTGGGGATCCCGCGGGGCACAGCCGACCGAGATCGTGACCCAGAGCGCCGCCAATGCTCGACTACCCGCTCTCGACATTTGCATGGCCTTCGGTCACGGGGATGGGAGTGATTTGTCATCCGGGAGCGCAAGAATGGGAATGCCAAAAACTAGTAAAGACGCGATCGGTACGGTATTGGTTTGACAGATCTCTGACGTTTCCTTTGCCTCGACCGGGCAGCTTCCTGTCGCTCAGGGCTCCACGAGCGTCAGGCTGCGCCTTGCCGCGTGCCGGACTGCTCCTCGGCTGCCAGTACACGTTCGAACGCCGCGACCACATCCGGATCGAACGCGGTCCCGCTGTCGGCCACGATGATGCTCGCCACCCGGGCGAGGGGCATGGCGTCTCGATACGGGCGCGCCGACCGCAACGCATCGTAGACGTCCGCGACTGCGGCGACGCGGGCGAGGAAGGGGATGTCGTCACCGGCCAGACCGTCCGGGTACCCGCCACCGTCGAACCGCTCGTGGTGGTGCCGGACGATCGGCACGATGTCCCGAAAGCGTGTGATCGGTTCGAGGATAGCCGCGCCGATCGTCGTGTGGGCGCGCATGAGATCAAACTCCTCATCGGTGAGCGGCCCAGGCTTGTCCAAGATCGCCCCTGGTACACCGATCTTGCCGACGTCGTGCACGAGCGCACCCCGCCGCAGATGGTCCAGGTGTTCCTCGGAGAGTCCCAGCTCTCGTCCGAGGCGGAGCGCCATGGTCGTCACGCGCTCGGAATGACCGGCCGTCCAGGTCGACTTCGCGTCGATCGCGCGAGCGAAGGCGCCGATCGTTTCGACGTTGAGTCGTTCCAACTCGGCCACGAGTGCGGCGTTCGAAAGAGCCACGGCCAGTCGGTCCGCAAGCTGCGCGACGTGCTTCGTATCGTCTTCGCCGAGGGTGAGGGCCGCGCTGCCTACGAGCAGTCCGATGGGGCGGTTTCCATCGACGCGGACGGGTACGAGCCACCAGCTGTAGTCTTCGTCGAGCGAGACCTCGAGCTCGGGTGGCACGCCCCGTATTCCGCCGGGCGCCTCGCACGCGACGCGGATCTCGGCGGTGCCCGCGCGCGACAACGCGATCCGCTGGTCCTCGTCGAGGCGGCGCAGGCGCACGACGCCGGTCTCGTCGAGCTCGAGAACGGCGATCTCGCCTCCCGGCAGGGTCTCCCGCCCGCGCTCGAGGACCGTGCGGACGATCGCCTCGGAGTCGAGCTCCCCGAGGATCGCTCGGTCGATTTCGCTCGCCGTCGTCAGCACGCCGAACTGACGCCCGAGCTGTTGGGCCATCGTGTTGAACGCCGCGCCGAGGGACTCGAACTCGTCACCGCTCTCGATCACGACACGGCTGTCGAACTCACGCTCGGAGATTCTTCGTGTCCCCTCTTTCAGCGCAGCGAGGGGCTCGAGGTTTCGGCGGATCTGGACCTGGCTTAGAAACGGTACAACGAGGAGCGAGAGGACGGCAGCCAGGAGGAACATCCGCTCGAAGTCGTGGACGCCTCCGTACGCCGAGCGCGCAGAATCGCTCAGAACGATCTCCCAGTTCGGCGCCCGAAACGAGTGGCCGAGAAAGACCGTGTTTCGAGCGGCGATCCGCGTACCGCGCTCGTCGACCCACCGCAGCGATCGATCGCCGGAAAGTGATTCGGACCCGCCGGCGTGCGAGCGCACTGCGTCCCGCGCCGCGTCGGGGCAGAGCCACGCTGTCGCGGCACCTAGAGCACACGCCTCCAGACCTGCGGGCAACGTGGAACGCGGTGCACCCGGATCCCAGGGATGGATTTCACCTCTCACGTATGCAGGGTCGAGAACGACCCACACTCCGCGCTCGCCGTCAGGCCCGACGCGGAGGATCAGCGTCTCGTCGTCGACGATCCGGAGTAGCGGGGCGCCCGACCTGAGGTGGGCGAGGTCCCCCGGATCGTCGATGGCCGGGAACCGCCTGCCGTCGACCTGCGTGGCGGGAGGTGAACGCACGTCATCGAGCCACGCGACGTGTTCGATCCATCGCGGAATAGGCGCGCGCGGGTCCGGGGCGTCGGCGCTCTGGACGAAACGAGCCGCCTCCGAGGAGCCGGCCCGGAGTCGGAACACCAAAGCCTGCGACGTCTCCTTGGCGAGAAGGCGTAGTCGCTCGTGCGTCTGCTCGGTCAGCTGCCCCCGAGCGGTGAAGACCGCGATGCCGGAGAAAAGCGCGATCGGGACCAGCGCGCACAAGAAGAAGAGGAGTGCGATCCGGCGACCGACGGTGGCGCGAAGAAACCCGGTGACGCGCATCGCCTCAGAACCTCGACGCCAAACCGACGTAGGCACCGTCGGTCGCGCGCACGACATCGTCCCAACTCGGAGGGAGTTGGAGCGACACGACGGTCTCTCCATCGCGCCCCATGCTGTAGAGGTCGTACGTGGTGTTGATCGGCACATCGAATCGGTCGAGCCGCGCCTGCCCCACCCAAGCGATCCCGTCGAACCGCAGATAGCGGTACGGGCGCCCCCAGGGGTCCAGACGCGCCGCCCAGCCGACATCGGCGAGACTCGACGGCGGCCGCCGAGCCGCGAGGGCGTAGCTTTCGATCTCCGCCTCGATCGTCCGGATGTCTACGATGGCCTGGGTCACGCGGCGCTTTTCGCGGGCGTCCTGCGACGCGTAAAGGCCGATCGTCGAGAGCACGCCGACGATCGCGAGGCCGAAGAGGATCTCAATGAGTGTCCATCCCCAACCGCCCCGAATGCGGTCCGGATACTCGCTAGGTGCGCGACTCACCCTTTCCACGCGAGAAGCCGAGGTCCAGAGCCGGCGGCCCGCGCGGCGTCGATGATCGACGGACACGAATAGTCGACGCGGGCGCCCGGCCAATCGAAGCGCACCGTTCCGGCTCGGCGGGAGAGTTCGACGATCGCGCCTTGGACGCGAAAAGAGCCCGAGGTGGTCTCTGGGAGCTGGTCGACGATCACGATGCCTCGGAAAATGCCGCCCGAGAGGTCGTGGAGGACCGCCGGCCCGAAAGCCGGATTCGCAGCGATCCCCGCGTCGAATTGCGGATCGGAGGGATCGTGCTGGCGCGGATCGAACCTCGGATTGTGGACGATGAGCACGCCGCTGCCGGCGATGTCGCCGCACCCGCCCGAGGTGAGACAGCGCCCCGCACTCGCGGCTTCATCATCGATCCACGTCACCCCAGACAGCGTGTCGGGCGGGCTGAGACCGTGGATGTAGCCGCTGCGACGAAATGGATCGAGTGCCCCGGCGGGGACCCGGAGGACGTCTTCGGGTCCGACCGCGTCGGCCGATGACTCGTACGTCACGTACGGTGGCGCGCTCCCCGCCGTACCAGGGTCCCCGTCCAGGGTAGCGGTGACGGTGGGCGCGAGGGCATTCGCGTGGGCCATGTTGATCGCAGCCCGGTTTTCACCACATAGCCCGGTCGAATCGGGCGCCGTCGCATCCAAAGCAAAACCGGCGTGCGAAACGTTGAGACCCGAGATGATCGCGCCCGCACGCCACTCCGTAGCACCTCTCGCGTGGATTGAAACGGCGGCAGGCAGCCGGGGCACCGATCGCCGAGTAAGCCAGAGAGACTGTGTCGCCCGTACCCGACCGCGCGAGGCGCCCGCATTGATCACGAAGACCGAATCTCCAGCGGCGCCGTTGTGTCCGGTCGCGTCTTCCTCGTCGAAGAAGACCTGCCGCTCGCCCGACCCGAAGTCGAAACGATCCGGGGACACATCGATCCGGTACGCGTAGCCATCGAGCGAACCGGTCACCGGCCAGTCCGCCGCGGTGGTCGTGGAGTCGGCCAGAACCGCGCGTGCGTGTTCCATGCCGGAAGCGGCGGCCTCGGCGGCACGCGCGTTGCCGGCGAAGAGCCCCTCGACTCGCACGTCGCTGGTCACCACGAACGCCGCCGTGGCGCCGAGCAGCGTCAGGAGGACCATGAAGGCCATCGCGACCGGCACGGCGAAGCCCCGCTCTGGGGCGCGATCCCAGGCCGCTGGACACGGTGTCGACGGGTGCATGGGCCGCTCAGTTCCTCAGACGGACGTGGGCGGGAAACGTCGCCTGGAGCTCGCCTTCCAATGCGGAGAACCGCAGCAGCATCTCGATGGTGGCGACGCGCTCGAGGTCCGTCGTAGGATCGCCGGTCGAGTCCAGATAACGGAAGTTCAGCGAATCGACGGCGTCGACCACGATGCCGTCGCGCCCATCCGCGCGCCGCACGAACGTCCGTGCCTGGGCGTCGTGAAAATAAAGCACGCGCTCGTCGCCTTCGGCGCCGTAGTCGTCGACGTCCCCGTCCTCGTTGAGATCGGATGTCCAGCCTACGCTGTCGACAAAGGCGTGGGTCAGTCCGGCATCGCTCCTCCCCCGCGGATCGAAGCGGGCGTTTGCCGCCTCCGCGCTCCAGAGCTCGACGGCGGCGCGTGCGTTTTGCGCGCCGGCCACGACGAGCGCTTGGCGGGCGTACGCGCGCTGCTGCGCGCCGACGAAGCTGACAAGCCAGAATCCGATCAGACCGACCAGGCTGAGCGCGATGAGCAGCTCGACGGTCGTGAACCCACGACGGCGCAAATCGCCATGTCGAGGGCTCGGCTCGGAAACACGTCGGAGGACTCTCATCGGTCCGCGACGTACCCGACGATCTCGCGCGAGCGGGCCCGTCCGGAGCCGGTGGCCAAACGGTCCACGGTCCCCTCGACGTCCGTCAGGGTCGAGACGAGCGGGCGGGAAAGCGGCTCGACGAGCGTTGCGGCGTAGTCGCTCCACGATGCGGCCACGCGGACCTCGACGAGACCGGCGCGGGGCACATCGCGGCGCAGGCGCCAAGTGCGCGTGTATTGCACGCCGTCGAGCCGCACTTGCTCGGCCCCATCGGCGAGCAGAGCGCTTCCCTCCCGGAACGACGCGAGCTTCTGGCGCACGAGATGCTCGGCCACGGTTGCCTCGAGCGAGCCGCGCGCTGCGCGGTTCGTCGATGTGAGTGCGCCGCCGAGCATGAGTACACCCGCTGAGAGCATCGTGAGCGCGACGAGGGCCTCGACCAGCGAAAAGCCGTCGGACCGAATCCGTTTGGGTAGCCGGCTCATGGACGCGTCTGCTTGTGCAGGCCGGAGGCAAACAGATTCACGACGACCGTGCGGCTCGCACTGCTGAGGACGATGACAGCGGGCGCGTCCACCCGGCCTTGCGGCAGAAAACGGACGCTTCCGGAAACGGCTCCATCGATGGTCATCGAAACATCGTGGCGGAGGGTCGTCGCACTCCGGACGATCTCCCAGCGGCCGTCGACCAGGGCGGACGTACCGACCTGTCGCCCTCCGATCAGGTCGAATCGGACCTCCCGCTCCTCGGCGATCGCCCGCGCCCGGGCCTCCGAAAGCATCGCGGAGATCTTCGACGCCTGGCTGCTCGTGGCGATCCAAGGAGCCATCCGTCCTCCCCCCTGCACCACGAAGCTCGCCACAATGCCGATGACGACGACGACGGTCAGTAGCTCGGGGAGCGAGAAGCCCGCCGCCCGTTCTGTATGACATCTTTGGATACGTCCTCCCTCGATCTCGCCTCCGTCCTCGCACTACGGAGCAAATAGCGATCCGGCATTGGGACGGCGGCAAGAGGTTGGGGGACTGAGACTTATGGCTCCGCGGACACAAAATGTAGCGCGAGCGGAGCACCGGCTTCGGGGGCATTGTGCCAAGAGCGTAGCGATACGCCGAACGGGTCGGCCGAGCGCTGCCAGCAACCCAACCAGCCGCGGAACCATGGCCTGAGGGACGACCTCGCCGGCCGTCCTCCCAAACCATTGGCGCACCCGTTACCTGCAGTCTGACACGAGGCGCGGGTCATCGTATCGGTCCGCTGGGAGACGTCCCGATTTCATCTCCGTCGTCGCGCCGTTTTGGGTGTAGTAAGCCGAAAAGGAGAACGGGCCAAACGAGTCTCGATCTTCACCTTCGAGAACCAGCACGTAGACCCCTTCGTCGACCGGGGCCGTGAGCAACTGGTTCCAGGCTTGAGTGGTTTCGCGCCGCTCAAGCGCGGGGCGTCCGTCTCGGTACTCGGTCGAGTCGACCCGGAAGAGGTGAAAACGACCTGCCGCGCCAGACTCGCCGCCAACGACACGAATCCGACCCGATCGCGTGAACCGGAAGGTGTACATCGCGTAGGGTCGTCCCGGTTGGCAGAAACCGATCGGACTGTCCTCGGACAGCGCTTCGTCGACCGTCACCCGCTCGACTCGCGAGAATCCAATCGTTTCCAGCTCGCCAGCCGCGACGATACGTACGTTCGCATGTTGAGGACCACGGACCGAGCGACGCGCTCGGCGGACGTGTAGGGTGCGCTCGCTTGTACGATCCCATAGTCGGGTCGCCGACGCGCCGTCGTGCTGCAGGAGAACGAAGTACCGGCTGTCGTCCGGTACGACGAAGCTCAGGTCGGCGGCGGCTTCTTGCAGGTGGCTCAACTGACCCTGCTCCAGCCGATAGAGCGAGAGGGGACCACCGTCTGCCAGGCGAAGGTGCAGTCGGTCGCCCTTTCGCGCATCGAGATCCACGGGCACCTCGGGGCTGAGCGGGAGGTGGAGACCCGGGCTGCCCCACCGCGTGGCCGCAGTCGAGCGACCAATCGTGACGGCGATCTCGCGATCGTAAGCCGGGTGGAACCCGTAGACACCGAGACCCGCCGGAGAGAGTACCTCCGGAGCGAGTGGCCGCGGTCCAGCGTTTCCGGAGATAAGCTCGATGAGCAGTTCGCCCTGGAACGTGTCACGAAGATCTGGCTCGACCGCCACGAGGTACTGGCCCGATCTGGGAGCCCGGAACCGTCCGGATTTGGCGTACGCGTCGAACGATTCGATGACCTCGAAACTGGGGAGGTCTCCACTTGCCCAATAGGGCCTCAGCACGGTGACGGAAGCGTCTGTGGGGAGCGACTCCAGCACGACCACATCGTTGGTCGAGAGAAACATCTCGATCAGGGCCACCGGTCGGCCGTTTGGGGAGAGCGGTGTCTGTGCATCGATCTCCACGACCATCCGATGGATGTTGGGGACAGTCAGCGACTCGATCTCGGCGTCCTCGAGCAGAGGCCGCTGAGCCGAGAGACCGGCACGGCCCGTCAGCGCCATGCCGAGGACGAGCGCGCCACAAAGCATCTCTGGGGTATTCATCGTCGTTTCCAATCGCAAAGGAGGATCAGGTGTCATCTCACAGCGCCGGAATCGGGGGAAGAAGTGATCATCTGGTGGCCAACGAGCATCGGCCCGAACGAGCGACGGCCCCACTCCGGAAGTTCTGGAGAGGGGCCGCGAGTACACCAGCAAAGGAGGACGGTCAGATATCGAAGAGAACGTCGACCGTCGTCAGAATGGCCATCAGAAGCGGAAGCGCGGCCATGTACTGCACTTGGATGCCGTAGAGTGAGTGTCGCTTCGCCAACAGCACGGACTCGCCGGAGTCCACGTCGATCATCGTCTTGTCTCGACCCGGGTCGTTGACCGCGCGTCCCGAAAACCACAGGGCGAGGGCCGTGACCAGCCAACCGGCAATGAACCTTGCGTCGGGCGAGAATCCCACGCGCCCCAAGCCAACGAGTGTGAGGACGCCGAGAGCGGCAGCGGCGGTCGCAAGCAACAGTCCGTATCCCCTCCAAATGATGATCAGCATGGTAGCCTCCGGTGTTGTCGTGAGCGTCAGTCGGTTCACCACACAACGCCGACAAACCAACAAAAGCTGATCATCGGATGCTCCCCCCGGGAGACATGCCAGGTCCCGGAGGGAGCGAGTGGCGTTCCATCGGGGGCAGCCAGCTACCTCTCCTGCATGAACAAGCGACGTGCCTCGTCGTGCTTGAGGGCTGCCCACGCGTGGAACATCCAAGTGTCGGTATCGACCTCATCCAGGTCGCAAAGCACGCTCAGCGCCTCAAAGACCTCCTGATTCTGCGCATTCATGTCCGCGCGAAGCCTCTGCCTCGCCGTGGGGGCTGCAGGGCTCGACCCGCGTGCGAGTTGATCCAACTTTCGCAGCCGATCGACCTCATCCTGTCCGATGCCCATGAAGAGCTTCTGAGCTTCCCTGGCGGTCTCGGGGTCGCGGCCGAAGGCAGGGTAGATCCCCCCGGTGTCGAGGATGCGGACCTTGAGTTGCCCCGAGCGGCCTCTTACAAAACCGAAGTTGCCGTCGGCCGCATCCGTCCAGACGATGCCTCGTGAATTCAGGTGTCGGAGCGCGCGGTCATACGCCTCGGCCTGCTCACGCGTCATCCGGTCCGGTCCAAGCTTCGATCGGAGGCGATCAGGAATCGCCAGAGGACCGAGCTGCTCCTGGGCCGGACGGACGTACTCGACCACCTCGCCCGGACCGACGGATTCCCATCGCCCCCCCTGGGCGAGTCCTCCGTCTTCGACCCAACGGTGGACATTGAACTCGGCCAGTACTTCGGCCACGTCAACGAGCTCGGAATCGAGTCCCGAGGTTTCGAGGATCCGGCGGCCTCCGCGCTCAGCAGCGATCGCGTCGACGGCCGCCCACAGATCCTCCGACGTCCAGGGAAGCGATTCCCTTGGCAACCGGCGGACCTTCCCGGGCCCAGCGCGAACGGCCATCGCCTGCGCGCCGGAACCCAAGACATCCGCTTTGGTGATCACGAGCTCGGTTCTTACACCGTTCTCTGTGACGAGCCAGCGCCCGAGCACAGGGCTCTTCGTGGACTCCAGCGCCGCCTTCTGCAGCGATGCCTGCTGGGGATCGACCTGTGTTGGAAGATCGGGATCCTGGTCCGAAGCTCCCCGGAACGCGTCCACGTTGCCCACGTCGCGATCCGGCGACGGTTTGGAGGGTGTGCCCGCGGGCACTCGGCGGACCGAGACCGAAGACACACCAATCTCGGGTTCCAAGTGGACCCGGACCGCCTCGATCTCGCCCAGGGCCTCGAGCGTCTCGGTGGCCGCCGCTTCTTGGGGAGGCAGCTGACGCGTCGGCGATCGCAGCGCACGGGCGACGCGGACGGCCCGGGCGGCCCGCGCTACAACTCGAACAAACAGATCAGCGGAAACGACATCGACGAGTAGTCCGAGCCCCGAGCCCTCGCGAGCACGAGCGTCGCGGACGCGCCGTCCGGCATCGGTCACGCTTTCGCTCGCTCCGATGTAGAACTGCGTGGCGTCCCCGCTGGCCCAGTGGTCGAACGTGTACTCATACGCGGAATGCGCTACGAAAGCGGCCTCTCCCAGCATCACCGTCGCCTCGATCGCCGGCCCGGCCAGGAACGAGAGCGGGAGCGACAGGATCATCGCCACCATGGAGTCCATGCGGCTGTACCCTTGCTGTGCTTCGTAAGCCTCTACGAGGCTCGCGATGCTTTCCACGCTGGTCTGCGCAGTTCGGTCGGCGACGACCCGATTCGCACCGTCGGGCGACTCCAAGAATCGCACAAGCCCTGGCATCGTCTCGCGGGCGAGGGGTTCGAATCCGCGGCCCAACAAGTCAATGAGATCGACGACGTCGCATTCCGCAGCGCGAAGCATCGCGAGCGAAGCGTCGATCTTCTCGCCGTATACGGAGATCCCGGATCGTAGCCCACGCACCTGCCAGTACTCGGCTGACCGGCCCCCGAGATCGTCACCGAACGACTCTCGGACCATCGCCGGGTTCCGGAGGTTGGCAAGGGACGTGGTTCCGAGCGGGCCTTCCACGGGCAAGACTGCCAGCGGATGGATGTGTGGCTGTAGGTCGGGCCAACCGGGAAAAACAGCATCCGCCCCGATCGCCCATTCCATCGAAGCGCCCCAGGCTCGCACGTCATCATCCGAGATGATGTTGGATAGCCGAGCGCGACGGGCCGAAAGCGTCGCGATGGCGGCTCGCCGGAGCGTGAGCAGTGCGGCGTGATCTCCAAGCCTTACCGGCAGCTGCCGGATGTCCTTGACCGCACCCAGAGTCGCCAGTTGCAAGGCGAGCTTCTCTTTCGACATGCGATGTGGTTCAAGGTCCAGCAGCACGAGATTCGAGATCGCGTCGACCGTGTTCCCCCGGTCTGCGCGCGCCCCGCCCGTTGCGACACCGTAGCAGGCGGCCGCCTCATTGAGCGCTAGGGCCCACGGAGATTCCGCGTCGACCTGGGCGTGGCGCACCCAGGCGCCCCCTGGCGCCGTCGCAGCGAATCTCTTCGCTGACGCTTCGCTGACGGAAACATCGAGACGGTCGGTGGCGGCCGCAGCCCATTCGCCCGGTCCGCACCCACCGCCCGGGCACGACTCGAGCGAAACGATGCGGATCGGATCGGTGAGATAGAGCGTGCTGTCCCGCGTCGATCGATTCGCGACCACCGGACCGGTCATTCGCGCCGCCCCGCCATTCTGTCGCGCACGAAGCTCGATGGACGGCATCGGCATCACATCGGCGAGGCGCACACCGACGACGACGACCTGCCCACGGTATACGTCCTCCGTCTCCTGCCATTCGTCGCCCGTATTGATCATGAACATCGTGCGCGCCCGGTCGCCCGTCTCGAACCGCCAGTCGATGCCGGCTCCGTTAACCTCGAGCTCGAGCTGCTCGCCGGGCAGTACGCCGGGTTGTACCGCCGCGTACACGAACACACCGTCGAGTTCCCGCGCGCGACTCCGGAGTTCCGCCGGCACATCGCCGAGGAACTCGTTCCAGATCTCCTCGACGGTCAACGCGTGGTAATGCTGCTGACCGAACCCCGACGAATACCGAACCCGACCATCCACCCCGGTAAGGAGGGGAGTCGATCCATCTGGTGGGAGCAGGTCACGCCCCACGACGAACAGGATCTTCCTGTTGTAGTTGCTTGGGTCAGACGGGTTTGCGACCTCATCGGAGTACGTGAAAGCCAGCCGCCTTCGGAAGCAGTCCTCAGGTTCGACCTCGAAGCAGCGGTCACCCACCACCATGACGCCCGCCACATATGGATTCTGCGGGGGATATATCTTTTCGTCGAAGCGGCCCCGAAACGTCCGGCCGGAATCGTCGTCCTCGATAAGTGCAACTGGAAACTCGCCGATCCCATGCTCGTGTAGGGCGTAGGCCAGATCGGTGTGAGTGAATCGGGGCTCGCGGTCGAACGTTGCCTTGACCCAAACCCGACCGTCGTCCGGGTACTCGTCGAGCGGCACGAATCCGCCATCAGACTTCGCCTGAAGCTCGATCTCTATGATCCTCGGCGGTTGAGCGATCGGGAGATCGAACTCGACGATCTCACCATTGACGACCAAGCGCTTGCTGCCGCCTGCAACCCCCGGCGCCATGTGAACCCAGACATAGAGACGTCCGCCGTCGTCGCGCCGCGAGGTCGAGTACGCGGTAAGTAGACTGTCCTCGAACAGCACCGAGGGAGGTTCGAGGAAGTCCAGCCCATCTCCATGGATCGCCAACTCGAAGTTTGGGGCGTAACCGACGCGGCTACTGGCCTCCCATACTCGAAAGGCAGAATCGAGGGCGGCGAGGTCGGTACGCTCCGTTAGGACCGTGCTGTCGATCCGACTGGGTCTCCTCGTCCAAGTCTCCCGACCTTCCAAGTAGCGGTTGGTATCGTCCTCATCCGCCACAAAACCCCGGCGCAGAGGGGCTTCAGGGAAGGTCGTACTCTTGGTCCAGCGAGCTCGCCACACGCCGTCGAGACGGTCGAGATCTTCAGAACGGGCGAGCCGGTACTCGACACCTACGAAGTACGGGTAGTAGGACCCTGCCACCGAGTCAGCGCTGCCGCGAACGCCCCAGGTAGAGAAGCTCAGGCCATCCCACTCGCCGGACAGCTGGGGTCTCTTTTGCACCTCGCTATACTTGAGATTGGCTCTGCCTCGGACGGTTCCCCGTTCCTCGTCTTCGTACTCGAGGTCCCAGTCGCCGTATAGATACGCGAGGGGGTCTTCAAAGACCGGGGCTGCGTTCTCCGGCGTTGCGGCCTCCTGACCACCGCCGCCGGCCGCGGCGAAGGCGAGCGCCCCCCCGAGTCCGGCAGTAGCGAGCACCGCTCGTAGAGTATTGATCGTGAACATCGTTCCCTCCGTATCGTGAGTGCGTCGCCCATCGTCGAGGTGGGGCTACTCAGCAACGCCGAGAACGACCGCGGATGTGATCAGTGCGGACGGCAGAGACAAGAAAAAGCCGACCGAGCGCGAGGCCCGGCCGGCGAGAGGGTGCCCTTGATCTGTAGGCGTTTACGCAACGTTCAGCGCCTCGACAAAGAAGGGGACGACGGCCGTCGCGGCGATGATGTAGGGCCAAGCGGCGACAGGGATGAAGTACAGTGAGTGCTTCGGCCTGAACGAAGAGACCTCACCCGTGATCGGATCCAACAGCTCCCGCGTCTCATCGCGCCTCGTGATCCATCTCGTGAGAGTGTAGGTGGCGCCGGCTGCACCAAGGAGAGAAATGGCGAGCGGGGGAGCTATCCCCAGCCCTAAAGCCACGGCCGCGCTGAACGCCACGCTCGCCGAAACACAGAATCCCAGCATCGCAGCCAACGGAACCAACCAGCCTTTGCCCTTCCAAATGATGATCATCGTTCCCCCTCGTTGTTCGTGGTGAGTTCGTTCACTACAAGACGCCGAGGTCGCTTCGAAACGTGATCATCCGATGCTGCTCACTCTTGAGAGGAAGGAGGCACGGGCTCATTTTGAGGAGCGCGGACATTGACATCATGAGCCGCGGGGGAGCAGGCAGTTATGGACGAACAGCCAAAGCAGGGGGCCGTAACGCTCCTCCTTCACGAAGCCAGCAACGGCAACGTGGAGGCGCTCAACCGCCTCCTGCCTATGGTCTACGACGAACTGCGGATCCTAGCTCGCAGCCGGCTACGGCTCGAACGCCAGGGTCACACGCTCAACGCGACCGCGCTTGTTCACGAGGCCTACGTTCGACTGGCGGGTCAAGAACGGGTCGAATGGCAAAGCCGCTCCCATTTTTTTGCGATCGCGGCTCAGTCCATGCGCCGCATCCTGATGAACTATGCGGAGGCTCGGAACGCCAAGAAGCGCAGCGGGAACAGCCCGCATGTCTCGCTCAGCGAAGCACAAGAGTCAGACGCGGAGTTCTTCACGGCCGATCAGGCCAGCGATCTGCTGGAGTTGGATCACGCGCTCGAACGACTCGCAGAGTTCAACCCACGCGGAGCCGACGTCGTTCAGTATCGGTTCTTTGGGGGCCTCTCGTACGAAGAGATCGCCGAGGTCCTTGGCGTGTCGGTGATCACCGTGCGTCGAGCTTGGGGGGCGGCGAAAGCATGGCTACGTAAGGAACTCGGGGACGAGATCTCCGAGCGTACGACGACCCTGCTGGGACCCGTGGATCCGGGGAACCGGGGCAACCACGCCTAAAAAGAGCGAGCGTCCACTGGATCACGAACGTTGGCAGAAGATCGAAGACCTTTACGCGGCGGCACTCGATCGCGCGCCGCGTGATCGAGCCGCGTTCTTGGAGGAGGCGTGTTCCGGTGATCCGCACCTGCGAAGAGAAGTCGAGGAGCTTCTCGAGCAAACCGACGCGGATCCCTCGTTCCTCGAAGTCCCACTTCTGGATGTAGCCGGGATGGAAGACGACGGGGTCGTGGATTCGAAGTATATCGGGCCATATCGACTAATTCGGTCTCTGGGTCGGGGCGGAATGGGTGAGGTGTTTCTCGCGGTCCACGAAGGAGAGGACTTCCAGACCACGGTCGCGCTCAAGGTGATTCGTCCAGGTCTCGACACCGCAGATGTTCTCGCACGGTTCAAGCTCGAACGACAGATTCTCGCCGGGCTCAATCATCCGAACATCGCCCGTCTGCTGGACGGCGGGTCCACAGAGGACGGTCACCCATATCTGGTGATGGAGTACGTCGAAGGCGTGCGGATCGACGAGCACTGCGATCGGAGCCGAATCGGCGTTCGTGATCGACTCGGCCTCTTCCGGACGATCTGTTCTGCCGTCCAGCACGCTCACCAAAACCTGGTGATTCACCGGGACATCAAACCAAGCAATGTCCTGGTTAGCGAAAGCGGTATCCCCAAGCTCCTGGACTTCGGGATCAGCAAGATCACGGACCCAGGGGCGGAGGACAGAGGACTGACCGAGACGGGGGTCCGCGTTCTGACTCCGGAGTTCGCATCCCCAGAGCAACTGCTCGGCAGGTCCGTGACGACCACCACCGATGTGTACTCGTTGGGCGTAGTGCTCTTCGATCTGTTGACCGGCCGGCACCCGCATGCCGACGGCAAGGTCCCTCTCCCAGAGCTCGAAAAATCGATCTCGGAAACTGATCCACGCCTTCCCAGCCTCGCCGTGCGATCCGAGGAGGAGACGATTCGGGGCGAGCGCCTGACGATTGAGGAAGCGAGCGCTCGTCGCGCAACGGATCCGTCGCGTCTGGTCCGCACTCTTACGGGCGATCTGGACAACATCGTCTTGAAGGCGCTGCACCGAGAACCAGAACGCCGATATGTATCGGTGGCTGCGCTGTCTGATGACGTAGGGCGATATCTCGACGGACTCCCGGTGCTCGCCCGACCCGACCAACTCCTGTATCGCACCGCGAAGTTCGCTCGGAGGAATCGTGGAGGCGTGCTGGCGGCGGGTATCGTGCTCTTCCTGTTGGCCGGCTCGTCTGCCCTCACTCAGGTGCAGAATCGACGGATCCGGGCGCAGTCGGAGCGCGTCGCGCGTGAGCGCGACAAGGCCGAGGCGGTGCAAGGCTTCCTACTCGAGATGTTTGGCGCCGTTGGCCCAGAAGAAGCAGAAGGCGATGACGTCTCGGCGAGGGCCTTACTGAACGCTCAGTCGGCGGCGATCGAGCAGCGGTACGCCAGCGACCCCGAATTGAAAGCCGCGATGGAGTATGCGGTGGCGGACGGGTATCAGCGGCTTCAGATGTTTGATGAAGCGGAAGAGCTGGCCCGGCGCTCCCTCACGGCTCGCGCGGAGCTCCTGGGCCCCACACACGCCGACGTTGCACACGCCCAGAATCTACTCGGGTGGATTCTTCACGAGCAGCGAGAACTCGAGCAGGCGGAGGGGTACCTCAGGGCGGCGGTTGCAACCTGGCGATCTCACGGGCTCGAGCAGGCTGGGCCGCTGTCGAAGGCTCTGAACGACCTGGCCATCGTGGTCGAGTCGCGCGGCCAGCCGGCAGAAGCGGAGGCGCTGTTGCGAGAGGCGCTGGCGATTCGACTCGAAGAGTTTGGCGAGTCGCACCGTGCGGTCGGAATCACCGCAAACAACCTTGGCGTCACGCGAGCCAACCAGGGCGACCGGGCCGAAGCGCTCGAGATGTGGCAGCTCGCCGCCCGGTCGCTTGAGTCTGCCTTGGGGCCGGATCATCAGCGCGTTTGGATCGTTCGAAACAACCTTGCGACGGCCATGATGGCGACCGGAGACCTCGAGGGCAGTGAGGCCGAGTTCCGTGCGGTGTTGGACTACCAAATTCGGACCGCTGGTCTTCAATCGGAGGCAGCCGCATTTGCTATGATCCAGCTTGCCGTTCCGATCCGAGACCAGGCTGCAGGCGACCCTGCGCGCATGGTGGAATCGGACTCACTGGTCCGTGAGTCGCTGGCGATTCGAACCGCCCTTCACGGCCCGTCGGATGACCGCGTGGCCTCCTCGCTTGGCATGCTCGCCGGAATCCGGACCTTGCAGGGAGCCCATCAAGAGGCGGCCGAATACCGCCAGCGGGTCTTAGGCATCACCGTGGCCAGCCTGGGCGGTGGGCACCCTCGAGTGGCGATCGCCATGCGCGAACTCGCAAGAGCGCTGAACGATTTTGGCGAGCCAGTCCGCACCGACAGTCTTCAAAGAGCTGCACTGGGAATCCTGAGCGCGTCTCTCGGGAACGAGCACGCCCAAACGGTCGTCCAATTGGCGATCGTTGGACGGGGACTGGTCGAGCGCCGGCGACCCGCTGAGGGGATTCCGTTTTTGCAGCGTTCACTCGAGGCAGCGCCCGAAGTGTTGGGGCCCAACAGTCCTGTGATTCAGGAGGCGCGCGTCTCGCTCGCTGAGGCGCACGCACTGCTGGAAGAGATCGAAACGACAGACTCGCTGCTCATGGTCATCGAGGCAGGCCCATCTCTCACGTCGCGGGACTCGAGCCGTTTCGAGATGATCCGTGCTCTTGTGGACCGCCTGCGCGTCGCGGAGCCGTCGGGACAGCCTTGAGGTACGGCCGTTGCTCGCTGACGTACACAACGCAGGGTCGACCAGATCGGACTCCTACGCGATCAACGGGGCTCCAGCGATAAGCAGAGTGGCTGCGGCAACGAACAGGCGCGATAGGTGGGTCACCAAAGCCTGGTCCTAGTCTTCTCGTGCGGCTGGGTACGGAGATGGGGCCTGTAGCAAGCTGGCCAGCAGCTCCGCGACCAAATCCGCGGGCACACCGAGGTTCGAGCCACCGAACTCAGGGAGGATGGCGGTGTTCACCGCTATCACGCGCCCGTCCCTGCCGATGACAGGCCCACCACTTCCGCCACTCGTGGTCTCCGCGTCGTAGGTCACGTACTGATCGGTTCGCTGCCCCACGATGCCGCGAGTGGCGAGGGGAGCGATCAATCCGCGGTCGGCCAGCCGACTGGCTACCGACCAGAAATCCGTGTCGCCGCTCCGCTGGATCTCCTCGACGAACTCTGTTCCGGCTCGCACCATCAGAGCGCGAATGCCCAGCGGATACCCGAGTACGATCACCTCGTCTCCGGGGACCGTCGGAGCTTCGGTGAGCTGGAGGTACGGAACATCGGAAGCAACGGTGCATCGGAGCACGGCGAGGTCACCCTCTTCGGAAGCCCCAACCGCTGTGACCGCGAACGCCTCCGGCTGGCCCGGGAGATACCCGATGAATCGTCGCATGACGGGTTCGAGTCCGCGGGCAATCAGGTCTCGCGCGGCGCTGTCGAACTCCCACGGCAACGCCACATGTCGATTAGTAACGATGAGGCCGTCGTTTGTCGCGACCCAACCCGTGCCGGTGTATTGAGACTCGAGTGGCGGGCCAGTCCCTCCGAGGCTAAGCGCGGGTTCTCCGGTCGGGCCTCGGATGGGCCGACCGTCCGGACCCAGGACGAGCCTGAGATCTTCGCCGGACTTCGGATCGCGAAAGCCGTAAGCACCCTGGAGGAAGATCGTAGCGCGAGACGCGTGACCAATCACGCGCGCGGGGTTCGCAAGCTGACCCTGAAGCGAGTCAAGCCTCACAGTGGTCGACTCGAGTTCGGCCTCTACGCTTCGAATCAGCTCAAGCAGCGATTCTGAGTCGAGGTCGGTCGCCTCGGATCGATCCAGAAGCGACGACACTTGTACACCGTCCGTGATCGCTGCCAGCCGTGTTTCGAGGTCTTGTGTTCGCCGGGCCAGGGCCAACGTCGAACCCGCGAACGCCACGACCAAGATCACGGTGACGACCCGGAAGGCAGTCGACGTCTGGGTGACCAGATCCCGGGGAAGCTGTCGCGCGGCGATCGCCACGCGTCCTGTCAGCGTATCTGCCCCACGGGTCGCGCACTCCAAACAGTCGGAGAAGAGTTCGCCAACGGTCCGTGACGGACGGACTCCCGCCGCGTAGGACCGGAATCGTAGGACGGCCGAGTCTCGGCCCAACTCGATCACATCGCCGGACGCGAGGACCATCTCCTCGACCGGCTCCGCGTTGACCCAAACTTGGTTGCCGGGCACGGCCTTCAGAGTGTAGGAGCCACCGCGCCGGTGGAGCGTTGCGTGGTGTGGCGCCGGGACCGGCTGAAGATCGTCGGGCAACTGAATTTCGGCGTCGGGACTCGTGCCGATACGAAGTTCGTCGCCCACGACTTGTACTGCCGTACCACGCATACTGCCGGCGAGGTGAACGAGCAGGCACGTGGGACGGTCCGACGAGTTCATGAGGCGGTCGCCGCGCGTAGCGTACCCCGGCGACCTCCGGAGAACGCGTCGGGACCTAGGCGCTCGGAGCAGGGGTCACATCGTGTCGTGACCGTTTCCTCGGGCACATGACGTTGCCACCATTCCTTCGCATCAGCCTTGTCCCATGTCTCGTGCAGGGCAAGGGACTGTAACGCGGTCTCGAGTTCTTCGACAGTTTGGAAGCGCCGATCCGGATCTTTCTCCAAGCACTTGAGGACGATGGCGTCGAGCGACTCAGGTATCCCCCTCGTACTCACCTCGCTCGGTGGTGTCGGCGACGTCTTCACGTGATCGATGATGAGGTCGACGCTCGTGGACCCTCGAAACACCGGTTGTCCCGTAAGCATCCAAAAGGCCACTCCGCCCAAGTTGTAGATATCCGAGCGCTCGTCCACCTTGTCGGCGCCGTAGAGAGCTTCGGGTGAGATGAACTGGGGCGTTCCGAAAATCACTCCGGCCTGAGTCAACGCTGTCGAGCTTTCGGAATCGAGCTGACGGGCCAGTCCAAAATCGAGAACCTTGATGAAGTCGTAGACGCCGCCGCGGTGTGTCACGAAAAGATTCGAGGGTTTGATATCGCGGTGAACGATCCCCCTAGCGTGAGCCTCCGATAGAGATCCACACGCCTGGACAAGAAGATGGATCGCTCGTGCCGGAGAAAGGGGGCCGAACCGCTCGACCAACTTCCTGACATCCATCCCATCCAGATACTCCATGGCATAGTAAAACGTGTCGGATGGCGTCCGACCGTAGTCAAAGATCGTGATCGTGTTGACGTGGGTGAGAGACGCCGAGAGCTGCACCTCGCGCTCGAAGCGAGCGAGCGCCGGTCCGGATCCCAGCCCTTCCGCGGTCACCACCTTCACCGCGGTAGGTCGACAGATCATAGCATGTTGGGCGCGGTAGACCTCCCCCATTCCCCCGCTCCCGATCTGGTCCTCGAGCACGTAATTGCCGAGTCGCTTCGCGCGATGGGCAGTGCGGTGAAGACTATAGAGCGTCTGGCTGATCACCAGCGATACCAGCGCCAACAGGCTCACGCCCAGCACGTTCCAGCCCCGCTCGAAGAGCGATATGCGTGACCCGAACTTCGCCCAATATGCGCCGACCTCGGGAAAAACGAGGGGTGAAAGCAGATACGCGAGAGCCACCGACATGATTGCGATCCCGGCCAACATCACTTGAGAAGGCCTACATGGGATAAAGGCAGCGTGGACAAAGAGAAGGAGCGCGATCGGCAGGAACACGTCGCGTCCCGGGTACAGGATCGCGAGTGACAGAATGATGGTGATGACGTTGAACGCGATCACCACGAAAGTGGCGACTTCGAGTTGACGTTTGGTCTTGTGTCGAAGTTGGATGACCCCGAGCGCCAGCAGAAACGACAGCGGGTTCGCGAGGTGCAGCGAGAGCACCCAAGGCCGCATCGCACTCACGATCGGTTCGAGAGCGTACAACCGACTCATTGCGAGCACCGATGACGTCGTGACAAGGCCTAGGACCAAAAGGATCCTGGATCGACGCCACATGATGTCGCGCAGCTCAGCGTCGAACAGGGTTGTCGTGTCGTACCCACTCGCAAGGAGCGGAGAACTCGACTCACCGTTCATGACCAACCTCCCTTCTACCGCGTAAGGAACGCTGTTCCGGGGAGACAATGTTCCCGCGACATCTCGCTACCCCCTCTCGACGCGTCCGCCCGCATCTTCCACCGCACGCCGGGGGAGGAGGCGCCCTAAAGCGCCCCTCCTCCGTCCGTACCCGGCGGGTGTGTTAGAAACGAAGGGCGACGCCGGCCGTCAGCGGGAACGTCCACGCCGTATCGAACCCGTTCGGATCGATATCTGACCGCAGCTGTGCGAACACCGCCGTTTCCGCCTCATCGGTGAACATCAAATATGCTTGGCCTCCCAGGAACACGTTGACGTTGGATGACACATCGTATCCGACTCTCAGACCGCCGTTTGCGGTGAAGTAAGTCTGGGAGAAGTCGCGCGCGGTACCGCCGACTTGAAACGAGTCCGAATCGAACGTCGACGCCCCACCGCCCAGATTGATATCGATGTTCCAGGACGATCGGAGGGGATCTACGAGGCTGGCAGCCAAACCAGCGTTGTAGTGAAAGATGTTCATATCGGGCGCCGCCGGGCCCGCTCCATCGGCCTCTACACCGGACAGGACGTCGACGTCGCCGTCGATTCTCAGCGCAATTCGAGAGCTAAGATTGTAGGCAAACCCCAATCCAAAGGTGGGGCCGACATCCAGCAGGTCCGACAGGTCGCTGGCTGGCACGGCCACCCCACCTCTTGCCTCGAGCGAAAAGTTCTGCTGCGCCACACTCGGTGCCGGAATTACAAGCGCAAGCGCGGCGATGAGCGCCCAGCGGTTCGGCTCTGTCCATGTATGAGTTCTCACGACATTATCCCTCACTTTTAATTTTTAGCCATCGATCGTTGGGTATCGACCCAAGCGTTGACGACTAGTGAGTGAGAGGAGAGCGGTAACTCTTACACTTCATGTGATCATCAAAGCGTTGGCGAGTCAGCGCAGCAGTAATCGACTCCCCTTCGGCCGTCACGAGACACACTGGCCCTTATCTTCTCCGTGCGCTTCCTCGATTTCGGCGTCGAGAACCCAAAGTCGAGGGTCATCGAGGCGGCTTTCGGTTCCTACGACCAGGCGTGCGCGGGTAGCGCGCAGCTCCCGGCGCGACGGCCAAGACGTGCGTGTATGAGCGCCCGCGCCCGCCAAGGCATGTGATCGACAAAAGTGTAGCCGTCTAAATGATCGACTTGATGTTGAATCATCCGAGCGAGCATTCCGCCCGCGCGAAACCGGATGAGATGGCCCGATGGAGCAAGTCCGCTCGCAACGACCCATGCGCTTCGGTCGACAGGGCCGGTCACGCCAGGAATAGCGAGGCAGCCCTCGCGATCGCGTTGGCGCTCCGTTGACATCTTCTCGATTACGGGATTGATCAAGACGACCTGACTGCGGCCGGTCCCCGTCAGGTCGATCGCGATGACACGGAGCGGGAGTCCGACGACAGGGCCCGACAAAGCCGTGTAGTGTGCTCGCCGCATCAGGTCGAGCATCCCGTCGATCGCTGATGTGACGAAACCGTCGACCTCTACCACTTCAAGAACGGGTACGCCGCGTACCCCAGGGTCAACAGTTATCGCGTGTAGGTCGTCGTGGTTGGGACTCCGCCAATGGTCCATTTTGAACACTCCGTTTCGCTTCCAAGTGCCATCGCCGCGACACCTCTCAGTTACCTCTCGGTGAGTGGCGGCTATGGCGAATCTCTTACATAGGTCGAGACGAGAGGGAACCGCCGACCCACGATGGCGGTTTGGAGTTCGCATGCGGAGGGGAGAAAAACCAAGTCGCGGACAGGTGAGCGGGACCCGAATGATTACAGCCAAAGCTCGCGAAGAACGGCGTGAGGATCGGGAAGTCCTCGGCGACCCGGGGCTCGCAGCTAGGATTCGCGAACGCGACCCCTTCGCCCTCCAATCGGTGTCGCGTGCCTATTTGAACCAGGTGTTGCGCGCGGCGCGCGCCGCCGGGCTCACACCCGAACAGGCAGAGGACGTCACCCAGGCCACGTTTACCACCTTCATCGACAAGGCCTCGGAATTCGAGGGGCGGTCGCACGTGCGCACCTGGATCTTCGGGATCCTATATCGAAAGATCGCCGAGGCTCGACGACGTCGAGATCGCGATCGAACAATGACGGCGTTGGATGAAAGCTACGAGAGTCGTTTCGATCCGTTTGGGGGCTGGAGTCGGCCGCCCGAACCGGCGGACGCCAACGTGCAGAACGGGGAGATTCGACAAGCGCTGTCAGACTGCCTCGACGCCGCGCCCACTTCACAACGGATGGCTTTTGTCTTTCGTGAGGTGGAGGGCCTCTCCACCAAAGAGGTCTGTAAGATTCTGGAGATAACTGCCACTAACCTCGGTGTGATGTTGTATCGAATCAGAAACCGCCTCCGCGAGTGTCTGGAGGCACGTGGCTTTGACCGAGCAGGGGGCTGACGACTGGTATGCCGACTTGCAAGCAGATAGCGAACGACATCGCGAGCGACGCGCTCTCGACGGCATCCTGGAACCGACGGGCCTCCGTCCGACTCCATCTCCTGCTGTGTCGTCACTGTCGCCGATACGCAAGGCAAATGCGGGCAATCGGGAGCGCTGTGCGTACAGTTTTTGGGCACCACGAGGACGACGCCGACGCGCGAGAGCGCCTGGAGAAGATCATTGACTGTCGAACCAAGGAGGCGAGTCGTGAGACCCTGGAGTAGACGTGACTTCCTGAGGCTGGTACCAGGAATTGCAGGAAGCGCCTTGATCCCCGGGGTCTCCCTCTCACCGCTCGCTTCCTTTGCCGATGACAGGGCCCGAGGGCTGCCGACGGCGGCGACTGACGCTGACCTGCCGCCGCGAACCATAGCGCTTCGAACCCAAGGTGGCGCGTTCCGTTTCGACCCGATCGGGCTGTGGATGGATCCGGGGAGCGCAGTCACATGGCTCAACATGGGCGACTTCCACACCACCACAGCTTTCCATCCGGCTAACTCGCATCTGGTCGGAGGCGGGCTCCCCCTCCGTATCCCCGAAGGTGCGGAACCCTGGCACTCGGGGATGCTCGGACTAGACGCGGGGACACAATACGAACGGCGCCTTACGGTCGAGGGCGTGTACGACTACCTCTGCCAGCCGCACTACGGCTTTGGGATGGTCGGACGGCTCGTAGTTGGTCGGCCCAGGGGCGGACCCGCGGTGACGAACTCGATGTCGGAACTGCCGGATGCCGTCCGTGCGAACCTGCCGCCAATCGAAATGGTTACGGGCTCACGGGGCAGAACGTTCGAATGGGCATCTCGGATCAACGGCGTGCTGCTGCTGCTCGCGAACGCTCAGTCGGCCGGTGCGGCCGCGCAGGCGGTTGCAGTTGGTGCTAGGGCAGACCAGCAGCTCTCGAGCGTCTTGGACGCCACGAATACCGCTGAGGCTTTTGACGACACGCTCGGCGTGTTCACGGACGCAGTCGTAAACGAGGCTGGCTACGAGCACCTCGTTTCTCTAGCCGATCGCACGAAAGACACGCTGGATCGAGCCCGCGGTTAGGCGACTGCTGCACGCCGCGCTCTCGTCACGGCCCCACTCACCCCACCCTATCAGACCACGCATAACCGCCTCTTTCGTCCCTGCCCCAGTTCAGTCCAAAGACGCTGTCAGTCTAGAGACGCTGTAAGAATCTCCCCACGGACATCACTCACATAGTTGAAGGGCCGAACCTCGAAGCCCTAAAGAACTGTTGACCGTTTCGTTTGCGGACGTGGCTTACGGCCACGGTCCAAGGCGAAAGCACATGCAACTGGAGATGAACAATGATTTCACATACGAACAAGTCGCGAGCTCTTCTCGTCGGCGCCCCGGCGATCCTCGCCGCTGGTTTTATGGCGGTCGCAATGATCGCGCCCCAGCCACGTACGGCAAGAGCGTCCCAGCTCGAAGAAGTCGCGGGTAGCGCGGCACATACAGAAGCGAATGGGACGTGGAGAATCAAGGCCACCGACGCCCTTATCGTTGGCGGTTATGGGGACAATTTCGCCTACGACGGGATGAATGTTCGAGCTGTTGAAGGCCATGCCGAGATGACGGTCGTAGCCGGCGAGGGGAAAGCCAAACTCGAGATCGAGATCAAGACAAACGAGGACTCCGGACCGATCCAGTTTTCGAGCGATGAGGCATGGTCCGGCAAAATACGAATCGTGCAAATGATTGACACGAGCGAAATGGACATGGCTCGTATCGCAGAACACATCGAGCTTCACGGCGACACTGGAAACGAAGCGCCGGTCATGCCCAAGATTTTCAGCTACTTCGCGACGTGGGGACCCAGCCAGATCTGGGTCAACGGCGAAGAAGTGATTCCAATGATCGGGAGCCACACGATGTTCAGCGAGCGGGCCCGCAATGCGCAAGGTGCAGTAGTCGATGGATCTGGAAAAACGTACTCCCCGATGGCCCAAGAGAAGAGCGGATTTGCCGATCCCAGCGAGACAGAGTTCCATTTTGTCGCCCACACCACGCAACCTGACGGCAACAACTTCCCGCCGCACACCGCGTGGATTCACCTCAACTTCGCTAAAGTAGAGGTGAAGGAACTACCCGACGGGGCGCAGGTCCCCTACGAACAGCAGTAAGACGCGGGACCGGGAATACCGGCGAGGTCAAGCAACCACGGCTGACCTCGCCGGCCCGTTGTGTCACGTTTTGGGCTGGCCTCTCGACGCTTCGAGGGCTCGACATCCACCGCCCTCTACTGGGCTGTAGGCCTGCTTGGGGCGCCGGCTGATCCAGCCGAAAGCGCCTTGCACAATCGTCGTCGAGTGTCCCTTGCTCATATCGTCGAGGCAATCATCCGAGCATCGTGATCCGCTTGACGAGCTTGCCAAACCAAACTCGACAGAGTCGTCCGACTCAAAAAGGCATTCCAAAGGCGACGTGGACGCGGTTCCCCTCATCGCTGTTGGCCATCACGGCGGAGATTCCGTTCGCGCGTCCGAAGATGCCGAGCCAGAACCCGCCGCCGAACCCCTCGTGCCAACCAGTTGGCGAGTCGCCGTCTATGTAGACACGCCCCACGTCAGCGAACCCGAGCAGGCCGAAATCGCCCGACGACAAGAAATCGAGCCTGAAGAGGAACAGCCGCAACTCGGCGGATCCGTAGACCGCGGCATCGCCGGCAAACCGGCCCCCGTCGAACCCACGCAGCGATGCACCGCCACCGATGAACGCCGAGTCGAAGAATGGCTGATTGCCCCACACACGCTTGCCGCCTGCGCGTAACGCGAGCGTCGGCTCGAGCGGTGCCGAAACGGCGGACAAATACGTGGTACCGTGCGCCTCTACGGTTGAGTAGCTGTCCTCTACGTCGAAAAAGGAGGGAGTGACGGAGCCGCGCACCATGAGCGTCGCTCCTTTGGTCGGTGCTCCTGGGATGTCGCGTGTGTCGAGATGAAAGTCGACGAACGCTCCGGATTGAACAAACTGACCCGCGCCATAGAGCGGCTCCGGATCCACGCCTGCGGGCAGGAACGGATTGTCGTCGGAGTCCGAGTCCGAGAAGCGCCCGGAAAGCCCAAAACCGAGGTCCGCATTGTCGCCCAACGCGAACCCGTATCGAGGCTCGACCGAGACGGTGCTTACCAACACATGAGCCGAATCCTCGTTGACGAACTTGCGAGAATCGTTGCCGAACCCGTAGAAGGCGGAGAGTCCCAGCTGCGAACCGAGGATGTCGAACGAGAAGTGCCCGCTCGAATTCTCAGGGTAGATATCGATGCCTACCTGGGCTTCGAATCGACCTGCGGTCGAGGCGCCAGCGCCGTAACGGAAGCGTGACGCGTACGGATCCTTCCGGAACCCGTATCCGTATCGAGTTGCTCCCAACCTCCCGATAAGACCGTGTTCAGGAGAGAGGAGCAAACTGCCGATCGGAATCGACCAGGTCCCCGAATGAGACGGCGTGTTGTGGTCCCCTTCGGGAACCGGGGGCGGTTCGTAACGAGACGTCTGGATGTCGGTGCTTGGTGCGTTACCCGTGACTTGGTTCTCACCCAACGCGTCGTAATAGCGGACTTCGCCGACGTCCTGATCGTAGCGGACCACGTCGTCACCGCCACCACCCACGACGCGAACGAGGATCCCCAGATCTCCGACTCCCCCGACTACGGCGAGATCACCACCGTCCCCCATAAAGATCCGGATTTCGTTGGTCTCACTCGGATCGAACGTTCGACGAAAAAAGGCGTCGCCGCTACCAGTCGGTCGAGCCGTCACTTCGACGGAGCCTCCCTCGAGAGACCCGACTTCGACCTGATCTGCGAGATCAGTCAGATGCACCTCGACGTCCATCGCGAGAAACCCGTAGAGATCGGCGGCCGCTTGCGGCAGCGCGTCGCGTCGTGCCTTCAGCGATTTGGCAATGAATTCGCCGTCCGCTTCGTACATAGGATCGGGTAGGCGACGAACTGCGTCATCGATCACTTGGTCGGTCATCTTCCCTTCGAACGTCGTCACGACGGAGTGCCAATCCCCCCAACTAAGCTCCGCGAGAAACTGTCGGTCGAGTTCGCGCGCCTGATGGTGGAGGCCGTAGATACCCGGGTATTCTTCTTTGAAGCCTACCAGCTGCCGCACGTATGAGTGCGCGGATGAAGGGAGGAGGCCGTCCAGTCGTGAAAAGGCCTGGTCTCGGTCTTCCGCGATCGGGAGCCACGTCCGAGATCCGTCGGGCCGTGCCCACGTCCACTGCCCGCGATGTCGATCCCAATCCCCTATCAATATGTCCAGCAAACGCGCGTTGAGGAACGCTCGCGAGTCGACGCGATCGGTCTGACTCTCGGCCACTCGACGAAAGATGCGGTTGCCGCCATCGATGTTGTCGAACCCGCCGAAGATCGCGTCCGAGTTTTCTTCATCGCCGGGCCGTTCCGCGATCGTTCCCACCTGTCCCCCGAACTGCTCGCGGAACTCACCGAGCGCCGGTGCGTCGGGCATGACGAACGGCTGTGACTCCGGGTGAAGCACGCCGGCCGCGTCTTCCAGCGCGTGTACGACCAGGATGCCCAGTGGATGTGACGCGCTGATCTGATCCTGTAGAAGCGCGTTGGCCGCGGTCCCGCGAAGCTCGGTTGGCAGCACCGGTGTCGGATCCTTGTCGATAAGCCGGAACGAGTACCGGCGTCCGTCTTGCCCGACGAGCACCAGCGAAATCGTCTGCTCACCCCCGCCCGTGCGCTCCGGAGTCAGGCCACCGGCAAAACTCTGCAGATCGAGAACGGGCAGCGTCACCGTAGACGTCCAGGCGTTTCGGTAGTGATCACCGAGCAAGAGCCGCCGCAACCCGCCGGCTCCGTATCGTGGGCCGATCACGACGTCGACAGATTCTCCGGCTGCCTGCGCCGCTACGGGAGCCGCGAAGGCGGACAAAGCCGCGGCGGAAAGCATCGTGACAAGACAACTGGTTCGCATCGGTTGACCTTCCAGAGCTCGAGTCAAAGAGAAAATTGGTCCCCCGAATCGAAACGCTCGTCGTTGTTGAAGAACGAGGATCGGGCCGGGCTTCGGGCAGCGCGCGCACACAGAAAAGCGAACCGCCAGTTCGGAACGCGGAATTGCACCGGGTGATGAGCAAGCCCTGCCGGCCCGACACGCGGTTTGTCGAGGTCTTAGAGTCCGTTGACCGGTCCGAGGTTACAGCCACTTGGCCCGGTGCGTGGCTGCTGCGTCTAGCGTTCTCGATGGCGACGAGCTTCTCTTGCCACAGGCGATCTGGCCTTTACGGTCGCGGGCACGCCACTCCCTCTACGGGATCCGCCGCCCCAATCCGAGCGCGAGGGACAAGGCGGTTTTTCGCCAGCCCTTGAGAGTGCTCCGTCGGTACGTGTCGGCTGCCCGACGCACCCCCTCGCTCATGGTTGGGTACGCATGCACGAGCGAGGAGATCGCGCCGAGCTTGATCCCGTGTTTCATGGCAAGAGCGACTTCGGCGATCAACGACCCTGCGGATGGACCGAGGATGTGTCCGCCCAGGATCCGGCCGCTGCGTGTCGTGACGATCTTGACGCAGCCGAAGGCCGCCCGCTCCGTGATCGCCCGATCCAGATTCTCGAGGTCGTATTCGACCGCGCGGACCGAGTCGCCGTACTGATCTCGTGCTTCTTCCTCGGTCAGTCCTACCCGCGCAAGCTCGGGATCCGAGAACGTGCACCAGGGAATCACGTCGTATTTGATCTTTGCCTTGACCGGGAACAACGCGTTTTGCAGGACCGTGCGCGCCTCGTGATCCGCCACGTGTGTGAAGAGGAGTCCGCCGGTCACATCCCCGGCGGCAAAGATGTGCTTTTGTGACGTCCTGAGGCGCTCATCGACCTTGACGCCCCACCTCTCGAACTCGATCCCGGCCGTCTCCAAACCAATGCCTTCAACGTTCGGGCGACGCCCGGTCGCGACGAGTACCTCATCCGCTTCGACCGAGCCGATGGTCGGCCCCGCATCGGAATCGTGACTGGCCAAGGTGAGCCGGGCCTTGCCGTCCACGCGCTCGGAACTCTTCACAGCGACCCCGGTCAGAACACGAATTCCCTCGGCCTCGAGAACGGTCTGCAGGCGTAGCGCTAGATCGGGCTCCTCTTTGATGAGCAGACGTTCGAGCATCTCGATCAGGGTGACTTCGACCCCCAGGCGCCGGTAGGCCTGCGCGAACTCGACGCCGATGGCGCCGCCACCGATGATGGCCACGCTCGTCGGGATGGAGTCGCGATCGAACGCCGTCTCGTGAGTATAGAAGCCGGTTTCCTTCAAGCCCGGGATCGGCGGCACCGCTGCCCGCGAGCCGGTCGCGATGACGAAGCGTCTCGCACGGACGCGGCGATCCCCAACCTCCACTTCATTGCGAGATATGAAACGGCCTTCTCCCTCGATGACGTCAACCCCCAGACGTCTGAAACGCTCCGGATCATCATGCTTTTGGATCTGCGCGCGAATGTCTCGAACGCTTTCGAGTATTCTCGCCCCGTCGATCTCGGGAGCCGATTGGGCGATGCCAAAATTGGAAGACGTTCGAAGGACGTGGGCAATGTGCGCGGAGCCAATCAGCGCCTTGCTGGGGACGCAGCCCGTCCACAGACAGTCTCCCCCCAACCGGTCTCGCTCGATCAGCGCCGACGTGGCTCCGAGCCCCGCGGCACCGGCCGCCGTGACGAGCCCGGCGGTACCACCGCCGATGGCAACGATGTCGAATTCGGCGCGGCTCGTGAGTTGCTTGCTCAAATGATCCCCCTCGACTGTCGTTGGTTTGGCGACGTCGAACGGAGGCACCGAAGAGCGGGCCCTTCGACATTTTATGGTGTGGTTCGCGCCCCGTCCGTCCGAAACGTCCGGCCGTGACAGTGGGATCCGTAAGGACGAGCGGAGGTTACAATTTCGCGAACTCTGAGAACCGGGTGCGCACTTTACTTCCGTCCCCGATGAGGATCGTGTCCGCCATCTCGAGAAACAGACCGTGTTCGACGACACCTGGCAGCGAGGAGAGGATCGCGCTCAGCCGCGGCGGATCGTCGATCTCCTCGAAGTGACAATCGAGAACCCAGTTGCCGTCGTCGGTGACGAACGGTCGCTGGGGCGCGACATTCCGGATCCTCGTGTCGACGCCCATGCGCTCGATACGTCTCCTGACCGTCGATGCGGCGAATGGGTTGACATCGACCGGCAAGGGGAATGCCCCCAACCGCTCGACCTCTTTTCCGGCGTCCGCGATCACGACGAATCTCCGTCCCGCCGACGCAACGACTTTCTCCCGAAGTAATGCTCCGCCACCGCCTTTGATCAGGTTCCCGCTGGGATCGATCTCGTCCGCTCCATCGATGACCAGGTCGAGTTCCACAGCATCTTCAAGGCTCACAAGCTGAATCGCGGATCGTCGGGCCAGTTCTTCGGTCGCTTTCGATGTCGGGACTCCGCTCACTTCCAGGTCGATCGCGACCCGCTCGGCAAGTAGCTCGATGAAGGCCGTGGCCGTACTTCCGCTACCCAATCCCAGTACCATCCCAGTTTCCACTAGCTCCATCGCAGCTCCCGCGACAGCCCTTTTTGCCGACTCCGTCACGGGGCTCGGTCGCGAGGCCGAATCGAAAGGCTACGCGCCGCCGACTCGTCCACGAGCCAGGAGAGATTTCCCCTACGGGGCCGAATCAGCGCTGCCGGGAGGCTTGCCGTTCCATCCTGACTCAACGCCTTCGCCAACGAATTCGCCTTTGTTTTGCCGGTGACCAGAAACGCGACACATTCGGCGAGATTGATGGCTTCAGCCGTGAGCGTGATCCTCCACGAGTCGATTTGGGGTACGTGGTGGGCTACGACCCACTCGGGCTTCGTGGTAACACGCCCGCTAGCGGCCGTTGTGCCTGGGAACAGAGAGGCGGTATGCCCGTCGGCCCCCAGCCCCAGGAAGACGAGATCCAAGCCGAGACGGCCCCCCGGTCTCGAGCGGACGAAGGAGCGCAGGTCATCATCGTAGCACTTGGCCGCGCTGACTGGATCCCCTTCGGCGACGATTCGGTGAATGTGGTCCGGCGACACGGGCACATGATCGAGCAGCTCGCGCTTCGCGCCCCCGAAGTTGCTGTCTTTGTGGCTCGGTGGTACGCAACGCTCATCACCCCAGAAAAAATGGACTTCTTTCCAATTCACGCGCGCCCGCCAGGGATCGGTTCGCAGGGTTGCAAAGAGTCGAGTTGGAGTGGCACCGCCTGAGAGGGCCACGCCGAAGCTCCCCGTCTCGGCCGACGCTCGAGCGGCCTCGCGGACGAATAGGTCCGCAGCGGCCTCCGCGACATCCGCGGGCGTCTTCAGGACCTGCATGAACGCTCTCAATGATCTACACACCCTGCGTGCCACGCGCGCCCATCCGCAGCAAGAAGCTCGTCGGCGTCAACTGGTCCGTCGCTACCCTGCGCGTAGTGGGCCAACGAGCCCGTCTCTGGATGATCCCACGCTTCGATGATGGGGTCGAGCAGCTTCCAGGCATGCTCGATCTCGTCACTTCTGGCGAACAGGGACGCGTCACCTTGCAGGGCATCGAGCAACAGCCTCTCGTACGCCTCCGGTAGCTCGGCCCGTTCGAAGGCGCTCTGGTAGTGGAACTCGAGATCGACTGGCTGTGTCTTGGCGCTTTGATCCGGGACCTTCGCATCGAACTGCAGATGCACGCCTTCATCGGGCTGTATGCAGATCGAGAGCACATTGGGCGTCGGGCTTTGGAAGCTCCCGAACATCTGGTGAGGCGGGCGCTTGAACTCGATCGTGATCGTGCTCGATTTGCTACCGAGGGCCTTGCCCGAACGGAGGTAGAATGGCACGCCCTGCCAGCGCCAGCTGTCCACGAGAAGCTTCATCGCGGCGTATGTCGGTGTTCGCGAAGAAGGCTCTACTCCCTCGGTGGCCCGATAGCCTTCGTATTGACCACAAACCGTATCGACCGTGAGCAGCGGTCTCGTCGCTGCCAGCACCTTGACCTTCTCGTCGCGAAGTGTCGTGGCGTTGAACGGACTCGGAGGCTCCATCGCCACCAACGTGAAGAGCTGGAACAGATGGTTCTGGAACATGTCGCGTAGGACGCCGGCTCCATCGTAGTAGTCTGCGCGATGTCCGACGTCCACGCTCTCCGATACACTGATCTGCACGTTATCGATGTAGAGCCGGTTCCAGAGGGGTTCGAAGATCGTGTTGGCGAACCTGAGATAAATCAGGTTCTGTGCGGTCTCCTTCCCAAGGTAGTGATCGATCCGATAGAGCTGCGTCTCCTTAAACACGCTGTGCGCGGCCCGGTTGAGTTCCCCGGCCGATAAACCATCTCGGCCGAACGGTTTTTCGATGACGAGACGCCGACTCGCGTCGGTCTCCGAACTGAGATCCGCTTTGTCCAGTTGATCGACCACCGACGGAAAGAAGCGGGGCGCGATCGCCAAGTAGTAGAGTCGGGGGAACGACTCGCCCTCCAGCTCCTCGAGGCGCTTGCGAAGCGTGAGGTACGACTCCGGAGCCGTGAGATCGCCCTGCACGTAGCGAAGCAGCGGCGCGAAGGTTGCCCAATCAGCTTCGGGGATCTCCGTGACGAACTCGTCGAGAGCTTCGCGCACGAACCGGCGGAACCCGTCATCATCGAGTTCGGTCTGCGCAAATCCCACGATGCCGGCACAGGGTGGCAAACGCCCCTTCTGAAACAGACGAAAGAGTGCCGGCGCCAACTTTCGGCGCATGAGATCCCCCGTCGCTCCAAAGACGACGATCGAGCTGCAGGTAGTTTTCATCCGATTCTCTAATCAGCTCGCGTTCTTGATGGCGTGACCACCGAACTGGTTGCGTAAGGCCGACAAGAGTTTGTCACCGAACGGCTCTGTCTCCCTGGATCGGAAGCGGCGCTGGAGCGCGAGCGAGATGACCGGGATCGCGCAATTGAGTTCGATGGCTTCCACGACGGTCCAACGACCCTCGCCCGAGTCGGGCACCCAAGCAGCGACGCCCTCCAAGTCCGGATTCTCCTCCAGGGCATCGGCCGTCAGATCGAGGAGCCATGAACGCACCACGCTTCCGTGTTGCCAAATCCTCGCGATCTGGTGCAGATCCAAGCCGAAGTCCGTCTTGTGACGCATCAGCTCGAACCCCTCGGCGTACGCCTGCATCAGACCGTACTCGATGCCGTTGTGGACCATCTTCACGAAGTGGCCCGATCCGTTCGGCCCGACGTGTCCCCAACCCAGCTCCGGCCCCGGGGCGAGCGTCTCCAGGGCCGGACGAAGCCGATCCACGGCCGCCGCTTCGCCGCCGACCATCATGCTGTAGCCTTCGGTAACTCCCCAAATGCCGCCGCTCGTACCAACATCGACCATGTCGACGCCCGCCTCGGCCAGCTCTTCGGCTCTACGAATCGTATCGCGATAGTTGCTGTTTCCTCCGTCGACCAGCACGTCCCCCGCCGATACGAGACTTGCAAGTTCGCGAATCGTTGCGTTCGTGGGGTCCCCCGCGGGCACCATGACCCATGCGACTCGCGGCACGTCCAATCGATCGACGAAGTCCGCCAGAGAGGTCGCTCCCTCTGCCCCATCGGCCACCGACGCGGCCACCGACTCTGCGCTCAGATCATAGACAACCACCTCGTGCCCACCACGGAGCAGGCGGGTCACCATGTTGGCGCCCATTTTTCCCAAACCAACCATCCCGATCTTCATTGCGTTTCCTCTCTGGCTTCTCGAATCCGTTGATCAACGATTTGAAGCAGACGTCTTGGATCATTCACGACCCAGCGCTGGTCCAATAGTTTCTGCGTGCGGAGCGATCCCCGCGTGAACGGCGTGGCCACTGCAACGCAAGCCATGCCAGCTGCCACTGCTGCTCCCACTCCAGACACCGAGTCTTCGACAACCAGACATTCCGAAGCGGGAACGCCCAACTCATGTGCGACCAAGTGGTAGATTTCCGGGTTCGGCTTCCCCGCTTCTACGTCGTCTCTGGTAGCCACGAAATCGAAGGTCTGATCCAACTCGAGCACTCGGAGAACTCGCTGCGCCTGCGGGCAGTAGGACATGGTGGCAAGTCCGACTCGGCTACACGACCGACGTGCTTGTTCGAGGAGCGAGATGGCGTGTGGCCACCGATGTTCCAAGAGCACTCGCTCATCGGCTATCAGCCCGCCGTAGATATCGAGTCGTATCTGTACGTAGGCTTGCCACGGCGTGCTCGTGCCGGAATCGGCCATCGTGGAGGCGGCGGCCGGCTCGAGTTCGAATCGATCCATGAGCGACATCGCCACCTCGCGGCGCGAGAGCCCTACCACGTCCTTGAACGCCTCGACGACCTCGTCCGGCGAAAGCTCGGGTCGGAGTCGCGATGCGGCGAGCGCGTAGGATCGGGCCTTCAACTTTTCGGTCTGGACGAGCGTGCCATCCAGATCGAACACCATGGCTTGGATCAATTGCCGGCCTCTAGCAATCGAAGGAGCCCAGCGGACGGATCGTGGCCGAGATGGAACGTCAAGACCCTGCGGCCGCCCTCGCGTAGCGCGGCCGCATCACCCAACGCCTGAGCCATCTTCAACACCTGAAAAGACATCAGGGCATCGTCTGAGCCGGTCGCCTTCGGGATGCCGATGTCCTGCTTGGCGTCGGAGGTGAACTGTACGAACAGGCCGTTCCCACGATCGCCTTTGTGGAGCTGGCCCGTGGAGTGAAGGAAGCGAGGTCCGTAGCCGCTCGTCGTCGCAAGCCTGTATCGCTTGCGGATCGCCCGACGGAGCTCGCCAAGAACTTGGTCGGTGGCCTCCGTCGGCTTAACGTAGGCCTGCAGCGATACATAGTCGGCTTCCGCAGCCTGGTCGAGGAATTCGAAGAGAGCCTCCGAGGTAACGAGAGCGGTTGCGCCGTTCGGTAGTTCTCCGCGCTCGGCGTACTCTGCCACCATCTTGCGCGCGAGGATCTTGGCGGCCTCGACATTGGGTTGGTCGAACGGCTGAATGCCGAGTAGGTGACCGGCGATGGCCGTCGCCATCTCCCAAACGAAGAACTGCGAGCCAATGTCGTAAAACTCGCGGAGGCGGATTCGGATCACCGGATGCCCGGCGGCCTCCAGTGCATCGAGCGCCGAACGGCGGTCGTCGTCGTCCGGCAAGCTCAGATCCACGAACAACCGATCATCCCCGTAGACGGTTGGCGGGCCGAATTGCTCTCCGACGACGGGAACGATGCCACTGCCGTTCTTGCCCGTACTCTCCGCGATCAGTTGCTCGACCCAATCCCCAAAGCTGGCGATCTCCGGCGAGGAACTGATGGTCAACTTGTCGCGACCGGCCAATGCAAGCGTCCCGAGGATCGTCCCGAGCCCGCTCGCATCGTTGTCCCCTTCGACCGGACAGTTGGCGCTCGCCGCGTTGCAGGCCGCTGTCCGAGCGCGATCGAGTAGCTCCTCGAGGTCCACTCCAACCAGAGCCGCGGGGACCAGGCCGAAGTAGGAAAGAGCCGCGTACCGTCCCCCGATATTGGGGTCGTTGAGGAAGACGTGTCGAAAGCCGTGGGCCTCGGCGATCTCGACCAAATGGCTACCAGGATCTGTGATGGCCACGAAATGGCACCCGGCCTCGTCCGGACCGACGCGTGCGAGCACTCGATTGAAGAAGTACCTGAACGCCGAGAGCGTCTCGGTGGTCCCTCCGGACTTTGTTGCGACGATGAAGAGTGTCTTGTTCATCTCCAAACTGGCGCTGCGCGCCCGGATGGCGTCGGGGTCGGTCGTGTCGATAACGGTAAGATCCAGATGAGCCCGCGAGACGGCGGAGTTTTTTCTGAACATCTTCTCGAACCCCTCTGGCGCGAGGCTCGACCCACCCATGCCAAGCACGACTACATGCGTGAACCCGTCCACTCTAACCTTGTCGACGAACCGCCGGAGCGGGCCGATCCGACCGGTCATATTCTCAGGCGAGTGAAGCCATCCCAGCCGGTCGTCGATCCCTTCCGGATCGACGTTCCACACCGTGTGATCGTGCGACCAGATCCTCCGGAGAACGTTGTCCGCGCGGACGCCCTCGAGAGCAGCGTCGACCGCGTCACGGTGCGATCCGAGTTCCGCGGCGATCCTCACGGTCCCGTCTCGTAGGGCGCGACGTTTTTCCGCCACGCTTTGAAGCAGCGTGTCGAATGCCCCCGCAAAGGACGCGACGCCATCTTCCTGCAGTCGATCAGTGATCGCCTTCAAGTCGATACCGAGTTCGCGGAGACGAACTAAGTCGGCGCGTGCTTCCTCGAGTCCCTGTCCGAGTGTCTCGGCGACCGTGCCGTGGTCGAGGAATCGATCGAGCGTCGCGGGCGGGACCGTGTTGACCGTGTCGGCGCCGATGAGCGAGTCCACGTACATGGTGTCAGGGTAGGCTGGATTTTTTGTCCCTGTGCTGGCCCAAAGTAATCTCTGAGGGCGGGCGCCAGCCGCCTCTAGACGATGCCACCGGCTACCGCGCACGATTTCTAGGTAGCGGGCATATGCGACGCGTGAGTTTGCGATCGCAATTCGTCCTTCGAGCTCGGTCTCGTGGTAGGTCTCGAGCACTTCATCGACTGCAGAGTCGACTCTGCTCACGAAGAAGGAGGCCACGGAGCGAACGGTGCCGGGGTCACCTCCGGATTCGACTAGCCGCTCGAGGCCCACCACATAGGCGTCCGCTACACTCTCATATGTCTCGGGAGCGAAGATCAGCGTGACGTTGACGTTGATTCCCTCGGAGATGAGCTGTTCGATCGCCGGGATGCCCGCCGCGGTCGCGGGCACTTTGATCATCACGTTCGGACGGCCGAGGGCCTCGAACAGACGCCGTGCCGCGCCCACAGTGCTCGCCGTGTCGTCGGCGAGTTTGGGGCTCACCTCGAGGCTCACGTATCCGTCGTCTCGCCCGGAGTGCTCATAGATGGGCCGGAGCAGGTCCGCCGTTCGACGTATGTCGTCGAGCGCGAGACTTTCGAAGATCTCCTCGTCCGAGCAATCGCTGTCGGCTAGCTTCTGAATCGCTGTGTCGTAGTCGGCGCTTCCAGCGATCGCCTTCTCGAAGATCGACGGATTCGACGTGACACCGGTGACGCCCCCTTCGAGAAGAAGTTGTAGCTCTCCTGAATCGATCAGGGCCCTACGTATGTTGTCATACCAAATGGATTGTCCGAGCTTCTGCAGTTCTTCGAGTTTCGACATCTTGGGTCTCCGACCGTTGAATCCGGCCAATTAGGTAGATCGTCTATGAGGGGACGTTCGAGGTTCGCTTCGCTTGTACGCGGATCTGCTTCTTAGCCTCTTCCACCACCCGCTCGACGGTGAAACCGAACTCTTGCTGCAGACACTCGATCGGCGCGGAAGCCCCGAACGTGTCCATACCGATGATGGCTCCGTTCATCCCGGCGTATCGCTCCCAACCGAAAGTGCTGGCCTGTTCCACGGCTACGCGGGCGGCGATTCGGTTGGGCAGGACGGACGCTCGATACTCGGCCTCTTGCTGCTCGAACAGTTCCCAGGAGGGCATGCTCACCACTCGTGAGCGAATGCCTGCGGCCGTCAGCTCCTCATGAGCCGACGTGCATAGCGCGAGCTCGCTTCCACTCGTGAGTAGTAGCACTTCGGGGTCACCCGCGGCGGGATCGGCAACCACGTATGCTCCCCGTGCGGTGCCCGCTGCCGACGCGTAATGCGTACGATCGATCGTGGGGAGGTTCTGGCGGCTCAACACGAGCGCAACGGGTTCGTGACGCAAGGTCATTATTGTGCGCCAAGCTTCTGCCACTTCGTTCGCGTCCCCAGGGCGCAAGACGATCAGACCCGGTATCGCTCGGAGGGAGGCAAGGTGCTCGACGGGTTGATGCGTCGGGCCGTCTTCCCCTACGCCGATCGAGTCGTGCGTGAAGATGTGGATGACCGGGATTTCCATCAGCGCGGCCAATCGAATCGCGGGACGCGCATAGTCACTGAAGACCAGAAAGCCCGAACCGTACGCCCGAATCTTGCAGAGCGAGAGTCCATTGATGATCGCCGCCATCGCGTGCTCGCGGACACCAAAGTGCAAGTTCCGTCCACCCCGCTCTGTCGCGCTGAAGTCGCCTGCGTCGGCACGTTCGATCCGAGTCTTGGTCGAGGGTGTCAGGTCTGCAGATCCGCCGATGAGCCAGGGGACTTCTCCAGCGATCGCGTTGAGAACGGTACTGGAGCTGTTGCGACTAGCGATTCCCTTCTCGTCGGCTTCGAAGGTCGGGATCTTGGCGTCCCAGCCCTCCGGCAGCTCTCGCTTCTGCATCCGGTACAGACGGTCCGCGAGTTCAGGATGTGCGGCCTGATATTCCTCGAAGAGTTCGAACCACGCGCCGCTCAGCGCGCTTCCGCGCGCACCGATCCCTGCCCGGAAATGTTCGACGACTTCCTTAGGGACGACGAACTCCGCGTCCTCAGGCCAGCCATAATTGCGTTTTGTGAGCCGAATCTCGTCCACTCCCAGCGGCTCGCCGTGCGCAGCGCTGGTGTCCTGCTTGTTCGGCGCACCCCACCCGATGTGGCTGTCAACGATGACGAGCGTCGGTCGATCATCGGTCCGCAGAAACGTATCAAGCGCACGCCCGATCATCTCGAGATCGTTGGCGTCCCCGACTCTGAGCACGTTCCAACCGTACCCCATGAATCGAGTCGCCACGTCTTCCGTGAAGCTCAGGGCCGTGTGCCCCTCGATCGTGATTCGATTGCTGTCGTAGATCCAGCACAGGTTCGACAGCGCAAGGTGACCCGCTAGGGAAGCGGCCTCGCTCGACACACCTTCCATCATGCAGCCATCCCCAGCGATGGCGTACACGTCATAGCCGAACATCTCGAAGTCCGGGCGATTGAATTGCGCGGCGAGCCACTGGCTGGCGATCGCCATTCCCACTGATGTCGCGACACCCTGGCCAAGCGGACCCGTCGTGGTCTCGACTCCCGAGGTCCAGCGATACTCGGGGTGCCCCGGCGTGCGGCTTCCCATCTGTCGAAAGCGTTTGAGATCGTCGAGCGTCACCGAGGCCTCGCCGAGCACCTCATACTTGGGATTGACCGACTTGACCTCAGTCAGATGCAGAAGACTGTATAGAAGCGTCGAGGCGTGTCCGATGGACAGGACGAAGCGATCCCGATTGGGCCAGATCGGACTCGCAGGATCGAATCGGAGAAAATCCTGCCAGATCGTATAGGCCACGGGTGCCATCGCCATTGGCGTGCCCGGGTGTCCGGAATTGGCCGCCTGTACGGCGTCCATCGCCAGCGTACGAATCGTGTTGACTGCTTGGGTCTGGATGACGCTCTCGAGCATCGTGTGGCTCCGTGTCAGGTCGCGTAAATCTCAGAGATGCGCCCCAGAAGCTCGAGCGCGCTCGATCGGGGACGCTGGAATGTGTTTCGACCAATGATTGAGCCGAAGCCACCGCCGTCTCGAACGGCTTGGGCTGCTTCGAAGATCGTGTCGTCATCGTTCTTCTTCGCACCTCCCGAAAAGATCACGATTCGGCGGCCGTCGAACGCGCTTTGAACCACGTGGGCGACACGCTCAGCTAGGGTTGTCTTCGGGATGTCGTAGTCGTTGTAGGTGCCGACCGCAGCATCTTGTTCGATACGATCACTGGGGAGCTTCACTTTGATGATATGGGCACCGAGTTGCGCGGCGATCTGGGCGGCGTAGGCGACCACATCGAGCGCGGTTTCTCCGTCGTTGGAAAGGTCACTGCCACGCGGGTACGACCAGAGCACAGTCGCCAGCCCGGCGGACTTCGCTTCGAGGATGACCTCCCGGGCCTGCTCGTAGAGAACTCTGCGGTCCGCGGAGCCGGGGTAGATGGTGTAGCCGACGGCGACGCAGCCCAGACGAAGCGCGTCCCGAACGCTTCCGGTCAATGCTCCGAGCGGATCGGGCTCGGCGTGCAGGCTGTCGTGGTTGTTCAGCTTGAGGATCAGTGGCACCGCGCCGGGGAAGTCGGCCGCGCCGGCCTCCAAGAAACCGAGCGGTGCGGCATAAGCCGAGAGACCGGCGTCGCGCGCGAGCTGGAAATGGTAGTGCGGATCGTACGCCGGCGGATTCGGCGCGAAGCTGCGCGCCGGCCCGTGCTCGAAACCCTGGTCGACCGGGAGGATCACGAGTCTTCCTGTCCCCGCTAGAGTGCCGTGATTCAGGAGACGGGCGAGGTTGGTCAGTGTTCCCGGGTTGTCGCTGCGGTACCAGCTGAGAATCTCGTTGACTCGAGCGTTCATTGGTCCTCCGAAAGAGTCTTGGGAGAAGCCGTGCCCGAAACGAAATCCGGACCCTCGAGGTCGCCGAGTCCCTTGCAGGCCGCTCCAAAAAGAGCCGCCTCCGGATTGAGGATGACCCGGACCGGTATGGAGTCCATGACCGGACGCAGCCGGCCTTTGGCGAGGAACGCTTCCCTGAAGGGGCCGGCCCCGAGCGATCCGAGCAGGCGAGGTGGAATACCGCCGCCGAGATAGACGCCTCCGGTAGTCAGGCCCGCCAAAGCCACATTGCCGGCCTTGGCTCCCAAAATCTCGGTGAACAACTCGAGACTCGCCGCACATCTCGGACAAGGATCAGCAGGATCCTGGGCCGCGTTCACGATGATCGGCGTGCGATCATCCGCGGAAGCGAGCGCTCTTTCGACCCGGTCGAGTACCGGCACAACACCTTGAAACGCGATGAAGTCATAGAGATTGGGAATCCCGAGACCCGAGCACACGCGCTCGTAACTCACGTGCTCATGAGTTTGCCAAAGATATTCCAGAAGCTGCGCTTGCCGAGTGTTGGCCGGCGCGAAGTCGACGTGTCCCCCTTCGGAGGGGAAGGCGATGACCGCGTCGTTCTCTCTCGTCGCAAACGCTTGACCGAGACCCGTTCCGGGTGCGACGATCGCGATGGGCCCCCTCGGGTCACCCGTCGCGTGAACGATCGTTTGGAGCTCGTCGCCTCTCAGGTAGGGTACCCCGTGTGCGACAGCGACGAGATCATTGAACAAGCGTACGCTTCGGAAGCCGAACTCGGCAGTCAACGCTGCCGCGTCGATGATCCAGGGGAGGTTGGTTGTTTGTGCGCGACCATCGCTGACGGGACCAGGGACACCCAGTGACACGTGTGTCACGGGGCTTGGAGTCGACTCCAAGAGGCCCCGGCACAACTCTTCGAAGCTGTCGTATTCGCGACTTGGGACCGTTACGCGCGCGATCGGGTTTCGCGGCCCGTCTGCGGTATCGAAAACACCGAGCGTCGTTTTCGTGCCCCCGACATCGCCCGCAAGCAACGTCATGAGCAGGAGGCCTCCGGGTGGCGGGCACAGGCGTAGGATTGCAAACAACGTACTCTACGGTACACAGACGGCTCCTAGCTCGGGTCTCGAAATCTTACACTTTCGCGATCGGGCGTTGTCGGACACCCGATTGGGGACGGACCCCCGATTGGGGACGGACACCCGATCGCGGACGCACTCCCGATGTTGACCCGGTGAGAACCGGCGTCGGGAAGTCTTGAAAGTGTCTGTGTCTTTACTGGAAGGTTTGAGGCGGGTCGCGCACCAAAGGTTACAGACCGTTGCTATGCCTCACTGGGGCCGGTGCGAGGACAGGTCGCGCCGCACCGAGGACGTCCGAAACGGTCAAGTGAGAATCGCATCACCGAGCATGAGAGCGCCTACCAACAAGAATAGGACCCCCAGCGCTCTCTCTAGCGTGTGTTGCGGGATCCGACTGGCCACGGCCGCGCCGAGCTGCCCACCGACAATGACGCCAGGTACCGTGAAAATCACGAGGCTGAGGACCGTGTCCATCGCGTCGCCGCCGGATTGAATGAACTTCACCAAATGCCCTGTCGCCGCCACGAGCGCCGTGACCGCAACCACCAGAACGCTAGTCGCGACGGCGACGCGACTGGGAACCTTGCAACGTCGAAGCAGGAAGTACCCATTGAGCTCTCCCAGTCCCGTCGAGATCAGTCCCATAAACGCGGCACCGACGCCGGAAACGATCAAGCCCTCCGCGCGGTTGCACACGCGGTAGCAGATCGTTTCCCCCTCGGCCGAAACGAGACAGGAACGGTCTGCGGATTGTCCGTACGTAGCGGCGATGTCCGCGTCGGCATCAGCGGTCTCTTGCTCAGGAGGGGAACGCAAGTAGCTCAAGGCTACGGCGAAGAGTCCGACACCGAGAATCGCCTTGAGCACGGCCGGATCCGCTAGCCCGGAAAGCCACGTCCCAACCAGTGCCATCGGCACGGTGACGGTCAGCAGGGTGCGCGCCAATCGATAGTCGATCAACTTGCGTCGGACGTATGCAACCACTCCACTCGAGAAGCCGAATACCTCGGTTATCAGACCTGTGCCAATCGCCACATCCGCCGGAAGACCCAGGCCGAGTAGGAAGAGCGGCGCGAAAAACGTCGCGCCCTCGACGCCGGACGCCATCGCGACGGTCGCGATCACGAGGGAAGTCGGAAGCATGTACCAGAACTCGAACGTCATCGCCACCCCGCTCGCGTCGAGAATCGAATAGCTAGCACGCCGGCTCATGCTCGTCCCGCGGCACCGCGACGCCGCGCATGAGCTCCGCCACCAAGGCCGTCCACCCGGTCTGATGTGAGGCTCCGACTCCTCGACCAGTATCGCCATGGAAGTACTCGTAGAACAAGACGTGGTCTTTGAAATGGGGATCGGTCTGCAGTTTCTCGTATTCGCCAAAGACGGGGCGCCTGCCCTTTTCGTCCTTCAGAAACAGCCCGGTCAGGCGACGGCTAAGCTCGTCCGCGACGCCGTGCAGCGTCGCATAACGTCCTGAACCCGTCGGGCATTCGACCTTGAAGTCGTCCCCGTAGTATTGATGGAAGCAAAGCAAGGACTCGATAAGGAGGAAGTTGACGGGAAACCAGACCGGCCCACGCCAGTTGGAGTTCCCGCCAAAAAAGCCGGAGCTCGACTCGGCGGGCTCGTATTGGACGGTGTGCGTGCCGCCGTCCCAACGGAACTCGTACGGGTGATCGCGGTGATGACGGGAAAGAGCTCGGATTCCATACGGCGAGAGAAACTCCTCTTCATCGAGCATGCGGGCCAACAGCCGCGTCATCCGGTGGCCTCGCAGAAGCGAGAGCAGGCGTCGCTTCCCGTGCCCCGGGACGTCCCAGTGCGATACGAGCGCGGCCAACTCCGGTTTGTTCTTCAGATACCAGTTTAGCCTCTGCTCGAAGTCCGGTAGGCGCGACAAGGACACCGGATCGAGAACGGCCACCGCGAACAGCGGGATGAGACCCACCATCGATCGTACCTTTAGAAGTGCGTGGTCCCCATCAGGAAGGTGAATGGCATCGTAGTAGAACTCATCCTCCTCGTCCCAAAGCGCAATCCCGTCACCGCCCATGTTCGTGAGCGCCTGGGCGATGTGGAGGAAGTGCTCGAAGAACTTCGAGGCGACGTCCTCGTAGACGGGATTGTCCAGGGCTAACTCGGTAGCAATCTGGAGTAGGTTCAGCGAGTACATCGCCATCCAGCTCGTACCATCCGCTTGGTGCATATGACCACCAGTAGGGAGCGGGGCACTCCGATCGAACACGCCGATGTTGTCGAGGCCGAGGAACCCGCCCTCGAAGATGTTGTGTCCATCCGGGTCCTTGCGGTTTACCCACCAAGTGAAGTTGAGCAACAGCTTGTGGAAGATCCGTTCGAGAAACGCACGATCACCCTTGCCCGTGATCTCTCTCTCGATTTGATAGACCTTCCACGCCGCCCAAGCATGGACCGGCGGGTTAACGTCTCCGAACGCCCACTCGTACGCCGGCAGCTGCCCATTCGGGTGCATGTACCACTCGCGCGTGAGGAGGAGCAGCTGTCGCTTTGCAAATTCTGGGTCGAGCCGGGCTAACGGGATCGCGTGGAAGGCCAGATCCCACGCCGCGTACCAGGGATACTCCCAGGCGTCAGGCATCGACAGCACCTCGCGATTGTCGAGGTGCTTCCATTCGTGATTTCGCCCGTTTCGCCGTCCTTCAGGCGGCGTTGGCTCGGCCAGGTCTCCCTGCAGCCACCGCGAAACATCAAGGTGGTAGAACTGCTTGCTCCAGATCAGGCCGGCGTACGCCTGGCGTTCTACGGAGCGCTCATCGGCGTTGCGACCCTCGAGTAGCCACTCGTAGAACTCGTCCGCTTCGCGTTGGCGCAGGTCGAATATGTGCTCGAAATCGCCGAACGGATCGTTCGCCGGGCTCGGGCCCAGCTTCAGCCGAACTTGCTTCGTCTCGCCGCCGTCCAAATCGAGTACGTATAGGAGACCCGCCTTCGTGCCGCGCTTCGACGGATCCACCGCTGCGGCGCGCTCGGCCACGATATACTCGTGGAACGCGTCCTTGAAGAATCCCTCCTCGGACGAACCCCCGTGCTGCTGCCCGTGCGTTTCGTTTTCAGTAAAGAGCGGAGTTGCTTCGCCATCCCCGTAGATGAAGATCGGTCCCGATTCGAGACCCGACACATCCAAAGCCCCGCCGGGCGCTAGAGCGATTTGAGGCGGAGTACTGTCGTCCCATGCCCAGGTGTTCCGGAGAACGAACTGTGGGATGAGATGTAGCCGCGCCGCGTCGGGCCCCCGATTCGTCACCGAGATCTTTAGGAGGATGTCATCGGGACCGGCCTTCGCGTACTCGACGAGGACGTCGAAGTAGCGATCCTCGTCAAAGATACCGGTATCGAGCAGCTCGAACTCATCCTCGCTCACGCTGCGAGCGGCGTTCTCCGCGACAAGCTGCTCGTACGGAAACTCGGCCTGTGGATACTTATAGAGGGTCTTCAGATACGAGTGCGACGGCGTGGCATCCAAGTAGTAGTAGATCTCCTTGACGTCCTCGCCGTGATTCCCCTCAGAATTCGTAAGCCCGAATAGGCGCTCCTTCAGGATCGGATCCCGGCCATTCCACATTGCTATGGACAGGCAAAGGCGTTGATCCGAATCGCTGATGCCGGCGATGCCATCCTCTCCCCATCGATACGCCCGACTTCTCGCGTGATCGTGGGTGAAGTAGTCCCAAGCGTTGCCGTCAGGGCTGTAGTCTTCCCTTACAGTGCCCCACTGTCGTTCGCTCAGATACGGACCCCAGCGCCACCAACGGCGATCCGAATTCTCGCGGATCCGTGCGCGTTCGGCGATCAGGTTTGGGCGCTCGTGAGGCGACTCAGGTTGGCTGTCTCGTTCTGGTTTCGACATTCGCTCGCGATCGGATGGTCCGAGCGTCTGGCATATCCAGACGCAAGGTGAAAACCGAAGCCGTGACGCGTACTTTGATTCGCGCGGCAGTCCAACGAGGGTTTGGATGCAGTGGGACGGCTGAGGTTACATCAGGGCGGTGCGGGTGCCAACGCCTTGAGATGAACTCGTTGGGAGCGAGGGATCTTCCTGCGCAGTTTCGGTGTTTGGCGAGAGCGCGAAGGAGACGAGATTCCCGACGTACCTAAGGCCGAAAGCCGGCGAGCGCTACTAACTGTGTCAAGCGTGTCGAACCTCAAACAACATACTGAGACCGAGCTCCTGGAAGGTCTGCGGGCAGGCGATGAAGGCTGCGCCAGACAGCTGGTCGAAGCGCACGCCGGTCGAATGCTGGCGGTCGCTCGGCGGTTCTTGGATGACGAGGATGCGGCCCAAGACGCGGTGCAGGACGCGTTCGCTTCGGCGTTCGCGGCCATCGACCGCTTCCGCGGCGACTCGGCACTCGGAACGTGGCTCCACAGTATTTTGGTGAATGCTGCGCTCAAACGGGTCCGGGCAGACCGGCGACGCCACGAGATCAGCTTGGATGACCTGATGCCGGTCTTCGACGGCAATGGCTGCCGTCTGGAGCCGCTACAGGGTCGGATTTTGCCTGTGGATCAGCTTCTCGAGCGGCAGGAGGTCCGCGACGGCGTCCGCAAAGCGATAGCCTGCCTGCCCGAGGGCTATCGAGCCGTGGTGTTGCTGCGCGATATCGAGGGATACAACACGGATGAGGCCGCCGCCGCGCTCAGCATTTCTGTGGGGGCCCTCAAGGTGCGCCTGCACCGGGGACGCGCGGCCCTCAAGCGTCTGCTAGAGCCCTTGCTGGAAGAGGGAATGTCATGAAATGGTGCGGCAACGTGATAGCGGCACCCCGGCAGGTCAGGTCGTGAATATCTACCGGAAGCTAATGAGGAGGGTACGGTGGGTCCTTTCTCGCGCGCCACACATGATTCGGTGCAGCGAGTTCGAGGACTTTATCCTTGACTACCTAGACGATGACCTGCCTTCGGCCGAGCAGCGCAAATTCGATTTCCACCTACGATTGTGCCCGGAGTGCCGCATCTATCTGGACGCCTACCAAACATCCGTAGCGCTCGGAAGAGCGGTCTGCGACGAACTCGACGATGCGATTCCGGAAAGCGTGCCCGAGGATTTGGTCGCGGCTGTGCTTGCGGCTCGGGAGTTCGGATACGAAGGCGGATAGGGATGCTTGGCCCGAGCTTCTCCCCTAGCTAAGCAAATCCGTTCGTGATCGATGGCCATCGCCGCCACTGCAACCTGAAAGCTCCAACTTCCGCTCTAGCAGGGACGAACGACGGTGTAAGCGCGTTGCCGCAGAAGCCCAGGACGCGTGGGCCAGCGAAGGAGAGGACGATGACGAAGCACTCAAGGGGAGAGCGAACGGCCGAAAACGGGGGCTCCCGCCTGGCCGTTGTGTTCTCGGGGGGCGGGAGCAAAGGCGCCCTCCAGGTGGGCCTGTATCGCGCCATGGTCGACATGGGGTTGCGGGCGGATCTGGTGCTGGGTGCCAGCGTGGGTGCTCTCAACGCTGCCTTCGTCGCTGCCGCCGTCGGCCCCGACGTCCTTGCTGCCGGCTGGGCCGACCTCTCCTTCCGACGCCTCTTCGGATTCAACTGGCGGATTCTCTTGCGAGGTAGCGCGGCGGCGAGCCTCTTCTCCTCCGCACGGCTGCGTCGGATCGTATGCGATGGCCTTCCCGTGCAACGCTTCGATGAGCTTCCGACCCCGCTCACGGTGATCACCACGCACATGGGTCTCGGCGAAGCGTGTGTGTGGGAGCGCGGGAATATCGCGGACGCCGTGGTCACCAGCTGCGCGATACCGGGGCTCCTACCACCCGTTTTCGCACACGACGGGATTCCCCACATCGACGGATCACTCGCCGACAACCTCCCGATCGACCTCGCCCGCGAACGCGGTGCGACCCACGTGATCGCCATGCACTGCCGTACCTGCGCCGCGTGTGTGCCACGGGCCACGCACCTTCGCGACGTGCTCGGCGCGGCCTTCGGCATCGCCGCGGACTGCAGGCTTCGGATGATGGAGAACCGGTATCGCGCGGACCCCAACGTCTTGTTACTCCAGCCCGAGTTGGGTGAGGCGGTCGCGACGCTCGACTTCTCACAAGGGGAGCGACTCGTCCAACAGGGCTATGACTACGCCGCCCCGCGGCTCGAGGAATGGCTCGCCCATCAGCCGACGCTACGCTCGCGCTGAAGAGCTGCGACCGCACTCCTTGCTGGCGTTCGCGATCCGAGGAACTCGAGACCCTTGGGCCGGCGTGGGGGGCCCTGATCGTTGGAGCCAGGACCGGGTTTTCTCACCGGTGGCTTTTACCAAACAGTTCGCGGATCCGAACTCACCCGGTTCGAATGCATCCGCATCGGGATCGTCGAACCAACGACCATCCTCGCCGGTTGCTGCCGCAACACGGACCACAGTAACCTGAGGCTCGTATCGGTCATCAAACCACTTGACGCGGCCGCCGAGGAAACGTGACCACGAAAGAGCGGCTATCCGACAGAGGTCCGCGTAGGCGTTCGCGGGGCCATGAGCCGCTACTGGATGAGGCAACGCGATGACATCGGGCACCGACACGATCGCGGCGGGGCGTTAGGCTCGCCCATGAATATCCTCCGAAGGGTCATCCGCAAGGTGCGAGGGGTTCTTTTCCACGCACCCTACATGATCAGGTGTCGTGAGTTCGAAGACTTTATCCTCGACTATTTGGCGGACAGCCTCCCCCGAGGCCAGCGTCGCAGGTTCGAACTCCATATACGAGTTTGTGCTGAATGCCGCATCTACCTCGATGCGTACAAGACTTCCGTAGCGCTGGGGAAAGCGGTCTTCGACGAGCCGTGGGGCCCGCTTCCGAACAGCGTGCCGGAAGACCTCGTCACGGCCGTCCTCGCAGCTCGGAGACAGGGGACCGAAGACACGTAGTCTCCGTCTCGACGACTGATCCGCACCGGATCTGTAACCTGACGCCCCAACTTCGCCTCCAACCAACACCATGCACCGATACGGTCGCTGCGCGGCGCATCGCGAAGCCTTCTGGCGCAGTACGGCGGGCGATCCGCCCCCGCGGGGCCCGGTGCTGATTAGATCCACACACTCGGGACGGACATCGGTATGCGGCTTCCGGATCTGCGACGCTGGTTTCGGACGGGACCCTCTGGGGTGTCCGTCTCGTGGGCTGGCACTCGGGGTCGAGGGTGAAGATCCTGATGCTTGGCTGGGAGTTCCCCCCCCATTTTGCGGGAGGTGTGGGGATCGTGGCCGCCGCGCTCGCTCGTTCGCTCTCGGCACGCGGGGTCATGGTTGACTATGTCGTGCCGACCGGTATGGAGGAGTTTTCCGAAGGGAATCTTCGCCTCATGGTCGCCGACGAACGCTGCCGCAACATCCGCGTCGCGAGACTGCCCGGCCAGCTAACCGCGTATGCGGACCTCGCCCCCCCCCGAGACAGGCGCGACGACAACACCCCGACCGACGCGACGCCGCTCTATGGGTCGGATCTTCGTACGGAGATGTCGAGCTTCGCCGCGCGGTTGGTGGCTTGGGTCGAGGAAGACGATGTGACGTTCGACGTGATCCACGCGCATGACTGGACGACGTTCCCCGCCGCGCTTGCGCTGCAGGACTCCACCGGGAAGCCGGTCGTGCTGCACGTTCACATTACGGAGTTCGACAAGACCGGCGGCTCCCACGCAGACCCCACCACGTTCGACATCGAACGGCGTGCGATGAATGCCGCCAATCGGGTGATCGCGGTGAGCGACCGCATTCGCGACCGGTGCGCACAGAGCTATGGCGTTCCGCTTGAACGAATCCGCGTCGTCCACAACGCGGTCGACCCGCTCGAGCCTTCCAAAATCCCGCCGCCGCGCCTCGGTGGCAGCGTCGTCCTGTTTCTTGGCCGCATTACCCTGCAAAAAGGTCCAGACCACTTCCTCGAAGCGGCCCGCCTCGTCGCCGAACGCCTGCCGGACGTCCGCTTCGTCATGGCCGGCACGGGCGACCTGTTGCCGAGCATGATCGAACGTGCCGCTGAACTCGGGATCGGCGCCAAGACGTTTTTCCCAGGCTTTGTCGACCGCGATCAAGTCGGCCGGTTGCTCGACCTCGCGGATGTCTTCGTGATGCCCAGTGTCTCCGAACCCTTCGGCATCGTTGCGGTCGAGGCCCAGCGAGCGGGAGTACCCGTCATCGTTTCTCGTCAGTCTGGCGCCAGTGAAGTCATGTCGCACGCGTTCAAGGCGGACTTCTGGAACGCGCATGACGTGGCGGGCAAGATCATGGCGTTGCTCGAGTACCCACCGCTCGCAGAAGCGCTCAGAGCCGCGGGTCCTAGGGAGGCTAGTCAAATGAATGGGGTTGACGTATCCGCCCACGTAATGGACGTCTACCAAGAGCTGGTCCACTAACACGGAGAATGGTGCGCAGTGCTCAGCGTTTGCTTCTATTTTCAGGTACATCAGCCGAGTAGGCTTTGCGCATACAGTCTGTTCGATGTCGGACGCTCGGCAGCGTATTTCGATGAGGCGCGGGACGAGGAGATCCTGCACCGCGTCTCGGACAGATGCTACCTACCTATGAACGAAATGCTGCTCGATCTTATCGATCACCACAACGGTCTCTTCAAGGTGGCCTTCTCCGTTTCCGGCTCCGCCATGGAACAGATGGAGCGCTACCGCCCCGAAGTTCTGGATTCGTTCCGGCGTCTAGCCGACACCGGCTGCGTTGAATTTCTAGCTGAGACATACGATCACAGCCTCGCCTTCGTTTTTGATCGCGATGAGTTCGACGACCAGGTCGAACGGCATGCCACGGCGGTCGAGCGGTACCTGGGCGTTCGTCCTACCGTCTTCCGAAATACCGAGCTCATCTTCAACGACGAGCTCGCCGAACACGTCGCGGCGCTGGGCTACCAAGCGGTGGTGATGGAGGGCGCCGACCAGATCCTGGGATGGCGTTCCCCCAACTACGTATACAGGTCGGCCGTCGCTCCCGAACTCAAGCTTCTGCTCAAGAACTACCGTCTTAGCGACGACATCGCGTTCCGATTCGGAAGCCACGAGTGGGAGCAGTATCCGCTCACCGCCGAGAAGTTCGCGCAGTGGGTGAACGCGAGTCATGGTGACGGCGTCACGGCGAATCTCTTCATGGACTACGAGACGTTCGGGGAGCACCAGTGGCCCGAGACGGGGATCTTCGAGTTCATGCGGCATCTCCCTGAGAAGATCCTCGCACATCCTGACACGGTTTTCCAAACCCCAGCTGAAGTAGCTGCCGCGAACGAGCCGGTAGGCGCCCTGAGTGTGCCGGATTTCGTCTCGTGGGCCGATGTTGAGAGAGATCTGACCGCGTGGCTCGGGAACGCTATGCAGACCACGGCGGGCGAGGCACTCTATCAGCTAAGGGAGTCCGTGTACGCGACAGCCGAACCAGCTCTGATCGACGACTGGAGGCGGCTCACCACGAGCGACCACGTCTACTACATGTGCACGAAGTGGTTCGCCGATGGCGACGTGCATAAGTACTTCAATCCGTTCGAATCTCCATATGAGGCCTACGTCGCTTTCATGAACGCCCTCGAAGACATGCGTCTCCGCGTCGAGCCATCGCCTTGAGCCCCGCCGCCGAGAGATCGAGAGAGCCTCTCGCAGACGGGACGATCGAGTTCGACCAGCAGACGGTCAGCGACTTCAACCTGTCGAGTCAGCTCGAGTGGTTGGAGACCAACGGGCTCGGGGGTTGGGCGAGTTCGACCGTCAGCGGCGCCAACACCCGGCGCTACCACGGACTCCTCGTCGCGGCTGCACGGCCGCCGTTGGGCCGCGTTGTTCTGCTTTCCAAGCTGGACGAGACGTTACAGATCGGAGGCGACCGATTCGAGCTTGCGTCGAACCAATACCCCGGGACGGTTGAGCCCGACGGCTACCGGCGGCTGACACGTTTCACGCGCGGCGTCTTCCCAAGCTTCGAGTACCGGTGCGAGCAAATGGCTCTGATCAAAACGGTGATCGCCATCCATGGGAGCAACACCACCGTGATTTGCTATGAACTCGAGCGCGCCGTCGGCCCGGTAACGCTCGAGCTGACACCGTTGATCGCCGGGCGAGACTACCACGCGCTGGGCCGCGAACGTGACATGCCGCAAGCGGAGTTCAGCGAAACCTCGGGAACGGTTCATGTCGGCCCGTTCGCGGAAGAACTCGATCTCTTTCTCCGAGTACAGGGCTCCGGATTTCGGCCAGCGGAACACTGGTATCGAAACGTGGAGTACCTGCGCGAGCTAGACCGCGGGTTCGATTTTCGCGAGGACCTTTGGGCGCCTGGAACGCTCTCGGTCGAGCTTCACGAGGGCAGTAAGACGCTAGCGATCGCCTCGACTGAACCCGGCGACACCCTGGGCGTCGAACTCATCGACCAAGAACGTGCGCGACGACTCGCTTTGGTCAACGCACTGCCGGTGCAAGATGAGGTCACGACACGTCTCGCCTTGGCTGCGGATCAGTTCATCGTCCGGCGCGGGCCGGACCTCCATTCCGTGATTGCCGGGTATCATTGGTTTGGCGATTGGGGACGCGACACCATGATCGCCCTCCCAGGTCTCTGCCTCGTTACGGGACGTTTCGAGGAGGCTCGCTCAATCCTCCGGGCATTTGCCGGCGCGATGAGCGAGGGAATGGTGCCGAACCGGTTTCCGGATATCGGCGTGGAGCCCGAGTACAATTCGGTCGACTCTACCTTGTGGATGTTCGTCGCCGTCGAGAGCTATCTGCGATACACAGGCGATGAAGAATTTGCCAAAGAGATGCTTCCGTTTCTACGCGAGGCGGTAAACCGCTACAGCGGGGGAACTCGGTTCGGGATTCGGGAAGACGAAGACGGGCTGATCTCTGCTGGCGAGACGGGGCAGCAGCTGACGTGGATGGATGCGCGGATTGGGGACTGGGTCGTAACTCCGCGCGAAGGCAAGGCCGTCGAGATTAATGCGCTCTGGTACAACGCGCTTTCGATCCTCCGCGATATCGAGCGGCGGGTCGGGACGCGAGGGGCGGCTGAGGATCTCGACGGACGGGCGGTCCGAGTGCGCCGTCAGTTCGAGCGCGTATTCTGGAACGACGAGAAGGGATGCCTGTTCGATGTCGTCGACGGCACGTACAGGGACGGGGCGATCAGGCCCAATCAACTGTTTGCGATCTCTCTCGCACACCCGCTCGTGTCAGCACCGCGCGCGGGTCGCATCTTGGACGTGGTGGAGGAACGGCTATTGACGCCCTTCGGGTTGAGGAGTCTCGAGCCGCGACACCCCGATTATCGAGGCCAGTACGAGGGTGATCCCGTCGCGCGGGACGCGGCCTACCATCAGGGAACGGCTTGGGCCTGGCTACTCGGTCCGTACCTGAGCGCGTTGTGCCGTTGGCGGGGTACGGCTGGCAAGCAGCTGGCGAGGGGCATCATGGAGGCTGCGCTCGTTCACCTGCGAGAGGCTTGCGTCGGCAGCTTCTCGGAGATCTTCGACGGCGACACCCACTTTTGTCCGCGTGGCGCGGTGGCGCAAGCATGGAGCGTAGCCGAGCTGCTGCGCGCTTATGTCGAGGACATCGCTCCAAACTAACCAGGAGAAGGCATGGTGTGGGAACGGATTGTGAACAGCACCCGCGGGCGGCTTCAGCCTGCTGGGGTCGCGGTCGGGATACGACCCAAAACACGAGGCACGGTCGAGACCAGCGGACAACCCGTCGGCGGTACGCGGGTGGTGGCCAGCGACCCATTCGCCCAACGCGTGAGGCCGTGACTCCCGCCGACACCTTCGACCGCGACGCGTTCCTGGTCGATCTGCGGGCGCTCATCGGGTTTCAGACCATCGTGTGCGAGAACCCACAGTCGTTCCATGACGCGAACGACTGGATTCGAGCCTTCTTCGATTCGGTGCAGGTCGAGTTCCAAGAGTTCGAGTGTCACGGGCTCGTGTCTACGATCATCAAACCCCGGGACTCGGCGAGACCCCGCATGCTCGGCGACGGCCACATCGAGGTCGTCCCGGCCGAGGCCGCACAGTTTGACCTGCGCGAGCGCGATGGCCTCCTTTGCGCCCGGGGGGTGGCCGACATGAAGACACAGTGCCTGATGATGATGTTGGTGCTGCGTGAGTTGATCGCCGAGGGGCATCACAACGACTTCTGGCTGCTGCTGTCCGAGGACGAGGAGCGTGGGTCCGAACACGGGGTGGCGCTCGTCGCGGAGCGCTTGTACCGCGAGGGCAACTTCCCACGAGCGGTGTTCGCGCCCGACGGCGGCCCTGACTTCTCGTACGTAGAGAAGGAAAAGGGTCTGCTCCGGTTCTCTGTCGAAGTGCATGGGACGGCGGCTCACGGCAGTCGGCCATACCTGGCGGACAACGCGATCGAGAAGGCCTTCGAGCTCGACCAAGATCTCCGGGCCACGTTTCCGAATCCTCGGGACGAAGACGATTGGCGGATGTCGCTCGCCATGACGACCATCTCCGCCGGCGAGGCGCAGAACCAGATCCCAGGCGAGTGCGCGGCCTCGTTCGATGCTCGGATCACCGAAACGGATGAACCGGAGGTGGTCACGGCTCGAATTCGCGAGATCTGCGAACGTCACGACGCCAGCGTGACCTTCGGCGCACCGGAACCGGCAGCCGTCTACCCGCGCTCGCGGCCGATCGCACGACGCTTCATCGACATCCTGCGCGAAGAGAGCGGGCACGAGCCGACGATTCTGCACTCCGCCGGAGCCAGCAATGGACGAATCTATCTCCGGCATGATCCCGAGGTGCCGGTGCTCATGAGCGGCCCGCGGGTGGGCGGCGCTCACGGTCCGGACGAATGGCTCGACCCGGACTCGCTGGACGCCTTTTACCGCGTGGTACGGCGCTCGGCCTTGATGAAGCTGGAAGCGCGCCCCGTTGTCGGCGCGGTCGAGAGGGAGGGTCAACCGCTGTGAGGCAGGCGTATCACTCGGACGGGCCGGCCGTCACGCAGATTCCCGCTTGAAGCTGTGCTCCGTACGCCACGCGAAGCTCTTTTCTGAGCTTCGCCTCGCACTGCCATGTCAGGTCCTCGCTGGTTTCGCACAGGAGCTCGGGCACGGGGGTCGGACCTCCCTCGTCGTCGATCGCGACCATCGTGAAGAAGCAACGATTCGTGCGTCGGTCGCTGTCCTGCCGATCGGGTCGCTCGGCGACGATCGAGATCCCGACCTCCATGGAGGATCGGCCGGTCAGGTTCACCGCGGCTCGGAGGGTGACAAGGTCTCCGACACGAACAGGAGAGTGAAACTCGACCCGATCGACCCCTACCGTGACGCAATAGCCCTGCGCGTACTTCGAAGCGCACAGAAAGGCGACCTCATCCATCAACCCCAGCAAGACGCCGCCGTGCACGTTGCCCGCGAAGTTGGTGTCATGTGGTCGCATGAGCCGGGAAATCTCGACTCGAGAGTCGGCGACGGTCTTCTGCCCGCGGACGAGTTCTGCCCCGGCGACCGGACCACCACTCGCGTCCGCAGCGGGCGCGCGCGCCGCCGCCATCTCCGCTTGCTCACTCACGTTCGTGCTCCCAAGGCAGACCTCGACGGCGCCACGACCGGGCAGATGGCAGTAATCATTTCGAGTCGAACCCCACCTCACCGGACTCCACCACCTCCATGGTCAGCCACATGCCGGTCAGCGCGTGCGCCGGCATATGACAGATCAGCCCGTAGGTGCCCGCCCGATCGGCCGTGAACTGGAGCGTCTCGCTTTGACCCGGCGCGGTCCCCCCGGTCGGACTCGCAGCGTTGGAGCTCATTCCTCCCGCGAAGACCGGCTGCGGATCCGTGAACATCGCGGGAAACGGATTCATGATCTCGCCGACTCCGATGCTGTGTGCGACGTAAGGGTCGGCGTTGTTGAAGTCGATCTCGACCTGGTACCCGACCGGAATGGTCAACGCCCCCGCTCCCTTGAAATAGCCGTTGAAGTTCCAGCGGAGATTCTCTTCCGTCGTGCCAGAGACGATGGACAGCGTCACCTTCCGGGCCGCCCGGTCAACCGAGATCCAGTCGGCACCGCCCGGGACCGTGGACTGCGCGTGGACGCCGGAAGCCGCCCAGACCGACGCGGCGATGGCAAGGCCCAGCACTCGCCTCGAAGTTGCTTTGTTTCGCCTCATTGCTTTTCCCTGTCACTTTCTGTCGTAGCTCGATCTGTCGTAGCTCGATGTTTTTTGGGGGGGGGCCGTACACCGAGGTTCGAAGTCCCTCCCCCGAAAACTCCCGAGGGAGAACCACCCCAGCGACGGCCCCGACTCAGGATTAACCGTCTACTACTTCGATCTTGTCGACGACGATGCTGCGGGCCCCGCCGCGGTTGAATACGCTGCCGGTCACTTTGACCAACTGCTCGGCGTGCTCGACGAGCACAGGGTTCTGTCCGACGGAGGGCATTCCTTTGCCGCTCGCCATGTAAACCTGGCCATCCTCACCGAGGAATCCGAGAGGGACTCCGGCGTTGGCACAGACTTCGGCGCACATTTTGTGGTCCGGTCCGCTGAGGTTGAAGTTGACGTAGCACGCCGTGTCGATGACCCGCGCGCTCACCGTTTGCGGTGCAGGCATGTCCTGCGCGCGGACCTCCGGTGCGACACCGGCAAGGGTCCCTAGCGCGACGGCCAGAGCCAGAGTTGGTGCTTTCATTGGGACCTTCCCTTCGTTTTCGTGTTGTGGCACCCGGCTGCCGAAAGCGGCCGCAGAGTGCGTCATCGAGCCGCCGAGATCTCTCACCACCGATCTCGTGCTACGAATCTCGAGGACTTCGACTGGAGCGCTCTTGCGCTCACAACTAGGTGAGTGCTGCCAGGGGAGAATTTCTTACAGGTCGGAGTCCCGACGGGTCGTCGGGCGTAGGGATCCCGACGACCGGACGATTACAGCGGCAGACGTACTCACGCCAATCGAGGCGTTCCTCGACGGCATCCGATAGGTCCCGCGTTTCCGAGGGACCCCACTTCAACGCGGCCCGACGAAACCGTTTCCGTACACTCCTGCACACTCTGTGACAGTCGGCGCGACAGGTCATTTCGGCAGCCCGCGGACCTTCGGTTGCCCGCCCAACTAGCGACCAACGGTGCTTGGTTGCCGAACCCGCATCGATGATCAGCGTGACCGTTTGAACCGCATAGCGGTTTTCCTTCCTATACATTTGCTGTACGATGGCTCCCCTTTCATTCGTCTCCCAAGGACCAGGCCATGACAGACAATCCACTCGCCGACCTTAAGACGAGCCTCCGCGGAGAGTTGGTCACACGAGACGACCAGGAAGCGTTCTCCTCTGCGCGCTTTCGCGGATGGAACCGCGACCTGAACACGCGCTCGAATCCACTGGGCTTCGTCATCGCTTCGGGTGTGCGCGATATCGCGACGACGGTGACCTACTGTCGATCGAACGACATTCCGATCACCGTGCGAGGAAAGGGCTGCCATTCGCCGTACGGAATGGCGAACGACGCCGTCGTGATCGACCTCTCCAAGATGACCGCGGTCCGGGTCGACCCTGAGAAGAAGCTGGTGGCTATCCAGGCGGGTGCCGATGGAGGCGACGTCGATCACGAGACGGCCCTCTACAACCTCATTTGCCTCACCGGATCAGTCTCGCACACCGGATTTGCCGGTGTTGCATTGGGTGGCGGCATGGGCCATCTGAGCCGTTGGCTGGGCGCCGTCGTCGACAGCATCGTCAGCTACGAGATGGTCACGGCAACCGGAGACGTCGTTCGCGTGGACGAAGCCCAAGACCCGGAGCTTTTCTGGGGCATGCGCGGGAATGGGGCCAGCTTTGGAATCGTCACCGAGTTCGTTCTCAAGCTCCGCGACATGCCCAACGACGGGATCATCCGAAGTGCCCCGATCCTGTGGGGCGAGGACAAGGCAAGAGAAGTGATGACGCCCTGGTTAGGTCGCATCACCCGTCCCGAGCGCAAGGAAACCGAGACCCTTCAGTTCGCGTTCCTGCACGCCCCAGATGGGCAGCCGCTCTGTGGTGTGATCCCCCTGATCGTCGGTGAAGCGGAGCCCGCGGCCAAGGCCACATGTGACGAGCTGGCGGCGTACGGGGGCGGGGCCTTGGTCCGGCAGGACACCCAGCTGCCGTACACGGCCCTCCAAGCGGCACTGGACGACTGCTTCCCGTACGACAGGAACTACTGGGACAAGGGAGTATTCATCGACTGGGACCTCAGCGACGCGAACGCGGCGAACAGCATCGTCGACATCGCCGTGAAGCATTGGAGCGAGAAGCCAGACTTCGCCACGAAGCTGTCCACGTTCCTGCTCTTCATGGAGGTCAATGGCGCGGTGGGTCGGCCAGATCCTGCCTCCACCTCGTTCGCCGCTCGTACCGGACGCCTCTGGTGCACAGCCCTCACTGGTTGGCCGGACGAAGACGACTCACAACGCGCGGCTAGCAGGAAGTGGTGCAACGATTTCGTCGAGAAGCTGCGCCCATTTCATGTGACCACGTATCTGAACAACGCCATGCCCGAGAGCGATGCGGAAATGCTGGGCGTGTTCCCCGAGGACACCATGAGGCGCCTGCGGGCTCTCAAGGAAAAGCACGATCCCGGCAACCTGTTCAAGACGGGCGCTTGGCAGTATCAGGCAAACATGTAGCTGGCACTCTGTCGGTCAGGAGGTTTGTGTCGTGGACATTCAGGACTGGGGAGCATTGGGTGAGATCCTTGGTGCGATGGGTGTCGTCATCACCCTGATCTACCTGGCCCGCCAGATTCGGGAAAACTCCCGCCAGATGCGCGTAGGTTCCATAACCTCGATCAATCACCTGATCAATGAAGCCTGGGACCCCATCTACAGCAACGATCGGAATATCCGGGTCTGGACGACGGGTTTGCGTACTCCCGAAGACCTGGACGAAGAGGATCTGGCTCTCTTCCATCTATTCATGACGCGGCTCGTCAACGTGCTCGCTACCGCCGTCGCGCAACATCGCTACGATGTTTTGACGCCAGACGAATTCCGCAAGTATGCGACACGAGCCAACTCACTGCTGTCGTCACCCGGAGGGGAACACTGGCTATCAGCAGGCGGGACTGAAATCCTCACCGATGACGCACGACAGGCGCTCGCGAGGTACGGCACCGTTCAGCTGAGAGGGCTATCACACACGGACGTCGATCGGGCTGGAGACCGTCAAAGACCTGATCGAGGATCTCGATAAGGCGCTGGGCGCTGACTAGCGCCGTGTACTCGACTGGATAGACGGGCACTGCCGCTCTGGAGGCCACGCATTGGTGGTCTCACATGAGATCGAGCCCTTCGTCGCTCTGGCGACTCGAGCCGTCGGTGTTGATTCTGGAGACGTCCGTCTGGTGGACCCGCTCCCTCAGGATGCGGTACGGCGCACCGCGCTGTTGGAGGCCCTCGCGGCGGGTGAAGCCCTCGCCTCTTGCTCGCACCCCGTTGTCGAACGGATCGTATGCGGTCGAGAAATCAGCGATACCATCCCCTGAGGGGCCACCATGTCAAAGATGGACCGGAGGACGTTCGTCCGTTCCAGTGTCGCCGCAGGCGCCGCCCTTTCCGTGACTGGATCCGGCTGCGCGCCCGCACCTCCGAACGATGCCGCAAGCGAAGCGGGCGGAGGTTTACCCGGGTCCATTCCCCCCTTCGAGTTGAACGAACTCTCGATCGGGGACCTTCAGGAGGCGATGGAGTCTGGCAGACATACCTGTCGTTCCATAACCGAACTGTATCTGGGGCGGATAGAGGCGCTCAACGTTGCGGGCCCCCGGCTTCGAGCGGTCCTCGAGACGAACCCGGATGCGTTCGAGGTGGCCGAGGCGCTCGACCGCGAGCGGGCGGAAAACGGCCCCCGCGGTCCGCTTCACGGCATCCCGATTCTTCTGAAGGACAACATCGATACGGCGGATGGAATGACGACGACCGCTGGATCGACCGCCCTCGCGGGATCGATCGCCCCGAGCGACGCGTTCGTCGCGGCCGGTCTACGGGCGGCAGGTGCCTTGTTGCTCGGCAAGGCCAACATGAGCGAATGGGCCGGGTGGAAGTCTTTCGAACGGGGGGTGTCAGGGTGGAGCGGTCGAGGGTGGGACGCAGGGCGTGGCGGCTTCTGCCGTAATCCCTACGTCCTCGATCGTCAGCCCGGTGGTTCCAGTTCAGGGTCGGGAGTCGGGGCTGCGGCGAACCTCGCTGCCGCCGCGATCGGGAGCGAGACCGACGGGTCGATCGTCGGGCCGTCGTCGCAGAATTGCCTAGTGGGGATCAAGCCGACGATCGGGCTGGCGAGCCGTGCCGGCGTCATCCCGATCGCGCACAGTCAGGACAGCACGGGACCCATGGCACGCAGCGTTCGCGATGCGGCCATCATCCTCGGCGCGATGACGGGAGTCGACCCACGCGATCCGCTCACCGCGCCCAGCGACGGGCGGTTTCTGACCGACTACACGACAGCGCTTGATGCGAGCGGGCTGCGGGGTGCGCGGATCGGCGTCGCCCGCGCCTACACCGGGTTCGACGAGCGGGTCGAGGCTCTGTTCGAAGATGCGCTGGATGCGATGCGTGCGGGCGGCGCGACCGTTGTCGACCCGATCGAGCTGCCTTCGGAGTTGAGGTTCGGGAACGAACATGAGATGGAGGTGCTCTATCACGAGTTCAAAGCCGACCTCGACGCCTACCTGTCCTCTCTCGGTCCGACGGCGCCGATCAAAAGCCTCGCCGAGCTGATCGAATACAACGATGCGAACGTCGAGCTGGAGCTTTCGTTATTCGGTCAGGAATTGCTGACGCAATCACAGGCACGCGGCCCGCTCACCGATCAGGTATATGTCGACGCTCTCCGCAACAGTCACCGCCTATCGCGAACCGAGGGCATAGACCGGACGATGGATCAGCACGAGCTCGACGCCATCGTCGCCCCAACCGGCGGAGTCCCGATCATCATCGACCCTCTCGGTGCGTCGAGCGGTCGCGGGTACGGTTGCTCGACGCCGTCCGCGATGGCTGGCTACCCGAACATGACCGTCCCGATGGGGTTTGTGTCCGACCTGCCGATCGGTCTGTCGCTGTGCGGACGCGCGTGGAGCGAAACGACATTGATCCGGATTGCCTACGCGTTCGAGCAAATGACGGCGCACCGGCGGGCGCCGGAGTTTCTCATGAGCGCGAGGGTGACCTGACGTAGGACACCCCGACATCCGTTCCGGCCACGTAGGTCATGACGACGCGTCCTCCGGACTCGCCACCTGTCGACTCCCCGGAAGCTCGAGCAGGTGCAGATCGAGGAATTCGCGGATCTTTCGGTAGCCGGCGAGCTGGTTCTCTTTCTTCCGGAATCCGTGTCCCTCGTCAGGGAACAGCACGTACTCGACGGGGACACCGTTGGCGCGAACCGCTTCAACGATCTCGTCAGACTCCACCTGAAGCACTCGGGGATCATTCGCACCCTGAAGCACCATGAGCGGTCGCACGATTTGATCGGCGTGGAAGATCGGCGACTTCGCGCGGAAGAATTCGTCGTCGTCGAAGTCTCCCATCTCGCGCTCGAGAGCGTCCTTTTGTGACCCCCACCAGGGCGGGATCGAGTTGACGGTTCGATGCCAGTTCGAGATTCCGAACAGGTCGACGCCGACGGAGAATTCTTCGGGTCGGAATGTGAGCGCCGCCAGCGTCATATAGCCGCCGTAGCTCCCACCGATGATGCCGATCCGTTCCGCATCCACCCAGCCGGTGTCGATCAGCATCTGCTTGCTTTCCACGACGTCATCGAGATCGGCGTCGCCGTGTTTGCGATCATCCAGTCCAAAAAACGTCTTCCCATAGCCGGAGCTTCCCCGGTTGTTGATCGCGTAGACCGCATACCCGTGGTTCACCAGATACTGGATCAGTCCGTTGTATCCAACTCTCGACTGTCCACCCGGACCGCCATGTACCCAGACCAGGGCCGGCACAGGGGTAGACTCGGTCGCCTCGTGGGGGCGATAGAGGATGCCCGGAATCTCCACACCGTCGTACGACGCGAAGCGGGCGACGATACCATCGACGAGGTGCGCGCCCTCGATTTCCGCATTCAGCGACGCGGTGAGCCGCCTCGGTGCAGCACCGCCGAACTCATACACGTAAAGGTTCTGTGGCGACCGCGATGAACTCGCATACATCGCCAGCGTCGTCTCATCGTCGGAGACGTTTACCGAAGTCACATTCAGACCATCCATCGGCGGCAAGGCGACTTCAACCATCCCCGGCATTTCGAACATCTTGATGATAGTGCTCGCATCCTCGTTGATCCCCACGACCATATAACGGTCGTTCTTCGAGAAGCTCGCGAACATCACATCCCAGCCGGGATCGAGGATCGTCTCCAGCTCGGTCGACTCGAGGTCCATGACTGCCAGTCGCTGGAACTCGGACCCCTCGGTCGTGGTCAGATACAGCGACGCACCGTCCGGGGTGAACGACAGGGGTCCGTAGGAAGCGTCGCCCTCATGTGGCGTGAGGTGCCGCCGGTCACCGCTGTCTCTGTCGACCAGATACAGATCGTTGTTCGACGAAGTGTGGGTCTTGGACACGACGATCCAGCGCTTGTCGTCCGAAATCGCCGATGGGTTCGAACCATCTTGATTGTCGTAGAACAGCGACCGCTCGTAGCCGTCAACCGCTACCTCGTAGAGGTCCATGAACTGACCGCTACGCTCGTTGGTGGAGACGAAGAAGGA
>JAJCZV010000102.1 GCA_029262175.1 Gemmatimonadota bacterium
CCGGGCACGTCGTTCAACTCGAGCCGCTTCTGACCGGTGACGTCGCTTACTTCCAGGGTGCTGACCGTGTTGGATGAGAATTGCATCGTCTTACTCCTCGCAGAGGGTGGGGGTGTATACGTCCGGCCGGAGGGCCGCGTAGGCGGCGGCCGCCGCCTGGTTGCTACCGAGCAATTCGGCTTCTTGCGCGTGCTCCCGAGCGGCGACCGCGAGTGGGCCGAGGCACCGATCGAGTTGCTCGCCAGAGCCATCGGCGAACAGGTCGGCTTCGAGATGAACTGCGTGGTCAGGGCCGGCGGCGGGTCGGATCGCCCGATAGCCTTTCGCGGCCGTGAGAAGAAAACGTCCCACGGCCCAGCGGCCCAACGCGGTCGTGACCGGCGTGCGCAGGAGCGGAGTCGAGACGCGGCATGTGCGCTCGGAGGTTCGCGTGATGGTTCCCTGCTGCGGTCGGCCCGGAAGCGCGAGGTCGATCATGGTCCGGTCCGACGTTTCGGATCGAGCGGACCAGCCCGAGTCCTCGAGGCGGCGGCAGAGTTCGGCGAGATCTCCGTCGTCGATCGCTTCGACCGCTCGCTTCTCGGCGCGCGCGACCCCCCGCTCGTGGTGTTTGATCGTGGCCAAACTCTGAACGAGCGCGCGCTCCATCTCCGCGAACTGCTCGACCGGCGAAGCGGCCGGATCGAGCGCCAGCTCTGCGCGGAGGCAGAGTCCCGATGCTTCGACCGCGGGTGTCGCATCGACCAGACGCGCACCTCGGAGTTCGTGGTTGAGTTGCAGCGCGCTCCACGGATCCAGGGCGTCGAGCGCGAGATCGACGCGAACCCACGCCTCGTCGCTACGCGCACTCGCGTGGTACGATTGCCCATTGGCGAACTTGAACTCGTAGGTGCCGGACTCGCCGAGCTTCGGTTTTCGTGCGTCACGGTGAAGCCAGTCTTCCAGGGCTTCCGTCGCGGCCGAGTACGCGGGGCGAGTCATGCTTCCTCTGGGAGGGCGCGAAGCGAGAGGTCGACCTGGCGTCGCTTGAGCGGTCGCGTGTCGAGCGGGAACCGGTCCGCGTTATCCCGCGCCCACGCGCACGCGATGGGGTTCAAGCAGTCGTCCTCCCGCGGCGTCACACGGACGTACGTGATCACCTCGAAGACTTGGTACAGCAGGTCGACGAGGGGGGTGCCGGGGAAGAGTCGGCCTACGCAGATGAACGGCATGCGATCGCTGATGTTCGGGTGCCAAACCGACCTCGGTCCGAGCCAGGTCAACACCTCCATCGGTTCGGCGCGACGTAGATAGTCGGCGGGGAACCGGATGCCGACTTCAAAGCGGTTCGCTTCGTCAACCTGTGCGGGGGCGGTTCGAACGAGGCCCGTGCAGCTGAACCGCGCGATGTATCGGCTCGACGGACGGGGCTCGAGAGGACATAGGTCCAGCAGATCGCTCGATCGTGAGAGATCCATCCCCTCGTCATGTTGCTTCTCGAGAAACGCTTCAAGAACGCGGTCAGGCGGCATGCGGCGATCCTCCTTGCCCTGTGCGATCGGCGACATCGGGCGCAGCGGTGTCGGTCATGGCTTCGATCTTGTCGGTCGGCCGACGATCCTCGCGGCCCCATGGACAAAGACGCGGGCCGCCACTCGCCGTTTGCGGCGCGTGCGCGGTCAACTCGAAGTGGAGCACGTCATCCGGGGCTGAAGGGAATGCAACGGAGAGCACGTCACCGGAGACCATGCCGATCGCCTCGAGCGTGAGGTCGAGTTGAGCTGGGGACAGCCGCGACTCGTGGAGTTCGTCTTCGATTCTCAGTCCCAGCGGGTGCAGGGTAGAGCTGCACACGGGGCAGGGAAGGTCTCGCGCGGGCGTCCGGCTCAGGATCCGCAGGTCGCGCTGCAGCGAGCCACAGCCTTCGCAGAGCCACTCGGTCGCGAAGCGTTGCGGTTCCACGCTCAGGCGCAGGGCGGGGTCCCGGTGCGGGCGGTCCAAGTGCGCGCGATCCAGCTCCGCACGGCCCAGCTGCCCTCGGTCCAGCTGCGCGCCGACTCCGCCGTCTCGTGCGTCCAGCGCCTGCCGAGCGCGTTCGAACACACGACCCAGCGTGAGCGTGGCTGGATCATCGTCGAGCGTCTCGGTCGTCCACGGCCCGTGTGAGCCGATTCGACATGCCGGGTGCGGAAGGTACTTCGTCCGCCACAGGTTCTGTCCCGTTGCGTCGAGTACGACTTGTTCACCGCTCATCAGTCGCGAGCCCTCGGCCGCGAGTTGTTTTCCGCATTCGATGGCCTGAAGTGCGGCAGCCAGCGCGCCGAGCCCCGACGGGGACCCGCTCGGCGCGGCAATGCTCGTCTGTGGATCGCAGGGATACCGCTGCTCGAGCGCCGCATAGTCCGTGTCGCTCCAGCGGCACTCGAGACATGCGGTGTCGCGATCGGGCCGGAACAGGTCGAGTCGCACGAGCAACTGATCTCCCAACACACCCGCGTCGAGCCACGGTACGCCCAGCCGTCGCGTCACCAGGTTTACGTGCTGCCGCGAGCGTCGAGAGTCGAGACACGTGAGGACCAGGTCCGTTCGCAGCCAGCCGAGGGGAAGCGACTCCACGTCGGCGGCGATGGGGATCACCTCGAGGCTCCCACGGATTCGCCTCGCGCGCTCCGCCTGGACCAGGGCCTTGGGGCGGCCGACGTCGCTCGGCAACGCATCCTGACTCGCGAGGTTCTTCGTCTCGTAGTCATCGACGTCGATGAGCACCAGCGTGGCGATCTCGATGTTTCGTGCGAGATGGGGAATCAGATGCGAGCCGATGACGCCCCCGGCCCCCGCCACCGCGACGGTGAATCCGTCTGCGGAACGGCTCGCGGCTCTCGCTCGAGACATCCAGAAATCCGTCGGCATCAGAGTCCGTCCGGAGTCCAACGAAAGCCGGCACCGGCAGCCGTCTCCTGGGGGCACAATGCGCAGGTGGGCGCGTACGCCCAGCATCCGAGCTCGTCGGAAGCGTGGTACCAGACGTCGCAGCCGGGGCAGCGGACGGCGGGCGAATCGGGGTCGATGGCCTGCCGGCAGCGCGGGCAGTCCATCTCGTGGTCCGCCGCTGGGAGCGGCACGACCTCGGCCAGGCTTTCGGTGCTGAAGTAGAACACCTCCGATGACTCGACGCGGATCTCGTCACGATCGGCGAGCACGTGGATGCCAGCCGCCAGCGGCAAGCCGTTCACGTGGACGCCGAGCCCCGGCTCGGACAGCACGATCCAAACAGGACCCGCCGGCGCCTCGATGCGAACGATGCCTTGTCGCGGGGGGAGGTCGTGCGTGGCCAGAGAGGAGGGCGCGGTCGGCAGGACGGGCCCGGTCGGTGGGCGTTGCGACGTCGGTGGGAGAACCGCTTCGTCCCGCTGCCAAGATCCGAAGCGGACGACGTCTCGCTCGACGCCGTCGAGATTGACGATGGCCCATTCCCTCTGCCTGCGAACCCACAACTGAGCCATCGTGCCTTCCCTCTTTCCCCGGCCACAGCCCGCGCGACGTAAGCCCAGCAGTGGGCGACCGTAGCGAGGCGTGCACTCACTGGTGAGGAGGTTCGGCGACCGTCTGCGGCATCGCAAGAAATCGCAAGAACGCATATGTTGAGAAAGAAATTTCTTGCAGGGAGGACGGATGCCCCGAACAATGGACACCGAAGAGCGCTGGCGCCTGACCCTGGCGGTCGCGAAGTACTACAGCCGCGGCGAGAGTCAAAAGGCGATTTCTCAGAAGCTCGACATATCAGCAGCGACGGTGTCGCGACTGATCACGCACGCCGAGAGCGAAGGCGTTCTCGAGACGCGCCCTTTGTTCCGGCCGGACCTGGTGGACTCAGAAGCGCTCGCCGCGATGGAGTCGCACTACTTTTCCGATTCGGCGCTGCGCGAAGCCTTCGGAAAGGAAGGGCGCGCCAACCGGTTGCTCTCAGCCCGCTCGTACGAGGCCCGAAGTTTTTCAAGGGCGGCCGCGTATCGGGTGGCAGAATTGATCGAGTTGTCTTCGCTCGTGGGTCTCGCTTGGGGGCGGCTCCTCGCAAGTCTGGTCGAAGAGTGGCCGAGGCCACGTGGTCTTGCTCCAGGAGGTAGGTCCACCACGCGCTTCATCCCGCTCTGCGGCGACCCGCTCTTTCTCATGAATCAGTCTGAAGTCGAGTATTCCTCCTCTCATCTCGCCGCTCGCCTGAGCCGCTTGTACGGGACTCGCGAGGGGTCGCCATCGCTGAGCGGCGTTCCGGCCTATGTCGGGTCGACCGTCGCGGGAGGGGCTCGTCTGGCGCCCGGTGTGCGGACGTTCGTCGAGCGGATTCCCGGCTACCAACAGATCTACGGCAACCAAAAAGGGGCAGGGTCGGGCAGCGTTCCGTTGATCAAGTCGGTGGACGCCGTCGTCACCGGGGTCGGTATCATCGCGGCGGACGAAATCGAGGACACGGCGGACTTTATACGAGAGCGTATCGCGCAGGATCCGATCGATATGGCTGACTTGGAAGACGTGATTGTCGGTGACCTCGGCGGCGTCCTGATCGGCGATTCCGACGCGATGGCCGAGCACCCCGTCATGCGGCATTGGGATCGCGGCTGGTTCGGACTCCGGCGCAATGACCTCAGCCGTATCTCGAAGGCGGCGCGTGACCGGGGACCGACGGGCGTGATCATCATCGCCCGCGGGGCATCCAAGGCCCCGATCCTGAGGACCGCCGTGCGGCAGGGTCTGGTGAATCACCTCATCGTCGATGAGGAGTTGGGCGCAGCCATAAGAGGGGCCAGAGCGAACAGGTCGAAACGGAGCAAGGGTCGCTGATCCGAGATGGCAGTGCCCATCCCGAGGCAACGGAGGCGACGATTGAAAACCTGACATCTCGACAAGCGCAGTCGGCCTACCGAAGTCGATTCCGATTTGCGGCGGTTACTCCGCGGTGAGCACAACGGTGACGATGTCGACATCGCGCCCGAGCCAGCAGCCTAACGCCTCGAGCGTCCCCACTCTCGAGAATGCGGCCTTCAGCGCGCAAACGAGTCGCTCTAGCTGCAATCGTTCGTGACCTTACGTAGTTTGCACGCGCACGAACGGAAGAACTAAAAAGCCGGAGCATGACCTATCCTCCACGCCCGCTGATGAAACCGATGCGAGACTCTAGTTGAGTTGGGACGCCCTTGCCGCGATCGCGGAGACCATCGGCGCGGCAGCCGTCGTGTTCTCGATGCTCGTCCTCGCGCACCAGATCAGAGAATCGAATCGGATCTCAAAGGCCGAGGCGATCCGTGCCCGTGGCGAGCGTATGGTCGATGTTTGGTGGCGAACCGCGGAAAGCGACCGACTCTCGGCGCTTGTCCACCACGCGTTCTTCGAAGAAAGGCCGCTGGAGGAGCTTTCACCCAGCGATCAGAGTGCGTTCCACTCGTTGGCGCGGTCTCTCATGATGATGTGGGAGAGCGAATACTTGGAGAACCGGCACGGAGCGCTCGACGATGAGGTTTGGGATCATCGTGTCGACTCGATCGGCGCGATGACCCTCAAGCCGGCATACGATACGATCTGGCGCGATGTACGCCCGATATTCATCGCCGGTTTCGTCGACGAGGTCGAACGCGTGCGAGCATCGCTCCTTGCTGCTAGCTCGGTGGGCAGCGGACGTTCTGATTCCGTCGAAACAGATTCTGCGGGTCGTACTCCCGCTTGATTCGCGACAGCCGCTCGTAGTTCTCGCCGTAGATCGATATCGGGGCGTCGGGATCATCGTCAGGCGCGAAGTTGACGTACTCGCCGTCCCCATAGTGCGATCGCAGGTCGTCGTAACAGGCTCTGACCCACTGCCGATTCGCGTCATCGTCCGCTGCTTCATGCCACGTTCCGTAAATCCCCACCACGGCGGTCGCGTCGCGATGGGGGAACGCCGTGTCGGTGGGGCCCCGGTCGTGGCACGCACCGTTGATGGGGTGGAAGAACACACCGGATTCTACGGTGGGGACGCTGTCGACCTGGCGACAATGTACGTCTATCGCCTGGTCGTCCATCGAACGGGAAACAAGAGACTTCCAATAGTTACGAAGCCCAAAGGGAAGGAGGTCGTCGAACAGCGTGTTGATGACCGTATACGGCATGGGCCCGACATGCTGTCCGATGATTTCGCCCCAACCGCCGATGAGTTCGAGCACGTCGGAGATCCCGTCGTCGTCGCCCGTCCAGCTCGTGATCAGCGCCATCGTGGGCTGACCGTGATGCTCCTCGCCCACAAACGGAAGAGCGGGCGTCCGCGTGAGCCCGAGCAGCGCACCGAACTCGGAGGGCAGCGTCGCCAGCGCATCGCGAAATCCCTCGAGCACGCCCGGACTCGGCTTGAAGAAGGTCGGGCCTCCCAGAATCTCGCCAACCGGGTGGAGCCGAAACTCGAATTCGGTGACGACTCCGAAATTGCCGCCGCCCCCTTTCAAAGCCCAATGAACGTCGGCATGCTCGGTCTCGTCGCATCGGAGGATCGTGCCATCGGCCGTCACGAGCTCGGCCGCCACGACGTTGTCGCACGCGAGTCCGAATTGGCGACTCAAATATCCGATCCCACCGCCGAGGGTGAGCCCGCCGACACCGGTGGTCGAGATGACGCCTCCGGGCGTCGCCAGTCCGTGCGCGTGCGCCGCCTCGTTGAATTGGCCCCAGGTCGCTCCCCCTCCGACCCGCGCAGAACGACCAGCGGCATCGACCTCGACCCTACAAAGACGGCGAAGGTCGATCTGCAAGCCGCCGTCGACCGACGAGAAGCCCGGCAGGCTGTGACCGCCTCCACGCACGGCTAGCGGGAGGTCATGATCCCTGGCAAACAGAATCGAACGCACGACATCTTCCGGCCCGGCAACCAGTGCTACGGCGCCCGGTTTGAGATCGTGCATCGCGTTGAATGTCTCGCGCGCGCCGTCGTAATCGGCGTCACCCGGAAGGACCAATTCGCCTTGCAACTGGGCACGGAGCGCGCTGAACTCGCTCACAGGAGACTCCATCGGCTTAGGTCGTTCGCCAGGGCGAGAGAGCGCCGCGTGGGCGACGGTAGGGAAAGTCGCCGCGGCGGACAAGCCTCACGCAGCGGCCATCGAGCCCGCTCGATCGTCAAATCTAGTACGTCTTGAGACCCTTCCGAACACCCGGCACGAGCCAAAGAAGTAGCGTGACCACCGCTAGAAGCTCCGTCCCTACGTACAGCGGTGGGAGGAACTCTTGGCCGCCCCAAAGTCCTCCGGGCATGGCGAGGCTATA
>JAJCZV010000103.1 GCA_029262175.1 Gemmatimonadota bacterium
CGGTGCATGAACTCGCGGCGAACGACCGCTCGGACCTTCGGGGTAAACGGGTTCATGCCGCGACGTCCTCGGACTCATCTTCGTGAGAGAGGCCGGCCTGCGCCGCCTTTTCGATAAAGATCTCTCGGAGTGAGGGCTCCACGAGTTCAAAGCGGGAGATCCGTGCGCCGCTTACAACCGCACGCTTGAGAAGCTCCTGCGGGTCTGCGCCTTCGCTCATCCGCACTTCGACATATTGCCCGTGGTCCGCCACGCGCTCGACGAGGCCGGGCGCGTGGAGAAACGTGCTGCTGCCTTCGAAACTGATCGCGACTTCGCGCCGACCGGACGCGGACTTGACGTCGCTGATCTTGCCATCCAACACCTTGGTCGCGCCCGCAATCATGCAGACGCGTTCGCAAAGACGCTCGGCGTCCTCGATGAGGTGCGTCGAAAACAGAATCGTGGCGCCCTCGCGTTGCCGCTGGAGCACCATGCTCTTGAAGAGGTCCACGTTGAGCGGGTCGAGTCCGCTAAACGGTTCGTCGAGGACGAGAAGGTCGGGTTTGTGGAGGATCGTTCCGAGGAACTGGGCCTTTTGAGCCATTCCCTTCGAAAGTGTCTCGATCTTGTCTTCGGCGCGGTCGGAGAGTCCGACGACTTCGAGGCCCGCCCTGGCTTCCCGCAGCGCATCTTTGCGACGCATTCCCTTGAGCTCGCCGAAGAACGCGAGGTGCTCGACCACGCTCATTTTCGGATACAGTCCCCGCTCCTCGGGTAGGTATCCGACGCGAGATCGCATCGACTCGATATCCGCGGAACCGAAGACTTCGACGGTGCCTTTGTCCGGGCCGATGATGTCGAGGATCATACGGATCGAAGTCGTCTTACCCGCCCCGTTGGGACCGATGAGACCGTAGATCGTCCCGGTTGGGATCACGAGATCGAGATCTCGGACGGCGACCTTCTTGCCGAACCGTTTCTCGACGCCGTCAAGGCGGATGGCTGGCGTGCTCACGCGCCGATGATACCGGCTGTACCCATAGCTCGCTACGGGATATGATCCGGCCAACCGAACGCAAGAAGCGAGGAATTCACCACTCGCGGAGACACGATCTTGACCGGTCCGACCCCGATTATCGAACTGCTTCTCATCGCCGTGATCGTCGCGGTGTTGGTGAAGTACATCCGGCTGCCCTACACCATCGCGCTGGTTCTGGTGGGTCTGGGACTCGGCGCGGTCCCGGGGCTGATCCCGATCACGCTCTCGACGGATCTCATCTTTTTCATCTTCCTGCCCCCGTTGCTGTTCGAGGGGTGTCTGAAGATGGATCTCGCGTTGCTGATCCGGAATTGGCGACGGGTGTTCCTCCTGGCTTTCCCGGGGACGCTGATCTCGACGGCTCTGATCGGGGGCGGCGCGTACTTCGCGCTGCCGTTGCTGGGGCTCGATCTCTCCTGGCCTCTGGCCGTGCTCCTGGGCGTGATGCTCAGCCCCACCGATCCGATCTCGGTCTTGGCGATCTTCAAGGAGCACGGGGTCTCGCACGAGTTGTCGGTTCTAGTAGAGGGCGAGTCTCTCTTCAACGACGGCATCGGCGTGGTTCTGTTCTTGATCGCGGTAGATGTCGCGAGTGGACACCATGTCACGTTCACCGAAGGCATGGTCGAGTTCGCTCGTGAGGTGGCCGGCGGAGCCGTGGTGGGGATCGCGTTCGGCTATCTCGCGCATGGCGCGCTCAAGCGGATCGATGACCACCAGATCGAAGTCGTCATCTCGCTGGTGTTGGCGTACGGCGTCTACTTGTTCGCCGATGCCTTCGGCATGTCGGGCGTCATCGCCGTCGTCGTCGCCGGGCTGTTGATCGGCAACCACGACGTCGTGTTCTCGATGAGCCCCACCACGCGGCTCTCGCTCGCGCATTTCTGGGACGCCGTCTCGTTCATCGCGAACTCTCTGCTGTTCTTGCTCATCGGCCTCGAGCTCGAGAGCGCGCAAATGTGGGGGCATGCTGCCGTGATCGCCGTCGCGTTTGTGCTGATGGCGGTCGTCCGCACGATGGTGGTCAGTGGCGCCTTCGGCCTCGATCGCCTGCTCGGCGGTCGCCCCCTCCCCACAGGTTGGCTGAGCGTCGTGAACTGGGGCGGCGTACGCGGCTCGATTCCGCTGGCGCTCGTTCTGGGTCTGCCCGTCGCGGGACTGATCACGCCCGCTGTCCGAACGGAGCTCATTTCGATCGTGTTTGGCGCCGTGTTCCTGTCTCTCGTGGTACAGGGTCTCTCGATGCGTGTGCTGCTCGATCGGAAGGGACTGATCGGGATCCAGCCTGAGGAGAAGACTTATGAAGAGGCGCTCGGTCGGGTGTGGGAGGCTCAAGCGGAACTCGGCGCGCTCGAAGAGACCTGGAACGAGGGCGGTCTCCCAGAGGCGACGTACCACGCGCTCAAGTCTCGCCTCGAGGCCACGCGCGACGACGCTGCGAGCCGCGCCCGACAGTCGGCGCGCGAGCACGAACTCGTACGCGACCGGCAGCTGGCCCGTTCTAGCGAGCGCATGCTGAGAGCGGGCCGGGCCGCGATCGATAACGCCTATCGTGTGGGCTACTTGAGCGAGCGCGTGGCCCACGATCTAAAAGGCGACGTGGATTCTCGCCTGGTGCTCGGCGCCGAAGACGGCTGGTCTGCGCTCTGGAGCCTCGATCGCCCGACTCCGGGACGTGAGGACGCCGAGGAGGATGGAAAGCCCGCGGTGTAGCGGTTTTCCTGCCAATCCGGCGCACGCCCTACCGCGCGCTCGTCCCGGTCGCCATCTTCCGGCGGAACCAAACTAGGCCAACTCGGGCCTCTACCTGGAGGTAGGATGGCGATTTTCCGCGTCATTTCTTACTCGACCATCAGCGTTGGAAGCGGTGGTCGAATCACGATTCCTCAGGATATGAGAGACGATCTGGGGATCGACGACGGTGATTCCTTGACCGTCCGGCTCGAAGGCGCCGAGGGCGGCGAGCGCCAGATCACGGTGTGGAAGTCCAACGGCGAGGGCGACGACTAAGCCCTGATCCAGCCCGGGGACTACGAAGACGGTCCTCGGTCACGCCTTCAGGATTCCGGCCGTTCACCGAAATTGATGGCCATCGTCCCCACCAGAAGGTCTTCGAACCCGCAGCCTGTGTACCCCACCCCCTCCATCATGCGCTCGACTTCGCGCTGTCCGGGGAACCGACGCAGCGACTCGGGGATGTACACGTAGGACTCCGCGTCCCGGTGCAGCGCCCATCCGACCAGTCTGGTCGAAGCGTTGAGGTAGCCGAAGTAGCCGCGTCGGATGAGACTCGATGTCGGATGGCCGAAATCAAGCGCTACCATGCGCCCGCCAGGCCGGAGACAGCGATAGATCTCGGCGAGACAGCCCTGGAGATCGGCGAAATTCCGGAGGCCATAGCCGATCAGGACTCGATCGAACGACGCGTCGGGGTAGGGAAGGCTGGCTGCGTCGCCTGCCACCCACCCCAGGAGGGCCGGGCCTTCGCGCGAGGCCCCGACTTGAAGCATCTCCGGAGTGAGGTCAGTGGCGATCACTTCGATGCCGTCCCCGGCGGCCCCGTTGCTCGCGTTCAGGGCACCGCGCGCGACTCCGCGAGCGAGATCTCCGGTTCCAGCGGCGAGATCGAGCACCCGCTGGCCAGGCTCGAGACGCGCGAGTTCGAGGACGCGACGCTTCCAACGGCGGTGAAGACCAAACGACATCACGTCGTTGGTCAGGTCATACTTCTCCGCGACGCCTGCAAACAAGGCGCGGACGTACATCCGCTTTTCGCTCGGATCGTCGATCTGATCGGAGATACGCCGATTTAGGGTCAAGGCGGGTCCTCGGGAAGCGGGCTTTGGAAGATCGAGACGCGCCCGCCAACCTACTCCTAGACGGATCGTCAAACGAGGCCTAGACCGCGCGGACCAGACCACTTCTGGCGTTCAATCCCCGTGTCGTATACTCTGTATACATGTCACTTCCCCGGCCTCTGTGTACCCGGCTCCCGCCGGATCTCGAAGCTGAACTCGAAACACGCTTTTTCGAGTTGGACTGGTCCCCATCGCAAGGACTTCGCGAGCTCGCACGGGAGTGGTTGGCCGTCCAGCGGTTCCCGCTGATCGAGTTTCGTGACACGGTCGCGGGCCGGAGGGCGGGGCTCCGGGAAGGGCCGGAGGTCTGGGAGATCGCCGCCGCGGCCGGGCCGGGCCGCGCCATGAGCGCCTCTCTGGGTCAGCGATTCGCCTGGGTTCCGGCGGAGCGGCTCGAGGAGGCCCTCGCCTACGCCCGGGCTCATCGCGATGAAGTCGATCGGATCGTCCGTCGAGAAGAGCGTCTCTCGAGCCCCTAGAAGCCTGTTGAAGAAGTACGGCGAGCCGCGCGCAGGGTCTTGCGTGGTTCAGCCAAGGCGCGAGGACGAGTCATAGCCATAGCTTCTAGCCAGGGTTCGCCGATGCGAGGGCTTCGAGAAGCACGCGGGCCTTATGCTGGGTCTCCTCCCACTCTTTGGTCGGCTCGGAGTCGTAGACGATCCCGGCTCCCGCTTGGGCATGAACCTGGTTCGAGGCCATCACCAGGGTTCGAATCACGATCGCCATGTCCAGGCTCTCGGCCCCGTAGCCCACGTATCCGGCGGCGCCACCGTACGGCCCCCGTCGCGTAGGCTCGAGTTCATCGATGATCTCCATGGCGCGGACCTTGGGCGCTCCCGTGAGCGTCCCTGCGGGGAAGCAGGCGCGAAACGCGTCGATCGGAGTCGCGCCCTCGCGCAGCTTTCCCGCGACCTCGCTCACCATGTGCATGACGTGGCTATACCGCTCCACCTCCATGAACCTCGATACGGTCACGGACCCCGGCTCGGCCACACGACCCACGTCGTTCCGACCCAGGTCGACGAGCATGAGATGCTCCGCGCGTTCCTTTTCATCGGCTAGAAGCTCTTGCTCGAGCGCGAGGTCCTCCTCTGGGGTGCGCCCTCGCGGACGGGTCCCGGCGAGCGGTCGCACGACCACGCCCCCGTTCTCACACCGGACAAGCGTCTCGGGTGACGAACCGATCAGACGTGTCCCGTCCAGTTCGATAAAGAAGAGGTACGGAGATGGATTGCCGCTTCGAAGCGCTCGATACAGGTCCAGTGCATCGCCTTCGAACGGCGCGGAGGCGCGTTGGGACACGACCACCTGATAGGCATCTCCCGCCGCGATGTACTCGCGTATCCGCGAGACCGCGGTCTCATAGTCCGCCTGGGTGCGGTTCCCGGTGGTCGTCGCGGCGTGTGGACGCCCTTCGTCGGAGGCTCCGAGCGCGTGCGTGCCTCGGAGGCGGTCGTTCCATTCCCGCAGCCCGGCCACGGCCAAGTCGTACCGTCTGCGGAGATCTTCAAAACCATCGGGGCGATCTGCGGCCTTGCCATCCGGTGGGACGACGACGGCCGCAACGGCGAACGCCCGCGAGTACACGTTGTCGACGATGAGCACGCGGTCGGTGGCCATGAAGCAGGCGTCGGGCACGCCGAGGTCATCGGGCGGTGCGTCCGGGAGATGCTCGAGCCAGCGGACGGTGTCGTATCCGAAGAAACCCACCGCTCCGCCCCAAAACTCGGGCAGACCGTCGACCCGGATCGGCTCGAAGCGACCGACCCACGTTTCAAATTCCGCAAAGGGATCCGCGGTGGACCGAGCGGCGCCCCACCCCTGTTCCGGCGACCAGCGACGGATCTGGTCGCCGTCGAGACGCCAAGCCTCCCGGGGCGCGGAACCGATAAAGCTGTAACGGGCCCAACGATCTCCGCCCTCGACCGACTCCAGTAGGAAGGAGAAGGCACCCTCTCGCAGCTTGGCGAAGGCGGTGACGGCCGTATCCAAATCGAACGGGATCTCCAAATAAACCGGCACGATCGAACCCGGGCGGGCCAACCGAGCGAACGTCTCGAAATCCGGCGTCGAAGGGGAAGCAGTCATAGACGGTAGGGTAGGCCGACCAGGCCCGAAAACCTAGCTGCCTCGATCGCTTGCCGGGCGCGGGTTTTACGCCTACGCTTTAACGTTCCGATTGCGCCAACTCAGGCGCCAAATGGACCACTAGGGGACGCCATGAACAGCCACGAGTATATCACGCAGGTCGACCGAGTCAGTGCCCACAACTACCATCCGCTCCCGGTCGTGTTGGAGCGTGGAGAGGGCGCCTGGGTTTGGGACGTCGAAGGGGTCAAATACCTCGACATGCTCAGCGCCTATTCCGCCGTGAACCAGGGTCACCGTCACCCGCGTATTATCGCCGCGCTCAAGGCGCAGGCGGACAAGCTCACGCTCACGTCTCGTGCGTTCCACAACGATCAGATGGGTCCCTTCCTCGAAGACCTCTGCAAGAGCACCGGCTTCGAGCGCGCGCTGCCCATGAACACGGGAGCGGAAGCTGTCGAGACCGCGATCAAGGCGGCTCGCAAATGGGGCTACAAGGTCAAGGGTGTGCCGGAAGGTCAGGCCGAGATCATTGTCTGCGACGACAACTTCCATGGTCGCACGACGACCATCGTCGGGTTCTCGTCGGACCATGGGTCGCGCGATGGGTTTGGCCCGTTCACGCCTGGCTTTGTCGCCATTCCGTATGGCGACACGGATGCCTTGGCGGCAGCGATTACGCCGAACACGGTGGGTTTCTTGGTCGAACCGATTCAGGGTGAAGCCGGTGTCGTGGTCCCGCCCGAAGGGTTCTTTGCGAAGGCCGTCGAAATCTGCAAAGACAACAACGTGCTTCTCATCAACGACGAGATCCAAACGGGTCTGGGTCGGACCGGGAAGCTGTTCTGCGGCGATTGGGATGGAAGCCGCGGAGACATCATGATCGTCGGTAAGGCGCTCGGGGGTGGCGTGATCGCCGTCTCGGGCATCCTCTCGAACTCCGAGATCATGGACATGTTCACACCGGGTGATCACGGTTCCACCTTCGGCGGGAACCCCCTCGGCGCGGCGGTAGGGCGCGCGGCGCTCGACGTCATTCTCGAAGAGGACCTGGCGGGGCGGTCGAACGAACTCGGAAACTGGTTCATGGATGAACTGCGCTCGATCGACTCGCCGCACATCGATCATGTACGCGGTCGCGGCCTTATGGTGGGTCTCGTGATCAAGACCGATTCGGGTCCCGCGCGGCCGTTCTGCGAAGGGCTCAAGGATCGAGGGATCCTCGCCAAAGAGACCCACGAGCAGGTGATCCGATTTGCGCCGCCGCTCGTGATCGAGAAAGAGACGCTCGAGTGGGCCTTGTCTCACATCGCCGAGGTGGTTCAGGGCGCCGAGGTTGCGGTCGGCTGACGCACCTATCGGCCGCTTCGGTCCGTCGGGTTCGAGGACCGTTGCCCGAAGACGCGATAGGCGCCGCGGCCGTTAGCCGCGGCGCCCGTCCTCGGGTCACCCCATGATCGATCGTCTCACCAACGTCGTCGCGGAGCTCAGAGAGCGACGCGCGATTCGCTTCCTCGTCGGATACCTCGTGGGGGCGTGGATCACGGCGCAGATCGCCGGCTTTTTTGTCGAACAGGGCTACGTCGGTCGGAAGGTTCTCGACGTCACGCTCTTTCTCGCCGTCGTCTTCTTCTTTCTTACGGCCATCCTTGTTTGGTATCACGGCGAAAAGGGGCAGCAAAGAGTCCAGCGTGTCGAAGGCGTTCTCCTCGCGGCCGTGTTGCTGGTGGGAGCCGGCGGTGCGGCGTGGATCGCGGCTCGCGACGCGACCCAGGGCTTCACGTCCGCCAGCGCCGTGTACGATCTCGGGCAGAATTCGGTCGCGGTGCTCCCGTTTCAGAATCAAATCGCATCCGCGGACCTCGAGTGGCTCGATCGCGGCATCGCGGATCTCTTGGCGACCGACCTGGCGCAGTTCGATACGCTTCGCGTCGTGAGCGGTCAACGTGTGTTCGACATCATGCGACAGCTGGGCGTGGTCGACTCGCGGACGGTGCCGGAGGGTCTGCAAACCGAGGTCACGGAGCGAGCCGGCGCCCGTTATATGCTCACGGGCAGCATCATCGGATCGCCAGACAACATCCAGATCGTAGCGACCCTGTCGGACGTGCGGACCGGCGATATTCGGGCGAGCGCACGAGCGCGTGGACGCGACGTCTTTGCTCTCGTCGACGAGGTGTCCGACGCGATTTCCGTCGACCTGCTCGGGGGCGGGATGGCGGCGGCGGGGAAAGCGCCCATCGCAGAACTCACGACCGGCAGCATCGAGGCCCTTCGCGAGTTCGACATCGGTACGCAGGCGATGTGGCAGGGTCTCTATTCCGACGCTCGTGAACATCTCGAGCGAGCGCTCGAGTTGGACCCCTCGTTTTCGGCAGCGCATGTACAGCTTGCCATGGTCTTGTTTCAGACCGGCGATTTTGCCAACGCCACGGAGGCCCTCCAGCGCGCCAACCAACACTTGGAGACGGCTTCGGAACGCGATCGCCTGTATGTCGGCGCCTTTAGCGATTTTGTTTTTGGAAGCGCGGCGGAAGGCGAGGCAAAGTTTCGCGAACTTCTCTCCAAGTATCCGTATGAAAAAGATGTGCGCATCACGTTCGGGGGGTTCCTCTCGCAGTTCCCAGACAGAGGAGACGAGATCGAACGTCTGACGCTCGAGACCGTACAGCTGGATCCGTTTTATGGCACGGGGTGGAACCAACTCGCCTATCGCTACGCGAATCGCGGTGATTTCGTCGGGGCCGATTCGCTGGTCCAGAGATACATCGATGTGGAGCCGGACTCGCCCAACCCCTTGGACTCACGCGGCGAGCTTCTCGAGATGGCGGGCAACGTCGAAGCGGCGCGTGACGCATACAAACAAGCGCTGGCGATACGCGGCGACTTCGCCATCGCGCTGTCACACCTGGCGCGCTCGTACCGTCGAGAAGGGCGCTATGCGGAGTCGCGGGCGGCGCTTGCCCCGTACCGAACGTCGGAGTTCGCCGAGACCCGAGTCTGGGCGTGGTGGTTGAGCGCGGACGCATGGGTATCCGAGGGAG
>JAJCZV010000104.1 GCA_029262175.1 Gemmatimonadota bacterium
GGATGCATGCACGACCGACGACCGCTGCGCGGCCGGCTCTTGTGCCGGTGGTCCGCCGCCGAACTGCGACGACGGCAACGAATGCACCGATGACAGTTGCAACTCCGCGACGGGTTGTGTGAACGGCAACAACACCTCGCCTTGCACCGACACGAACACGAACGACTGCTTTGCGGCGGTCTGCAACGCCGGCGCGTGCGACCAGAGCAGCGGGTTCGAAGCCGTGAACACCGCTTGCGGCAGCCAGAGCGACACCGACTGCGACGCTCCGAACACCTGCAACTCGGCGGGCACGTGCCTGGAGAACAACGATGCGGACGGCACGACCTGCACGTCGGACGGCGTCGCCTGCACCAACGACGTCTGCGCCGGCGGGGCCTGTACGCATCCGGCCGCGGCTGTGGACACGCCGTGTACGGGCGCCGCAAACGGTGGCCTGTGCGATGACGACGACGCCGACCGCTGCGACGCCAGCGGCGCATGCATCGACGCATTCAGGCCGTCGACGCATGCTTGTAGTCTCGAGCGAGATCCCGTGACGGGCAATTACGCCTGCAAGGAAGTTTCCTACTGTAGCGGCACAGCCTCGGAGTGCCCGATCGCCGAGATCGCGGTGTTCGATAACACGATCCCGTGTCGCGAGACCCGCGCAGGCAATGATCCGATCTGCGACCCGCCTGAGTATTGCTCTGGTTACGGGGTATGCCCCCCCGGTCAGCAAGTCGACGCGAGATGCGAGGGTGGGCCACGCGAGGGAATGTGGTGCGACCACTTTGCGGAGGTCGAACTCGGACAGCCTCAATGTGGTGCCGGTGGTACCTGTGTGAGAACGGTATGTGTGCCGGGAACGATGTGCGAGGAGCCGTGGACGTGCACGCCCTCGGGTATTTGTGAGCCCAACGGATTCCTTCCGGAGGGGGCCGATTGCATCGGGGACCTTGCGTGTGAAAGGTCCAGCTGTGACGCGAGCGGCAACTGTGTAAGCCAGAACGTAGCGCGAAGCCCGAACGCCCGCTGTCGCGAGGCAGCAGACGAGTGCGACGTTGCCGACTTCTGCGGGGATCCTTCGACTGTTCCCAGCAACGGTCGATACGATTTCGCCGACTACCCCGACTGCGGACCCGATGAGAAGCAACCCTGGATGACGGATTGCACCTTCGACCTGTTCGGCCAGGACGCACCCGGGACCTGCATGGAGGGCGAGTGCCACCCATTCTACTGCCAGAACAGCATCGAGTGTGAGGACGGTTGGGTTTGCGGATGTCCTCCGGGCCAAGTGTGCGAGAGGCCCTACTGCATTCCGGCCCCGACCGAAGGCGGCTACGGCGATGTGTGCACGGTAAAGGGGCGGTGCAACATTCGCTCCGAGGTTCCTGGGAGAGTGTGCACGAGCCGCACCCAGTGTGATCCAGGCAACAACAGGCCGGATGCGCACTGCTTCCAGAGTTACTGCGATCTGCTCAGCACGCGTCCGGGGATCGGGTGCGATTCCGATGCGGTTTGCCAGGCGGGCGGCGCCAACCCATCCGGAAGGTGCACCTCGCTGCAGTCGCCGGAGCGCGCCCCGGCCCAGGCCGACGATTGCGGCTTGATTCCCGACTCGACGCTGCTCTACGTCTGTTGCGCCGGGATGCAAGGAGACGGCGTCGGTGCAACGCCTCTCCTCGGGCAAACCGGCCGCTGCCAGCAGTGCTGCAACTCAGACGTGGGTGGAGCTTGCTCTGGGCTCGCGCCGGAAACCGACTGCTGCGACGGCAAGTGCACCAACGTTGCGACCGACCCGAACAATTGCATCGCGTGCGACTACGAGCCAGACGGCGTCGATTGCGACAATGTGATCAGCGCCTGCAGTCCCGGCGTCGTAAGCTGCGACGCAGCCAACATCGGGAGTGGCTGTGTGATGGAAGAGTACTGCGACGATGCTGCCAATCAGAACGGTTGGACGGCTGCGAACTGTGACATCCCGCAGCAGCAGTTCGCTGTTCCGGGGTGTGACTACTGCGTCTTCCCAAGCACCAACCCGGGCAGCCCCTGCGTAACGGACGACGACTGCGAAGGCCCCACTATCGATGGCGTGTGTTTCCACGAGCCGGATGTGTTCTGCTTTGCGGAGCGCACGTTCGCGCGCGGAACTTCAGCTGAGTGTAGTGAAGCGCCGTATACGGGTTGCGCGCCTTCCTGCTCGGAGATCGACACCTCCAACGTCGGGGACATCTGCAACCGTGATGAGGACTGCCGGGGCGGCACCACGTGCAAGACGGCGTGCAACTTCTCAGGAGGTATCTTCTGCTTCGGGAACAACGTCTGCCAGTGGTAGGCAGGTTCGCGGCTTGGCTCGGAGCGGGCTAGCTAGCCACCGAGAGGAATCAATGCTCGCTTTCCGGGCGTTGGTGCCGGAGTCGGCCGGGCGGAGGGCGTCTGTCCGCAAACTCGGCCCAGGTCCTTACGCGGCTTCGTGTTGTGTGGTCGCAGGCCAATCCTGCCGAACCGTTGGCGCCGCCGGGTGGGCCTTCGAGTCCGGGACGGCCTTCTCGGGTGACGATGACCAAGCCGCCGCCGGACTGCATCCATAATTTAAGAGGCGGGCTCACGACGGGTCTCGTCCCGCCGGTCGACGCGACACAGCCAAATCTCCGGCCTCCCGGGGCCAGACGGAGACACGCTCAGACACACTAGTGCACCGCCGTCGACATAGCGTTAACGCCTTGCCGCCCCTCGACGTCCGTCGCCGCGTCTCGTCTCCTCGGAAGATTGCCTATATTCCTGCGTCGCCGTTCCTTGCGACGAACGCCGATAGACGGCAATCCGTTAA
>JAJCZV010000105.1 GCA_029262175.1 Gemmatimonadota bacterium
AGTCGCTCGCTCAGCGTCACGCCCTCGACCAGCGGCATCACGAAGTAGTACGTCTCGGCGGCAGCCCCGGAATCAATCAGTGAAAGAATGTGCGGGTGCTGGAGTTTCGCGACGATCGAAGTTTCCCGGGCGAAACGCTGCTTCGTAAGGCTCGCGGCCAACTCGGGACGCAGTACCTTGATCGCGACATCCCGGCCGTGTTTCTCGTCCCTGGCGCGATAAACGGTCGATGTTCCGCCCGCTCCGAGAACGGATCGGAGCGTGTAACGGTCGGCCAGCGCCGCGTCGAGTCCAGGAGGTGTCGGCAGCATGACTAGAAGGATAGGGCGGCCTTGAGCCCGACGGGATGGGTCGGGGTGGAAGACGGTGGGCTCCGCAGTCTGCTCGCGGGGCTGCCCGATGCGATCTATCGCTTGGAGCTGCCGGCGCCGGTCAGCCTCTCACAATCGATCCCAGAACTCAGAGAAGCGTTGCTGGATGGAGCGCTCTCGTACTGCAACGCGGCCTTCGCCGCGCTCCATGAGACGGATGACGCCCTTCTTGGTCGCCCGCTACGCGACCTCGTCCCCGGACGGATTCTAACCGGCGCTCGTGAGCTCGCGAGCTTTCAGGCGCATGGCCGTCACGAAGTCGTCGATCTCAGAGTCATGATCAAGCAAACCCCCAGGTTCTTTCGGTCCGTTTGGATCGGCGAGCTGCACGAAGAACGTCTGGTCGCGATCTGGGGTGCAATGATCGATGAGACCTCCGAGCGCGAAGTGCAGCAACGGTCTGTCGCGGTCCCGAGCTCACGGCAAGAAGACTTGGTAGGTCGAGACGGCGGGCTGCGACACGTCATGGAGAAGGTTGAACAAGTCGCGCCGACAGATGCGACCGTCCTTATCAGCGGAGAGACGGGGACCGGCAAGGAACTCATCACTCGAGCGATCCATGCGAAGAGCCGTCGAGCGAGTCGCTCGCTCATCGCGGTCAACTGCGGCGCGATCTCGCCATCGCTGGTCGAGAGCGAACTCTTCGGTCACGAGAAGGGTGCGTTCACCGGTGCCGTGTCGCGGAAGTTGGGACGTTTCGAACTGGCTGATGGGGGCACGCTCTTCTTGGATGAGGTGGGGGACCTGCCCGCGGATCTCCAGGTCAAATTGCTTCGCGTGCTGCAAGAGGGGGAACTCACCCGAGTCGGCGGCATCGAGACTGTGCGCGTCGACGTGCGCGTGATCGCCGCGACGCACCGGAACCTGTCCGAAGCCGCCGCGAGCGGCACCTTTCGACAAGATCTCTACTACCGCCTCAACGTCTTTCCGATCAAGGTCCCTCCGCTCCGCGACCGTCGCGAGGACCTGCCGGAGCTCGTCAACGCCCTCGTCCAGCGTTACGCCGGTCCGCTCAGGAAAACGATCGAAACGATCCCTCTGGAACTCCTCGATCAACTCGTCCAGTACTCGTGGCCGGGCAACGTTCGCGAGTTGGCGAACCTGATCGAACGCTCGGTCATTGCGACCGACGGCAGCGTCCTACGATTGGGAGACTGGGCCACGGGTCATTATCAAGCGGTGGCTGAACCCGGGACGCCGGCATTACCCACCCAGGCCCTTTCCGACGTCGAGCATGATCACATACGTGGCGTGCTGATCAGCACGGGCTGGAAGGTCAGCGGCAAGGGCGGGGCCGCCGAGGTCCTCGGCTTGAAGCCGACGACGCTAGAAGCGCGCATGAAAAAGCTCGGCATCAAACGGCCTGGCCGGTAACCGCGGGTCGCGTAATTGCCGAGTGGCGGCGCGTCGGGTAGTGTCGATCTCATGATTCAGACTCTCCAGCGTGCTCACTTGAACTGCCGCGTAGTTTTGGTCCTGATGCTTTTCGGGAGCCTTCTGGCCGTGAACGGCTGTGCCGATGCAGAGTCGAGCGAATCTCGGATGGACGCCACCGTCCGCGGGAGTGAAACGGTCGACTACTGCGAGGTGCCCGCGACCTCGTCGAACGTGATCGCGGTACGACCCTCGGCAGATGACCCCCCCATTGATGATGTGAATTGGTTCGCGCGTCCGGTCCCTCATAGCGGATCGGATCGAATCCTTGCCTTCGCAAGCCATGACCAAAACGAGCTTTACAACATCACGACGGGGGCGCGTATCCGGATTCCAGACCGATCCGATGCGGTCGCTACGCCGGATGGCAGGTACATGACCGTCCCGTCCACATACACGCCCGATTCGAATATCCGCTTCTACCCGATCGCGGAGATGTTGGAGCGACTTGCAGCGGGCGAGGACGCGGATGACATCGAACCCGTCTTCATCCACGAGCATGCGGCGATGAAGCGAGTCTACTATCAGTCGACCGGCATCGTCTCCCGGGTAGGCGTCGGGGCGACCGAGGTCACCACGTATCGTCTGATGTTGTCGGGCACGAGCGACGAATCGAAGTTCCGTATCGTCGACTATCGGTTCACCCACGACTCGGCCACGGAGGAGCTCCTTTCTGTCGAGCCCTCTGCACCGATGGCGCTGTGTCCAACCGTGACGAACGATTTGAACACGCCCTTCATCTCTAAAGATGCGCAGTACGTGGCCGCGTACACGAGCGAGCATGCCGAGTCGAGCTACACACCCGGCGCGTCTCTCAAGATCTTTCGAATCACCTCGATCGATCCCGAACGGGGCACCACGAGTTGCGCACCGGTGGTCGATCTCGGCTTTACGGCTGGGAAGGCCGATTTCAGCTTTGACGGTTCGATGTTGACGTTCCACGTCAGTCAGGGTGGGTACCTCACGCCGTTCGTAAACGGGGGGTTGGAGCCGGGTACCATCACGGATGTGGTGGTGGCGCGTTTGGACAGGGATGAGGCTGGACTGATCCGGGGCGTGCACGGAGTTCAGCGCTTGACGACCTCCCTGGAAGCCGGGGTCGGAAGCTATTTTCCCGCGTTCTTCCCCGATGGATCACTCTTCTACATCGCCAACTCCGTCCCCAAGGACAGCGACGCTCAGAAGCGATTCCACTTCCGAGTGCTCGATCCCGATCAAGGGGTGTGGCGCGACCGCGAGATCCTGGGAGACGACGTGCGGCCGCAATGGCGCACCATCGCCTCGATGTGGGAGAAGGCCTGTTTCGCAGAGAACCCCGAGCTCGCGGCGCAACCGTTTCCCATGGATGCGCATGAAGCGCCCTGGTTGGGTTTGTCGCTGTCGGCGGGGCAGTGCCACGCGTTGGTAGACGAAACACGCGAAGCCAGCGGATCAAACGTTACTTCAGAGACCATCGATTGGGCGGCGCTCGGCCGAGCCTGCGAGTCGCTCGGTAGTTAGGAGTCTGAGTCGGGTTGCAGAAACGCTTCGATAAAGCTTCGATACCCCTCCCAGTTCCGATACCCCGGAAGCGCGGGCGATACGCGCCTTCCTTCGAATAGGATCACCGTAGGCGCGTGGACTTGAGCGTCGCGGAGGATCAACTCGATCGACGCGATCTCTCGAAGTCCGTGGCGAGGGATCCCGGCGCTCGAAGCCGCACGCTCCGCGAAGAGGAGATCGCCGCCCCCGAACAGCAAAGGGACGAGTTGGAGGTCCAGCGCATCGCACGCCGCGGCGATCTCGCGGTACCCATCGAGCGAGAGCGGCATGTGGGGCGACCATACATAGAAGACGATGGCCGACGTCGAACTGGACACGAGGCTACGCAGGTCATCGTCCGTAAACTCACCGAACGCCGCCTCGGCGACACGCCCCGCCGCCCGGGGCTCGTCGGCAACTCGATTGCGCGTGTCCCGGCACTCTCCATCGAAGGAAACGGACACTACGCCCGCCGGTCGAAGCCGTGACAGGGTTGGCGCCCCTCTCTCCGGCACGTCGACGAGCACCCACTCTCCCAGGACCGTCGTCGGGATCCGGTAGCGAGAAACGAATCCTGGCGCAGGTGGAGCCCCGAGAGACTCGTCGCGCGTACCCCACGTTCGCAGGAGGGCGGCGATCTCTCGCGAGCAGGGTGTCCCCTCGAGCCGGGAGATCCACCCCCCCTGACCCGTCGGTGACACAGAATCGGAGTCGGACTCGGCCGGGGAGCAATTCGCGAAGCCGATCAAGCCAGCTGCGATCGCCCCGAGAAGGCCCAGTATGGTCGGACGTTCACGCATGACGACAACGTATTGGAGAAGGCGCCGACATGAGCCGATGTCGAAGACGTCGACGTTCGTGCTCGCAACACTCGGCAGGTTCTAACGCTCTCTAGGAATCGTCGAGAGCCTCCTTCTTCTTGTCAGTGAGTCCACGTGCTTCTTCCGCGTAGCCCGTCCTTCTCAAGATTTCAGCGGCCTCGGCCGTCGCCTCCTCTTCGGTGGGGCTCGGAATCCCGAACCCCGCCATCTTCGACCACAGGACCACCTCCGACGCGCTCGGGTCGTCGTAGCCGGGGATGCCGAGGTCTTGGATGTCGCAGGCCGCGTCGTACGCGGAGATCGCTCCCTCCGAGTACCTACGGAGGATGGGGTAGATCCTCTCGTCCGGTGCCGTCGGCCACTCTTTCACGGTTCTTCTCTCATTGCTCTCGCTCCGCCGCCCGCTCGGAGAGCTCTCCGAGCGTTATCATGAACTGCGCCGACCAACACTCGAGTACGTCGATGCTCGCGGCCCGATACGCATCCACCGACGTCAGGGTCGAAGGCATTCGTTCAACGGGGGTATCAACGTGCTCGAGCGCGAGCTCGTACCAGAACCGTGGGAACGTCACCTCCTTCTGGTAGAGGTATTCGAGCCGTTGGCGTGTCTGTTGGGTCGTGCCCTCATCTCTGCGGACGTCGTCGAGATAGGTCGTCGTCCAGGTGGGTAGCGCGGTCGTGTCTGATCCGCGGCGGCTCACGCCATTGCGGATCGCGGCATTGATGTTGAGCGCAGACACGTCGATGAACTGGTTGCTGAACTTTTGAAACCGCTCGTGCCAGGCTTCGGCGTTGGCCCCCTCCGACACCTCCAGCATCAGTAGCACCTCCTGCAGGTAGGGGTGGATCCGATAGAGCGCTTCGGCCCACTCCGTCAGGTTCGTGACCGTGTCCTTGGCCTCATCGATCTGCCGCTGCACACGCTTGATCCCCTCGTTGATCAGGGTGCCGTTGTTTTCGATCTGCACCCGCTCGCTCGTCCGCGCGGAGGTCGGTCGATTCGGATCCGTCACACACTGGCGGAGCAGCAGCCCGGTCAGGCGTCCCCCTGGCGACCAGCGGTGGGCATGCCAGCGGTCGACCAAACCCCGGGCGTATTCGCCACCCCGCATCTCACCCTCGTCATATAGGAACTGGGAGAGCGTGCGGAAGGCTCGGCGCTGATCCGCCCGGCGCTCCCCACCGATCTGGTGACGGGTGGCCATCTGGTTGAACCAGTCGACCTGGGCTTCTAGCGTCGTGCGATACGACTCCGTGCCTCCGTTCCACGGCGGGTCAAACGAGAGCCCCATGATGACGTCCCGCTCTTCGTTGTACCTGCCCCATACCCGCGGCACGTTGACGAAATCGTCCTCGAGCGGCAGCACTTCGAGGTCCGGTTCGGCCTGCGAAAGCGCCGTCCAGAGTGGCGGTGGGCTGTCGATCCCCTGGAGTGAAAAATGCTCCACGCCCGCGCGGATAATCCGGTAATCGCGTCGACGAAGGCGTGACGGATGCGGGAGTGGCCCTGGGTCTCGGGTGGCCGGCACGGGTTTGTCGAGCGCTGGACCATCGGGTGCAACGAGTTCGGGAAGCGGACGAGGGGCGCGGCCGACCGCCATCAAGACGCGGAACTTTATCGCCCAATGGCCCGACCACTCCTCGAGACAGTCTATGCTGACGATTCGGTACGGGTCGATGTCACGGAGCAGCGCCGGGGACCGATCCGGATGCGAGTCGAGGTGGTCCCGCGCCGCCTCATACCAAAACCGGGGAATCGATCGCTGGTGTTGGTACAGCTCATCGAGGAGCTCAGCCAGTGCCTTGCCGTTTCCATCGAGCCGGGCCGCCTCGAGTGCCGGGACGAAATAGAACGGCGCCTCCGTCGGTCGCAGGACCGCCGCTTCCGCGAAGCGGCGCGACGCCGACATGCTCGCTCCGATCTTCCTGTCGAGGGATTCCACGAAGGCCAGCCGGCGCTCCAATCCCTCGAGCTCGGAAACCTGCAAGTAGCGGGTGATATCTTGTAGTTCGGGCAGAAGCCGGTAGAGTCGCTCCACCCAATCCGTGAGCGAGGTGGCCTCTCGATTCGCGTCCTCGAACCCCTGCCGGACCCCGGTCAGCCGCCCCGCGAAGAACCGAGGGTTCGCCGCCTTCTCCCGCATCGCCTCGTTCGCCTTCTCTCCGTCCAAAGAGGGCGCGAGAAGCGCATCGCTGAATAGCTTTCCCGCCATGACACCTCCGCCCGACCATCTGTGCTGGTGCAGGA
>JAJCZV010000106.1 GCA_029262175.1 Gemmatimonadota bacterium
TGGGCGGAGCGGGGCGATCATGGCCTCGGTCTCCCGAGACGGCGGTCAAACGTGGAGCGCCGCGAAAGTCCTACCCTTCAATACGTGCGCCGGCGGATCGCCGGGGTTGCCCGCCACGTCCGACCCATGGGTGTCGATCGGCGTCGATGGCCGCGTGTACGTGACCGCGATCGGCTGGCTTCCCGGCGAGTACTTCGACTCCGCCAGTGTCGTCACTTCGGTCACTTCGTCGGATGGGGGGGACCGTTGGAACGAACCGGTCGCCGTTTCGGAGAGTCGCACTCCTACATTCATGCATGACAACACGGCGGTCGATGCGGACAGGGACATCGTGGGACGAGCGTGGGTCGCGACCACTCATTGGAGCGTCAATGGCCGGCCTGCCGCGGTCAGCCGTACCGATGACGGTGGCTTGCATTGGTCCCCCCTAACCTTCGCCAGCCCTTCGTTCGCGGATGCGCCGGCATCGGCGCCGCAGCCCGTCGTCGCCAACGGCTTCACCTACGTCTTCTACGGACACGGACGCGATGGCTCGCAACTCTCCTTCGCGCGTTCGGGCGACGGGGGGCAGACATGGTCCCCGGCGGCGCTCGTCCATGAGGGGCCCGAGTCGGAGGGAGAACTCTTGTTCCCGGGCACCGAGACCGAAATGTCTGTGGCCGCAGACATCATGCACGCGGCCGCCGATCCATCCACGGACGATCTCTACGTCGTCTTTACCGCGCGTTCACGGGTGGATACCGCACCGCAGGCGGCCGTCTGGCTGACGGCGTCCCGCGATGGGGGTAGCTCGTGGAGTCCTCCGGTCGCCGTTGGCGAACCAGGCGAGATGACCTGGCGGCCAACACTCGCGGTGGCCCCCGGTGGACCCGCTTACGTTTCCTACTTTCGTGCAGCGGCGGTCGAAATCGGGGCTGCCAAATCTGCGCGTTCGACGGAAGTGTTGGTGCGCGCGTTCGAATGGGCGGAGGGGGACGGGCTCTCGGCGGGGCCGGCGGAATCGATCGACCGGTTCGACTGGAGACCTCGCGCGAATGGCTCGCTTTTTCTTGGCGACTACCACGGCCTGGTGGCCACGGAACAAGGCGCGGTGGCGGTGTTTTCGCGCTCGACTCCGTCGGGGTCGCGGATCGTGTCACGACGAGCGGCGACCCCATGACACCGTCCGGTTTGACCCCGTCGGTCCCCGAAGCGATCGAGAAGATTCTGCGAGACCGGATTCTCAGTGGTGGGCTAAAGCCCGATGAACCTCTGAGGGAAGTCGCTCTGGCCGAGGAGTTCAACGTGAGTCGTCACACGGTTCGCGAGGCGCTTCTGTTGTTGGATCGGGTGGGGTTGGTTCAGAAGCGGAGCCATCGCGGTTCGAGGGTGACCGTGCCGGATCGAGATCACCTTCGCGAGGTGATGGCCCTGCGACAGGTCGCCGAGTCGGGTGCGGTTCGCAGGATCACCCGCGACAACCCCGCGCTCGACGACCTGAAGTCCCTAGCGGACGGCATGGAAAAGTCGGCGGCCGAGGAGGACTGGGCCCGATACGGGGAACTCGACCGGACCTTTCACACGACTCTGGTCGCCACCGCAGGGAGCGCACGACTCACGCAGCTCTTCGCCCGCACGATTGGCGAGCTCCAACTGCACTTCAACGAGCGTGACCAGGCGCGGGGGCCCGGGCCGCACGACCACGTGGTCGAGCACGGGCACATCGTCGCCTACCTGAAGCGCGGCCAGGTTGGAGATGCATTGAGCCTCTTGGATCGTCACCTGTCCGACGCGGAGCGCTGGCTTCTCGAGAGCTGAAGGGTTGGACTCCCGATGGTGTCAGTCGGGTCTTCTTTGACCCAGAGACTCAGAGCTGTTTCTGCCCCTTACGACCTCACCAAGGGGGCGTCCGTCTAGGTCGTCCGGCAACGGGATAGCCATCAGGCTTGCCAACGTTGGCGCGATGTCGACGGAACGAACCACCCGGTCATGCCGACCGGGACGGATACCGGGCCCCATGAACACCAGCGGTACGTGTCGGTCGTACCAATAGGGTGAGCCGTGTGAAGCGGTGCTGGCTCCCACGATGTAGTTGGGCTTCAACGCGAACATCACGTCTGGCGAGCGCTGCGGGTCAAACGAACGACGAAACCGATGGATGATCTCGTCCCCGCGAGGATCGGCCTCCGCGACCTCTTCCGATGTGTGGGCGGCCGCTACGAAGTCGATCTCCGCGAATCGGTCGGCGATCGCCCGCCGCAGACGCCGGAGTTCTCCGCCGCTGGCCGTCTCCGAGAGCAGATAGGGTCCGTCCATCCAGCGCAGCATAGGAGCCGGCTCGATTCGGGTGCCGTCCAGCGCGTCTCGTAGGGCCGCACCGAATTCGTTCGAGTACGTTTGCTCCGAGATCCGCTTTGCGTCCTCGCCCCACCGCGAAGCTTCCTCGGGTACGGCGGCGACGCCGTGATCGGCGGACAACACGAGCGACCAACGGTCGGAGCCGATGCTTTCGTCCAGAGAGTCGAACAGCACGCCGAGATATCGATCGAGTCGGAGGTAATAGTCCTGAACCTCCTGGCTGTAGGGGCCCCAGCGGTGCCCGATGTAGTCTGCCCCGGACGCACCTAGGAACAACAGGTCGGGCGTATCGTCGCTCCCCAGTCCTTCCTTAGCGATTGCGGTTTGAGCAAACTGGAGGATCACCTCGTCCGCAAAGGGCGTGTCCAAGAAGCTCTCGAAGTACGCCGCGCCGGGCGACTCCGGTGTTCCCTCGGGGAATAGATGTCGCAAGCTGTGAGGAAACGTTCGCGGCCACCCCTCACCTTCGGCCTCGAACCAATCCTCACGAGATACGCCCTCGTAGGCTTCGGTCGGTAGCACTCGATCCCACACCTGATTGAAGTACGAAGCCGCCCGGTCGCGCGAGGCAAAATCCTCGACCCAATCGGGAACCTCGGACCGATAGTAGGACGACGTGACGAGCTCTTCGGCAGAAGCATCATACCAATAGGCCCCGTCGGGACTGCGCCCGCCCATCATGATCGCGGATCGATCCTTGAGTGCCGTACTAAACACCAGACTTCCGGGCCGGTCCGCCTTGAGCCAATCGGCCAGCCCCGTCGTCCGGAGTCTTACAGGTGAGCGTCCCTCGGCGTCCGGGTGCCCTAGGATGTGAACCGCAGGGTCGAAGGCCGCATACACCTCGCGACCCTCGACTCGATCAAAGAAGTCGTTGCCGATGATCCCGTTTCGAGCCGGAACCGTGCCGGTCGCGATCGCCGCGTGTCCGACCGCGGTCACCGTCGTAGCATGATCTTGATAGGCCTGGGTAAAGACGGCGCCCTCGGCGAGGATCCGAGCGAACCCACCAGTGAACAGGTGCCCGAACCGGTCGAGGTAGTCCGCACGCATCTGATCGACGACCAAAACGACGGCGAGTCGAGGTGGTGGATCCGCAAACCCGTGCGGCCCGGGGAACCCGGGCGGCCCAGCCCACGCGAGGCACGCCAACAGCGCAATAAGGAGAGCTCGACTTCGTCCTGGCGCTCGAATCAAACGGTTCTCCACCGTCTTTGCTGTGAACGGGTCCCAAATCGTACCCTGAATAGCATACGGCCCGCGACCTTTCGTTGTTGCGGTGGGGTCGACGCGCCCGGCGGTCGCTAGAGCTTGAACCCCACCCCGGCGGTCAGATTCCAATTTCGATTCTTGAGATCGCCGAACACGTCCGAGACTTTGTTGATGTCCTTGAGGCCCACGTTGTAGCGGGCATCGGCCCAGAGCGAGATGGGCCCAAGATAGAGCCCTACGTCGGCTCCGACGACGCCCGAGTAGTCCGTCGTCTCGTAATCATTGTCCGCGCACGCGACGCCGTCGACATCGCAGCTTGTTCGGAACGCCACCGCCGCGCCCGCGAAGACGCTTGGCTTGATGACCGAGAGCGGGATGCCCAGCTTCAGCACGGCCGGAATCTCGAAGTACGCCATGTCGAGTGAGCCGACGTTCGTATCGACACCCTCGGTGTTGTAGAGCCCCGCGATCTGGAAGCCGAGCGACCCGAAATCAAAATTGATGAACGGCCCTCCGACAAAGCCCGTGCGATTCGCCTTGTCGAACGTGTCGATGTCGAATGAAGCCGACGCAACGGATACGCCGCCCCGGAAGCCGATCTCCGTGCCGTGCTGCGCAACGACTCTGGTCGGCAGTAACCCTACCCCCAACACGATCGCCAGGATCTGAACGACCCTGGTCGCCGTGGCGTGGTGCTCGAACCTTCTTTTCATGATCTCCTCCTCTGGATTTCACGGTACCATTCCGCGGCCTGTTCCGACCCCTCCTGGTTCGTGAGCGGGAGAGACTGCCTCGCTCCGACTTCGGTCACGCTGGGCCGGAGCGGTCTCTCACGCGAAGCACTTGCATGAAATTTAGCCTAGGCTAAATTTCCCCAATGAGAACTCATCAAGTGGTTTCGGACGTCCGTGGCGCCCGCGCGCGCCTGGTCCTCGCGGTCTTCGTTTCTGGCCTGGCTGGGCTCGCGCTCACCGGCCATGTGGAGGGGCAGGAGGCGGGCGCCCTCGTCACCGATCGTCCCGACCAGACGGAGTCGGCGGAGTCCGTGCCGGCCGGGTTCGTCCAGGTAGAGTTGGGCTGGACCTTCGCTCGCGAGGAGAACGCGATCGAGACGCGGGATGTCCATTCGGTCCCTCAGGCGCTCCTACGATTGGGTCTCGGCAACGGGGTCGAGGCGCGCTTGGGCGTGCCAGGATACCTGTCCGAGAAACGCTCCGTGGTCGGAGGGACCGAACCGAGCAGCGATGTGTCGGGCGCCGGCGATGCGGAGATCGGGCTCAAACTCGAGGTGAGAGATTGGGGGGGCACTCAGCTCGCCGTCCTCGCCGGGGTATCGCTACCGACCGGAGAGGACGCGTTCAGCAGCCAACGCGTGGACCCGTCCGTCCGACTGTTGGTGGCGCATCCACTGAGCGAGCGCCTCTCGCTCGGTTACAACGTCGGGCTCGCCTGGGCCACGGAATCCACCGGCGACTGCTGTTTGGATACCCAACTCGAAGCGCCATATACCCTGGCTCTCGGAATCGGGCTGACGGATCGGCTGAGCGCGTTCGTCGAGGGGTTCGGCGCATTCGGACTCAGCGACGATCGCGAAGCAGTGCATGGTCTCGATGGCGGTTTCACCTACCTCGTGTCGGAGGCTTTCCAACTCGACATCAACACCGGCGTGGCCCTCAACGAAGCGGCGGAAGATTGGTTTGTCGGCGGTGGCTTCGCCTTCCGATTGCCTCGCTAGCGGGGCCCGACGCCCACGTCGTCGAACAACATTTCCGGCTCGCCCTGCCGAGCTCCGAAGCGCCAGGTGACGCCGACCAAGAACGCGGCTCCGGTCCGTCGAGCCGACACGTTCTGCGAAAGAACCGCGGTGTCGAGCGATCTCTTTACGCGGTAGGAATGGAACACATCGGTGCCGGTAAGCGTCAGCGCTCCGCGGCCCCCGGCAAACGCGACTTCGACCCCACCGTTCAGATAAGCGATGCTCTGTCGGCGACCCTGTGGGGTGATCCATGGGAAGAGATAAAAGCCGTTGAGCTGGAACCGGACTCGTCGAACGGGACGGTAGACGACGAAGGCGCGAGCGGTGCCGGTGACCACCGAGCGGTCCTCGGCAAACCCCAGGTTCCCCGCATCGATTCTGTTGTAGGAGACGTCGCCGGTGAGATCGACGCTCCATCGATCCGAAAGCGTCGCGGACAACACGGTCTCCAGACCGCCGGCCTTCTCGGTTCTCAGGTTCTCGGTCGTCGTGAGTAATACGCCGGACGAAAGCAGGTTCTGCACCTGGGTGAACGCGTCGGTCGTGTATCGATAGTAGAGGGTGGGGGCGATCGTGAACCGCTCCCTGGTGCTGACGAAGCTCAACTCGAAGGAGTCCACCAACTCGGGCAACAAGCTCGCGTTCCCCGCTTCCGCGTTTCGCGGATCGCTGAACTCTGGATTCGGGTTCAACTCATCGGCGTCTGGCCGATTCAGGCGTCTCGAATAGCTGAGACCAAACCGGCTCGGTTCGCTGACCGCGTACGCCAGGTGGAGCGTGGGGAAAAGCTTCGAATAGTTGTTTGGCGTCGCCTCGACAAACGGCACGGTCACGCGTGACGTGATACGAGCGACTTCCGCGCGGAGCCCGGCTTGAATTTGAAAGCGATCGAAAGAGCGCTGATACGTCGCGTACCACGCGTGGATATCTTGATCAAACAGAAAACGGTTCTGATCGAGGTTGTTGGCATAGGCGATGTCTTCACGAATCCGCTCCCCTGCATATCCGGCTTCCAGCTCGGAGTCCTCGCCCAGCTCGACCGAGTAGTCCAGTGCGATTTCGGTTTGTGTTCCGCTCTTCTCGACCAGTAGCCGGTCGATCTCCAGGCCCGTGGCCGGCACGCTCAGCGTCTGGTTAAACGCGAGATCTTCGCGCTCCCGAAAGGCCGCACGGGCTACCTCGACTGCGAGCACATGGCTCTCCTCCTCGCCAAAAGCACCCTCGTACGCGAGTGCGAGTTCGCCCTCTCTCTCGAACTCGTCGTTCGTCTCGTCGGTGCTGAGTTCGAGGGTCGGCTGGGCCGAAGCGTCTGAGGCCAAGATCTCCGACAGCCCCGCATGCAGCGACGTCTGATAGAAGAAGTTTCCGGACAGGTCGAGTGACTGCCGTTCATTGATCTGCACCGTCGCCCCGCTGAACACGCTATGAGAGAGCGCGTCCACGCGTGACGTTCCGGATTCGTCGTAGCGACCCAGTAGAGGAGCGCCGGCCTGGCCCGTTCGTCGAAGATCGGAGAACACCGAGCCCGCATCGGAGTGCCGCAAACCGTAGCTCGCGAACCAGTCGAGACGGTCCGAACCGACGCTGATGCGTGCATTGCCGTTGTAGCGCGCCTCGTTGCCCGCGTGGGCGCCGACCTGGCCGTCCAATCCGAGCGCCGCGTCTTCCTTCAAAACGATATTGATGATCCCCCCGACGCCGTCCGGTCGGAAGCGCGCCGAGGGATTGGTGATGACTTCGACGCGAGCTACCGCGGCTCCGGGGAGTTGCTCGAGCGCCGCCGATGCGTTGCGCCGCAACAAAGCGGACGGTCTGCCGTTGATGAAGACGGTGACGTTCGGAGTCCCGCGAAGGGAGATGGCACCGTCGACGCCGACGGTGATCGAAGGCAGGTTCTGAAGTACGTCGCTCACAGATCCAGCCAGGGCCTGCACATCGTCATCGACATCGTAGACGATTCGGTCGATCTCGCGAACCACCGCAGACCGCTCTCCGGTAACTTCGATGTCTTCCAGTAGCAGCGGCGATCGCTCGAGTGAGACGGTGCCGACATCAACGTCGTCGGACAGTTGAAAGGACTCCGTCGTCGCCTCGACCAGACCGATAAAGGAGACCCGGACGTAGTACGAACCCGGTGGCGGAGACTCGAAAACGAAGGCGCCCTCGGGTCCGGTGACGCGCGAGTCGTGGGGAAGCGAATCGTCCGCGGCGTAAAGGACGACCGTGGCGCCGACAAGAGGCTCTTGGCTTGTCACCTCGACGGCGCGCCCTCGGACAGCGATGGACTGAGCGGCCAAACCCGAGGTTGACGCGACGAGGAACCCCAGAAGAGATAGAAGGGTCTTCATCTGGAAACAGTAAACGGGGAAGCTATCAGAGGGGTGACAGACTCATGGACCCAACCCCCCGTGTCATGACGCGAAGAAGCCCAGGTCGCGCGTCCGCCGCGACCCGGGCCCTCGTTCCTCGTCGGGGTTCTCTTCGAAGAATTACTTGTCGAATCCCGTCAGTCCCAGGAAGTTGTAGGCGCCGGGTCCCTCCTCGGTCGCTGCATCGACTTCGATCTCCTTGACCAACGACAGAGCGCCTGATGGGGAGACATCGAACCTCGAAAGCGTGAAGGTCTGGTAGGCGCCGAGCACGTACATGTGTTGGCCGTCGGCCGTGATGAACATGTCCTTGGTGTCACCCGGGGGGGTCCCCGCCTTGCGGCTGACGTAGTCGGTTTCAGCCCGCTGTCCGACTTTCGACACGCCGCCCCGTTTGTCGACGTTGAACTCGCTGATCACGTTCGAACCGAAGCTCGAAACGTAGAGCTTTGAACCGTCCGGGCTCACGAGCGTCCAGCACGCCTCATCGATGTCGGCGCCATCTCCGGTACCGAAGTTCGCAACCTTCTGCACTGAGCGGCCGTTATCGGCGAGGACCGTCAAGCTGTGATCGCGCTTGTTTTCCGTAAGGTTGAAGTTCGAGATGAACAAGTTCGACGTGTTCGTGTCCCAGCTCAGCCCGATGCTCCCAGCGATGCCCTCTTCCTCGTAGAAGCGAGCTCCGCTGACCTGTCCCGTACCGCCGTCAAAGTCGTAGACGTAGACTCGGCTGGCCTTCTGGTGGGTCGGCGTGGCCGTCCCGAAGTGCGCGATCCCCCAGGTCGAAACGGCTAGCTTGGTGCCGTCCGCGCTGAAGGCGACCGTCGCCGGTCCACCGTTCGTCCCGGGATACGAGTCCAAGCAGTCCACCGGCGTCAAGGTGCCCGTACGCGCGTCGAAGGAGAACAGGAAGATGTTGCGCTCGTCGAGGACCTGTTCGTGTCCGCCGCCATCGGCGTGGAATGCGGCGTTCGGATACATCTCGATGGGCCCTTCGTTGGTCCCGCCCTTTTGCACGTTGGGGTTGTTCCACTGGTTCCCGACCACCACCCAGTACTCGTCCCGGGCGGACGCCTTCGGGAGGTACGCAATGCTCACCGGGCGGGCTCCGCCGGAGCTCACGTTGTCCTTCTTCGTAAGCGTGCCGTCGTTTCGGTCGAGCCCGAACACCGAGATCGTGTTGCCGCCGGCATTCACGGCGAGCAGATGATCGCCGATGATCTGGATCGCGCCCTGCGAGTCGAAGTCACCCGCCGCGTCACCACCGGCGCTACGATTGGCGCCACCCATCGAGCCGGTCGAGTATGCCGTTTGCCGACCGATGGTCCCGTCGGAGTGTCGCTCGAACCGGATCACCTGATTAGTGCCCTCGCCATTCAGGCTCGTATACAGATAGCCAGCGACTCTCTTTGCCGAAGCGTACGGATCGGCGTCGACGGTTTGCTGGATTGGCGCGAACGCAGTCACGCCGGCGAAGGTGACCGCGCCGAAGATCGCGGCCGTTAGTCGGGTCTTCATTCTCTCAACTCCTCGTTGACAAGCTAGGAACTGGCCGTGGCGCGGGGCGCCCGGAAAAAGCACCCTTAGCAGTCCGGGGAGTTTCGAGAACGTTACGTTTCGCACGCGATGCAAAGCGCTACTGGCGCGATCAGAGCTCGAGCAGTTGGAGTGATGCCTCGACTCTCGGGTCAGCGAGTAACGCGTCGGCGGTGGGGTCGGTGCGGAGCCGCATGAGACTCCTGGGGTCCTCGTCCGCTGCCCGCTCGAAGTACGCGAAGGCTTGGTCGATCTCGCCAAGCTCAGCGTAGACGATAGCCAACTCCTTTAGTAGTTCTCCCTGAACATCGAAATGCTCGATGAGCGCGGTCACCGGGGCACGCTGGCCGGCTCGCGCGTACGCCCAGGCAAGCATGGTGACGCGGAACGGATTGTCGGGGTCGAGCTCCCGTGCTTTGCGCAGCGCGGCGAGGCCGTCTTGGTGCTGGTTAACGAGCATGTACGCGCCGCCCAAGAAAAACAGAGCGCCGACGTCGTTGGGCTCCATCTCCAACACGTTGGTGGCCTCGCTGATCACACCCGCGTAGTCCCGGGCGTAGAAAAGCCGACTCGCCAAGGAGACACGGTTGCCGACGGAGAGGGGATCGAGCTCTACCGCGAGACGAGCCTGGTCCACCGCCTCGTTCGTTCTACCTGTTCGATTCAGCAGGCGACCGAACTGGCGTCGAACATCTGCAGAGCTCGGATCGAGGTCGATGGCGCGCCGGAACTCGCGTTCGGCCGGCCCGTTGCGACCCTCTCCAGCTAACACACTCCCAAGCGCCGCGTGTGCCTCGGCGAGGGTCTCGTCGAGCGCCAGAGCTCGCTCCGCCGCGACCCGCGCCGCCGGCAGCGCCTCTTCACGCGACAGGTAGCCCTGCGCTCCGAGAAACGCATACGCCTCGGCCAGGGCGACGTACGCGCGCGCATACGAAGAGTCAATCGCAATCGCTTCGTGGAAGAGGCCGAGCGCTCGCTCGCGGTCTTCGTAGCTCGCAAACCGGTTATATAGGTACCGACCTCGCGCGTAGAGGTCGTATGCGGCAAGGCTCTCGGTAGGCGGTACGCGGGACCCCGCAGGTTCGAACGCAGCCTCGAGGGCTATGGCGACTTTCTCGGCCAGGCTCGTTTGGATCGTAAAGAGGTTCTCCGCGCTCAATACCTCGTCGTAACGCTCCGCCCATAGATGCCGATCGGCAGCTGCATCGATCAGGCGGACGTCGACGAGGACCCGATCTGCGAGGCGCCTGACGCCGCCCTCGAGCACCGCCGCGACACCGAGTGCTTCTCCGATCTCTGGAATGGAGAGTTGGGTGTCGGCATAGCGCGCCACGGACGTCCTCGAGACGACTCGCAGATCCTGGACCTGAGCGAGCTCCGAGATGACGGCCTCATGCATGCCCGCGACGAAGTAGTGCTCCTCGGGGTCGCCTGTCAGGTTCGCGAGCGGTAGAACGGCAACGGACTCGAAATCGCTCAGCGCGCGGGCACCTGAGCCGCCGAACGGACCCAGCGCGAAAAGCAACGCCGCGACGACCATCGCGGCCGCCGCGATCGCCAGTGGGATTGCGGCCCGTCTCGCACCTCGGGCGGCGCGACCCCCCGACCGAAGCGCCGCCCGAAACGCGTCGGCGTCTTCCCAACGTTCTGCGGGCGCCGGCCTCGTCGCCTTCTCGATCGTCTGTCTCAAATGCTCGGGGATCTCTCCCCAGCCCGACTGAGTCGTGGTCCGACGGTGCCCCGTTGCCGCCTCGTACAACACGCAGCCCAGCGCATAGAGGTCCGTGCGCGGACTCGTCACCCCCTCGAGTTGTTCGGGCGCCATGTAGTTCGGGCTACCAATCCACAACCCCGTCTTCGTCAGCGTGTCGCCCCCGATGTCGGCCAACGCAGTCGCGATCCCGAAGTCGAGAATCAGCGCGTAGCCATCCGCCAGGAGGATGTTGTCGGGTTTGATGTCACGGTGGACTACGCCTTGGGCGTGCGCGTGCTCCAGCCCTTCGGCGACATCCTCCGCCATCGAGATGACCTGCTCGATCGGGAGGGCCCCGGCTCGGTCCAGTCGGGCGCGTAAGGACTCCCCATCGACGTGCGGCATCACGTAAAACAGCGTACCAGCCGCGACCCCCGAGTCGAGAAGGGGGAGGATGTGTGGATGCTGGAGGTGAGCCGTGATTCGTATCTCCCGCTCGAATCGCGCCTGTATGACGTCGGTGGCGATCTCCGCTCGAATCGTCTTAATGGCGACGGGCCGGTCGTGCTTGAGATCCTGCGCCAAGTAGACCGTCCCCATGCCGCCTTCGCCGAGCACGCCCTGCAGTTCGTATCGATCCGCCAGCGCAGAGCTGAACTCCGGATTGCTAGCGCCCATTTCGCCACTCGCGGAAGGCGCCGATCAGACGCGCGCGCGCGTCTGCGTCGAGCGGCTCTTTAGTCAGGCCGCCGGCCGCGGTGAGGGTGCCCCGCATCTGCTCAATGATCTCGGCGCACCCCGAACAGTCTTGCACGTGCACCTCGAATCGGACTCGATCCGTGGGTCGCAACGTCTGCTCGAGATAACGGGTGACGAGCTCCACGAGTTCCTTGCAGCTCATCTCATCGTTCACGCTACGTCTGTGTCTCATGGCCCGGGCACCCCTCGCGCGTGTGAGAGTGATCTCATCGAGCGTGACCCGTGAGGGCAGGTCGACTCGCACTCTTAGACAGTCCTCCATCTGAGCACATCGTGACACTCGAGCCGCGAAGCGGTCTCCCCGAGGGCGCGGACGGGCGGGCGTAACGCATCCACATCCCGCCAGACCATGAATCAGTCCCGCGTCGATTCTCAATCGAGCGCGGGAGCGGAACGTCACTACACCGCAAACCAGGGGGACGCATGTATTACGTACGCAAAGCAACTCGAAAAGGCGCTCGCCACGTACTGACGGGGGTCGCCCTCGTCGCGCTCACGCTGGCCGCCGCCACCGCAGGGCACGCTCAAGAGAAGCTCCTCTATACGCTCTCTAACAACGTCGAGCACGATCAGAACGCAGTCATCGCGTATCACCGGATGATGGATGGGTCGTTGGAGCCGCATTCGAGGGGGCCGTTTCTGACCCGCGGTACTGGCATCGACAACGACACGAACGGGAAGCTCGGTCCGAACGACAACGATACTCCGCTCGCCGTCAGCTCGGACGGTCGTTGGCTGTTCGCGGTCAACGGGCACAGCAATACCATCGCAGTCTTCAACGTCGAGAGCGATGGCTCGTTGAACCACGTCGACGGGTCCCCGTTCGCCTCGATGGGCGTGGGTCCGGTGAGTGTCGCTGTCTCGGGCGATGTGCTCCTCGTCGCCAACCGAAACGAAGATCCTCACCAGCTCGAGGAATTGCGGGGTGGGGCGGTCGCCAACTACGCCTCCTTCAGAATTCGTGCGGATGGAAGCTTGAGATATGTCTCGAAAGTGGAGCTCACCGATGGACAGAAGAACACGCAAGTCCTCGTGTCGAGCTTGAGCGATGGCCTTCTCTTCGGTAACGACTTTCAGGTCGACGTCGACTTCGACGGCGATGGAAAGGTGTCCCGGCTGTTCGGTAGCGAGCCCGCAGTGCGCGGTGGCGTTCGCACGTTTTGGTTGGACGAACAGGGCGGTCTGAACCCGGCCGACTGGCAGACGCTTCCGGAAACCGCGACGCCCGCGCCTGAAGTGCCCACGATTCCGCTCGGGTTATGGGATCATCCTACGCGACGCCTTCTCTACGTCGGTCTTGTCACTCGCAATCAGCTAGGCGTGTATCGCTATGACGAGGGCGGAATGCTGTCGTTCGTCACGGCTGTTCCCAACAGCGGCCAAGACATTTGTTGGATCAAAACGAACTCTGAAGGCACGCGGCTGTTTGCCGTGAACAACCTGCCGCGTGACGACGAAGGAGATGCAGCGAGCACCGTCACGGTCTTCGACATCAGCGGGTCACGTGCCGAGCAGCCGGTGGAGATGGGCCGGATCGAGTTGCCGAATCCCGGCGGAACCTTTGTGAACAATCGCGCAGCGCATCAACCAAACAGCGCGGCGTTTCAGTTCGATCTCGATGAGGACGCAGGTTTCCTCTACGTGGTGATGCAGCGGATCAATCAGACTGCGTCGAACGCCTCGGATCAGGGCAACATCATTCACACCGTGAAGCTGAGCGATTCCGGCCAGTTGGAAGTCGTAGCGTCGCGCCACATGAAGATGGACGGCGTGCCGCCGCGCAGCAGACCACAGGGAGTCCTCGTCTTGGACTTGAAGGACTGAGTGAAGCGGTGCCGGGGGCGGGCGGCCGCTCCCGGCGCTTCCCAACATATTGGGACGGATCGAGATCTCACGCCCGCTTCACGCGCATGCAAGGCTGTATCCCCTGTTATAACAACGACCTACCGAAGAATTCCCACCATTTTGAGATAGTCCCAATATAACGGGACTCATCACCTTGATCGCCCCCCACAACGATTCGCTGGATAATCCGCAACCCATTGATGCCCAACATCTTATGAGGTAAGCAGCGCGTCGGAATCGGATCGGTCCACCTACTGCCTTAAGGCGATACGACCACGTCGGACGATATCGACCCAAAGACCGGGTGAACTGAAATGGCCTACTACCAGGTGACAAACGGAACGGCGGCACGACAATCGAAGATTCGTGCAAAGACGAGGGAATCGGATTTTCTCGCAGGACTCGAGTTTGTCGACGTCGAGTCGCTCCGCTCCCTGCGGGCTCGCGCGGCCGTGGCCGGCTCGACAGGACTGCCCTCCAACGATGCGGCGGTCGTCGGCGACCCCGATGCCGACCTGCTGTCCGCGCTTCGCGAGGGCGACGAGAACGCCTTCGAAGCATTGGTCGCCGACTTTCACTCGGCCCTGATGCGCACGGCCGTCATGTATGTCCGCGATCCGGCGGCTGCCGAAGACGTGGTTCAAGAAACTTGGATCGGACTGCTCGAGAGCATCGACCGATTTGAAGGACGTTGTTCGATCAAGACCTGGCTTTTCAGAATCCTCTTCAACAAAGCGCAGAATCGGGCCGCAAAGGATCGACGTCTCGTGCCGTTCGCGACGCTCGCCGCACAAGAGTCGTCATCGCAGTGGAGCTCCGTGGATCCCGCGAGTTTCCATCGCGACGCGAACAGTCCGCTCAACGGTCACTGGGTCGAGCCGCCGCCCGCATGGAAGACAAGCCCCGAGCAAATCCTCCTCGACAAAGAAGCGATGGCGGCCGTGAAGCAGGCGATCGGGGAACTCCCGCCGGCCCAAGGCACCGTGATGCTGATGAGAGACGTCGAAGGGCTTTCCTCCAAGGAGGTGTGTAACGCCCTCCAGATCACTGCGACCAATCAGAGAGTCCTGCTTCACCGAGCTCGCACCAAGGTTCGTCAGGCACTCGCGGCTCGATTTGGCCAGGTAAAATGACCACGCAGTCGGCACCTGAGATCGGGATCAGAATCATGCGTTTGCAAGAGGAAGACACACGAACCCCCACGGCCAACCACGCGTCCGCGCTGGTCCGTTGCAGGCCTGGTCGCATGAGCCCCGGCGCACTCGTCGTGATCGGTGTCGCCGTCCTGGCGGGATGGCCGCAGGGCCCGGTCTCGGGCCAACAGCCCAACGAAGACATCGGCCGCATCTCCTTGGGCGCCTCGCTGGACCTCTCGAGTCGATATCTGTTCCGCGGCCATGAAAAGGACGAGCGCGGAGCCGTGCTGCAACCGGAAGTGACACTCTCATACGCGCTGTTCCAAGCTTCGAGCGGTGTCGTGCGCGAGCTCTCCGCGGGCGCGGTTCTATGGTCCTCGGTCCACGCGGCGACGCGCGCGTACCCCGGCGATTTCGGCGTCTTCGAAGTCGACCTGGGACTGTCTCTCGACGCGGCGTTGTCCAACGGATGGAGCGCGGGTTTGATCTACACTTCTTACCTGGCCCCGACGGACGCGTTCGACGAGGTGCGTGAAGTGGCGGTGGAGCTCGGGTTCGGGAGCGTCGGCGAGGAGGGCGCCCTCAGTTTCGCCCCGCGAGCGCTTCTCGCGCAGGAGGTGGACGACGTGGGTGGTCCAGAAGACACATATGTAGAGGTCGGCGGAACGTTCGGACTCCCCTCCACGGGTTCGATCCGCTGGGGTGTGCCCGTCGTGATCGGAATGTCGATCGACGGATTCTACCGTGACGCGATGGGCGCAAACGAGTGGTTTGGCCTTCTGGGGACCGGCGTCCAAGGGTCGGTCGATCTGGTCCACCTCGGAGTCGGCCGCCTTCCCGGGCAGCTCGCGGCGGCGGTTGATCTGGCTTTCCTCAACCGGGACGCTGAACTCACCCGTAACCCGGCGAACGATTTGCTATGGACCGTTCGTATCGGTCTCGCACTAGAGTTGTGACGCGGGGGCGAGCCTAAGAACCATCTCCAGTTGCACTGCTGCGCCAAAAGGAAGCTGCGCTACGCCCGTCGCCGTTCTTGCATGCCGGCCCGCCTCTCCGAGAAGCTCGATCCACAGATCGGAGGCGCCATCGATCACAGCCGGCTGCTCCGTGAACGTCGGACTCGATCGAACGAACCCATTCATCTTCTCGACCGACTCGATCTGATCCAGGTCGCCGATATCCGCGCGAATGATCGACAGGATGTGTAGTAGCGTCTGCCGTGCCGCCTCGTGGGCCTCCTCGCGACTGACGTCCGTACCGACTTCCCCCCGCAGTTCGCTTACGCGAGCCGAGACGAACAAGAGGTCACCGGAACGTTTGGAGCCTAGATAGTTGGCCACCGCGGCCTTCGGCGGCGGGAGTTCGAGACCGAGCTCTCGGAGACGCCGCTCGATCACGGGCTATCCCCCCCGACCCGCTGCCGCTCGATCGAACTCACGCGCGAGGTCGACGTCGAACACGGTGATCCCGCCCGCCTCGTGGGTCATGAGATCTACGTTCACCTTCTTGTAGACGTTGAACCACTCCGGGTGGTGATTGCTGCGTTCTGCGCACAGCGCCGCGGCTGCCATGAATCCGAACGCCTCCACAAAATCCCTGAACACGTACTCTCTGTGGAGCTTGCCGTTTTCGACCGTCCATCCTTCGAGGTCTTTCAGCGCCTGATTCAGCGCTTCCTCGGGCATCGGGTCGGGAATCGAGCTGCTGGTCATGGTCGGGCTCCTTAGCGAGGCATCGGATTCTCGGTTTTCGTCTTCCACGACATGAAGTTCATTGCGATCGCGGGGCAAGCCGCGGCACCCCCGACGCCGGCCACCGAATCTTCCGTGGCAGGCGTCTCGTAACGACGGTCGTCCCCTTACGCGATTGCCCGACGGAGAGGAAGATGTTTGAGCGGCTGATCCGAGATCTTCGCTACAGCTTCCGAATGCTGACCAAGAGCCCGGTCTTTACCGTAGCTGCGATCGCGACGCTCGCGCTCGGGATCGGTCTCAACGCCGCCACTTTCTCGGCCGTGTCTGGCATCCTCATGCGACCTCTCTCCGGTGCCGAAAATCCGGACGAGTTGGTGCAAATCTACCGTCAGTGGCCCGGGATGGAATTCGGTGCCAACTCGATCCCTCACTATCAGGATGTTCGCGACCGAACGGACCGTGCGTTCGAGAGCGTTGCCGCGTGGAACTTCGTGGAACTGTCGCTCGCCTCGGGCGACCGAAGCGAACGAATGATCGGCATGATGGTGAGCGCGAACTTCTTCCAGACATTTGGAGTGCGACCTCTCCACGGGCGCACGTTCATCCCCGGAGAAGAGGACCAAGGGCCGGGCGCTCACTCCGTGATCGTGTTGGGACATTCGTTCTGGCAGTCGCGTTTCGCGGGCGATCCCTCGGTCGTGGGCACGACGGTCGTTCTGAATGGAAAGCCCTTCCAAGTGGTTGGCGTGGTGCCTGCGGACTTCAGGGGCCCCGTCAACTTCGCTGACTCGCCGCTGTACGTCCCGCTCATGATGCAGGGTGAGATCTCGCAGTTCAGTGCGATCGAGAATCGCGACAGTAACATGATGAGCGTCGTGGCCCGGCTTCGAGACGGCGAAACGGTCGATCGAGCGGCTCAGGTTCTCGAAGGAACCCTCACGCAGCTCCGCGAGGAGTTGCCCGCCGCCTATGACGATCAGATAAGCCACACGCTCGTGCTCCAGTCAGAGGCCGGAATCCACCCGTCGTTCCGAACCGCGCAACTCGGGATGAGCGCGGTCATCATGGTCGTGGTCGCGCTCCTTTTGTTGGTCGCGTGCGTGAACGTGGCCAACCTGTTTTTGGTACGGGCGCGGGAACGACGTCGTGAGATGGGTCTTCGCCTGAGTTTGGGCGCGACGGGACGGACGATCATCCAGCAGCTTCTTACCGAGAGTCTGGTGTTCAGCCTCCTGGCCGGTCTGGCTGGCGTGGGGCTCGCTCAAGTCGCGACGAAGTTGCTGGGCGGCATCCGGCTCCCCCTGGATGGCCCTTGGGCGTTCCAGGTCCAACTCGACAACTCTGTGCTGCTCTTCACCCTGGTCATATCGGTGTTAGCCGGGATCATCTTTGGACTCGCACCCGCGTTACAGGCGGCCAATCCCGACACGGTCGCCGCAGTAAAGGGCGCGACCGAAGATCGCCCCGGACGCTCGAGGGTCAGCAGCGGGCTCGTCATCGTTCAGATGGCGCTGTCCCTTCTGCTCTTGATCAGCTCCGGTCTGTTCCTGCGAAGTCTTCAGGGCGCCACGGAGATCGAGCCCGGGTTCCAGGAGCCTGGCAGTCTGGTTCTCACGTCGGTCGACCCTGGCCTCCAGGGCTACGACGAAGCGCGCGCCCGCAACTTCTTGGACCGTCTCCTCGAGGAGGTCGGGTCGTTGCCAGAGGTTGCGGTGGTTGGCATGACGACTTCGTTGCCGCTGGGTCTCGGGAACGCGGATCGCGGTGTAGAGATCCCGGGCTACGAATTCGCGGAGGGTGAGCGGAGCAGTCTCTTCTACGCGATGATCACCGAGGGATATCTCGAGACCATGGGGATTCGATTGGTCGAGGGACGAACGTTTACTCGACAGGACGATGAGACGGGTGCCCCCGTGATCATCATCAATCAACGATTCGCCGAGAGGTTTTGGCCGGAAGAGTCGGCGCTGGGTCACGTCGTATCCACCGCCGGGGCGGACCGAGAAGTCGTCGGGGTCGTGGAGACCGGCAAGTACAACAGTCTGGGCGAGGCCCCTGCGGCGTACATGTACATCCCGCAGCGCGAGCAGTTTCGGACGGGGATGACCTTGGTCGCGCGGTCCCGATCCAACCCTGCAGCTGTGCTCCGTCGAGTCAATGAGATCGTGCGGGCAATGGACCCGGAGATGCCCGTCTACGATGTGAAGACAATGGAAGACCATATGGGCCTCGCGCTCTTGCCGGCGCGCCTAGGGGGATCTGTTCTGGGGTTGTTCGGTGTGCTCGGACTCATCTTGGCGGCGGTCGGTATCTACGGAGTGATGGCGTACTCCGTTGCGCAGCGGACAAAAGAGATCGGCATCAGAGTCGCGCTCGGCGCCAATAGGGGGCGTGTCCTAAAGCTCGTGCTTGGCGAGGGCCTGAAGCTGGCGCTCATCGGTACCGTGTTGGGCCTGATCGGAGCCGCTGGGGCTGCTCGGCTGGTCGGGGGCCTTCTCTACAATGTCAGCGCCATCGACCCCGTGGCTTTTGTGGGCGTGCCGCTCGTGCTGATCGGAGTCGCCGCGCTCGCCGTCTACATTCCGGCACGTCGTGCCGCCGGCCTCAACCCGATTCAAGCTTTGAAGACCGACTAACAGGGGCGACCTTCCAACGGATCGTCGGTTGGTTGCCAGGGACAAGCGTTCTCTGCGACCGAGATGTCTTCGATCGGCTGAGCCCGACGGCCCTTTGGGCTGCCTCGGGGCTGGTGAGTACCCCCTTAGCAGAGAAGCCACCCACGCAGTAATGTCGGTGTCTCCGGCGAGGATTGCCCTGGCCCGAACCGTCCGATTTGCCCTGCCCGCAACCCGGGGTCGGCGGGCCAGACTGGGAGACAGCGCGCTCGATGCCATCAAAAGCCTTAGACCAAAACGAGTGGGCCCTGATTCTTGGCGGATCCAGCGGTTTCGGACTCGCCACGGCCCACAAGCTGTCCGAAGAGGGGCTCAACGTCTGCGTGGTCCACCGCGATCGACGCGGGGCGATGAGTCGGATAGAGCCGGAATTCGATGCGATCCGCGCTCGCGGTGTTTCGCTCGTGACCTACAATGAGGATGCGCTCAAGCCGGAGAAGCGCGTCGAACTCCTCGATGCGTTGAGCGCCGAACTCGGGGCCGAGGGGCGGGTCCGCGTGCTCCTCCACTCGATCGCGTTCGGCAACCTCAAGCTCATCGCCCCCGAGGAGCCAGCCGCCAGTCAGGCTCGCGACCGACTCGCCGAGCGGCTCTCGATCGATGCCGAACATCTGGGCGCGGCCGTCGACGAGCTGTTCGAGGACGATGTCGACGGTCTCATGGGGATCGCGACGCCGCCGGCGTACAACGCGAGCCACTTCCTGGAAGAGGAGGACATGGCGCGGACGGTTCACGCTATGGGCACGAGCCTCCTCGCCTGGACCCAGGAGTTGCATGCGCGCGGACTGTTCGGGGCCGACGCGCGCGTGTTCGGTCTTACGAGTGAGGGCAACACCGTGGCATGGAAGGGCTACGCGGCTGTGGCGGCGGCGAAGGTGGCGCTCGAGTCCGTCTCGCGATCCATTGCCGTTGAAATGGCACACTTCGGGATTCGGTCGAACATCATCCAGGCAGGCGTGACGGATACTCCAGCGCTCAGATTGATCCCGGGCAGCGCCTACCTGAAGGCACAGGCCCGAGCGCGAAACCCGTTCGGCCGATTAACCACACCACGCGACGTCGCCAACGTGATCTATCTGCTCTCGCTACCGGAAGCCGCTTGGGTAAACGGCGACGTCATCCGTGTCGACGGCGGCGAGCACGTCTCGGGGTTGTCACGATGAGCCTGTACCTCCACGGATTGGGCCACTTCGCCCCAGAGAACGAGATCACGAACCAGTTCCTCACCGACCTGGACATCGGGACGAACGACCAATGGATCGAGGAGCGCGTCGGAATCAAATCGCGCCGAACGGTTCTCCCGTTGGACTACATTCGCGAGACGAAAAACGTCGATCACCGCTTCGCGCTCGAAGCTGCGCTCTATACCCACGCCGACACCGGCAAGCTCGCCGCCGAAATGGCGCTCGCTCGCGCCGGGATCGCCGCTAGCGACGTGGGGATGGTCATCGCGGGATCGTGCTATCCCGACAACATGTCTCCGGCCGACGCATGCGAGATCGCGGCCGCCATTGGAGTCGAGGCGCCCTCCTTCGACATGAACTCGGCATGCACGAGCTACCACCTAGCGCTTCACATGCTGTCGATGATGCGTCCGGAGGCTCTGCCCGAGTTCATCCTGCTGGTGACGCCGGAGAGCCTTACGACGGCGGTGAACTACACCGATCGCTCGGGTGCCGTGCTTTGGGGAGACGAGACGACGGCGGCGGTCGTCTCGACCAAAGTCGCCTCGCGCATCGAGATCCTAGGCAATTCTCTCGAGTCCAGCCCGGCCGGTTGGGACAAGGTGGTCGTACCTCATTTCGGTCACTTCTGGCAGGAGGGTCGGACCGTCCAGATGTTCGCCATCAAGAAAACCGTGCGGGTTCTGAAGAACCTGCAGAACGAGTTCACGGAACCCGATCGGGACCTGCACTTCGTCGGCCACCAGGCGAACCTGACCATGTTAAAAGCCGTTTGTTCGCGGTGTGACATCGACGATGAACATCACCATCACAAAGTCGTCGACTTCGGGAACACCGGTGCCGCCGGGGCGCCGAGCGTGATCTCGAGGCGCTGGGACGAGTGGGGCGATCGGGACGACGTGGCCATTGTGGGCGTTGGAGCGGGCCTGACCTGGTCCGGCCACGTCCTTCGCTTCGGTACCACCGGGTGAAGTACGCCCAGTACCGCGAGCGCTCGCATCTGGACCAGGACGAGGTCTTGGCGATGGCGTACGGTCGGCTGATCGAGGACCCTCCCGACGGCTTCAAGACTCGACTCCCGCTGCCCCCGATGCTCATGGTCGACCGGGTCGTCGAGGTCGAACGAAACGGTCGTCAGGGCCGCATCGTCGGGGAAGCCGACTTGCGCCTGGATGCGTGGTTCTTCCACTGCCATTTTCTGGGCGATCCGGTCCAGCCGGGCTGCCTGGGGGTGGACGCCGTGTGGCAACTGATCGGTCTCTACTGCTCGATGAATGGTGCGCTCGGGACCGGCCGGGCCCTGGGGTGTGGCGAGGTGGAGTTTTTTGGACAGATTCGACCTCGCGACAAGCTGGTGCGCTACGAGGTCGACATCGTTCGCTATCAAAGCCTGGCGAGTTCCGGGTCCTCGATCGCGATCGGGGACGCTCGCGTGCTCGTGGACGGCGATGAGATCTATCGGGTGAGTCGAGCGAAGGTGGGGGTGTTTCCCGATATCGACTACCCGGACTACCCCTGGCCCTCGCCGAACTCGCGCGGCGGCAGGATGGAGAAATGACCGCTTCGAGTGCAGCCGGCACCACGCTCGGTCCTGTCGAGATCCTCGAGCTGCTGCCGCAGCAGGAGCCTTTTCGCTTTGTCGACGAGATCCTTGAAGTGGATGAAGATCACATCGTCGCAACCTACCGATACCGTGCCGAGGCCGATTTCTACCGTGGGCACTTCCCGGGCAATCCGGTGACGCCCGGTGTCATCTTGCTGGAGACGGTCGCGCAGGTCGGGGTCGTCGCTCTGGGGATCTACCTCGTGGCACTGGCCGGGGGTCGAGACGAGGTCAAGCGGACGCTGGCTCTCTTCGCCGACGCGGAAGTCGAGTTTTCGGGCGTCGTTCGACCGGGAGACCGCGTCACCGTTCGGGCGACCAAGGTGTTCTACCGCCGCGGTAAAATCCGATCAGAGGCAGAGATGACGCTCGATGACGGGACCGTCGTGTGCACGGCCACGATTTCGGGCATGGGAGTGCGGACTTGAGTCGACGCGTGGTCATCACGGGGTTGGGGGTGGTCGCCCCCAACGGTACGGGGCTGGACGCCTACGAAAAGGCGCTTCGTGGCGGCGTGTCCGGCATCCGTCATATCCCGCTACTCGACGAACTCAAGTTCGGGTGTCGGGTGGCCGGGGTCCCGCAGGGCGTGGACGAACTCGCGAGCGAGATGTTCGCCGAGGATGAGCTGCTCGCGATGAACTCGAGTCACCGCTATGGCAGCATCGCGGCGGTCGATGCCTGGATCGACGCTGGATTCGATCGACCCGAGCGTGAGGACGACGCCGTGAACTGGGAGGCTGGCGCCATCATCGGCACCGGGATCGGCGGGCTGGATACGACGGGCGAGAAGCTGGTTCCGATGGTCGACGCCGGACGGGTTCGCCGGCTCGGGAGCACGATCGTAGAGCAGGTCATGGGGAGCGGGGTTTCGGCCCGCGTGTCGGGACTCCTCGCGCTCGGAAATCAAGTCACGTCGAACTCGAGCGCATGCAGCACCGGCGCAGAGGCCGTTGTCGAGGGCTATCACCGAATCCAAGCCGGGCGGGCCGAACGGATGCTGTGCGGTGGCAGCGAGGGCTCGAGTCAGTATGCGTGGGGTGGCTTCGACTCCATGCGGGTGCTGTGCAGGAAATTCAACGATGAGCCCGAGAAAGCATCGCGACCCTTGAGCGCCTCTGCGGCGGGGTTTGTTCCGGGGAGCGGCGCCGGAATCCTCCACCTCGAGAGTCTCGAGAGCGCCGAGGCAAGAGGGGCCCGCATCTACGCCGAGATCCTCGGCGGCGCCCTCAACTGCGGCGGGCATCGGGGCGGAGGCAGCATGACCGCTCCGAACCCGACGAGTGTACAGAGGTGTATCCGCCAGGCGGTCGACACCGCCGGCATCGACCCGCAGGAGATCGACGCGATAAACGGCCACCTCACCGCCACCGGCGCGGACCCGCGCGAAGTCAGTTCTTGGGCAGCCGCCCTTGATGCGACTCCGGAGACGTTCCCGGTCATCAACTCGACCAAGTCGATGATCGGCCATGGGCTGGGAGCCGCGGGCGCATTAGAGTCAGTCGCGTGTATTCTCATGCTGCAGGGCGGGTTCGTGCATCCGTCCATCAACTGCGAGGATGTGCACCCGGAGATCGAACCGTTTGCGGCGTCGATCCCGCACGAGGTCCGCGACACGCCTGAGCTCCGTACGATCATCAAGGCGGGCTTCGGTTTTGGAGATGTGAACGTGTGTGTCATCTTTCGTAAATGGGCGGTCTAGGCACCGGTCGATTCAAGGACGAGAACGCAAATGGATACGAGTGAAATACAAGCAAAGGTAGTCGAGATCATCGGGCGATACGCCAAGAACAAAGAGGCGGCTGCCACGGCGACAGAGACGACCAATATCCTGGAAGACCTCAAAGTGAACTCGGCCCGGCTTGTCGATGTGATTCTCGACTTCGAGGACGAGTTCGATATCGAGGTCGAGGACGACGACGCCGACGCCGTGAACACGGTTGGCGACGCGGTCGCGCTCATCCAGTCGAAAGTCGCCTAGGCCCTACTTGGCGGCCGAGTACGACCTGCCTTTCAAAGCGAGGCTGGCCCTCGCCGTGCAGGCCACGGTGGGGAGAGTGCTGTCGATTGTCTGGATTCCGGGGGCTGCGTTCGCGATGCGTGTCGTGATGCGGTACCGGATCAAGGATGCGTCAAACCTCCGCAAGCGCTTCCGGCAGCTCGCGAGGGAGACCGATACGCCCATCCTGATCTGCGCAAATCATCTTACGATGGTCGACTCGGCCGTTGTGGCTTGGGCGCTGGGTGGGTCGTGGTGGTATCTCTTCAACTACCGCTGGCTGCCGTGGAACATGCCGGAATACACCAACTTTGGATTCAACTGGTATAACCGAGTCGGCGTGTGGCTTCTGAAATGCATCGCGATCCGGCGCGGCGGCCGCCGCGAGGATGTTTCGGGGACGCTGAAGCGGATCCAATATCTGCTTTCGCGGGGACAAACCGCGCTCGTTTTTGCCGAGGGCGGGCGTAGTCGGACCGGTCGCATCGACCTCGACTCCATCGCGCACGGGATGGGGCGAATCGTGAACTCGGTGCGAAAGTGCAGCGCGTTGTGCGTCTATCTGCGCGGCGACCGTCAGCTCACCTTTTCGTCCTTGCCGGCGCGCGGGGACTCGTTCTATGTGGAATTCGAGCTCTTTCGCCCCGTCTCGGAACACTCGGGAATGCGACGGTCGCGAGACTTCTCGCAACAGATCGCCGAGCGCCTCGTCGCCATGGAGGAGAGGTATTTTGATCGTAGGGAATGACGTCGTCGATCTCCGCCACCCGGAGAATCAGCCCCGCGCGATCCACCCGCGCTTCGACGAACGCGTCTTCACGCCCGCCGAGCGCGCTGGCCTGACCCACGAGGTCACGGCTCACCGTACGCGTTGGTTGATGTGGGCGGCCAAGGAGAGCGCATTCAAGGTGGCGCGGAAACTCGATCCTGGCGTCCGATTTCTGCCTCGGCGGTTCAGCGTCCAGCTCGAAGGGAAGAAGTGGGCGGCCGTGCGTCACGCGGCCGAGCGCTTCCGGGTGTCGTTCTGCGGAGGAGACGATTGGGTACACGCCACCGCGACGCGTTTTGACGGCTCCGACGCGACGCGAGAGCCCTCGGGCATGGTCGAGCGGGTGCCGGGGGGCGAGTCGTCGGCGGAGTACGCGAGTGCGCGGGTTCGGGCGCTCGCCCGCTCGGCCGTGGGGTCGGTGTTGTCGATCGCCCCGCGCGAGATCGAGATCGCGAAGGTGGCGAACGTCCCCGTCGCTCTGCGGAGGAAGTTGCTCCTGCCCGTCGACTTCTCTCTGTCGCACCACGGCAGGTTTCTGGCCGTCGCCTGGAGCCTTCGCGAGCAGCGGTCTTCGCAGTAGGCCCGAAACCACAGAGGTGCTTGGTACGTGTCGTACGCGATCGATCCGAAGGCCCCCGTTCAAGATGGACTACGGCGCGTAGCGATCGAAGAGATGGAATGGGCGATCGCCGAAGCGCTCGACACGTCCCTCGACCATCAATCCGCCATCCACCAGGCCCGCAAGCGGTGCAAGCGGATCCGAGCCCTGCTCGCCCTGTTTCGGGGGGCGCTGCCGAACCGCGTCGCCGAAAGCCAGCCGTTCCGGACCCTTGGCAATGCCCTCGCGCCGCTGCGGAACGCCGACGCGCTCATCGAGGCATTCGACCGCCTCCAGACCGCCGTCGACGGCGAGGCGTGGGCGCGACTCCAGCCCATTCGGGTGGCTCTGGTTTCCAACCGATCGAACGTTACCGAGTCGGGGGTCGGGCCGGACCGACTTAGACGGTTCTTGGCTGAGGGCATGCGAGATGCGTGCGCGCGCGTCCCGACATGGAGGTTGGCACGCGAGGGGTGGGCGGCGCTGGAGCCGGGCTTCGTGCATGAGTACGGTCGCGCTCGAAAAGCGCTGGAATTCTTTGGTCCCGACGCCTCCGGCGAGCGCGTGCATGATCTTCGCAAGGCCGTGAAGCGGCACGGGTGCCACACACTCCTCGTGGAGGGTGGTTCGGAGGACCGTCCGTCTGCTCGCCGCGCGTCACTCGATTCGCTGGGCGACTTGCTCGGCGACGATCACGATCTCGGGATCCTGCTCGAACTGTCCCCGCAGTTGGCGCTCCCACGAGCGCTCGGCGACAGCCTCGAATCGGTGATCGGTGCGCGCCAGGCCATCTGCCGAGAAGAGGCGTCGGCGCTCGCCGACCGGCTCTTCGCTGAAGACACTGCGGTCTTCGCCGCAGCGGTGGGGAAGGACTGGTCCGCCTCCTAGGTGGGTCAGATCCAAGACTCCGTGACGCCCAGCAGCGCGTCGATCTCTTCGGCCGTGTTGAACAGGGCCACGCCGACCCGGATTTTTGCGCCGCCCTCCTTCAGGCTCACTCTGATGCGCGCAGCCTCGAGGTCCGACCGCACCCGCTCCACCGGTTGGCCGGGCTCGAAGGTGACGATCGCTGACGGGTTGTCGGCTGGGGTCCAAACGGCGTGTCCCTGTGCCGCGAGACCGTGGTGCAATCGGTGCGCGAGCTCGACCGTGTGCGCTTCGATGTTGTGCACGCCCACGCGGAGCAGATAGTCCAGCGCTGCGCTCAGCTGAACGACGGCTCCGAATCCCAGGGTGGCGTATCCGTACTTCCGCCCGTCCCGATGGAGCTGGTAGCGGTGGTCGCCGAGGTCCTCATCGATTTGAAGCGATCCGAATCGATCAACCTCGACGAGATCCAAGAGCTCCTCGCGGACGTAGAAGGGCGCCACACCGTAGCCGCCGAGTAGCCACTTGTACGTTCCCGAAGTGAGGACGTCGATGCCGACCTCTTTCACGTCGAGATCCAACATCCCTATCCCCTGGATCGCGTCCGCGTACAGATAGGCGTCGTGTGCGTGCGCGAGCTCGGCGAGGCCCTTCAGGTCATGGCGGTATCCGTTCTGGTGCGATATCCAAGACACCGAAACCAGACGCGTGCGGTCGTCGACCATCTCCGCGAACGCTTCGACCGATGCCTGTCCGTCCACGGCTTTTACCGTCCTAACCTCGACGCCGACCGACTCGGCAAGCTGTTGGTATAGGATGAACGTGGTCTCGTAGTGGAGATCATCGATCACCACGTTGTCCCCGGGCCCGAGATCGAGCGCTCGCGTGAGGATGTTCTCGCCGTCGCTGGTCGCGAAGAGCATGCCGATCTCCGGCTCCGACGCGCCGATGAGACGGGCGAACTTCCGCCGGGCCGCATCGGTCTCGGCGAGCATGTCCCCGAGGCTGATCGGATTCGTCGACTTCTTCTCCAGAAACGCCTGAGCCGCGGCCACCGCTTGTCGAGGCGAAGGCGTGATGTACGCGCCGTCCAGGTAGACGTGCTCGTCCACGACCGGGAAGTCCGGGCGCACGCCCAGGGGATCCGAGGTTGTGCCGACCGCCGAACCGAGGCCGCCGCTTCTAGCTCTCGAGACCGGCGGGAGGGCGGCGAGCGCGGCTGCCGATGACACGGTTCCCAGGAACTCACGACGAGTCTTACGCATCACTGAATCTCTCAGACATAGAGTTGCCTTCCACTCGTTCGACGAATCACACTAGAGTGTAGCCGTCCCGTACCCCAGTCTCGAGGGCGGCCGTGATTGCATTATCGGTTAAAGGGGGTCTCGGCGATCCAGTGGTAGCCCCTCCCGGTGAGATTCGATTCGCTGAGATCCCGCTCCTTCAGCCGGATCTCCGTGCTAAGTCCGCCCCACATGCCCGTCATCACCAATAAGTCCGGCGACGGACGCTCCCAGCGCAGCACGTCTGCCCCGCCTTGGGGGAACGAGAGAGTTCGAGTCTCGAGTTCGATCTCGACCGTGTGGAAGGAGACGTGTCCGTCCATGTGCAGTACGCCGATGGTGCCGGGTTGCTCGGACCCGCCGAATACCGTGGGCAGCGGTCGGTCGACGACCAACGCATGCCACCGAGTCGAGTCGCTCAGGAGTGGCGGCACTTCTTCTCCCTCCTGCACGAAGCTCTCTACATCGTGAATGCCCCACAGCGGTGGCGTCTCACGTCCCGCACCAAAGGTCCGGTAGCCCACGAGTCCCCGCGTCACGTTCTGCACCGTGGCGGCCCCGACGAGCAGCACGCCGACGGCGACGAGTGCCTGGTTGGCTCGTTTCGACGCGAAAAGCCGTGTGTGAAGCGCCGGGGGGGCGGTCACATTGCGCAGAAACAGCGCCGAAACCCTCTGCCAATCCAACGCGAAGAGGCCGACCGCCATCAGCAAGAGGTGACTCGAGTAGAGCTTTACGGGGACATCGTAGGTGAAGTTCAGGAGGACGATGTTGCTCAACACCGCGATCAGGATCGCGGCGCCGAGCGTCTTCGTCCGATTGAAAAACACGAGCATGCCGCCGATGACCTCTCCGGCACCGGTGAAAGCGCCGTAGATCGGAGAGAACCCCATGAACGTCCACAGGAGTCCCATCGGCGAGGACGCTCCGTAGGGGGTTAAGAGACGCGTCAGGGACGGAAGGGGAAACTGCAGCGGAATGAGCTTGGCCCAGCCGTAGCTGAGCATGGTGACGCCGAGATAGAAGCGGACGCCCACCACCAACCACCGTGCGAGCCGCGGATGGGAGATGGCTCGTCGGTCGAAGATCGACCACGCAGAGGCCCCGGCCATCGCGATCACCGACATGATCAACAGTTTTACGTAGTCGAGCGTCGTATCGCCGCTCCCGGTGGGACCCACGAACATGTGCCCGCCGAGCCCGAGGAGCTTGTCGCCCACCCACGGTCCCAGGCTCTTCCACCCCGCGTCGACGCCCTGGCCCAGCAGCCCACCCAGGACCGGCACATAGGTCAACGGGAACGGCAGGGTATAGAGCAGGAAGTAGATGACAAGCGCTCGAAAACCAAAGCGCTTGGCCGCGTTCCAGGATGGGGCAGCGGGCTCGGACAACGGATCTGTCATGGTCAGCTCCCGTTGGAGACGGAAACGAGCCTAGGGCGGGCACGCTTCGGACGCCAACGCCTCGGGAACCTGTCCGACCCGCCGTGACACCAAAAGGTAGCGAACTGATGGCGCGCCTCAGGTGTCCTTCTATTGCTCAGGTGTTGCAGTTGAGGGCGGGGTCGCTACTCCAGGAGGGAACACATGCGACGGAAGATTCTGACAGCGTTGGTGGCCACAGTCGCGGTCTCCGCGCCAGCCTGGGCAGCGGTCCAGATCGCGTCGCGGTCCGATCGGCCGTCCCTCCCCGACGAGCCGTATCGATATGCCGAGGTAGAGCTGCCCGCGCACCTCTTGGGTGGATCTCGGCGTGGTGGAGGAGCCGCTGGCTCCGACAACACCCCGCCCGAAAACCCGATCACCGACCATGGAGCGACCCTCGGCCGAGTTCTCTTCTACGACACGCGACTGTCCGACAACGAGACGGTTTCGTGCGGCACCTGTCACCAGCAGGCGCTCGGGTTCTCCGCGCCCGAGCGTCTGAGCGTCGGGTTGCACGGGGAGACGACCGCCCGTCACTCGATGGGGCTCGCCAACGCCCGCTTCTACCCGTCCGGTCGTTTCTTTTGGGATGAACGGGCGGCCACGCTCGAGGACCAGGTTCTGACGCCTATCCAGGACCCCGTCGAGATGGACATGGATCTCGAGGTTCTTGAGTCGAAGTTGGCGAAGACAGATTTCTATCCCGGCCTGTTCGATGACGCGTTCGGCTCACCCGACATCACGCGCGACCGGATCTCGAAGGCGCTCGCGCAGTTCGTCCGGTCGATGGTGTCCCACGAGTCGAAGTACGACCAAGCGTTCGAGGCGGGCCGTGGTCCAGCCAACTTCGAGTCGGTCTTCACTGCCGAGGAACTCCTCGGCAAACAGTTGTTCGAGGGTAACCGACGAGGCGAGGCGGCTGGCCGCGGTATGGCCGGACGTGGCATGGCTGGGCGCGGTATGGCAGGCCCAGGCGTGACCTGCTCGGAGTGTCACAGTGGCCCTCTCCAGATCGCGGCCCGACCCCGAAATAACGGACTCGACGCGACCATCGTCGACGAGGGAGCGGGCGGAGGGCGATTCAAGGTTCCGTCGCTCCGGAACGTCGCCGTCCGGCCGCCCTACATGCACGATGGCCGATTCGATACGCTCCGCGAGGTCGTCGAGTTCTACAACTCGGGCGTTCAGCCGAGTCGGAATCTCGATCGCGCGCTCATGCATACCGGGATGCACGGTCTGGGGTTGGACGACACCGAGGTCGACGCCATCGTGGCCTTCCTCGAGACCTTGACCGATGAGGCCTTCCTGACCGACCCCAAATTCTCGGATCCGTTCGCAAGGTGAGGGCCGCGGGCTGACGAGGTCGGTTTGGATCAGGTGGTTTCGTGCCCTTGGATCTCGTCTAGCGAGCCGGCGCGGTCATCGTGGCGCCGTGTCACCGGCCTCGAGGCACCACGGGCAACAGCAGGTGCGACGCCCGGGCTTGGTCATGGAAGACGGTCTGCTCGGCGGAACGCAGGGTAGACTCGGTTCCGATCGGCGTGCCCGTATTCGGGTTGCGATCGAAGCGAGGAAAATTGCTACTGGACACCTCGAGCCGGATACGGTGTCCGGCTTTGAAGAGATTGCTGGTCGCGAGCAGGTCGATCGTGAGCTGCGTCGGTTCCCCGGGGCTCATGGGTCGGGGTGTCGACATACCCGCTCGATAGCGGGCCCGAAGGATCCCGTCGGTCAGCGTCCGCGCCGAGCCATCTGGGAAAACGTCTATCAGCCGGCCGGTGAAATCCGTGTCAGGCGCGGACGATGCCACCCACAACACGAGTTCGATCGGACCGGTGACCTCGAGCTCTTCGTCCAAGGGGTCACTCGTATACACGAGCACGTCCGCTCGACGCTCGATCTCGGAAGGATCGAACGGTGCGCGAGAGTACCCAGCCATCGCGCCCGTCGGGACGGGATCGAGCGGGTCATAGGTGTAGTGGTCGGGCGTCTCGGCTCGGGGCGCCTCGAAACTCAACACACCATCTCCTTCGGACGTGTTCGCCGAGCCGCCACTGTGCAGGTAGACGCGCGTGGGCTGTGCGCGAGCCAAGGGCCAGGCCTCCTCGTCTCGCCACCGGTTCTCGCCCATCACGAAGAGGCGGACCGGCGCCACATCCAGCGGCGACGGGCCGGTTGATTTGAGCCAATAGTCGAACCACCGAACGAGCTCACCCTGATAGTCCATCCCGGCGTCCAGGCCGTAATCCACACCACCGATGCTCGTGCTCTCGGGCGTCGGTCGGGAGTGCGTCCAAGGCCCGACCACCAGACGCTGCCCGGATCGGGCGCGTTCGGTTCGAGCGTTCGCCCGTAGACCCGCGAAGTTCGCGAGGCTGCCCGGAAGCAGCGTGTCGTACCAGCCGGTGATGTGGAGCGCCGGCGTCTCGAACTCGGCGTGTCGCGCACCGATGTCGAACGTCGTCCAGAAGTCGTCGTAGCTCGGGTGCTCGAGCATCCAACGATAGCCGGGAGCCAGCCTGTTCAAGTCCGGTGCCGGCACGGTCAGGAGCGGTATGTGAGACAGCCAGCGTTCTTGTAGCAGCTGTCTCTCTTCCGGAGTCATGCCGATCGGTCCGTCGCGCTCCACAAACGACGCGCCCTCCTCCCGCCGGCGCACGTCGGCGGCCTGTCCGAGATTCCACCCGAGACCGTCCGACAGGTAGAACGCGCCACCCTGATAGACCATGTCGTAGCGGCTGGCGTAGGACGAGCTGGGCAGGATCGCGGTCAGGTGTGGCGGCGTGCGGGAGGCCGCCATGAGCTGCGTCGTCGCCAAATAGCTCCCCCCGAACATGCCCACCTTGCCGTCGACGTATGGCAGGGACGCCGCCCACTCGACCGTGTCATATCCGTCGTCGGCTTCGTCGTGCGGGCTGGCCACACCATCGGACGTGTACCGCCCTCGGGTGTCCTGGACCACGACCACGTACCCGAGGGCGCTCAACCTCCGGAAGCCGTCGATCGAGCCGGGCACGTTTTTCGAGTAGGGCGTCCGACGGAGCAGAGCGGGGAACCGTCCTTCGGTATCGGGACGATAGATGTCCGCTCGCAGGATGACCCCGTCACGCATGGTCGCGGGCACGTTCTTCTCGGCGGTGACTTCATAGATGTGCCGCACGGTCTGGGCGCTCGCGCCCATCGATCCAGCCATGAGTACTACGGCGATCGAGACGGCGGTGGTTGCGGCCCGTGCGGCTCGGTACTCTATGCGGCGATCCGTAGCGTTCATCACTCCAAACTCGCGGGAGGCCCAGGGTCCGTACAAGACGTCCTTCTCCAGGTGCCGCCAACCCGCGCCGGAGCCCCGTCCGATCGCGGCCCCCCGGATGTCTCGGAATCGCGGCGGTCCTCGCCATCACGATGGCATCGGAAGTAGTGGGGCAGGAATTGCCCTCCGCCCAACCGAACGTCGACCCAGGCGGGCCGACCGTTCGCGTCGGGTCGCTCGATGCCGGCTTCCGACTCGACGGTGTTCTGACCGACCCGATGTGGGATACGGCCGAGCCGATCGACGGGCTGACGATGACCGAGCCCGTCGAGAGCGGAACTCTGGTCGGCACGACCCGAGTCCGCGTGCTCGCGAGTTCGACCGATTTAGTGATCGGAGTCGAGGCGTTCGATCCTGAGCCAGATGGAATCGTCTCGTACTCGATCAGCCGGGATCCGGCGCTCCGAAACGAGGACCACGTACGAATCGTCCTCGACCCATTCTTGGACGGTCGCTCCGGTTATGTCTTCGCGATCAATCCGCGTGGTGCCCGCTACGACGCGCTGGTGGCGCGTCGCGGAGAAGGAGAAGACGCGCGCTGGGACGGGGTCTGGGAGGCGAAGACCACTCGCACCGACGCGGGGTGGTCGGCCGAGATCCGTATTCCGCTACAAAGCCTCGCCTACGGCGGAGGGCTGCGTGAGTGGGGATTCAACATCGAGCGGCGTCGCGAGCGCGGCCAAGAGATGAGTCGCTGGGCCAGCCCGATTCGCGACGCAAAGATCACGCAAACGAGCCGCGCGGGTCGTTTGACGGGCCTGCCCCGGTTCAGCACGGGCCTCGGACTCACCGTGAGGCCGTCCGTGCTTGGCGGATTCGAGAAGCCGACCCTGGATGCGAGTCGGGACGGCAAGCTCGAACCGAGCCTGGACATCTCTCAGCGTCTGGGTTCGAACGTGAACCTGATCGCGACCGTCAACACCGACTTCGCCGAAACCGAGGTCGACACACGACAGACCAATCTGACCCGCTTCTCCTTGTTCTTTCCGGAGAAACGAACGTTTTTCCTCGAGAACGCGGACATTTACGACTTCGGGATCGGGCTGGAAACCAACTTCGGCCGCCCGGACATCATCCCTTTCTTTTCACGTCGCGTGGGACTTCTCGGAGGCGAGGAGGTGCCGCTGCAGGCGGGCGGGAAGCTCAGCGGACGGATCGGAAACACGAACTTCGGCGGTCTCGTTACGCGAACGGGGTCGGTCGACGGCCTCGTGAACGGAACGACCATGGGCACGTTTCGCGTCAAACAGAATGTGCTCGAGGAGTCGACCGCAGGCATCATCGCCACGTTCGGCGACCCCGAAGGGCGAACCGACAGCTATTTGTTCGGTACCGACTTCACCTTCCAGACATCGCGGTTCTCCGGGGACAAGAACTTCCTGTTTGGCGGGTGGGGCCTCGTCACCGGTCGTGCCGGTCTGACCGGGGACCGAACCGCCTTCGGCGCCAAGATCGACTATCCAAACGATACCTGGGATCTGAAGTTTACATTCCAGCGCATCGGTGATGGCTTCGATCCCTCCATGGGCTTCGTTCCTCGTCGCGGGATCTACCGATTCGAGGCCGGCGCCAAATGGGATCTCAGGCCGAGTTGGTCGTGGCTCCGGATCATCCGAAACGAGCTTTTCCCCTCGGTCGTGTTCGACCTCGATGGCAAATGGGAGAGCTATCGCGTCTTCACCGCGCCGCTCAACTGGCACTTCGAGGGAGGACAACGTCTAGAATTCAACGTCGTTCCAGAAGGCGAGCGTTTAGTCGAAGCCTTCGGGATCGCCGATGGAGTCGAGATCCAACCGGGGTCTTATCACTGGGTTCGGTACCGAGTCGAAGGCGGTCTGCCCCCGAGCGCCAAGATCAGTCCTCGCGCCACCCTATGGTTCGGTCCGTTCTACGATGGCTCGCTCGAACAGTTGGACGTCCGGGTGAACATCAACCCCGCCCCGATCGCGACCTTCGAGCTCGGTTTGATCCGAAACACCGGTCGTCTCTCCGCCGGACCCTTCAAGCAAGAACTCCTACGGGGCCGCGTCAGGCTCAATCTGTCACCCGATCTCGAGCTGGCAAGCTTCATCCAGTACGACAACGAGAGCCGAGAGATCGGAGCGAACACTCGGCTCCGCTGGACCTTCGATCCGCTCGGAGATCTGTTCGTCATCTACAACCACAATATCCAGGATTTGACCGACCGTTGGGAGCTGACCTCGAACCAGCTCCTGATCAAATTCCAATACGCATTTCGCTACTGATCCGTCGAGAGGTCACCCCTCCGCTTGGATCTCCGCGGCCACCTGTTGCACCTCGTCGAGCACGCGAAGAAGGTTGCCGCTCCACAGCATCCCGATCTCATCTTCGGTGTATCCGCGGCGAACCAGCTCCAGGGTCACGTTGAAGGTCTCCGACGCATCGTCCCAACCGGTCACGCCGCCGCCCCCATCGAAGTCCGAGCTGATCCCGACGTGCTCGAGTCCGATCAACTCGACCAGATAGTCGATGTGATCGACGAAGTCGGCCACGTCGACCGGATCGGCTTCGACCTGCGCGGCAAGCCGCGGTTCGGCTGCGGCCCGCACCTCGGCCAGTCCCTCCATATACGCTTCCCGTTCCGCATCGTCCATCGCCCGAATGGCTGCGAAGCCGTCCGCCATCTCGAATCCCATTTCCGCAGCCACGGATGCGAGGACGGCGTTCGAAGCCTCCTGCCAGGCGCGATGTTTGTCGCCGTCCAAGTAGGAACGAAATGCGACGGTCTGCACAACGCCGCCGTTCTGTTTGAGTGCCAGTAGCTGCTCGTCATCGAGGTTTCGGCTGTGATCGTACTTCGCGCGTGCGGCGGAGTGTGAGGCGATGATCGGGGCGCGTGTGAGCTCGAACATCTCCATGATCGCCGGCTTCGACGGATGAGAGATGTCGATCATGATGCCCCATTTGTTCATCTCCGCGATCGCCTGTCGACCGAGGTCGCTCAAACCATTGTGCAACCAGACGTCATCGCGTTCGCCGGTATTCGAGTCCGAGAATTGGCTGTGTCCGTTGTGCGCCAGCGACATGTAACGCCCGCCGCGCTCGGCGAAGTCGCGAATGTTGTCGAGATCATCCCCAACCTGGTAGGCGTTCTCGATCCCGATCATAGCGACCTTCTTGCCGGAGGCCGCGATGCGCCGGACGTCAGCGGAGGTGAGGGCGAGCTCGATGCGGTCGGGTGCGAGTTCCTCGGTCAATCGGTGGATCGCGTCGAACTTCTCGATGGCTTGTGCATTTGCATCCGCGAACCCAGCGCGCGTCAGCTCGCCCTGTCCGACGTATACGATGAACCATGCCACATCGAGCCCGCCTGCCTCCATCTTGGGCAACGTCACCTGATTGGGCAGGTCCATCGAGTAGTTCTGTTCCGGCGTAAAGTTGTTCGGGTTGATGTCGTCGTGGGTGTCGAGCGTGATCACTCGGTCGTGGATCTCCCGGGCGCGTTCGACCAGGGTGCCCTCAGACTCGACCTCCGGCACGGGCACCGCTTCACCACCACAGGCGGCAACGCCAGCCAGGACCGCGAGGGAAAGGATCGTCGAATAGGTGGCGCGGGCCGTTTGAGTGCACATGTAACCGGTCTCTCAAGCTCGGGGAGGACACTGGGAACCGAATCGCGTCGTCGTTGATCGCGACTTTCATCCTCCTTGTGGGTCGACTCGGAGGCAAGGCCGGCGTGTCACGTGTCGGCGTAAATGTCCACATGGGGTTGGCCGTCGGCGTCGGTCCAGCCCCGGTACATCCCTGGCGTGTTGAAGCAGAACTCGACGCGACCGTCTCCATCGAGCGAAACCAGCCCGCCGGATCCGGGCACCTGAGCGTGGAGCGTGTCGAACACGACGCCCCTCACGGCCTCCGCCAGGGTAGCGCCTCCATGGGCCATTCGAGCATGGACGTCGAACGCCGCCGCGTTCCGAATAAAGTATTCGCCCCAGCCGGTGCAGGAGACCGCGCAAAGAGTGGACGCATACGTTCCGGCCCCGATGATGGGGGAGTCCCCGACCCGTCCCCAGGTCTTGTTCGCCATGCCGCCGGTCGACGTCGCCGCGGCCAGTCGTCCCTCTCCATCTAACGCTACCGCGCCGACCGTCCCGGACTTCTCGGCGGGATCATCGCCCAGCACGTTGGGCCGGCCACCGACTCGCCCCTTCGCCCGCTGCATCTCCGCCCAGCGGCGATCGGTGTGGAAAAAGGACGCGTCCGTTTCCTCCATGCCCTGTTTTCGCGCAAACGCCTCCGCCCCTTTGCCGACGAGGAGGACGTGCTCGGAGCGCTCCATCAGGAGCTGCGCCAACCCGACCGGAGACCGTATCCCGGTCACGTCGGCTACCGCCCCCGCATCTAGGATCGAACCGTCCATGATCGATGCGTCCATGGTGATGACGCCGCGCTCATCGAAGTTCGATCCGCAGCCCGCGTTGAATAGCGGAGAGTCCTCCATGACCTGAATCGCGGCCACCACGATCTCGACGGCGCTGCCCCCGCGCTCGAGTACGCCGTGCCCGGCGACCAGTGACTCAGCCAGCGTGGCTCGATATGCGGCTTCGATCGCGGGCGTCATCTCGCCGACGGGAAGGGTGCCGACGCCACCGTGAATCGCTAGGCCCGACGAGATCCGAATCGTGGAGTTCACGGCGTACACGTCCTCTTCATCAAAAGCCCGCCAGGCTGAGGATCTCAGCGGGCGTAAGCTCACCCAACTCGAGGACGGTCTTCCCCGAACTGGCCATCGCCTGGTGCACTATGTACTGGCCCGCGTGATAACCGATCGCCCGACGGCCATCGGGATGCTCGAACATCCATTCGCCGTAGTCCGCGTCGGTCGGTAACGCGAGGATCTCGGCGACCCATGCGTCCACTTCGTCTGGATAGCCGTCCTCCTCGAGGATCACGCCCGTGTAGTGCTGTGCAAACACATCCGCCAAGCCCTCGTTTACGGCAGCGGTGCCGATGCCCGGCCCGAACTGGTTCTCGCTGATGGTCCAGCCTCGGACGAGGTGATGGAATTCATGGAAGACCGTCCGCGACAGCCCCGTGTTGACCGCCTCAGCTATACCGCCATCGAGGCGGGTAGAAATCTCGACGAGCACTTTGCCAGGTGCGTCTGCCCGGCCAGAGACGCCCCCGACTCCGCGAAGATCTCGATCGACGAGCACTACGGTCACCTGAATGTCGCTAGATAGCGTGGGCAAGAAGGTACGCACACCCCGCTCCGATTCGGTGATGATATCAACGATGTGGCGCTTGTCCACCGTGGTGAATTGCGGACCCTCGGTATCCTCGAACACGATCCGCAATCCGGTTTGACCGCTTAGCACGATCGGTACTAGAGGGAGCACCAAGGACAAAGCGATGACTCTTTTCGACTTCATCGGGGGGTTCTTTCGATTGGGCCGCGTTGCAAAGGCACCTGCCGACACCACGCAACAGGCTAGGGTTCGAGGACACGCCCAGCCGCAAAAGGGCTGCCTTGAATCCTGCTGCGGGCGGGCTTCACAGCCGTCCTGCGAGTCGCTCCGCAGCCGGCTGCCGAAACCTGTGGTGGGCTAGCCGAACATCACATGACAAAGCACAAAAAATGCGATCGAGATCCCGAGACCCCAAGTGAAGAAATCGAATGACAGGCGCAGAAATTTGTGCTTGTGGGCGAGGTCTTGCCCGAGGAAATACACGTCCTCGATGAGGCTGTCGTACAACGCTGCGCGATCCTCCATTAGACCCACAATATGTGTCCGAAACTCCTCTTCGTTCAGATGCTGGAACGACGCGAAGAACAACGAGCTCTCTTCGCCCTGTCCCGCCTGAACGGCCGACCGCCGTCCGGACCGACCCGGCCGAGAAGATACGACGGCGAACACGACCGACAGAAAGCTCGTCACCATCAAGAACACCAACGGGAGCAGGAAGTGGGGGTCGTCATCCAGCCGCGGAAGCAGCGAACCCAAGAAGATCGAGATGATGATGGCGTTAATCGAAAGGAGGATGCTCGATTTGGCGTCCACCATCCGCTTGAGGGTGAAGTGATTCTTCGACAGAAGTCGGAATAGCGTCTCGATCCCACGTTCAGGGACGCCTTCGACTTTCTTGAGCTTTTTCTTGAGTTGCTTGAGTTCCTTGGCATCGATGCCGAGGTCTTCCCGCAGAGCTGCATCCAGAGCCTTGGCAGCCTTCTTCGTGGTCTTCGCTTCGTCGCTGGGGGGCTGTGCGTCCGTCAAGAGTGGCCTATTCGCCTGAGGGGGTGAGGCGCCAAACGTCTCCGCGCCAGGAGATCCGCGTCGCGAACACGCGTCGGCCGTCCGGCGTGATGTCTTCGGCAACATACCCGGCCGGCAATGTCATGATTGTTTGAACCTCCCCGCTAGAAAGCGAGATCTTGAGAATCCGCCGAGGACGGTCTTCCACTCGGCCGTCATCACTCGCGAACACAAACTCGCCGGTGGCATCGAATCGAAGCGGAAGGACCGCCGCTTCTAACAACTGGCGGGCCGTGTCACCGGTTCCCACTCCCTGAACCCACAGTCCGCGGTTCCTCCAATTCTTGAAGTAGGCGACCTGACGACCGTCGGGGGTCGAACGCGGTCGGAAGTTGAATCCTACCGTGTCCGAGACCAGCGTTTGATCCTCACCGGACTCCGGATCGATCAAGACCAGCCTTCGATTTCCCGGTCCCTGTGCGAGGAGGTACGTCCCCGCCCAGGTCATGTCAGCGCCGTAGCTGTTCGTGTTCACCAAGGAGGTCGTGCCGGACACGAAGTCGTGGACGGAAACCTGGATCTCTCCATGGAGCTCGCTCCAGGTCGTCGCCAGTTGGTCCCCCGAGGGCGACCAAGACGGTTCGCCCCAGATCACCGTCGGTATCAGCGGTTGGAGCGGACCTCCACCGGCCGGCACGACGCCAATCATCGTGCCGAGGCGAGTAATGCGTACCAGAGCGAGCCGCTCACCATCCGGGGACACACGGACGTTCAGGTGAACCGCCGAACCCGTGGTGATCTGTTGGGGCTCCGCGGCAGCCCCGCGTATCGGGCTGACTTCGAAGGCCCACACGTTCGATTCGCCGTCCGTCCGGACGTAGACCAGATCACCACCAACCGTATGCGTGACGCGGTTCAGATTTCGACGGAAATAGAACTCGGAGCGAGCTCCGCCATCGAAGGCCGTGAAGACGAGTTGAGGATCTCCCCGTGGTCGACCATCGGCGGCTATCCCGATGCGCATCAAGTCAGGAAGCTCGCCCGTCGCTTGACGTAGGTAGTAGAGAAAACGTCCATCCCGGCTAAAGGAGGGTTCCGTTATCCGGGCGGAATCTCGTGCGACCTCGACAAAGGAACCCCCTTCCCAGGTTACGAGGATCGCGTGGACCCCCTCTTCGGTGTTGTTCACCTCGATCGCGACGTGTCTCGAATCCGGTGACCAAGAGAGTCGGTTCGTGAAGGTGACCCACTCCGGGCGCGCAAACCGCACAGTGTCGCCGCTGGACTGGCTCACGATTCTGACATCGCTCCACTGTTCCTGAAAGAATGCCACTCGACTGAGATCGGGAGAGGGCAACCCGTATCCACGTCCGAGCACTCGGCCCGCGCCTCCCAACCTCGGCATCGCACGCAGGACCGGGTCGGGGGCCCCGAAACCGTAGGCGATCTCAGATCCATCCACCGACCAAACAAGTCCGGCTATGGATGCGCCGCGGTCGAGCTCGAGCGCCGTCGGCGACCGAAGGTCACGAACAAAAAGAGCCTGGTCGGGCCCGTTGGAGGCCACGTACGCCAACCACTGCCCATCCGCGGAGATCGCCGACTCGACGACATTGCCCTCGAAAGTGATTTGCTCGCGATCCGTCGTGATCGGACGCGGTCCTCCGTCGGCCAGTCCGAAGATCAAGGCTCCGACGAGGGTAAGCGTCGCGGCCGCTATCCCGACCCACGGCCGCCTCCAGATTGGAGGCGAACCTCGGGCCGGAAGTCCGGGCGTCGGAGTCGTTCCTCCCGACGGGGTAATCAGCGCGTCCAACTCGCGGACGACCGCGTTGGCATCCGGCCACCGCGCGCCGGGGTCCTTCTCCAAACACCGCATGATCACGACGCCCAGACGTTCGGGGACATCCGGACGCAACGCGCCAACATCTTCGGGCGGCTGTGCGACCTGAGCCGCGAGAATGTCCTGAGGTGATCCGCCGGAGAAAGGAGGGCGACCCGTCAGCAGTTCGTACCCGAGTATCCCCAACGCATAGAGATCCGCCCGATGGTCGATACTGGGAAGTGCCATCGCCTGCTCCGGCGACATATAGGCCGGGGTTCCCAGGGCGATGCCAACGGTCAACTGCTCCTCATCCGGATCCGGGGTGTTCTTCGCCACGCCGAAATCCATGAGCAATGCATGTCGGCCGGCTAGAAGGACGTTGCTGGGTTTGATGTCGCGATGGACGACGCCCTTCTCGTGAGCGTACGCCAACGCGTCCGCTAAGTCAGCGAGGATGCGGGTGGCTTCGCCGATCTCGAAGGCCTGACCTTCACCCAGTCGCTCGCTCAGCGTCACGCCCTCGACCAGCGGCATCACGAAGTAGTACGTCTCGGCGGCAGCCCCGGAATCAATCAGTGAAAGAATGTGCGGGTGCTGGAGTTTCGCGACGATCGAAGTTTCCCGGGCGAAACGCTGC
>JAJCZV010000107.1 GCA_029262175.1 Gemmatimonadota bacterium
GACCCATCGCTCGCCAGTCTTCGGCATCGGACTCGATCGCCCGGCTCGGCTGGAAGGCGACGTTCGAGGCCGCGAGGATCGCGATCGTCAGTCCGGCGGCTACGCCCCATCGAACCGAGGCCGCGGGTCGCCAGCCCACGAACCGACGTCCTGCCACGGCGACCCCACGTACGAGGCCGTAGCAGATAAACGGAGTGAGCACCCACGCGTAGCGCCCGGTCCAGACCGGCAGCGTCATCAACATGCCCAAGGTCAGGGCGCCGTATAGAACGCCGAACCGGGTCCAGCGGGGACGGACCCAACCCCAAAGACCGAGGAGTGTGAACGGCACGGCCAGCAGGTGATAGATGTGGTTCGCCGTCTGGATCGGGAACGGATAAAGATACGTCTCCGAGATGGCGTGTCGGTACGTCGCGAGACGCGCTGCGAGACGGCTCATGAAACGGGCGCCGCCCTCTGGGGCCATCAGATCGCTGGGAGTCGGGACGATGCTGAACGCCTGGATCGCCTGACCACCCGGACCGAATACGATGAGGACCCACGCCAGCGTCGCGGCCCAAACCAGCGTCACGACCCACGGCGCGAGTCCACCCCGTCGCCACCGGAGCAGAGCCCACAAGCCGGCGGCAGGTACGAGCGGCAACGCCGCGATCCGAAACAAGATCGCCAGTACGCCTATGGCACCTATGAGCACGGCCGCCCGACCGCTCCACCGCTCTTTTCGATCCGCGAACACGAAGACGAGCCAGATGAACGCGCACATACCAAGATCGGCGCCGCTGACGTTCGCGGTGTCACTGAGGAGGAATCCCGTGCCGAGAACCACCGTCATTCCCAACGCGAGCCCCGGCTCGTCGTCGCGAGCAAAGTACCGATAGGCCGACCACAAAAAGACGCCGAGCAGGACATGCATCAAGAGCCTCGGCACGAGCGTCGACTCCCCGAAGATCGCGATCGCGGGCGCCAATAGGATCGGCAGGCCCGGCGGGTAGATGGGTGGGCCGACGATCCATGCGGCGGGCGAAAAGAGATACCCGATCTCACCGTAGGGCCGCCCTTCCGCGAGCGCCCGAGCGTGCGACATGTACTGGGCCCAATCACCGCCGTTGGGCGCGCCGAAGGCCAGCCACCTCCAAATGCCGATTGCGGCGAGCAAGACGACGACCCCCACAGCCCACGCGGTGGTCGATCCCCTCGAATCCGATGCCCCGACATCCACTATGCGATATCCACTATGCCATCTCCCGTCATCATCCTAAGGTGAACCATGAGAGAGGGAGTTGCAGCCCCCATGCTCCCAGCCCGCTCTAAGCGCTGACGTACCAAACCTCGGAGCTCGCTTGACCTCGCCGGCCGGACCGCAAGACGACGCCTCGCACCTACGGAGCTGCGACTCCTCGGCCTCGTCTCGAACGTTGCGAGCGCCGGGGCGCCAATCGCTCAGGACAAAGAGCCCGATGGCTCGCCCCAACTCCATCACCAACACTTAAATGGGAAGCGCCCAATACCCGGCTCCCAACCACGCCGCCGCCAGCGAACACCCGATGCCGAGCACCAGCGTCGAGAGCCAGTGCTGTCGGCGCGCTCCGTTTGGTCACGGCGTTGGCGCTGTTCGGTACCGTGTTCGTCGCCACGTGGCACGTGATGCCGGGAGGACTCGCGGACACGAAGGCTCTCGTGGGCGCCCTGCCCGACCTCGTGAAAAAGAGCCCTTCCGAGGCGATACCCGCCAAACTCTAACGGGAGCAGCGTATTGACGTCGGCGAGTTCCCAAACACATACGTTAGGTAAGATCGAGCCATAGAGGTGCGCTGCTTGCGTGAGTCGCCGAGCCTGGTTGCGTTCCTACGTGTCGGGAGGAATCCGTGAGTACTGGACGAAAATCGCCATGGGCCCTACTCGGCCTCTTGGCCGCAGCGTTCGGGCTGTGGCTCCTGGGGGCGTTCGTCGTCCTGCCGCAGGTCGTCCGTTCCGCCTACGCGGGGACCTCTTGGGGAATCCTGAATCGATTCATCAAGGGGCAGGCGTATCAATCGGTCGAGGGGTACTTGAACGCCGCCGAGCGTCTGGCGCGACTCGGGACCGTGGCGATCGCCGTCGGTCTGCTGGCCGCCATCGTGGGATACCGATTCCGAGCGGTCGTGGGGCGCGTCTTGACGAGCTTGATTCGGACGGAGCCTCGTAGAGGTCTGAGCGACATCGTGAGAGGTGCAGCTGCGCTGGGCCTCCTGTTCGGCTTCCTCGAGGCGAGTCTCACGTGGACGTTCTTGCGCGGGTTTTCGACGCGATTCAGCAACCCTGACGTGTTGTGGTTGACCCCACTGGTGTTGGCGGCCCTGTTCTCGGTGATCGGGGTTCTTGTCTTCGTGCTCACTGGTGGCTGGAAGGGCGGGCTCAGTCAGCGGGTGATCGTCGCCACGTGCTCGACCCTCGGGATTTGGGGCGTTTTGGCAAGCCTCCGTTTGGGGGTGCACCCGTTCCCTCTCCTCCTCGTATCGCTCGGCACCGGCGTCCAGTTGGCGCGCCTCCTAGATCGGTATCCGAGAGTTTGGGTCGGGCTCACACGTCTTGCTTTCTGCGTGCCCCTCTTCGGTGTCGTTCCGTTCATTTATGGAACGGACTCCCGTTATGGTGGAGGGATTGCGGCGGACACACCGGCGGCGGCCGGCGCCCCGAACATCGTGTTGCTCGTGATGGATACGGTTCGAGGCGAGAGCCTCGGTCTGGGAGGATACGAGCGCGACACGAGCCCGAATCTCGATCGACTGGCGCAACGGGGAATCTTGTTCACTCGGGCGATCGCCCCTTCGCCGTGGACGCTCCCGACACACGCATCGATGTTCACCGGGCAATGGCCCCACGCGACCGGCGTCGCATGGAATCAGGGGATGTCGGAGGGGCTTCCGACCGTGGCTGAGGCTCTGCAGGAACAGGGATATGCGCGTGGGGGGTTCGTCGCGAACAAGGACGTTGCGGGGCGCGGTACTGGGCTCGAGCGAGGCTTCGACCGCTACGTGGATCACCCTAGATCCTTCAAGACCTGGCTCACGAGTTCCGTAGTGATGCGTCGGTTGATCAGGCGGCTGACGGCGTTCGGCGACGCCCCGAATCGGAAGCTCGCTCCAGAGGTGAACGAGGAGTTTCTGGGCTGGCTCGATGAATTGGACGAGGGACCCTTCTTCGCCTTCCTCAACTACTTCGATGCCCATGGGCCGTACGAACTGCACCGTGATTTCCTTCAGGGTTTTACGACCGAAAACCGTAGCCTCGTCTTCGATGGCAACGGCGGCGAGCTGCCGGCGCGCGGATCGGTAGCGCGCGAGATCGATTCGTACGACAGCGCGATACGCCTCATTGATCACAGCATCGGAACGCTGATGTCCGAACTAGAAGCGCGCGGTCTACTCGCGAACACCGTGTTCATCGTGACGTCGGACCACGGTGAGCATCTTGGCGACCACGGGCTAATGGGTCACGGGAACAGCCTGTACTCGCAGCTGATTCTCGTACCCCTGCTGCTGGCGGGACCACCTCTGGCTACCGGTGCCATGAGCATCGACTCGCCGGTCTCCCTCCGTGACGTTGGCGCGACGATCTTGTGGTTGGCAGGAGGCGATCCGTCCGCGTTCGCAGGTGAGTCGCTGTCGCGCTTCTGGAACGGGTCGGACCCACCGCTCCAACCCGTCTTGTCTCGGGTGGTCCAGCGTCCCAACGCGGGGTTCTCCGCCGGACCCAGCGAGCGGGGCGAAATGTGGGCGCTTGTAGAGGGAACGCTCCACTACATTTCGAACGGGGACGGTCAGGAAGAGCTGTACGACCTCGCCGTCGATCCGAGGGGCAGACGAGATCTGGCCGCGACCGGTCTAGGGACTCAGGTGTTGCCAGATCTGAGACGCCTCTTGGAAGACAGCTTCGAGGCCGCCGGTGCCCAGCCCCGCGTAACCTCGAACGGGCCGCGGGCGGGCGGTGGCAACTAGTCGTTCGGCCGAGGAGAACGAATCGCCCTATGAGTGATCTCGAGCGCAACAAGACGACGGTCCAGGCGTTCTACGACCTCATGTTCAACGAGTGTAGACCGGCCGAGGCCATCGAGAGATACGTCGGTGAGGTCTACATCCAACACAATCCCGAGGTTGGAGACGGCAAGGACGCTTTTGTGGAGTACTTCGAGCGGATGGCGCGGGAGTATCCTGGAAAGCGAGTCCACTTCAAACGCGCCATCGCGGAAGGGAACTACGTCGTCCTGCACTGTCACCAGGAATGGCCGGGTGACAAGGATTATGCGGGGATCGATATCTTCCGACTCGACGACGCCGGGAAGGTCGTCGAGCATTGGGATGTCCTGCAGGTGGTTCCGGAGGGCTTGGCCAATGACAACGGTATGTTCTAAAAGCCGTCCGGAGCGCTGACGCTCAACTCGTCCAAGTGCAGTCGCCGATGTAGTGCTAGCCTCTGCACTCGTTGGCGGGCTCGTAGTATCGCCAGCCAGGGTCCGAGGGTCCGCCTGTGGGCGGGGTGTCGATACGGCGGAAGAAGGTTCGATAGTCGAACAGTTCGTTCCAAACCTGCCCGATGGTCATGCGCTCCCCAAACACGCGGGCGAGGCATGGGCACCACTCTCGACCGACTTCGAGGCCGTACTCGTCGATATACGTTGCGCATTTCCCTGCGATATCCGACTCGTGTCGCGGGTCCGGGAGCGTCTCGGGCGCCTGTTCCGCCTGAAGCGACGGGAGGCGATGCGCGAGACGCCTCAAGTTTTCCTCGAACTGGCGGAGCACGGGATTCCTGCATCCACCCTGATAGAGGATGGCGAAGTCCTCGCGAAGACCCCTTTGAAAGCCGAGATACTGCCCGCCCATCGATGCGAGGCCCGTGCGCGGTAATACCACGAGTGCGCGCGGATCATTCTCGTCTTCCCATTCGAAGGGAGCGAAGAACGCTTTTCGAATCCGCGTCACCTGATCGACGCTGGTGCTTGTTCGGCCGTCTGGCTCGGTCGCAGTTCTAAGACGTCTGCGTTCAGGTGATGGGTGTGGAATCAGCGAGTCGCAGCGCGCCGCAAACGCCGTCGCGGTGCGTTCGTACATCTGACCGAACTCCCACGTTCTTGTCGGGTCGGGGAAGCTGCCCTCGAACACGGCTCGGATCTCCGGTCCTTGCACGAAGGCGTCCCAGTAGGCCTGGTCCCGATACACGAGCCCGGCCCTCGCGTAGGCCCTTCGCTTTTCATCCTCCTGCGAAGCCAGTTGGGCGAGTCGCGCCTCGAATTCTACCGCGTCGCGCGCGATCCGATCGGTCCGATCGCGCTGACCCTGGTCTTCAAGCCCGGCGTACACCGCCTGCGCGCTGTCGATCTGAGCGATCGTGTTCCAGGCCGAGCGCGTCATGATCGGGTTGAAGGACGTGCCAACCCCTCCGAACCACTCGAGCGACCCCCCGGTCAGGGATCGCTGCGCCCTCCAGAACTCGATTGAGATGGGATTCTCGGCCTCTCCCAAACGGCCGCTCGGCGGCATGGGGTTCGAATACTCCCAGCCAAGTTCCGGCTGCGTTCGCAGTCGGGTGCCCTCCGCGTAGTGCCATACTTGGATGCTTCCACCGGCGAAGTTCGGCGAAACATGCGGAAGGATGTGCTCGCGAAAACGACGCTCCGTCTCTGGACCGTACCGATAGATCGTCTGCCCGGCTTGGTCGTCGTACTCGCCCGTGTAGTCGAGAATCTCATCGGTCCGCCCAACCGAGCGTACGACCGCGAACCACAACTGCTGACCCATCTCGCCTAACCGGTAGACGACGAACCCGTCGCCCTGCTCGGCAAGGGTCGAGTTCGCGAACCCTCTGTCGACCAGCGTCGGCGGCGCGGGAGATGACGACCCACCGCCCCCGTCGGCCACCCGAACTGCCGGCATGCTGTACAGTGGATGTGGATTCCAGATGGGAATTGCGATCGCATACCGCTGACCAGGCCTCGGTCGAACCGGCAGGACGTCATGAGCGAGCATATCGCGAGTGAGTTCGCGCGCGGCCTGTTGATAGGCCGGGGCGTGTCGTGGCCTGTCGAACGCAGTGAGCCCTGGCCCGAAGGCCGCTTGGAAATTGATGTTCTGTGCCGCAAGGGCGCCGTCGGCCTCGACAAATGAGACACCAAAAACCAAGCAGACGAACGGGTTCGCGGCCACCCCGGCGGGGATCTTCACCTGCACGGAGGGCGCCTGCTTGAGCGGCGCTAGACCGTCGTACAAGAGCTCGATTGGGTAGTTTGACGTGAACTGGTCGATTTCCGCCGCAACTTCGGGCGCCGTGCACGGATTGGTGACCGAGAGATCCTGCGCGTGACTCGGCGGGGCTGACGCTCCGACAAACACCATGACAGCGAACGTCGCGAAACGGGCTCGTGCGGAACGATCGTAGAGGGTCATGCGACAACTCCTGGGGACGGCTGGTCACGCGTGATCATGATCAAGATCGTGTGGCTTAGCGGTCTCGCGGACAACCGCGGGGCTGCTAGCATCCGCGGCAGAACCACATGGGAAAGGCGGCCCTGAGCCCCGTGTCTCTCTTCACCTCCGATCGAGAGCGGCGTCTGTGGCTCTGGACGCTCGCCGCGGTAGTGGCGATCTACGCGACGCTCGGCGCGGCCGGAGGGGTGGTCGACGCGCTGCGCGAACGCAATCTGCTTCGCACCTCGTTCGGCCTCGTTCTGGGCGTGGTGCTGGCGGCCTTCATCTGGCAGTGGGCGAAGAAGCGGCCGGGCTGGAGCGAAATCGGGGTGGCCGTCGGCGTCGCGCTCGTGTACGCGACCGCGTTCCTCAGGATCGAGAACCCGGCGGAACGCACCCACCTGATCGAGTACGGCATCGTCGCCGCACTCATCCACCAAGCACTGTTGGAACGAGCGCGCAACGGTCGTTCGGTTCCCATGCCTGCGATGATCGCAGTGGGGGCCACAGCACTGTTGGGGACGGTCGACGAGTGTATCCAAGCGGTGCTGCCGGATCGCATATTCGATGTCCGCGACATCGGCTTCAACGCACTCGCCGGCTTTATGATGATCGCGGCGCGTTTGGCGTTGGCTCCGCAGCGGGGTCCGGGCTGGCGCCTATGGTTCTGGTGGTTGATCGGCAGCGCCTGGGGGTGGGGCGCGGGGATGTTCACCCGGTTCGGCCAGCCCGTCGGGATCGAGACGCTGCAGTCGAGTCCGCCCGTGCTCTGGGCCGGCTACCTCGGCATCGCCTGGGGCGCGCTCCTGGTCGGAGCGCTGCAATGGCTTCTGCTCCGACGCTATCTGACCCAGCCCAGTCACTGGCTGCTGGCAAGCGCGGGCGCCGCGGCCGTCACCGGCATCGTCGTGTTCGGATCGGGCGCGATAAACTCCGTGAGTCTGGACGCCGCCTGGATCGCGGGGACAGGTCTGTTCGGATCCGCTGCGGGCGTCCTGCAGTGGTTGGTCATCAAGCGACAGGTTCCGCGCGCGGGCTGGTGGGTGCTAGCCTCCACGGTGGGCTGGATCGTGGGTATTCCCGCCGGGGAAGAGCTGGGATGGAATGGCCTCGGGGCGGTCCACGGCTTGATCACCGGGTCGGTGATGGTGTGGCTCCTTCGGCAGACTCACCCCGGCTAGAACCGCACCCGCATTCCCACCGTCGCCACCTGCGTCTCCAGGAAGTTTTCGTAGAGCGCCGTGAAACCTTCCCCATCGATGTCGCGTTGAACCGCGAAGTCGTTCAAGACATCCGTGAACGTAAACACGATCTCCGCACGGTCGTCTCTGATCGGCCAGGAAGCGGCGAGATCCAGCGACGAGCGGTCGCGCTCGCGGCCCTGAGGCACGTTGCGCCCGGCGTAGTAGATAAAGCTGAGCTGAAGCTCGCTCCCCCTCGGCAGGGCGAATCGATTGTTGACCGTGAAGTCCCACGTGTCGTCTTTCGACGCCTCCAGCGAGAAAGGTCGTTGCGTGGGGAAGAGCAGAACCGTTTCCAAGGCCTCGATGTCTGAAGTGAACCAGTTTACGCTACCCGACGCGCGCCAGGCGGAGGCGAGCTGTTGGTCTACGATCACTTCGATGCCGGTCTGCTTCGAGTTTCCCGCATTCTCGAAGATCCGGTTGATGATGTCGTAGTTCGGATTCGAATCGTCGATGGCCAGCACGCGCAGAAACGCATCGGAGATGTCGCGGTGGTACAAGGTCGAGCTGACGGAGCCGTCCTGCCACGAGCGCGCGAACCCGAGCTCGAACACGTTCGTGAGCTGAGGTCTGAGGAACGGATTCCCCACCTTTAGCAGCTCGGGGTCGTCGTACTTTGGAAAGATTCGCAGCTCGGGCTCGCCGGGCCGATCGATTCGACGGTTGTACGCGGCGACCAACCGATTCGCGTCGCCGAGAGCGACGCTCAGTTTGACGTTTGGAAAGAACTCGAGGTAGTCGTACTTGTCGCTACCCTCGTAGTAGATGTTCTCTTCCGGAATCGTGTAGGCCACGTCGGTTTGCTCGACGCGGAGGCCCGCTTCCAGCGTATAGGCGTCCGTCACGCGCACCAGATTGCCGTAGAGCGCGATGATGTCTTCGTCCCAATCCGAGAAATCGCCCAGCCCCGGGAAGATCACGCTCTGGACACCCCGGTTCACCGTGTAGGTGATGGGGATCCAGCGTTTCTGCACCTTTGCGCCCAGTTCCAGCCGTCCGCTCGCCAAGGGTCGCGTGTAGTCGATACTCAGGGGCAGCGTGTTTTCCTCTGCCTCGAGTCGCGTCATGTCCATCCCTTCCCGGACACTCGAGACTTCGTTGAGGAAGTACGATTCATCTTCCCAGCCGCGGGTGTACTGAAGATTGACGTCGACCTGGTGACCCGGCGTGCTGAACTGATGTCTCCAATTGAGGTTTGCGTTGGCGAACCCCGTATCCTCTTTCTCGCGCCAGAACCAGAATCGTTCGCGTTCGCCCGTCGACTGAAGAATGAAGGGGACCTGCGCTCGGTCGGTATGCGTCTCGAAATCGTAGATCCCCGAAACGGTGAGTATGTTCGCGTCGTCAAACAGGAAGTCGGAACCCAGTCTGACGATGGTGTGTGTCTGCTCGCGGTTCTCCGGCACCTGCGATTCGATGATGCGACCATCGTCATAGAATCGGGTCGTGAACTCGTTGTTGGGCAGGTCGTCCTGGAACAGAACTTCCCCCTGCACGAAAGCCCGCACCTTCGCGGTGTTGTAGTTCAGGCTCAGGCTGGGGGTGACCTTTTGGTTTGTGGTGAAGCTGCCCAGTTCCGTAGGGAGGTCCGGTCGCTGTCTCGTAAACTGACCCACGCCCAGGGACAGCCCCGCGTCGCCAGACAGACCCATCTGACGGTCCCGCTTGTAGATGATGTTGATGATGCCGGCCATGCCGGCCGCGTCGAAACTCGCCGACGGGTTGTTGATGATCTCGATCGCTTCCACGTTCGCCGCTGACACGTTGTCGAGACCACGCTGACTGCCGAACCCGGTGAGGCTCGACTGTCTGCCGTCGATCAGGATCGCGACCTGATCGCTGCCACGTAGCGAGACCCTTCCCTCCTGGTCGACCGTAACGCCCGGGAGGTTTCTCATCGCATCGAGCAGAGATCCGGTCGACTGCGTCGCGCCTTCATCGATGCGGTACACCTGTGTGTCGATACCCGCCGTTCGGATCGCATCTGCCGTCACCGTGATCTCCGCTACGCTCACCAGCCGGGCGAGGCGGATTTCGCCGACGTCGTAGGATGGGTTGAGCTCGGAGACCAGCACGGTGGCTTCCGCAGGTCGGTACCCGGGGAACGATATCCGAAGGGTATATCGGCCCGGGAGCACGCCCGCGATGAGGAAGCGGCCGTCCTCGTCGGCGATGACCCCCGAAAGCGCCTCGCCGGAATCGGCGTTCTCGACGATTGCGGTAGCCACGCCGATCGGACGGCTGTCGGAGTCGTCCACGGCGCGACCGGCGATCGTGGCGCCCGCCTGAGCACGGGCCGTCGTCGGCAACAAAGCGCAGAAGAAGAAGGTCAACCAGGCCGCCTGCAGGAGGCGTCGGCCAGGCACGAATCGCTGCGAAATGCCCAGGGAGGTGGCGTATGTCTGCATGGTCCCGTCGTCTGAAGTCGGCTGGAGAAGTCGGTCAATCGACGCGACACCGCAACCAACTAGCAGAACCGCGCCTCGTTCCACGAACTCGTTCTGACTACAAGCTCGACGGTTCGCCAGATATAGACCAGTTCGGAGCGGCGAACGGCGCCAGATCAGCGTCCGCTCACCTTCCAACCGCCCTCCGTACGGACCACTTTCATCGGCCAGGGTCGATCCTCGGGCGGGAATCGAACGTGGACGGTTGCGTCTCGACTCCCGTCCATCTCGACCTCGATCACGTGGGCTTCCCACGCCCACTCGGACAGCGCGTCGAGTTGACGGGGGGTGGCGGTCGCATCGCGATAGGGGACGAAGGCTTCGTCGGCGCGGGGTCCGAAACAGAGCTGCAGCGTCTCGACGTCTTCGGCCTTCGCGGCGCGGATCATCGTTTCCACAGCAGCCCATGGCGTTGTGAAATCTTTTTCCACCACGGTACGAGACATCTCCGTCATCGTTTGCGCGTGGACCACACCGGGCGTGAGTGGACTACACAACAGAAGTGCCGATACAGCGAGGAAAAATCGACGGTTCATCTTGCAGGCTCGCATGCTGGAAGTCGCCGCGAGAGCCCGCAGCGACTCTCGCGGTTACCTGTAGCCTGCAATGTGCGTGCGCGGATCCGCCCCCAGGTTCAGGCGGCGCCGCGACTTACGAGCTGGGAGACCCCTAGACCCCTAGCCTCCCAGCATCCCGGTAGCGGAATCGATCGCGCGGGCCAGTCCCTCGAGCGTGGCTGCGATGTGCTCGGCCTGTTCAGAAGCTTGTGCCCAATCGCCCTCTTCAATGGCTTCTCGAACCCCCGGCAACGTCTTCACTCCATAGCCGGTGTAGAAACCGGGGGCGTAGATCTGGTGCCGGAACCAGGGTCGACGCGGGAGGCCGGCTTCTCTCGTCATCGATCGTTCGGTCGCGACCAGTGCCGCATTCACTCGACCGAGGGCCGTGCGGTGGTCGGGCGTCATCATCGCGGCATACTCCGATCCGGTCATCTTCGCGTGCTCGGCAAACGCGGCCGCGTAAGCCTTGTCGTACGCACGGGCGCTTTGCTCCAGCCGCGTTATGGCGTTCTGGATGGGTGCGAAGTTGATGAACGGCACCTCTTCCTCCGACGGGGGCGGTACGTACGTCTGCGTGGGGTCCGCCGCGAGGACATATGCGTTCGAGGCGACGAGGGCGTTCGTCCGGGAGATCTCGTTTCTCTTCTCTTCTAGCAACGCCATAACTTCATCGCGATAGGTCTTGATGTTGCTGACCAGCGGCGAAAACTGGAATGGAAGCACGTCCGCATTTGCCAGACGGAGGGTCGTGCGAGCGGTGACCTTCGCGAGCGCCGCGCCGTACTGAAAACCGGGGTCACCGAACCGCGTGAAGTGATCGAACGAATCGTACTGAGAGTGATAGGAGCCTCCGCCACTCTCTCCCCCGAATCCGAGGTTGAGCGACGCGATGCCCATGTGCTGCAGGAAGGGCGTGTAGTCGGAACCCGACCCGAGCGGACTGATCTTGATGTCGGACTTGTCGCCCGGCTCGCGTCCCCCACCGACCGACTGCGCGGCGTGGAGCCGCTCCCAAACGGAGACTCCGGTTTGAGGATCTTCTACGGAACGAGCGACTTCGTTGATAAAGCTTTCGAGCGTGTGCGAGCCGCCCATACCCAAGAAGCCGCGGCCGCTTCCATCGGTATTGATGTAGGCCACGGTCTTCTCGCTGAGCTCGGCGGCGTGGTGCTCCACCCATTCGGTCGAGCCGATCAAGCCGGGCTCTTCGGCATCCCAAGACGCGAAGATGATCGTGCGCTTTGGTCTGATCCCCGCCTTGGCGAGCTCACCGATCGCGCGCGCCTCCTCCATCATCGGGACATGACCGCTGATGGGATCGGCCGCACCCATCGCCCACCCGTCTCGATGGTTGCCGCGGATCACCCACTCGTCGGGATACTCCTCGCCAGGCAACGTCGCGATGACGTTGTATGCGGTCTCGAGATCCCAGTTGAATTCGAGATGGATGCGAACCTGGGTCGGACCGGGGCCGATGTGATACGTGATCGGGAGCGCACCACGCCACGAAGCCGGCGCGACGGGTCCCTCGAGCGCTTTGAGCAACGGCAGAGCGTCGCCCCACGACAGCGGAAGCACGGGGATCTTCATCACCGTCGGCGACTCTTCGGGTGTCATGCGCTCGGCGTCGGCGGTCGCGCCGACCCCAGGCGTAAGTGGATCGCCGGGGTACAGGGGCATGTCTTGCACGGCGCCGCGCTGCACTCCGAATTCCGCTCGGTAAGGACCATCCGGATAGGCGTCACCCTGGAAATAGCCATCGTCCCGCGGGTCCGAGTAGATGATCGCGCCGATGGCCCCGTGTTCGTACGCGACCTTTGGCTTGATTCCGCGCCACGACCCTCCATAGCGCGCGATGACGATCTTGCCGCGCACATCGATCCCGCGTCGCTCGAGCTCTTCGTAGTCGCGCGGGATGCCCTGATTGACGTAGACGAGCTCGGCCGTGACGTCGCCGTCGGCCGAATACGCATTGTACGTGGGGAGCTGCCCGTCCACGCCAGACGTGCCGTCTTGAGAGAGGACTGGCTCCTCGAGCGTGGCCACGTAACTCTCGGGCGCAATCATCTCGACGTGACGGATCTTTGGCGTCGGGAAGAGGATCTCGTACTCGGCGATCTCGACTTGGTATCCCCACGACCGAAACTGATCGGCCACCCACATCGCGTTGTCGTAGTTGTGCGGCGACCCCACGAAGAAGGGCTTCTCCGTCATCCGCCTCATCCACGACTCCAGGTTCGCCGGATCGACCATCGCATCCAGGCGCGCCTCGGCGTCGAGCTGTCGGGCCGCGTTTGGAGCGGCAAAGCCCAGGAGGCTCGGCGCTTCCTGCGCGGCGAGCGGGCCCGAGAGGGCGAGCGTGGCGAAGAATAGAAGAGCGGCGCCTCGGCGAGGTCGGCGCTTATGCGACGGGTGCGAGTTCATCAGAGCTCCTGCGGTTTTGGCGAGGGGATGGGACAATGTTCGACCGATTGCCGGTCCGGGCAATCAGGCCGGCAAAAGGTCAGGCTGGCGGGTCGTCGAGTTCGATCACTTCGTAGCCGAGGAGCGCATCTCCCCGGAAGACCGTCCGAACGCGGAACGGGCGGTCTTCTACGAGAAGCGGTAGCCAGTAGCGATCATCGGCCCACATGCGATCGAACGGCAGGTCGTCCAGCGGTGCCCACACCGGAATGGCTTCTTCGGTCTCTTGCGGCTCGCCACGAATCTCGTCGGATCGAAACACGTGAATGCGAATCGACGGTCCGTCCAAGACCTCGAACGCGATCTCTCCGAGTTTTCGAGGTTCGAGGGGTCGCGCGATGAGTTCTTCTTCGAACTCGCGCTGCGCAGCCTGAAGCGGGGTCTCGCCGGGGTCCACTTTTCCGCCCGCCGCGTTGATCTTCCCTGCCCCGAGGCCGCGCTTCTTTTCGATCATGAGCATCTGGTCGCCCACGACGACAAACAACAGCGTCGCATCGAGCGCGGGCGTCCAGCGCTGCCAGTCGACCGCATCGAACTCGGCGCTACGGCTCGACCTCGAGCTAACGGGCTGGCTCATGGTCCAGGCTCCTAGGCGCCCCGGTCGTGTGCGTCAGTCCGCGCCCGCTTCCGCGCGATCGAAGACGACTTCTCCGTTGAACACGGTCATTTCGCAGGACATGTCGCGCAGCTCGATCGTGGGCGAGGTGAGCGGATCCCGATCCCACACCGCCAGGTCCGCGTACTTGCCGACTTCGATCGAACCGATCTTGTCCTCCATGAACATCTGGTGCGCGCCCCACAGCGTAAACGATCGCAACGCGGTCTCCACGTCGACCGATTCATCGGTCCCGTAGGGCTGATCTCCGTAGACGCCCAGTGCGGGCTGCCGAGCGACGGAGGCCCACACGCCATAGCGCGCCGGGAACGGCGTCACGTAGTAGTCCGAGCCGCTGGCCCAAATCATCCCGCGCTCCAGATAGGACGCGAACGGATTGAGGCGCTTGGCGCGTTCCGGTCCGAAGTTTCCGGCGTAGGTATCGCCGATCCACCACGTGAACGTCGGCGATGGCTCGGGATAGCCCGCCTGCCACTCGCGCTGAAGCTCGGCCATCACATCCAGTGCTCGATCGGTGGGAATGTTCGAATGGATGATCCCGTGGCGGAGTCCTCGCGTCGGGGTCGCCTCGATCGCCTCGACGAAGCTGTCGACCGTCCAGTCGATGGCTCGGTCTCCGATCGAATGAACGCTGACATGGAGACCGGCGTCGTGATACGCGCGAAAGCGTTGGCGCAGAATGTCGGGGTCCATGGTGGGATACCCGCGGTTCCCTTCGTCGACCTCGGTCTGCTCGCGGTTCCAGTCCTCGTACAGCCACGCCGTGCGCGCACCACCGCTTCCGTCGATATAGAGCTTGACGCCGCCCGCGATCAGGTGATCATCGCCGGTCGTCTCGTAGGGGCGGGTAAAGACGGCGAGACTGTCGGCGTAGGCGCGCACCTCGTCCAGTGTGCCGTCCAGCGAGCTCCAAAGCGCGAAGATCCGCACAGACAGATCTCCGTCTGCTTGCACGTCGCGATACGCCTCCCAGGTTCGGGCGTTGATGCCCGGGTCCTTGCCGCCGGTCATGCACTCGGCGTTGAACTCATCGGCGAGACCCCGGATTCCGTTGCGCCGCTGTTCAGGATCGAGTCGCGGGATCAACCGAGATACGAGTCCCTGGGCGGACTCCTTCAGGACTCCGGTGGGCGTCCCATCGGGGTACCGGTCGATGGTTCCGCTCGGCGGGTCGGGCGTCTCGCTCGTGATGCCAGCCATCTCGAGCGCAAGCGAGTTGGCCACGCCATAGTGACCCATCGTGTGTTGCAGCCAGACCGGGTGGCCGCCCGAGATCTCATCGAGATCGGTGGCGTAGATGTATCGCAGCTCCTCTAGCTTGCCTTCATCCCACCCGCCGCCGCGGACCCACTCGCCGTCTTGGAGACGTCCGACCTGTTCGGCGACGGCTCCGCGAACGTCCAGGATGCTGGCGACCCCCGGATAGCTGAGATCGAGTTGATAGATCCGGTTCGCTCCACCATCGGCGAAGTGAACGTGTGCGTCGAGCAAACCGGGCGTGACCGCCTTACCCGCCAAGTCCACTCGCCGTGTCTCGGCACCGACCCGCGCCTCGATCTCTGCCGTCGAACCCACGGCCACGATGCGTTCGCCGCGCACCGCGACGGCTTCAGCGGCCGGATTGGCGTCATCCATCGTGATGACGCGTCCGTTGACCAAGACGAGATCGGCCGGCTCCGCCGGTGGCCCTTCGCTGCAGGCAGCGAACCACAGGACCGAGGCGGCGAGTAGATGGCGTGTACGACGATGCATGGCGTTCTCCGTCAGTCTTGGGCGTACCGATACGGCTTTAGTGCGGGGTGAAGCGCAAACAACGTCGCGAACACCAGAACCGGCATGGACCACCCCGCGACTACGACAGATCCGAACGAATCCGCCAACAGTCCGCTGAGCGGAAGCAACATCGTTCCCATGGCCCAGGCGAACCCCATCACGAGGCCCGAACTCGTCGCCGTACCCGCCGGCACCATCTCTTGCGCCATGACGACGACGGGCGGCAGCAAGGCCATGTTGAGAAAGCCCGCGCAGATCGCCGCCACGATGGCGAGCGAACTGGCCGGAGCCAGGACGACGGCCAAAATGTGGACGGGCACGGCGAGGGCGCTGGCCACGATCAGAATGTGTTGGCGGTTGAGCCGGTCGGTGAGAAAGCCGGACGTCAGCGTGCCGAAAGCCTGAGCGCCGAGATAGATGCTGAGCATCGCCGCGCCGCGCGCTTCACTGACCCCGGCCTCGTTGGCGATGATCGGGACGAACGTGAGAAATGTGCGTTGGGCAAACGCGCCGACGGCGGAGATGCCGAACACCAATCCCAGTGGCCCACGCAGAAGACGGAGGACCTCGATCGGCGACGGCGGTTTGCTCCGAGCCCTGGCCGCCGGCTGTCCGCCCATGACGAGCCAGAGCACGGCGCCCAAGACGATCCCCGGGATCATGGCCACCCACAACCCCTCCAGACCGCGGGCCCCCACCAACGCCACCGCGATGATGGGTCCGATCGAAAAGCCCGCCGCGCCGCCAAACGAAAAAATCGACAGACGCAGACCACTGCCTCGCCCGTCTGCGGCCCTGGCCACGAGGGAGGCACCAGGTGGGTGGAATCCGGCCGAACCGATCCCGCCGAGCGTGAGAAGAACGAGCAGGATCCAGAACGTCGGCGCCGCGCCGATAAGAGAGAGAAAGACCCCCGCCACGATGGGACCGGCAGCCAAGAACGCGCGCCGTCCAAACCGATCCGCCAGATAGCCGAGCGCTGGCTGCGGCAGCGAGGTCGCGAGCGAAACGACCGTCGCCAACACCGCAGCCAACGCGATGGACAGATTCATCTTGTCCATGATTCGCGGCAGTAGCGGGTGCAGGAACACCGCATACGCATCGATCGTCCCATGCGACACGGCGATGAGCGTGACGACAGCGGCCGGGTGGAGTCGCTTCCGGGGCGCGGCCCCGGGTCCTAGGGTTGCGACACCAGTCGTTTGCAGCGCGAGCTCCCATCTGTGGAGGGGTCGACCTCAGTCGAGAGAATCCACAGTAACAGGATCGAGAGGCTCGGGCGCCAGGGGCACCGGGCAGAGGCACTCGAAGCCCGGCCTCGTCTGCCGGGTGGATACGCAAAATGGTAGGAAGTCGGATACTTTTGGACCCATGGACAAACTTCGACAGGCGTCGTTAACGGCCCAGGCTCTCGTGCTGTGCTCTTTCACCTCGTGCGCTCCGGCTGCACAAACCGGGTCGGAAGCGAACGCCGACCGGGTCCAGATCGTGGGCGGTCGTTGGCTCGATTTGGACTCGGGCGCCCTGGAGGCGAACACCGGGATTCGGATCGAAGGTGACCGCATCGTCGCGATGGGCGAGGCGGAGGATCCCGATTGGAGCGAGGTCGTTCGCATCCCCGATGAATGGACCGTCCTGCCCGGCCTGATCGACCTGCATGCGCACTATGCCGTCGATCTGTTTGGCGAAGGACGGGTCGACGAGACGGTCGCGTACCCCTCCCTGTTTCTGGCCAACGGTGTGACGACGACGTTCCCGGCCGGCGAGATGGATCCGGAGAAGATGCGACAGCTACGCATTGCGATCGATGCCGGCGAGCGGCCCGGTCCTCGGCTGTTGAACTCGGGACCGTACTTCGGCTCGTGGCGACGCGGGTGGGACGACACCGCGATGACGCCCGACTCGATCTTCAAGGAAGTCGATCATTGGGTCGAAACGGGCGCGCGCGGCTTCAAGGCCAAGGGGATCCGGCCCGAACACCTGCAGCCGCTGATCGAACGGGCCCATTCGCACGGCCTCACCGTGACGGGTCACTTGGATTCGGGGTTCCGCGGGTCCGTGAACCCCCGCGATGCGATCGCCATGGGGATCGATCGCGTAGAGCACTTCCTCGGCGGGGATATGATGCCGGCGGATCGGTCCGCCTACGCCTCGCTTCAGGAGTTCGACGATTTCGATGGCCCGGAGTTGCGAGACATCATCGATCTCTATGTCCGCGAGCAGGTCAACTTCGACGCGACCCTATCGATCTACGGGTATTGGGGGCCGCACGATCCCGAGATGACCGAGTACTGGACCGACGAACTCCGTTTTCTGACGCCCTATGTGAGAGAACGGATCGAAGCCCGCCCGCCGCGGGAAGTCCTCGAATCTTTCCAGAAGATGTCACCGATCAAACGGCGAAACGCGTTGGCGTTCTTCGAAGGAGGCGGGCGAGATCTCATGACGCTCGGGACGGATCATCCGAGTTGGGGGCGGTATTGGTCGGCATTTGGCGCCCACCGCGAGATCCTGGCGCTCGCGCGCTCCGGGATCCCTCCGGCCGAGGTGTTTCGGATCGCTTCGTTAAACGGTGCGAGGGCCATGGGCTTGGCCGACGAAACCGGAAGCCTCGAGGTCGGGAAGGTCGCCGATCTCTTTGTGGTCCGCGGCAACCCGCTCGAAGACGTCCGACACGCGCGCGACGTGGAGTACGTGGTCGCCCGCGGCAGACTGTTTCGCGCCGAGGAACTGCTCGCTGCCGTCGAGGGGTCTATCGGCCCGGTGAACGAAAGCGACGAAGCGAGCTGGCGACCCGGTCGCTAGACAGGCTCGCTAACGGGCTCGCTTGACGGGCTCGCCAGACGGGCTGGCTAGGGGGGTCAGCAACTCGCGGCTTTGACGATGGCCCCGGGCGACGCGCTCACCGACGCAGACGAGTTCATGCACCACGTGTTGGGCGAGTTCTGGTGGCCGGCCGTCACCTGGATCCCATCGGTATAGGCCGTCACCGCGACGGTCACGCCACCGCTGGCCTGGAAATCAGGATCTCCATCGCCGTTCAGATCCACGCGACCACTCAGCGGGACCGTGGCGTTCGTGTACGCCTGGAAGTCCGCGAAGTAGACGTTCTGCGTCGCGATCATGTTCCGGACGTCCGACTTCGCTTCGCTGTCGAACCCCTTCTCCTTGACGGAGGCGAACTGCGGGATCGCGATGGCGGCCAGAATCCCGATAATGACCACCACGATCAGCAGCTCGATGAGGGTAAACCCTCGGTTGTTTCTCTTCTCCCCAATATCCACACGCACCCCCGTCTGACATTCGTTCTTGCAACGTGTATTTTGCCAAGAACGTGCCCGGAGGCCTTGAAATCCCTAAGGACCTGTGGTATAGCCTCCTAGGTGGAAAACCGCCGCAGAACGCGGAACCCCTGCATTCGCTGGCCGCAAGATTACTGGCGTGTTCCCATGAAACGTGAACGCCCATTTCT
>JAJCZV010000108.1 GCA_029262175.1 Gemmatimonadota bacterium
AGCGCCGCATCGATCGATACTCGTAGCATCGCCGATTCGGGCGGCACCCAGTTCGTCATGTGGCCCCAAGGCGCGACCTCGTGCTCCGCCATGAACTCGGTCGAGACCCAGGTAAACGACGCATCGGAGCCGAGCGCGGCACGCGTCCCTTCGAGCATCTCGCCAAACGTCTCCGGACGAGCGGGGCCGGTTCCGTTGTACGTGCCGCCGTGACCCGGTTCCTCGACGAGCCGCACCATCCACTCGGACAGATCGCGCGCGTCGATGTTCTGTACGAAATCGGCCGGCGAGTTTGGCGCGAGGACTTCCCCGCCGCGATCGATCCGAACCGGCCAGTAGGTCCAGCGATCGGTTTGGTCTCCCGGTCCGATGATGAGGCCCGGCCGAACGACGATCGCGTTCTCGCCAAAGGCTTCGCGCGCATTGTGCTCGCAAAGCGCTTTCATCCCGCCGTAGGTCGCGCCTGTCACCTCCTCCACCGTCGGATCCTCCAGCCGGGCGAGCTCGTAGTCCTCCGCCAGGCCGACCTGGTCGAAGTTCGCGTAGGCCGAGATCGAAGACGCGTAGAGATAGCGCTGGGCCCGATCCTTCAAGAGTCCGGCGGACTGCTCGACCCAGCGTGGCACCGAGGCGGAATTGTCGATGACGGCGTCCCATTCCCCGGTTTCCAGCGCGCTGAGGTCATCGCTGCGGTCGCCTACCAACTGCTCGACGCGATCGAAGTAGTCTTGGAAGAAGGGTGGCTCGGTCCGACCGCGCGTAAAGATCGAGACTTCATGACCACGATCGAGCGCATATTTCACTTGGTGAGGCCCGATGAACCCCGTCCCGCCGAGGATGAGGATGCGCTTTGGCTCCACCGACGCCCCGCCCCCGGGCCCGCCATCTTCGGCCTCGTCGGGCGTGCCTGCGCACGCGACGGGACCGAGCGCTCCGAGTACGCCGAGCGCGCCTCCGGCTTTCGCAGAGGTCTTTACGAATTCGCGTCGGCTGGTTCGAAGCATCGTGGACGTCCTTTGCGGCTGGTCACCTGCGATCTGTGCGTGGCGGGAGAAATCTACGCTGCGACGCGACCGGAGCCGAGACGTCCCTAACGGACCGCCTTGACCCACGACTCTGGATCGACCCTGCCGTGCGGGATTCTCGACCGGGCGAGCTTGTACTTGTGTTGGTCGATCGGGGCCTTCTGTCCACCGAGCGCGACGAACGGAATCAACCGACTCAGACCCCGATACAGACGGAGTTTCGTGGCTCTGTGCGCGGCCGTGGCCGTTTCGTCGGTGCGGAACTGGGCCCACGCGATCGAACCGACGAGACCACAGGGTCCGAAGTTCGGCGAAAGCAGGATGTCCTCCATGAAGACGCGGACGCCCCCTTCGCACGCGTGCAGTACGTCGTGTAGCGCGATGATCGCGCCGTCCGCGAGGTAGGGCGCAAAGCCGTCGAAGTCTGTCTTCGCGCCCCGGTACGTGTGGTCGCCGTCGATCCACAGGAGGCGGAGCGGCCGATCCCAGGTCATCGCGAGTTCGCCCGAATCACAGCGCGCGAATTCCACGTGCTCGCGAAGTCCCCGATCTTCGAGGTTTCTTTGGAAGTCCGGGAACGAAGAACCGTCGGCCTTGGAGACGGAGCCGCGCGGATCAGAGACTCGGGTCGGGGCCATCGGGTCCACCGCAAAAATCCGGTCTTGTCCGGCTCGTGCCGCGGCCCGCGCCAGAATCACGGTCGATTTCCCTTTGAAGCTGCCGATCTCGAGAACGTCTCCCGATGCCGTGGGAGCCGCGCCGATCAGTGCGAGGAACCGAATCTCCTTTGGAGACAGGTAGCCTTCGATGCTTTCGACCTCGGCCTGGACCTCGTCCGCAAACGACTCGAAGCCCTCTGGGAGGGACGGCTTCATTCGGGTCCCCCTGGTCTAGTCTTGCTTCGCGAATTTGCAGTCGTACCAGCTTCGACCCGTGCCGAGATCGACCCTCAACGGAACGTCGAGCTCGATGGCTCCTTCCATCTCCTCGCGAACCATCCTACTGGTGTCCTCGACCGAGTCCTCGGGCGCTTCAAAAAGCAGTTCATCATGTACCTGTAAGAGCATCCGAGCCTTCGTATCCTCGAGACGGTTGTGGAGGTGGATCATCGAGAGTTTGATGATGTCGGCGGCGGTGCCCTGAATCGGGGAGTTGGTCGCCGTGCGTTCGCCGTATCCTCGGATTCCAGGGTTCTTCGAACGGATTTCCGGGATGTATCGCCGCCGACCGATCAGCGTCTCCACGTATCCTTGGCTCCGCGCCATCTCCTTCATCTCTTCGAGATACGTCGCGACACCCGAGAAGCGCTCGAAGTATCCTTCGATAAATGCCTTGGCTTTTTCGCGAGAGATCGCGAGCTGGCGAGCGAGCGCGATCGGACCCTGACCGTAGATCGTCGCGAAGTTGATCGTCTTCGCTTGCTCGCGCATCGAAGGGACGACGACCTCCGGCTCCACGCCGAAGATTCGAGCCGCCGTCTCTCTGTGGATGTCCCGGTTCGCGCGGAACGCCGCGACGAACGCCTCGTCGCCGGAGAGGTGCGCCATCACGCGGAGTTCGACCTGCGAGTAGTCGGCGCCGATGAGGATGTGGCCTGGCGCGGCGACAAACCCCTTTCGGATCTCGCGACCGAGCTCTCTGCGGATGGGGATGTTCTGGAGGTTGGGGTCGGACGAAGAGAGGCGGCCGGTCGCGGCGACGGTCTGGTTGAACCGGGTGTGCAGCCGGTTCTCCGCGTCGACGAGCTTTGGGAGCACGCTGACGTAGGTGCCATCGAGCTTGTCGAGCTCACGGTACTCCAGGATCAGGCGCGGCACCATGTGACCCATCTCGGCCAGCTGCTCGAGGACGGTTTCGTCGGTTGAGGGCCCGGTCTTGGTCTTTTTGAGGATCGGCAGCTCTAGTTTCTGGAACAGAAGCTCTCTCATCTGCGGGACGGAGCGGAGATTCACCTCCTCTCCGGCGAGTTTGTGGATCTCCTCGGCGACCGCACCGATGTCCACACGCAATCGCTCTCGAAGCTCCGCAAAGAAGGGGAGGTCGATGGCGATGCCGGCGCGCTCCATGCTCGCGAGGACGGGGATCAAGGGGATCTCGACGTCGTGTAGAAGCGTCCGCATCCCCACGCGCTCGAGTTCCTCCTCATCGACCTCGGCGAGCTGCAGCAGCAGGGCCGCCCGGGGACCGGCCCAGGTCAGCGCATCGGCCGGCTCGACTTCCTCGATGCCCACCCGGGATCTACCGGTTCCCGTCACTTCGTCTTTGCTCGTGAGTTCGACGCCGAGTCGGTCCGGTCCGAGCGAAAAAAGCGATCGATCGCGGCGGGCGGGGTCGAGGCAATACGACGCCAGCTGCGTATCGAAGCCGGTCTCGGCATCGATGCCGCCCAGGGCGAGGCCGGCACCGCCCAACAGTTGCGAGATGTATTTGAGATCGTGACCGATCTTCGGAGTCGCGGACTCCAGTACGGCTCGCAGAGCGGCCATCGACGGGTCCGATAGCGGAGGCAGGTTGTTCGACTCGGGGGCATCGAACGCGAGGGTCGGGTTCCCATCGGCGTCGCGGGACACATCGGGCGCACGATGACCGAGCGGGACGTAGGCCGCGGAGTCGGGCGCATCGCTCAAGGCGAGTCCGACCAGTTCGGCGCGAAGGGGGTCATCGGTCGTCCCCACCGCGAAGATGCCAACGCGCGTTGCGACTTGAAGCCTGCGCGCCAAGGTCGCGGCGGCGTCCACGGTCTCGATGAGTTCGACCGTTGGCGCGAATCGATCGACCGGCGAAGCCGGTGCTTCGATCTCTCGCAGCAGATTGTGAAACTCGAGCGTGCGGAAGACCTCCGCGGCCTTTTCGTAGTCCATCGGTTCGGCCGTGAGGCTCGATAGGTCGAGCGTCGCTGGCGCGTCGGTTCGAATCGTCACGAGCTCTTTCGAAAGCCGCGCCGCATCGACGCCGTTGAGCAGCGCGTTCCGCGCTCGGGCCGGCGTGACTTCCTCTGCCCGGTCCAACAAGGACTCGAGGTCTCCGAACTGCTCGATGAGACCGGGCGCTGTTTTCTTACCGATCCCCGCCACTCCGGGCACGTTATCCGACGAGTCGCCGATCAAGGCGAGAAAGTCGGTGACCCGTTCGGGCGAGACGCCAAACCGCGCCTCGGCATTCTCAACCGTCACCCACTCCTGGTCGACGCCGGCCGGACCGCCGCGACCGGGATTGAGGAGGACCGTGTTCGCGTCGATCAGCTGGTAGAAATCCTTGTCACCCGAGACGATGACCGTCCGAAGCCCCGCGTCGGCGGCCTGCACGGCCAGCGTTCCGATCACGTCGTCCGCCTCCCAACCATCCGCCTCGAGCACGGGGACACGGAAGGCGGCGAACACCTCGCGGCAGCGGCCGAGCGACGCCTTGAGCTCGTCCGGCATCTTCTCTCGCGTGGCTTTGTAATCGGCGAAGATCTCACCCCGGAAGCTGTCGCCCGCGTCGAACACCACGCCCAAATACTCGGGTGAATGATCCGCAATCAACCGAAGGAGGAATCGAGCGATTCCGTATGGTGCGGACGTGTTCTCTCCGCTGGAGGTGGTCAGGGGACGACTGATCATCGCGAAGAAGGCGCGGTAGATAAGCGCGTAGCCGTCGAGCAAGAACAGAGAGGGGCGTGGATCTTTTGACATGGTTACATCATGGACTTCAGGCAGACGTGGGGCGAGCCTCGAACCGCGTCAAAAAAAACGCGCCCCGTCTGGTCCGACGGGGCGCGCAAAAGTTGTCGCGTGTCTGTGAGTCAGACGGCGACAGCCGGGCGGGTCACCTTCGTAGCGTGGAGACCCTTGTCTCCCTGCGTGTACTCGTAGTCCACATCCATGCCCTCGGCGAGCGTCTTGTATCCGTCCATCTCAATGGAAGAATAGTGGACGAACACGTCATCGCCGTCCGGCTGCTCGATGAAGCCATACCCCTTCGAGTCGTTGAACCACTTTACCTTACCTGATGGCATGCTGCGGCCTCCCTGGACGCTGCAGTGACGGATGGCCGGCGAGAATAAATTGAACTGCTAGCAGGTGTTTTGATCTCGCCGGGCGCGAGACGAACCTATGCTATGCGCGCTGTTCGAAACCGTCAACAGAAGAAGCGTAACGCGCCCAACATCGGACGCGCGACGAGTCGCTCAAGGAGTGCGTGTCATCAAGTCAGGATAGAGGAAGCGGTAGATTTCCGAGAGCTCGGTGACCGCGCGGACGTACTCGCGGGTTTCGCGAAACGGGATGCGTTCGACCAATTCTTCAGGGCGCTCGAACTCCCTGAACTCGCGCCAACGTGTGTAGCGATGTGGGCCGGCGTTGTAGGAGATCATGCCGGCGACCGGGGATCCGCCAAAGCGTCCGAGCACGTCGGCGAGGTACCGCGTACCCAACAACAAGTTGACCTGGGGCACGGTGAGTTGGCCCCGACCATACTCGGGAAGGCCGGCGCGGGCAGAGACATCGCGCGCGGTTTCAGGAAGCAACTGCATCAACCCCACGGCGTTCGCCGCGGACATGATCTCCGGATCGAACATCGATTCGCGGCGCGACAAACCGGCGACGAAATGGGGCGGCAAGTCTCTCGCGTTCGCCGCATCGATCAGCGCGGTCTGGAACGGGAGCGGGTAGATCGCTCGGAGCAGCGACCGCGTCCAACTGCGACCGGACTTGGCGCGCCAGCCCTGACGGATGCCCTCCTGCGTCCAACCGTTTTTGTTTAGCGCATGTGCAAATGCCAGCACGTGGGGAGAGGCCGAGGGTCCGCGATCGCGACTCTCGCGATACTCGTAGCGGGCACGACTGACCCAGCCCAGGTCGCGCAGGAGGTTCATTCGGTCGATGGTGCGAGCATAGACCGGGTCGAGATCGGGGAGCGGCTCATCGGGGGCCAGTGCCAGCGTCTCCCAGCGGTCTTTCGATATCCGCTCCGCGGCCAGGATCGCGTAGTACGTGAGCGGGTCGCGGTTCACGGTCTTCAGGTAGTGACTCCGCGCAACGGCCGTGTCGCCGCGGGCCTCCGAGGTCCGACCCGACCAATAGAGCGCGCCGGTCGCCCAAGTTCCGCGTGGGTATCGGCGCTGGTACTCGTCGAGGTGGGACTGAGCGTCCTCGTATCGACCCTCGTAGAAAGCGATGAGCGCCAACCGCTCGAGGGACCGAGAGCCATAGCTCGAACCCGGGAAACCTCGGTACGCGTGTTCAAAGGCCGCGGCCGCTTCTGCATGTCGACCCGCGTCTTGGTGTGCGTCACCGATCAAGTAGGCAGCCATTGCGGCCGAACCGCCGGAGCCCTTGGAAGCGGCCTCGTACGCCCGGTCCGTTTCGGACCCTTGCCCGAGTGCGTTGAACACTCGCGCGGCCAGCACCCACAGAGAGGAAGGTGCCGGTTCGGTCGAGTCGGGAGCCGTCCAGCGCTCGAGCAGCGTCGCCGCCGTTCTGGGTGCACCAAGTGCGAGGTGCGCTGAAGCGAGCATCTCGATGAGACCGACTTTCTCGGCTTCGGGCGCCGTTTCGAGCGCTTCTTCGAGGTATCCGCGCGCGCGTTCGTTCCGCCCGACGCCCATGTCCGAGCGCGCGACGTCGCGCAGCGTTCGCCACGAACGATCGAGCTCGAGAAGCGCGGGCCCCGTCGAGATCGTGTGACGACGGGCGTCGATTGCCGCTCGGAACGCAGCGGCCGCTCCCGCCGTGTCTCCACTGGCCCAGAGGTGAGGCGCCACGTGACGAGCGGCCAGGGCCTCCCACACGCCGTCTCCTCCGCTTCGAGCGAGCGCGGTCCCGCGCTTGGGATCTCCGACCTCGAAGGCGAGACGCGCGGCGGGCAGAAGTACCGAATCGGCCAGGACTCGGCCGCGACGATCGAGCGAGTCCGCCAATGCGAACGCCGCCGTGTCCCCCGCCGATGCCAACGCCTGCAGCCTGCTCAAGCGAACCCAGCGCGCGAACTCCGGGTGCTCGCCCTCTGCGAGCCGGAGCTGTCCGGCCGCCGAGTTCCAGCGCTCCAGCTGCCCGTATGCCCGCGCGAGATCGGTACGCACGGATAGGGGAGGAGGCGTCGCTCCTGATTCGGACAAGTACTCGACGTAGAGTTCGATCGCGCGCGACGTGCTATCGAGGCCGGCATAGGCCCGGGCCAGAAGTAGCATCGCCTCGTAGGTGGACTCGGGCTCATCGAAGGCTCGCCCCGCCAGTAGTCTTCGGGCCGTCGACCATGACCGCTGGTCGGCGTAGGCCCGCGCCGTCAGCAACACGGCCTGATCGCCCTCTATTTCTCCGGTCGAGAGCGCGCGGGCCAGCAGCGACGCGGCCGTCACGGGCATCTGCGCCTCTAGAAGGAGGCGTGCCCGCCCGAGCGGAGAGGGTTCGTGGGAATCCTGAGCCTCGAGAGCTCCGACCGGACACAACCCCAGCGCAATCGTCAGGACCACGACCGCTGTTGCGGAGCGTCCACGGCCGAATCGCGGCAGCGGCGAGAATACGTCTATCGACACAAAGGCCTCCCTGCAGCCACCCGTTTCACCGTGCCCCCTGGCCCGGTGTATCAGCAAGACCCCCGCCACCTCGATAGGGGCGGGGGGTCTGCCTCACCTCTTCTTAGACGACCGCCTAGCGCGATCCGTTGCTGAATCGCGTGATGCGTCCCGACTCGGCCCTAGAAGGGGCTGAAGTCGTACCGCACTCGCGCCAACATCATGCGGCCCAGCTCCGGCACACCGACAAACGTTTGATACGAGTTGTCGAACACGTTCTGCACGTCGAACTGGAACCACAGATCTTGCCAGCCCGGGACTCGGAATCCGAACCCGACGTCCACCACTTCGAAGGATTGGACGTCTCCAATATACACACCAGAGGCGGCCGAGAACCCGTTCTGCGCGCGGAAACGAAGACCTCCGTTGAGCCCCGCATCATCGTCTCGATAGGTGAGGGCGGCGGTGGCTTTTACGGTCGGAGCGTTGAGCGGAACGATTTCCGATGTGGCCCCCGAGCTTTGGAACTGGCTCTTGTCGACGAGCGAAACGTTCGCGATGAGGTCGAATTGATCATTGAGGATGAAGGTCGCGCCGATCTCCGCGCCGAAGACGTCGACGCTTCCCAAGTTCTCGTAGACGAACGCCATGCCCGAGGTCGTGCCGCCCACGCTCTGCGGCGTCACGGTGCCCAATGGAATCTGCGCGATCGTGCCGGCAAGCTGGCCCGCGGTGGCTTGGGCCGTCGCGGCGTCTGGGAACACGGTCCCAACCAAGGGCAGAAACTGCTGGGTCAGATAAGCGCCGATGTCCTGACCATTCAAGAACAGGTTCGGCGAAACGAGTCGAAGCGCCGAAGTGAAGTCCGAGATATGACTCCACCAGCCGTTGATCCCGATCAGCGTTCGGCCACCCAGGAGGCCTTTGTACCCAGCTTCGAGCGTGTTGGTGATCGTAGGCTTGAGGCGGGGAACGTCCTGGAGCGACGCCAGATCGACGGCCGAGCAGAACGGTGCGGCGATACACCCCGGGGGCGGCGTGTTGCCCGCCGCGACGCCCGGATCGAGCAGCAGCGGAACAATCCCTACATCGGCATCAGACGGCGCAGCGATCAGACCGAGCAGACCGCCGGCTTGCGGGTCTCCCGCTCCGACCAAGGCGACCGCCTCGGCCCAGAGCTGCCCCGTGGTCGTGGGGAGGAAGTCACGCGCGCTGCCGCCTAGGAGCACGTTGAAGGGCGACATGTGCATCGGTCCGTTGGCGTCCCGCATGTACATGTGCCCCAGGTCGGTGCTGCCCGTCGCTCGGATGTCGTACGTGAACGGCGTGCCGGAAATCGGCACCGTCCCGCCGGAAATGTCGAGGAAGAGATTTAGCGAGGTCGGCGTGGAGAAGGCTCGGTTGAACGTGAATCGCAGGCTGTTCGCGAGGTCGGGTTTGTAGACGATTCCGGCGCGCGGCGAAAACACCGGGTCTTCGAGTCGCGAATTGTTGTCCAGGCGGGCCGCCGCCACGAAGTCCCACTTCTGGTTGATGGACCACTCCCACTGGGCGTAGCCTCCAACCTCCGTCACTTGATCATCGGCTTCGTTCTGTCCGTTGATCGTGCCGGCGGTATTTGGCGACGTGCGGAGGAGATCGGCGCCGTAGATGAATCGATGACTCTGACCGGCGGTGGACGAGTGCTGTAGTTGGCCGACGAACAGCGACGATTGGTCAATGAGCGGTCGCCCCGATCGAAGCAGATACGAGTTCTCGTTATCGCTCTTGTTGTAGAACACCTGGGCGAAGAGGTCTTTGTGAGTGACGCGGCCCTGCAGATAGTTGTAAGCCCAGTCGATGACTTGGCCGGCGCCGAGCCCGGTCAGGTCGACCGAATTTAGCGAGTTGTTGCGCCCTCCCGAGAGAATGATGGCGGTCTCCGGATCGGGACGAATGTCGACGCGCGCGTCGACGGACCAACGTTCGAGATCGTTGTTGCGGCCCAACGCGGCGTTCCCCACGGACTCGCGCAACAGCGCTTGATCCGTCGGGTCGGCGAGGTTCAGCCCTGCGGCGAACGCCTGGCAGGCGGCCGTGTTGAGATCGAAACCGCTGGCAGTGCAGGCCGCGGCACCACCCTGCGCCGTCACCTCTGCCTGGTCGATGAACATGAATTCGGTGGCTTGGAAGTACTGCCCTGAGACCTTGAACCCGAATTTGTCGCTGGTCCGAATGGCGACCCGGCCCTCGCCATGGAACAGTCCCTTGTCCTCGCCGATGAAGGATTGTCCTGCAGCCTGGCCATCGCTTTGTTGCCGCAGACCACCGGCCATCGAGAAGCTCGCGCCCGGGTAATCGATCGGTGACTTCGTGATGTTGTGGATGACCCCGTTGGCCGCATTGGGACCGTAGAGCGCCGAACCGGGGCCGAGCACGACTTCTACCTTCTCGAGATCGAGGTTCGTGATCGGGTTGAAGTGCGAGATGTTGGCTCTCAGCGATGGGACCCGCGCGATGCGGTTGTCCGTCATCGTGAGCGTGGCACCCGAGAAGATGTTGTTGAAGCCGCGCACCACGGTGTAGGTACTCGCGACTCCCGTGTCGATGACGTCGACGCCCGGCTCGTCGCGGACGTGGTCGGCGATGCTGATCGCCGGCAATTCCTCGATGTCCCTCGTCTGTACGACGGACACGGCTGCGGGAGCGTCGAGCGTCTTCTCCTGGGTCTTGGATGCGGTAACCGTAATGGGGTTGAGGCTAAAGCTCTGCTCCGTCATCGTCGCGCTGACGGTCGTGAGTTGACCCGCCGAGATGCTCTGGCCGGAGACCGTCGACGTGCTCCAACCGGGAGACGTAAACCGAATCGTGTACGTGCCCGCCGGAACGTCGCTGATCCGATAGGCGCCGGCCGGTCCCGTAATCCCCTGGGCGACCACAGCGCCACTGCCGTCGATGACTTCGACAAGCACCGCCGCCAGGGGAGCCAACGATGATTCATCGGTCACCGTACCGGCGATCCCGCCTTGAGCGGCGAGACTCGCGGGAAGGAGCGCAAAGACGAGCAGGGCCAGAAATGGCCAGCGATGGAATGGCGTCGAACGGCTGACGGTCATGCGTCTCCTCCTGCGGAGTTGCAGAGCGGGATACGGGGCGCGAAAAATCGGCGAAAGTAGGGGGCTCCCGCAAGATCGCCCAGGGTGGGGTGTTTCAATCGACGATTCAGCGCTTGGTGTGGGGTCGGAGCTGGGGAAGCGCTTCCCGTTTGCTGGCTGGCGCTGCGCGCGAGGGGCTGACAGGCCGACCTAGCCGATCGCCGCGGGGCCGCAGGATGCCCGGGCTGCTCATGTGACGCTTCGCGAGGCTGGCGCAAACGGGAAGCGCTGCCCCAGCTCCTCGCATCAAGGCCAGAGCCGCCGGGAGTCCCCGCCCCCCACGGGTCGGTGGGTCGCACCCTACCACTCCTCGAAAGGGGAGGAGGCCGCGTGCACCTTTCAGCCAACGGGTCGGCAGGTCGCCGTTCCACTCCCCGAAGGAGGCGGCGGCGGCGTGCACCCCTCGCCAACAGGTCGGCAGGCAGCCGTTCCACTCCCCGAAGGAGGAGGCGGTGGCGTGCACCCCTCGCGCCAGCCTCGCGAAGTGTCGGCATCGTCGAATGAGCGGCCGGTGGCCCCGCGGCGATCGGCCAGATCGGCCTGTCAGCCCCTCGCGCGAAGCGCCAGCCAGCGAGGGGTGCGCGCCGCCGCATCCGACGCCGACGTGCGAAGCGCCAGCCAGCGAGGGGTGCGCGCCGCCGCATCCGACGCCCACGTGCGAAGCGCCAGCCAGCGAGGGGTGCGCGCCGCCGCATCCGACGCCCACGTGTGCAGGGACAAAAAAATGGCCCGCTCGAAAGCGGGCCATTTCCGTGTTGCGCTGTCGTGCGGGAGAACTACGCCGTCTGACGTGCCTCGCGCTCGTGCACGGCGTCGATCAGGCGCTGTGCGCTCTCTTCCATGTCGATCACGAGACGGTCGATCTTCGTGACGAAGTAGTTGTGGAAGATGTTGATCGGAATCGCGATCGTGAGACCGGCGGCCGTGGTAATCAGGGCCACTTTGATTCCGCCAGCAACGAGCGTCGCTTCGACCTCACCAGCGATCTCGATGGCCTGGAAGGCTTGAATCATCCCGATCACAGTACCCAAGAAGCCGAGCAGCGGGGCGACGTTGGCCAGCGTGGCGAGCCAGACGAGACCCTTCTCGAGACCGGCGACTTCGATGGCGCCGGCGTTCTCGATGGCCTGCATGGCGCGCTCGGTGCCCTCTTCGTGACGGGACAGACCCGCTTTGAGCACGTTCGCGGCTGGCGCTCCGGAGTCGTTGCAGATGGCGAGGGCCTCGTCGAGGCGGCCCTGCGTGATCATCTCATCGACGTCACGGAGGAGCTTCTTGTTCTTGGCGGACTTGCCGCCCAGATCGACCAGTTTCCAGAGAATGATGAGGATTCCGATCGAGAATGCCGTACCCAGCGGCCACATCATGAAGCCCCCGGCCTCCCATAGGTCGCCCAGCCGCAGGGTCTGTCCAGCGCCCAGATTTACTGTCTCCTGCAGAGACCAGAGTGTCGAAAGGATCAAGGGGCCCTCCAAGTAAGGTTCATCGGCTTGAGTAAAAGCACCCGTTTACATGGCGCACGTGCGCGCCACACCCAAAAATAGGGTCGATCAAGCTAGACAACGCATAATTGAGCGTCAAGCGGTGGTCGAAAGCCGGGGGATCGCCGACAGCAACGAATTCGTGTAGGGGTGCTCCGGATGAGCATATACCGTGGACGTCCGGCCACGCTCGACAATGCGTCCAGCCTGCATGACGGCGACGTCTGAAGCGACGGCCCGGACGACCGCCAGGTCGTGCGAGATAAAGAGATAGCCGAGCCCCAGATCTCGCTGTAGATCCCGAAAGAGCGCGATGATCTTGGCTTGAACCGAGACGTCCAGGGCCGAGACGGGTTCATCGGCGATCAAGATCCGAGGGTCGACCGCCAAGGCGCGCGCGATCCCGATCCGTTGGCGCTGGCCCCCGGAGAAGGCGTGTGGATAGCGGCGCGAATCCGAGGGGTCGAGACCGACTCGCTCCAACAACTCGCCGATCCGGGCGGGGATCGCCTCCGACGTCACGCTGCCGTGCACCGCGAGGACCTCGCCGATGGCGGCACCTACGGTCATCCGAGGGTTGAGCGACGCATAGGGATCCTGAAACACGATCTGGACGGTCCTTCGGAACCGCCGACGCCCATCGTGGTCCAAGTCCTCCAGCGACCGCCCCTCAAAGTGCACGCAGCCTCCGCTGGGCCGCTCGAGCCCGAGAAGAAGCCGTCCGAGTGTGCTCTTGCCGCTGCCCGATTCCCCCACGAGCCCTAGCGTCTTGCCCGGCCAGAGTTCCAAACAGACGTCGTCGACCGCGAGGACCGAGTTCGTCCCGCGACCTCGACCCGAGAACCTTCGCGAGACGTGTCGCGCCTCCAGGATCGGTCTCGAATCGCCGGAAGCGACGGTGGACGAGTTCATGAATCGACCTCCGCGTAGCCAGTGCCGCTTCTTTTGGCGGGTTCGTCCTCGAGCCAGCACCGCGCGCCGACCCACCCGCTTGAGGTTGCGCCCTCGCGCAGATCGGGCTCGTCCGTCTCGCACCGATCCCAGGCATAGGGGCAGCGAGGGTGGAACGTGCACCCGGAGGGCCAAGCATCCGGTCGAGGCACCCGTCCGGGAATCATCGCCAGAGACCCGCCCGCGCCGTCGATCGTTGGCACCGCGCGGAGCAGCCCTTCCGTGTAGGGGTGCCGTGGACTCCCGAAAACTTGTCGGGCGGTTCCGGTCTCGACGATCCGGCCCGCGTACATGACGGCAACACGGTCAGCCACCTGGGAGACCACCGCCAAATCATGCGAAATGAGGAGGAGGGCCAATCCCGTATCCGCCTGCAGCGAAGCCAACAGCTCCAGAATCTGCGCCTGCACGGTGACGTCGAGCGCCGTGGTGGGCTCATCGGCGATCAAGAGGGACGGTTCGCAGGCCACCGCCATGGCGATCAGCGCCCGCTGTCGCATCCCTCCCGAAAGCTCGTGCGGGTAGGCGCGCATGGCCCGCCTCGGGTCGCGAAACTCGACGCGATCCAAAAGCTCGAGCGCGATCGTCTTGGCTTGTTTTCGACTCACCTCGCCCCGAGTCCAGAGCGCTTCTGCCACCTGGTCTCCAACGCGGTGGACGGGATTGAGCGAGGTCATCGGCTCTTGGAAGACGAACCCGATCTCCGCTCCACGCAGCTGTCGAAGCCGTTGCTGGCTCGCTCCGACCAACTCCTCGCCCCGAAAGAGAATGCTCGAGTCGGCGGACGTCTGGGCCGGCGGTTCGTCGACGAGGCGAGGGATGGAGAGCGCGGTGAGGGATTTGCCGCACCCAGACTCCCCGACAAGACCGAGCGTCTCGCCCCGAGCGAGCGTAAAAGAGACGCCTTCCACCGCCCGCGCCGCGGTTTCTCCCGCCGACTCGAAGCGGACGCGAAGGTCTCGGACCTCGAGCAGCGGCGCGACCCCCCTCGCAGGTGCGTTCACGATCCGATCGCTCCGCTTGCGGCGCCCACCGCGCGGGTGGCGCCCGCCCCGCCGACCGCGCGCCTGTCGGTCGGAGCCGGACCGCGGCCTGCGGAGCGCGGGTCGAGTGCGTCGCGGAGTCCGTCGCCGATGAGGTTGAAGCTCATCACGGTGAGGACGATCGCCAGTCCAGGAAACAATGTGATCCACGGAGCCTCGATCATCGCGTCGCGACCGCGGGCCACCATCTCTCCCCAGCTCGGCGCGGGCGCTGGCACGCCGAGACCGAGGAAGCTGAGCGAGGCTTCGATGAGAATCGTGTTCCCGATCCCGAGCGTGGCCGCGACGATGATCGGACTCGCCACGTTTGGAATCACGTGGCGCAGAAGGATCCGAGGGCCGCTGAACCCGAGCGCGCGCGCGGCTTGAACAAACTCGCGCTCGCGAAGCGAGAGGACCTCGCCACGCACGAGTCGCGACGTAGCCATCCAGCCCGTCAATCCGAGTACGAGCGTGATGACGGCGATCGATGGATCGACCAACGCGACCACCGTGATCAACAGCACCAGTCGCGGGAAGCTCAGGAGCAGGTCCACTCCTCGCATCGAAACAGTGTCGACCCAACCGCGTCGATACCCGGCGACGGCGCCGATCAACGTGCCGAGCGTGACCGCGATGAGGACGGCGAGCGTCCCGATGGCCAGACTGGTGCGCCCTCCGTACAGCACGCGACTCAGCACATCCCGGCCGAAGTGGTCGGTGCCCATGGGGTGTGCGAGCGAAGGCGGACGAAAACGGGTCGCCACGAGATCGGCCCCCTGAATCGACGGGTCGTACGGCGCCAAGTAGGGCGTGAGCAGGGCGGCCATCGCGAGCACGGACACCAGACCGAGACCGAGCATCGCCGGCCGGTGACGCCGAAAGCGACTCCAGGCGAGCGACCGTTGGCTCTCGGATCGCCGCGGGGATTCCGTCTTCATCTGACGGCTGAGCCGGACGATGATGTAGAGACCCACGAGGATCGAGCCAAAAGCGAGCCATTCGTCGAACGCCCCGCCGGAGAACGTCTCGACGATTCGGCCGCGCCGGAGAACGATGAGCGCCCAAAGCGTCAGCCACGCGACCATCGTGAGCAGACCCTGAACCGGGTGCCGGCCAAGGCTGCGCACGCCGGGCAGTAGGAAATCGAGCGGGGATACGGTCATGAGTACCGAATCCTCGGATCAACCCAGGCGTAGAGGAGGTCGGCAAGCAGATTCGCGACGATCACCAAGGTCGCGAACAGAAAGCTCGCGGCCAACACGAGCGGATAGTCACGGGCGCCGATCGCGTCGACCATCACTCGGCCCATGCCCGGCCACGAAAAAATGACTTCGATGACGACCGCGCCGCCAAACAGGATCGGCAAGAAGAGGCCCACGAGACTGATCACGGGGAGCAGCGCATTCGCGAGCGCATGGCGAAGTATGACGCGTCGTTCGCTGAGCCCCTTCGCCCGCGCCGTGCGAATGTAGTCTTCGTCGATCGTCTCCAGCATGGAGCCCCGCATATAGCGGGCGACGGCTGCCGCCGAAGAGAGCCCCAGCGCGATGGTCGGCAGGATCAAGTGGCGGATGCGATCGACGATGCGATCCCACGCTCCAAGCTCGGCGTAGTCCAAGCTCTGCATCCCCGAGATCGGTAGGTCGAGCCAAGCCGGCCAAGCGTTTGAAGACACGAGGAGCACGAGCACGACGCCAAGCCAAAACGTCGGAATCGAATACAGGGAGAGCGCGGCGAAGGTGAGCCCGTGGTCCAGTCGCGAGTACTGGCGGACGGCCTGGACGATCCCGACCGTGCAACCCACGACGAAGGTGACGACGAGCGACGTGGCGCCGAGCCAAAGCGTGTTCGGGAGTGCCTCGGCCAACACTTCCCGCACGGGGCGTAGACGGCTGTAGCTAAACCCGAAGTCGCCGGTGACGAAGTTGCCGAGCCAGCGTCCGTATTGTTCGAGCAACGACTGGTCGAGCCCGAAGTTGCGACGCATCTGTTCGAGGACGTCGGGGCTGACGTTGGGGTTGAAGAACGCAGCCATCGGATCGCCGGGCGCCGCATGGAGCAGGATAAAGAGCAGCGTGACAATGCCCCACAGGAGGGGGACAGAGCCAACGAGTCGGCGAACCGCGTAACGTCCCAGCAACCCCCCTCTTAGTTCGAAGCGCTCGAGCCTTCGGGTCTGGCGGCGGGGTGCAGCCACCACTTCCTCACATCCGCGAGATCACCGCGTATCCCGAGCTTCACACCCTTGAGCTCGCTTCGCAGAGCCGACGCGTCGCGTGCCGAGTAGAGAAAGGTGAAGGGCTGATCGTCGGCGATGGTGTGCGCGAACATCTTTAGCAGCCGTGTTTGGTCCTCGCGACTGTGTGCGGCCGGGATCGCGTCGAGCGTGGGTTCGAGTTCCGGGTTGCAGTAGCTGGTGAACTGGAGCGCTTCTCCCACGGCCCCGCACGCGAACAGTGGTCGATCGTCGATCTCGAAATCGGATTCCCACTCGAGCACGAACGCATCGAATCGCCGCTCAGGGGAGAGAATCACGTTGGCGAAGGCCGAACTTTCGGTGCTACGTAGGGTCACTTCCACCCCGATGGTCCGGAGCTGGGCCTGCACGATCTCCGCGATGTCGCGGTAAGCCTCGCGCTCATTTGTCAGAAGCTCGAACCTGAACGTCGTGCCCTGTCGATCACGGATCCCGTCCGCATCGGTGTCGGTCCAACCGGCGCTCTCGAGTAAGGCCGCGGCCGAATCGGGCGCGTAGGGGAGCGCTTTGAGCTCGACATCGTGGGCCGGGTGCCAAGAACCGATCGGGCCGTTCGCAACCTCTCCGAGTCCGCCGCGCACCGCGTCGACGATGGCTTGTCTGTCGATCGCCATGGTCAGGGCGCGACGCACCGTCCGGTCTTTGAACAGGGTTCGTTTCTGGTTCCAAGCCACGAACCCGTACGCCCTCGTCGGAAACTCCATGACGATGAGGTCCGCTGCGTCGTGGATTTGCGTCAACTGCGCAGGGGTCACGATCCGCACCAGCTGCACACCGCCCGTTCGAAGTTCGGCCAGTTGTGTCGTCGGTTCCGGAATCGAGCGATAGACGAGCCGGTCGAGATATGCTCGACCGCCAAGTGCTTCTGGAAAGTCCTCGTTCGCCTCGAAGATCCAAGTGTCGCCGGATCGGGACTCGACGAATCGGAACGGACCGTTGCCGGTCGGCTCGGTGCCGAAGTCGTGCGACGCGAGTTCGCTTGCGGGAGTGTCCCCCATGATGTGTCGCGGCAGGATCGGGAGTCGGGTCCACCCGGCCAGCAGACCCGCGTGCGGTCGAACCGCGAAACGAATCGTGTGTTGGTCCACAACCTCGGCTCCCTCCCAACCCGTAAAGGCAGACGCGTTCGGGAAGGCCGACTCCGGGTTCTTGAGCATCGAGAACGTGTACTCGACGTCCCACGCGGTCGTTGGACGCCCATCGTGCCACGCAACGTCGTTACGAAGTTTGAACTCCACCCGGGTCGAGTCTTGGTTGATCTCCCAGGACTCGGCGAGGTAGGGAACGGTCTGTAGCTGCTCGTCGAGCCGGAGCATGGTCATCAGCACGAGCTCTCGTTGCACGGCTGCGGAGAGTTCGTCCACGGTCGCTGCTGGATTGAGGGTGGGGATATCAGTGGTGCCGGCGAAAACGACCGTCCCGCCGTAGCGATCAGCTTCGACGACCTCCGTGTCGTAGAGGCTCGGCGCGCTCCGCGCATCGGTGCACGAGATCCCGGCCACGGTCGCGGTCACGACGGCGGCGGTCCACCACGTCGGCCGACGCGGGACGCTGCTCCTCATCATCATCCACCTCCCCTGCGGCCCGGGTACCGCCCCGGTCCTGCGGCCCGGGGTACCGCCCCGGTCCCGACCGCGCACAGCCCTATAGCTACGGCATGTCGGCGGTCAGGCGCCAGTTTCGCAACGTGATCGGTTTCGCGTAT
>JAJCZV010000109.1 GCA_029262175.1 Gemmatimonadota bacterium
CTCGCGATCGACCAGCGGAATCAGCGGATTCGCCTCGCCCCCTCGGGCTCCTGACCTCACTCGCGGCGGAGCGCAGTGGAGGGCGACACCCGGGTGGCGCGCCGGGCAGGGATCGCACACGCGAGGATGACCACGAACAAGAGGACGACGGGGACCGCGAGAAGCGTCAACGGATCCGTCGGGGCGACGCGGTAGAGCAGGCCGCGCATCACGTTGCCCATCAAGAGTGCTCCGAGAACGCCTAGCACGACGCCAAAGATCGCCGGTCGCAGACTCTGTCGGATCACGAGTTGAACGACCTCGCCCGCACGTGCGCCCAGCGCCATGCGGACACCGATTTCCTTTGTCCGCTGTGAAACGGCGTACGCGACGACGCCATACATCCCCACCGCTGCCAACACCAATGCCAGCGTGGCCAGAATCGCGAGCAGCAACAGATAGAAACGCGGTTGCGCGAGCTGATCGTCGACCAGTTCCGAGAGCGCTCCGGGCTGCATCATGGGCAGCTCCGGATCGAGCGCACGCAGCACCCGCCGAGCCGCCTCGAGCGCCATGGCCGGGTTGCGGCTCTGGAGCAGAACATGCGGGAAGCCGGCCCCCGCCTGAGCAAAGGGAATCAGCGTCTCGTTGTCTGGAGACTGCCGCAGCTGCGCGCCGCGAAAGTCGCCGATCACGCCGACGATGGTCCGCGGTCCCTCCTCGTCGAAACCGGTCGAAACCTGGAGGTCGATCTGTCGACCGACCGGGTCTTCGCCGGCGAAGTGTCGATCCGCGAGGAGCTGCGTGATGAGGACGACCGGCTCGCTGTCGTGCCGATCCGTGTCGCGGAACCCGCGGCCCGCGAGGATCGGGATCCCGAGCATCTCGATGGCCCCCGGACTCACCGCGCGGTAGTTGGCGCTCGGGCCCGCTCCCGCCGCTGGAGGCGGGAGATCCGGCCGCGTAAACCCACCGAATACCGAGACCGAACTGAGGGGAGGACCCAGGAACACGGCGGCGGACTCGATCTCAGGGGCGGCCGCCAACCCTTCTTGCAGGCGGTCCATGAACCGGACGCGGGCCGCGGGGTCGTATCGCGCTCCCGGCAGCGAGAGTCGAAAAGCGGCCAACTCCCCGACTTCGTAACCGGGATCGACCGTCGTCGTACGGATCAGACTGCGTAACATGAGCCCGGCGCCGACGAGGAGCAGAACGGACAGGGCAACCTCGCCCGTCAGAATCGCCGTGCGGGCTCTGCCCGCGCGGCGACCGGCTACGTCTCCGCGCCCCCCATCTCTCAAAGACTTGGCGAGGTCTACGCGCGAGACGAGGATCGCGGGGGTCGCGCCGAAGATCGCGGTCGTCGCCACGACAAGGAGACCGGCGAACCCGAGCGTCGCGGGGTCCAATCGAATCTCCTCGAGCCGCGGAAGATTCTCGGGCGCGATCCTCAGAATGAAGTCGACACCGAAGTACGCGAGTCCGACGCCCACGACTCCGCCGAGTCCCGCGATCAGACCGCTTTCGGTCATCAGCTGTTTGAGGATGCGGCGTCGACCGGCCCCGAGCGTCGTCCGGATCGCGACTTCGGTGATTCGCCCACGCCCTCGCACGAGGATCAGGTTCGCGACGTTCGCGCACGCGATCAACAGCACCATCCCGACCGCGCCGAACATGAGCCACAACGCGGGTCGAACATCCCCGACCGTCACGTCGTGAAGCGTCGCAATGGCGAAGAGCGCGTCGCCGTTGGTAGTTGGGTACGCCGCCCCCAACCGAGCGGCTAGCGTCTCCAGTTCGGCGCGCGCCGTTTCTACGGTGACTCCGGTCGCTAGCCGGGCCACGGACGAGCGGCTCACACATCCGCGTCCGCACCCCTCCTCGTTGTTCTGCGCCGGCAACCACAGTCGAGCGTGCTCCGGATAGGAAAACCCGCCGGGGGCGACGCCAACGACCTGCCGCGCCGTCCCGCCGATGCGGATCGTCGAGCCGAGGGCCTGGTCGAGTGTGCCGAACCGGTCGCGCCAGTAGTCGGCCGAGACGATCACCGCAGCGGGCCCTCCAACGCGGTTCTCGAGGTCCGTGAAATCACGACCGAGCAACAGCGGCGTTCCCAGGACGCCGAACAGACCGGGCGTGGCGCGGGCGCCGGCGACCATTTCGGCGCCGCCATCCTCCGTCACCGTGACGTTTGCGGGGTTCACGAGCGCGATCGCTTCGACGCTCGCGATCTCGTCCCGCACATCTCGAAAGTCCGGGTGCGAGAGCAACCCGCCGCCGAGACTCGCGGCTTCCTCGGGCGAGGACTTCCAGATCGTCACGAGACGATCGGACTCGGGGTAGGCCAGCGGGCGGAGCAGGATCCCGCGCACCACGCTGAACATCGCGGTCGTCGAACCGATCCCGAGCGCGAGCGTGAATACCGCGATGGCTGTGAACGCGGGGCGCCTCGCGAGCGAACGGGTCGCGAACGCGAGGTCCTGCCGAAGCGTGTCGGCGGTGCTGCTCTTCTTGCGAACGTCCAGACCTGCGAGCCCCCGGGGATCGGGACCCTCGCGCCACTCGCGGGCCGCGTTGATCGCGAGCGACCACGCGCTTCGGATCAGCCACAAGGGAAACGACTCAGATCCGACGGCGCGAACGTCTGCGCCCTCCTGCTCCAAGTCGCGGACGAGCGAGGTTCCGACTTCACGACGAAACTCGCGCGGGTACAGAAGAAGGAGCGCCCGGGCGATGGCTCGCACGATCGGCAACCCGGTGCCGCGGTCCTTCATGCCGATTCTCCGGCAATCCTGCGGACCGAGGCTCGTCCTTCTTCGACGAGTCGGCCCAAGCGCTCGATCTCCGCGGCGAGCGCCTCCCGCCCGAGCGGCGTTGCCTGCCAGAACTGGCGGCGCGTATCGGTTTCGTGCGCGGCTCGTTCGAGGGTTCGAACCAAACCCAGGTCCCTCATTCGGCGCAACGCCCGGTACAGGGTCGGAATCTCGAAACCGGGGGGACCGTCCTGTCGATCCCGCGCGTCCTTGAGGATCGCATACCCGTGTTTGCCCTTCTCGGCGACGCTGAGAAGGATCTCGACTTCGACGTTCCGTAGCGGAGTGAAGGACTCGCCGGTCATTGGATGGCTCCAAGGGATGGGATCGCGAGGGCGACAACTACTAACGCTACGTACATAGATGACTACTAACGCTACGTCAATAGTCGAGGATCCGGCGGGGCTCCCGGGGCTTCCTACGGCTCCTGGTTCTCGAGCCGGTCGAACGGGATCCGGGCTCGTTGTCGCGCGTAGGGATCGAACTCGTACTCCAACCCGTATTGTTCGTGACTCCAGCGGCCAGTCAGACCCAGGCCCACCACCGTCTCGTATCGGGCGATCGCCTCTTCTCTACGCCCGAGCAGATCGAGCACATGTCCTTGCCACACCAGGGCGAGCGGCCGTCCCGTCCGACTCCCTTCGCCCGTCTTCGTCTCCATTCGCTCGAACGCTGCAAACGCCTCGTCATACATCTCGGCGTCGTACAGTGCGAAACCGAGTTTCATGAGGTCTTCGAGATCGTCGAAGTCCTCCAGCCAGGCTCGACTATAGGCGGAGGCGATTACGGCGCTCCCGCTTCGACCGCGTGAAGCGGCCCGAACGACATAGAGGGGGGAATTGCGACGTCGTTCGTCCCACGTCTTCACGTGTTCGCGGAAGAAGGTGATCTCTTCAGCGCGCACTTCTCGAAGACCGCTGACGAACTCCTCGAGGACGGAGAAGTACGGTTCGGGTCGCTCGTTGTAGATGTGGTGGCCCACCATTTCGAACCGCTCGGATCGCGCGCTCGGGTGGTTGGCCGCCAGGGCCGAACGTTTGCGATCGCCCCAATTCAGATCGTACTCGCCCTCGAGTATGAGGGTGGGGATCGGACTGACCTCGAACGCACCGGTGAGGTCGATGGCGCTGGCGGTGGCCCGCACGACGCCGTTGAACCCAGCGTCGAAGTCGGCCTCGTAGCGAACCGCTTTCGCGACGTCGTCGATGGACGGACGGTAGAAGTTCTGCCGCTTCCAGTCTCCGTTCACGAGGTTGTTGTACACGCGGAGTCTCGAGTACTCCTGGTCCGAGAGGCCGTGGTCGCTCCGGTAGGCGTCCAACTCGCTCTGCGCCTCGGTCATCCGATCGCGCTCTTCGTCCGAGACGTACTCCATCTGCCTCGACGAACCGAGGTCAGCCCACAGACCGGGCGACGCGCTCGAGAGGACGAGCCCCGCCACGCGCTCGGGGTACCGAAGCGTATAGAGTTGACCCAGAAACCCGCCGTAGGAGTAGCCGAGTACAACCCACTTCTCGATGCCCAGTGCGGCCCTGAGCGCGTCGAGATCGGAAGCCGCCTGACGGACGGAGTACCCGTCGGTGCCGGGCTCCCAATCCGACCGGCCACAACCGCGCTGGTCGTAGTAGATGACGCGTGCGAATTCCGCGGCCCGCGAGAACCAGGGGTGAAAGTAGTGATGGGTGCCCCCGGGCCCGCCGTGGAGCAACACGATCGGGACCCCTTCTCCTTCTTCCTCGACATAGAGGGCGGCGTCACCGATGACGATCCGGTCGGGGGTGAGGCCGTGGATGACGTCGCACCAGCGGTCGACCGTCGGGATCTCCGTCAGGAGTTCGGATTCGATGTGAACCACGCGATCGAGAATCGACTCGCGCTGGCCGCTCTCCGGCTGCACACCGGGGTCGCCTGCGCAGCCCACGACCAGGTGCGCCGCCACGACGATCGGGGCGAGCGGTTTGTCTCGCTTGCCCCGACTCCGGCCTCGTCGAGGCCGTGTCTCCTGCATGGACCTTCTCCACGGATGAGCAGTGGTCCGTTGTATATGCTACGTTTGTAGCAGTGTGCCACATTAGTAGCATTCGCTCGGGAACCCGTCAAGGGGGGGTGCGCGCCTCGTCTTCCTGCAACCCTTGCGGCCCGAATAGTGTCAGCGTGATACTAAACACTGTCATTTTGATACTATGTGAACGATCTTCTAGTGAAGTAGCCCATGACCCAGCCACGCCGCGCTCAAGATTTCTTGCCGCTTCACCCAGTCGAGTTCCGGATCCTGCTGACACTTCTAGATGGTGCGACCTTCGGTACCCGCATCGTCGAACAAATCGAGGCGTCACCGTCCGCGCGCCGAAAGCTCTACCCCGCGAATCTCTACCGGCGCATCAGAAACCTGATGAGCGCGGGGTTGATCGAAGATGCCCCCGCCCCCAAGCGCGCGGATCCGCGGCGCAGCTATCTGCGATTGACGCCGATGGGACGGGCCGTCGCAAAGGCGGAGGCCCACCGGCTGCGCGATCTGGTCGCCGACGCGACCCGTCACCGTCTCCTGCCCGAGAGTTGAGGAGATGACCGATTCGAGACCATGGCGCTTGTATCGACGATTGCTTCGTACGCTTCCGAAAGACATGCACGATCGATTCGGACGAGACATGAAGCGTTTGCTCGGTCACCGGCTCAGGGAGGCAGGCAGCTCGCGCGTACGAAGGGGCGTCGTTTGGCTGCGCGCGATGGTGGATGTGGTCGCGCAGTCGATCGTATTGAGATTCGAGGAACGAGGAGGAGAAGCAATGACACCCGGTTCACTCTCACAGGATCTCCGCTACGCACTGCGGGGCGTCCGTACGTCACCTGGTTTGGCGGTCTTGGCCATCGTGACACTCGGCCTCGGCATCGGTGCGTCGACCGCCATGTTCTCGATCGTGCATGGCGTATTGCTGGAACGTTTGCCTTTCCACGACCCGGACCGTCTGGTCGTCGTTTGGCCTGAGGTGAACGCGAACAAGGCGATGACGCTCCTGGCCGCGGAACGTATGGAGTCACTCGAGGCGATCTCCGGATTCAGCACGTGGACACTGACGCTCACGGGCAACGGCGATCCGCGCGAACTCGACGGACTACAAGTTTCGACGAACTACTTCGAGGTGCTCGGAGTGCGTCCCCTTCACGGGCGAGCCTTCGGCCGCGACGAAGATCTCCCCGGGGCGGCGGGGGTCGTGATTCTCTCGCACGACCTGTGGACGAACGCGTTCGGCGCGGACCCCGGGGTCGTGGACCGGATGATCGATCTGGGCGGTGCGGACTACGAGCGACGCCGTGTGATCGGGGTCATGCCGCCGGGGATCGAGGACTTCCTCCAGGACGTCGACGTCTGGATCCCATTGGAAGGCGACCCGGCGCTGGGCCTACAGGCCGACAACTCGTGGTACGTGAACGTGCGGATCGCGCGGCTGGCGCCAGGGGCCACGATGGAGCAAGCCAACGCCGAGGTTCGAGAGTACGCCGCCGAAGTTCAACGCGAGCTACCCGACATCTTCGCGGTGGAAGAGTCCGAGCAGGCTTCCGTGCGTCAGGTCCGCGAGTATCTGACCAGGGACGTGCGTGCCTCGATCTGGGTGGCCCTCGGCACGGTGGGCCTCGTGCTCGTCATCGGGTGCCTCAACGTGGCCAACCTCCTTCTCGTCCGCGGAGATCGACGTCGGCGCGATCTGGCCCTTCGAGTGGCGCTGGGGGCCAGCCGCCCCCGCATGACCCGAATGCTTCTGACAGAGGCCAGTATCCTGGGGGTGGCCGGCGGGGTCCTCGGGGTTGCGGCGGCTTACGGTTTCGTTCGGATTATTCTCGCGCAGGCGCCCGAAAACCTCCCCGGCATGGCGTCGGTCGCCGTGAGCCCGATCGTCCTGGCCTTCGCGGTCGGTGCGACGGTTCTGTCAACGATCGTCGCTGGGCTCGTGCCCGCTCTTCGCGTGGGTAGGATCGGCGCGACCGCCGCGCTGGGCGGAGGGGACCGCGGTGCGGCCAGACGCCACGCCGGGTGGCTCACGCCGGCACTTGTCGGCGGTCAGATCGCGCTCGCCGTCATCGTGACGATCGGATCGGGATTGATGCTCCGATCCTTGACGACGTTGCTCGCGATCGATCCAGGTATCGACGGGACCAACGTGATGACGTTCAAACCGGTGCCGCCCGCCAGTCGGTATCCGGACGGCCTCTCGTTTCGAGAGTACTACCGACAAGTGTCCGAACGCGTCGCAGCGCTGCCGTTCGTCGAGGCCGTGGGGAGCATCAACCTCCTTCCAGGGACGAGAAACAACTGGAGCTTCCCCACGTTTCCCGAGGGGTACAACCTCGACGGACACGTGCCGACCCCCTCGGTCAACTTCCGCGCTGTCCGCGACGACTATTTCGAGGTGACGCGAATACCCCTGCGCGCCGGTCGGGCGCTCGGCGACGCCGACCGAGAAGACGCCGAACCGGTCGTGATGGTGAACGAGACGTTCGTCTCCAACTACTGGCCCGAAGGGGAGGCGATCGGAAAGACGCTGAGCTTCTTCTCGGCGGACGGCACGCGCTACCGAGTGGTCGGCGTGGTGGCCGATGTACACCAGCACGGACGCGACATGGAACCGTTTCCCGAGATGTACTTCTCGCACGATCAGGTTCCGTGGAACCAAATGTCGCTATGGATCATGGCGCGGGTTCGGCCCGGCGAGGCGGGGGCGTCGAGTTGGGCCGCAGCCCTTCGCGACGCCGTGTGGTCGATCGACCCCGAGGTCCCGATCACCGGGATGGCGCACCTCTCCGATGTGCTCGTGCAATCGACGCGCGGCACGAGATTCCTGACCCTGCTTCTCTCCGCGTTCGGGGCGCTGGCGTTGCTGCTGAGCGCGGTGGGTGTCTTTGGCGTTACGGCTTATTCCAGCGGCCGACGCCGGGCCGAGTTCGGCGTTCGTCTGGCTTTGGGATCGTCCCGGAAGTCCATTCTGCGCTCCGCTTTGATGAGAAGCCTCGCGCCCGTGTGCGTGGGTCTCGCGGTCGGGCTGATGGGGGCCGGCCTGGCCTCGGGCCTGCTCGAGTCCGCCTTGTTCGGAGTGACCGCCTCGGACCCGCTTACGTTCGTCGGCGTGACTTTCGTGATGTCGCTTACGGCAGTCGCCGCGTCGGTGATCCCAGCGTGGCGAGCGACCCGCGTAGATCCCATGCGCGTCCTCGCCAGCGAATAGTCGCCGATCCGAGAAGTCAGGTGGAGATGTTGCGCCGACCGTCGACGACCGCGAGCCAGAACGCGAGTTCGAAGATCGCGGCGCCCGCCAACAAGATCGACACGGACGCTCGAGGCGCCACACCTCTCGCCAGCAACACGCCGCCCGCAAACGCGGCGAAGAGCAGTCCAGCGATCGCCGGCAGCACGCCGCGGTGGTGGGTGCGCAGTGCGGGCACGGGCCGCCCCGCATCCCAGTCGGTGATGATGGCGGCGGCGACGTCCGGGGTCACCGGCCGAGCCGTGCACACACGCCCGTCGCTCGTGCGGACTTCAACGGATCCGTAGTTCACGACCCGCGCCAGCAGGACGTGCACCGGATCGAAGCGCAGCGGACCGGCTCCTCTGCTGGCCGTGATGCGCTCGATTCGACCGCGCTCGACGACATCGCGTTTCCGCGCGAACAGGCCGGGTCGGAAGAGGAGGGAATCGTCGGTGAGGGAGAACCCGCCCGCGCGGTAGCGGACGACGGCCGGGGCCAACCATGCGAGGCCCAGCACGACGAAGCTGGTCGCAACGGTGGTACCGAGAACCGGGCTCTCGAACGGAGAGCGAACGAGAAGCACCGCGCCGAGAATCAGATGTACGACCGGTTCGACCAAGACGACGGGGTGGGTAGGGAACGAGGCCGGCCTATCTTGTCGTGTCACGATCAGATCTCCACGCGCGCGTGTAATTCCACTGTTCCGGAGCGGCTTGCGACGAGCCGCTTGCCGCTTCGAAGGACGACCTCCAGTCGCCGGCCATCGTAGGACCGGAACTCGAGCACTCGGTCGAGGTTTATCGCGTGCGAGCGATGGATCCGCACGAATCGCCGAGAGTCGAGTCTTGCGAGGAAATCGGACAGGGTCGCGCGCAGCAGCGACGAATGTGCGGCGTCGCACAGCCGCACGTAGTCACCGCGAGCTTCAATGTGCTCGATGCCTGCAAGGGAAACGGGCACGATCCGTCCGCCTTTTCGAACGAAGACGGTCTCGAGCGGCGCGTCGTCGGTGAGCGCGGACGCCGCCCGGTCGAGTTGCGTGGCCTGGCCCCGCACCTCTCGATCGAGCTGTTCGCGAGCCCGTCCTACGGCGACCCGGACTCTCTCGAGGCCGAACGGTTTTAGAAGATAGTCCAGCGCATGGAGTTCGAACGCAGTCACAGCGTACTGATCGTACGCGGTCGTAAACACGACCTGAGGAAGCGGGTTGGCCCGCTTCAACACTTCCAATCCTGACAAGCCGGGCATCTGGATGTCCAGGAAAGTCAGGTCGGGTCGTAGTTCGTCGAGCACGGCCAGCGCCGAGTGTCCATCCGCGGCTTCGCCAACGCACTCCACGTCCGGGATCTGTGCAAGCAGATCGCGCAGTCGCAATCTCGCAAGCGGCTGATCGTCGACGACGACGACGCGGAGGTTCACGGCCGGGGGATGTCCAGCTGCGCCACGAAGCCACCGGTTTCGGGACGGTCTGCGTTCAGACTGGCCCGCTCACCGTACAGTCCGGCCAGGCGATCCTTGAGGTTCGCCAGAGCACCATCCTCGCGTGGGGGTTCTAGTGCGGGGGCGCCAAGGCCGTCGTCGCGCACGGAAAGCCGGATGGTCTCGTTGCCTTCGCGAATTTCGATCGAGATGCGTCCCCCGCGTGGCCTGGGCGCGATGCCGTGTCGTACCGCGTTCTCGGCCAGGACCTGGAGAGCGAAGGGAGGGACCACGGCGTCCAGCGCCGATTGGTCGGCATCGATGTCATAGACGAGGCGCTCGCCCATGCCCAACTGTTCGAGTTCCAAGTAGTCCCGGGTGAATCGAAGCTCTTCGGCAATCGTGACTCCATCCGCGACATCGTCGAGACTCACGCGAAGCAGATCGCCGAGACGCTCCAGCGCAAGTTCCGCTTGGTCCGGGTCGCGTCGAATCAGCGCGGAGACGCTATGGAGGGCGTTGAAGAGAAAGTGGGGATTCAGTTGTCCTTTCAGGACCGCCAACCGTGCCTCGGCCGCACGCGCTTCCGCCCGCATCGCTGCTTCTCGTTCGGCTTGTACCACCGTCGTAAAACGCGATCCGTAGGATCCGGCGATCAGGATCGCGTAGAGCCAGATCCAAAACGCGAACTCGGCTCCCAGAAAGTCCGCCGCCCGCGCCACGGCGCGGATCGACTGGTCGGTCGCGACGGACCGTTGCCAGTACGTCACCAGAATCATCAGGCTTCCGGAGCACAGGCCGGCGACCCCATGGATGGCATAGAACGTCGGCCCGGGCCTCGATGGCAGGGGGACGACGCCGCTAAGCCACCACGCCGCGAAGGCGAGGATGATGGCCCCGGCAACCCCGGCTCCGAAGGCCGCGAGGCCGGGAGTTCCACCGAGAAGGGAAAACGCCAACCCGACGACCACCCAAGCGGTGAGAGCCATTCCAAAGACCGAGCGCAGGCTCGCGGGCAGCG
>JAJCZV010000110.1 GCA_029262175.1 Gemmatimonadota bacterium
TAGCGGCACAAACCCCATCAGAACCAGAGGCCAAAGCGCCAACCAGGCAATCAAATTTCCGATGCCCCAGGCAACGGCGCCCCACGGCACCATGCGCATATATTTTGTCGCAATCTTTCGTTCCATTACGTCCAGTTCTTCGTCGGACATGTTGTCCCAGTCAGCCGTAATCATGACCTCACCCAAATCCAGCTTCCCCTGAACTGGGCCATGACGCCAAGGGCTACACCGATGCCCAGACCAATACCATAGGCAAGTCTTTGCTCGTCCACCATGCTGGTAGCAAGAAGTATTTGGGCGATCAGTGGTGATATAAATCCGATGCCAAAAACGATTGGCGAAAAAATGTATTCAAGCAGTTTCATAGTAGGTTCCGTGGAATATGCATCACATGTAGACACCATTTACCTGCGATATTAACACGCCCTCGTTAGGACGTAACCTGAACGTCGATCTCACCATATTTACTCAGCTCTGAGTGATTCACCATCCCAATGCTCCATCACGGCAAAACTATCAACGGGTTTACGACGCAGTTTTGTAAGCTGTTTAACAGGTTTACCCATGGGAATCATTGCCGCTATTGCCATTTGCTCGGGTACCCCTAACAGTTGCTGCACAGCTTTTTCTTCAGGTGCTACAAAGGTGGTTGGTGTGCCTCCGTAACCTTCATTTCGTGCAGCCAGGAGAATGTTTGCAACGAAGGGATAAATAGAACAGCCTGAAATCAGCCCCACTCGCTCCAGATGCTGGTCCAGTGAGGCAACCACGGCGAGATCAACAAACACCATTAGTACTACCGGGGCATGTGTCAGGCGTTGAATGTCTTCATTCGCAACGCTGGTCGCATCAAAATCATCTTGAGTCAGCCGAGTTGAATTAATTGTATTCCACGGCGCCTCACCTGCGGTAGCCTGCGCCATGTATTGTTGTAAGGTGGGACGAATCAATGTTGTTAGCGCATCCCGTGTTTCCGTGCGTCGAACCACAATTACCTTCCAGCCTTGCCGATTTCCTCCGCTGGGTGCGAATCGTGCATTTTCCAAAATCTTGTAGATCACATGATCAGGAACAGGTTCATCGATAAACTCCCGTGCGGCAAAAGTGGTGCGCATAACATCGTAAAGATCCATATATGTTTCCTGTAGAGATGCCTGTACTTGGCCTTAGGCTCGGGCATGTAAATCGTTACGGTTAGCGTACCGCTCAACTGGTAATCGTGCCACCAGCTATCACTGCAGTTTCTGACAAAAGATGTTGTAATGTACCGATTGATGCTCGACGAATTAAGGTACCACAATGGAGACTTGCCAGTGAATTCGAAAATCAATCGTAGAGCCCTGGTACAGGGTGCAGGAGTGCTGGGTTTGTCTGCGTTGATGGGAGCCAGGGCAAATGCGCTGGGTCGCTCTCTCCCTCCCTTCCCCACGGCTACTGAGATGTATGGCTGGGCAGCTGATGTTGTAGAAATTACCAATCGGTACAAGGACTACCGTCGATCCGGAACACCGGGTGATGCTGCAGTTCGACAGTATATTGTAGAAAAATTGCAGAGTTTCGGAATTCCAATTGTTGAAAACCAGGAGTACGAATTTGCCAGCCACATATATGAGGAGTGGGCTTTAGAGGTTGAGGGTGAAGATATCCCCTGTTTTTTTTGGCGTGACTCAGCCTTTACAGATAAACAGGGGCTTACTGCTCCACTGGTTTATGTTGGGAGCAAGATTCCCCGCGATGGTTCACTGGCTGGCAAGATTGCAGTTCTTGATGTCCTGCCGGGTGCCATACATACAGGGCAACTGACAGCGATTTCAGATTATATGCACGATCCTGCAGGATTTTTCACAGAACCAAAGAGCCTGCCTGCGCCCAATCTCTCCACCAATATGCCTGCGGCTTTTTATGAAGCGCACGCAGAAGGTGCAGTTGGCATGATTGGCGTTCTGGATTTTTTGACCGGCACCAATAAATTTTATCCTGATGTGGGTCTGGCCGTGCGCGATCTCATGCCCGCACTTATGCTTGGAAAATTTGATGGTGGTGCGCTGAAAGAACGGCTTACCCGCGCAGGTAACAGTCTTGATGGCAAAATTGTATTGCGCGGCAGGGACGAAAAGCGTGCTCGAAGTGGCAACGTGGTTGGTACGCTTCCTGGCGTAACCGATGAAGTATTGATAATTAATACGCACCACGACGGCTGTTTTTCCAGTGCAGTTGAGGATGCCTCCGGCATAGCCAGTGTGTTAGCGCTGGCTAAATTTTACGGCTCATATGTACCCGATTTGCGGGTACGGACCCTGGTCTTTGATTTTGAAGGTAACCACTGGTCATGGGATTACCCCATGGGTAGTAGAATTTTTGCCCGACAAAATCCGGATGTTATTGACAAAACGATAGCGGTTTTCGGCATTGAACATATTGCCCGAGAGATGAAAGTTGTAGATGGCAAATACGTTGATGCCGGGCATCCATCGCCTTCCATTTTGTTTGCCCCGAATGATCCCGAGTTCAAACAATTTGCGATTGAGGCGGTAAAGAAAAACAACCTGGATTACACATTCATCCCACGCTTTGGAGGAGAGGACATTATGATTCCAGCTCAGACACGCTGGTTTCATTTGCAGGGCCTGCCTGTTTACCAGTTCATTACGGGGCCTGAATACCTCTATCTGGAAGATGATACTTTGGACAAAATAGACAGGGAACGGTTCGTCACCGTAAATAGAACGTTTATCGACCTAATCGAACGATTCCAATACATCCCCTACCGACGATCCAGAGAGTTTTAAGGCAGCCCCCGTTGGAGAAGCAATTTATGACGAGTGAGAATTCGATTGGCAGTTACAATGAATCTTACAGGCAAACAAGGCGCAGGTTTATGGTGCTTATGGGTTGTAGTTGTGGGGTGCTTGCTACAGGTATTTTTCCTTCAGACAAGACAACTGAATACGACGCGAAAACTGCCAACGCGTTGCAGGATAAAAGCAGGCAACATGCTGGGTATTTTCCGTGGATGGGTCCCTAATTCTGGCAAGACTGAAAAAATAAAGTAGGAATTCTAAACAGGTAAACAAAGTGGCTGAAAACAACCCCGACACACTAGGTTGGATGAAAGGTATTCCACCAGATCCGGACAAGGTCATCCGTTTTGAGGATGGAACTTTCTATGAGTGGCCGCAACTGCGCTGGACCTTTTCCCATATTCAGGAGCTCGTACCCACCAAGAACGTATGGCGTGGCAGCGGTGCCGTTTCTCCCCTGGTGGAGAAAAAACAGCAATTTGAGCAACTTGGCATAACCACCCGCGACGGTATAAAACTGAGTTGGCACGAAGTCCTAGCCGCTGGTTCCAGTGATGGGCTGGCGATTCTGCATAAAGGTGTTCTTCTGCATGAGAGCTATCAGGGTGGGGGTGCAGTAGAGCTTCCTCACACTATTATGTCCTGTGGAAAATCGATCATTGGTATTCTAATTGAGATGCTGGTACAGGAAGGCGAGCTGGATGAACAAGCGCTTATGTCTTCATATATTCCCGAATACAAAAACACAGCCTGGGCTGATGCTACCTTGCGCCAGACCCTGGACATGCTCATTGGTCTGGAATTTCATGAAGATTATCTGGATCCGGATTCGGATGTTTGGCGCTTCCTGAGGGCAGGTGGCATGATTCCAACGGC
>JAJCZV010000111.1 GCA_029262175.1 Gemmatimonadota bacterium
CGCTCGATGGCTCGAGTTGCGGTGATCGGCCAGACCGTTGCGACCCAACTCTTCCCCGACTCCGATCCCGTGGGAGAACAGATTCAACTCCGCAACGTGCCGTTCCGGATCATCGGCGTGCTGGCTCGGAAGGGTCAGTCGGCCGAAGGCACGGATCAGGACGACGTAGTCATCGCGCCATACACCACGGTTCAGACCCGGCTCTCGGGCCGGAGTTTTATCCCGCAGATTTTGGCCAGCACCTTTTCGCCCGAGGAGATTCCGTCCGCTCAGGACGAGATCGCACTGATCATGCGCGAGTCGCATGAACTCGCCGAGTGGGAAGAAGACGACTTCACGGTGCGCAATCAATCCGATCTGGCCGACGCAGCGCAGGGGACGACCCAAGTCATGACGCTGCTCCTGTCCGCCGTTGCGGGCATCTCTCTCCTGGTCGGCGGGATCGGGATCATGAACATCATGCTCGTTTCGGTGACAGAACGGACGCGCGAGATCGGTGTGCGACTCGCGATCGGAGCGCGCGGATCCGACGTCATGACCCAGTTTCTGGTCGAGAGCGTTGTCATGAGCGCGATCGGCGGCTTTCTCGGAGTCGCGCTCGGGTTTGGAAGCGCCCGGTTGTTGGGTCGTCTTACCGGCTGGAGCACCGCCATCTCGCCGTCGACGGTCGCCATTGCGCTCGTGTTTTCGGCCGCGATCGGGATTTTCTTCGGATTTTACCCCGCGCGGCAGGCCGCCGGGCTCGATCCGATCGAGGCCCTCCGCTACGAGTGAGGTCGGGGCTGGCCGGAGAGCTCGGCTGCGTGCTCCAGGTCTTGGGTCGGTCGAAGTCGCGCGAGGAAATCCGCGACCGGAAGACAAAGGACTCCGTCGATCATGAGTCGTTCGGTTCCTCGGTATAAGAGCACCCGCCGCGCCTCAGGATATTCGTCCCCAAACGCCGACAAGCCGCGAAGGTCTTCGGGGCGCACACGACCGCTGTTCTTTACCTCGAACCCCCACAGACCTTCCGAGCCATAAAGCACGAGATCGACTTCGACCCCGGACCGGGTTCGCCAATAAAATAGGTCCAGATCCGCACCTCGGTACGCGACCCAGGCCTTTAGATGTTGTGCAACCAGGCCTTCCAGCGCCGCTCCGTCGATCTCTTCTGGTCGGTCCAGCGGGCCCTTCGGTCTGAGCGAGCGAAAGACGCCGCAGTCGAAGTAGAAGAACTTTGGGTGCGCGACGAGTTTCCGCCTGGCTCGCCGCGTGAAAACGGGCACTCGATATGCGAGCAAGAGATCTTCTAGGACCTCCACGTAACCAGCCACGGTCTTTTGGTTTGCCTGCGTATCTCGAGCCACGCCGCTGACGTTGATGGGTGCGGCTTGGGAGAAGCTGATGGCTTCGAGAAACCGGGCGAACTGCCCCACGTCGCGAGCGAGGCCTTCGACCCTTACCTCCTGCTCGAGATACAGCGACGCATAGGCCGACAGCGTATCGGTCGAGTCCTGCGCCGCAACGACGAGCGGAACCATCCCCAGATTGAGGCTCGAGGCTAGATCAAAATCTTCGAGCTCGGCGGCCAAGAACGGGTGCATGCTTCTCACAACTGCCCGCCCCGCCAGCAAATCGATGCCGCCGCGTCGAAGCTTCCGGGCGCTCGAACCGGTGAGGACAAAGCGGCGATCGCCGTCCGACTCGATCAAGTCATGGATGACGTTCAGGAGTTCGGGCACGCGCTGCACCTCGTCTACGACTATGTCTCCGCGATCTGGTGAGCCTAGCACGAGATCCCGAAGTCGTTCGGGTCGCGCAGCCAGTTCGCGGTAGAGCTCGGGGCGCAGGAGGTTGATGAACAAGGCGTCGGGAAGGGATTCCCTCAACCACGTAGTTTTCCCCGTGCCTCGGGGACCGAGGAGAAAGAAACTTCCGGCCGGCGGCACGAAAAATCGAGTTAACGATTCCATAATGACGGACATTTTAGCATTTGCGATGCTAGATTGCAACAACGAGGCCGCCGGTGTCAAAAGAGTGCCCCGCGCGATGCCGGGGCCAGCGGTTTCTCGGCGGGCTGGAAGGGTTCAGATTCGACTCACCCCGGAATGGAGGTTCGAATGCATACTCGGCCGAATCGACTCGGCCCGCTCGCCGCGATGGTCGCCCTCTTCGCAGGCTCGACGGGTGTTGTCGCTCAAACGCGCAGCGGCGACGCGCGCGTCCCGACGCGCCCTGCGGAGGCCGCTGCCGCAAACGACCCGGCCGAGATGCGGGCCAACATCGCCGGCATGGCGGCTCATCATCTGTGCTCCGGCATGTTCGTCGTGGGTCGGGACTACCAACGGATGCCCTCGCAGGTCGTCGCCAAAGACATCGAGCGGTTCGAAGTCTTCAACTGGCAGGACGACTTCGAATACAGCGTGGATCGGGAGACGAAGACGGCGTCGGTATGGGGCGACGGCCTCTCGCCCCAGTCCGCCGAGTACAATGGCGATCAGGGCTGCACGATTCTCCCCGAGGGGCGCGAGGATGTCGCGTTTGGCCCGGTACCGGTCGAGCGACGCGGTCCCGACCCCGCGACCACCGACTGGCCGACCGGAGACAAGAACGCTCAACACGAGTCGCTTCCCGCCGGAGTCGACGGATCCATGCTTCAGTACGCGCTGGACTGGGTCATGTCACAGTCCGAGCACAACACACGCGCGCTGGTGGTGGTCTACCAGGGTAAGATCCTGGCCGAGCGCTACGCGGACGGATTTGGACGCAACACGCCGCAGATCGGCTGGTCTCAGGGGAAGAGCATCGCCAGCGCTTTGGTCGGTGCCGCGATGCAAGCGGGACATCTGGAGGTCGGACTCGACGACCCGGCGCCCGTTGCCGAGTGGCATGAAGCGGGCGACCCGCGGAGCAACATCCGAATGCGGGATCTGCTCCAGATGAGATCGGGTCTGGATTTCACAAACCTGGGGCTGGCCTCGCCGGAATCTTGGACGGATGCGAACGAACACTTCCGCATCTATTTCGAAGGCATCAACGTCTACGACCACGCCGTCGACCAGCCGGGCGAGTTGGAACCGGGCGCTCAGTTTCGCTATCGCAATTCGGACCCGTTGACGCTTACCCGCATCGTCCGCGGCGCTGCGGAAGCAAACGGCGAAGCTTGGCTTACCTATCCGCAGCGCGTGTTGTTCGATCGGATCGGGGCGCGGAGCGTCGTGCTCGAGCCGGACGCCTGGGGCAACTTCATCATCAGTGGCTACGACTACGCCAGCGCCCTGGACTGGGCCCGGTTCGGCTTGCTCCACCTTTGGGATGGCGTGTGGCCGGCGGCAGACGGGGGTGACCCTGACCGGATTCTTCCGGAGGGATGGGTGGATTTCGTCAGCGCGCCCCGCGAGGGTGCGCCGTTCGCGGGCTACGGAGGCTTGTTCTGGCTCAATCGCGCCGGAGCGTTACCCCGGGCGCCCAAGGACACCTACTACGCGGCGGGATTCATGGGCCAGTACACCGCGATCATCCCGTCGTATGATTTGGTGATCGTGCGGCTCGGGCCGAGCCCCGGCGACATCAACAAGTACTTGTCGGACATCATCGGCGAAGTAACGGGCGCCATCAATCGATAGCGACCCGGACTCACGGATCTTCAGGAGGCTGGCGTGCGTTCGTTGACCATGTGTAGGCGACTTATTGAGCTCGGATTGATCGCGTTGATCGCGGTGTCGGTACCGGGCGCCCTTCTCTCTCCGGTCGTTGCCCAAGATGCGCTGCCGACGATCGAAGAAAAGACCGGCTCGATGCGGAAGATCGACGGCTTCATGCCGCTGTTTTGGGAAGAGTCGACCGGAAAGTTGTGGATGGAAATCGGTCGCTGGGACACCGATGTCTTGCACATGACCGGACTCGCTTCGGGTCTCGGGTCGAACGATATCGGACTCGATCGGGGCGCACTCTCGGGTTCTCGCGTGGTTCGTTTTCATCGCGTTGGCCCGAAGATCCTTCTTATCCAGCCGAACCTCGATTTTCGCGCGAGCAGCTCGAACGCGAACGAAGTGCGCGCGGTCACCGATGCGTTTGCCCCTTCGACGCTCTGGGGGTTCACGGCTTCTGCAGCGACTGGCGATCGCGTCCTCGTCGATGCGACCCCCTTCCTCGTGCGCGACATGTCGAATTGGGGCGCACGCTTACGACCCGGGACGTATCGACTCGATGCGACCCGGAGCGCCATTCACCTGCCGATGACGATGGGCTTTCCAGAGAACACGGAAATCGAGGCGTCGTTGACGTTCGTGCTGCAGCCCGGCGGAGACGGTCGCGTGTTTGGGGGTCCGTTCCCGCAACAGCCGGGGACCGGAAACTTTTTTGAGGGCGTCCGCAACGTGGCGGCAAGCGGCGAGGCGGCCACGCTGCGACTACACCATTCGTTTGTGGAGCTGCCGGAGCTCGGAGCGTACACGGGTCGCGCGTTCGATCCCCGGGCCGGGTTTGGTTCGATGAGCTACGCAGACTATTCGGTGCCGTTGGGCGAACAGATGACGCAGCGTTCGATTCGGCGCCACCGACTCGAGAAAGTGGATCCGTCCGCCGCGGTGAGCGACGCCGTCGAGCCCATCGTGTACTACCTCGACACGGGCGCACCCGAGCCGATCCGGACGGCACTCCTCGAAGGGGCACGTTGGTGGAATCAAGCCTTCGAGGCGGCCGGCTATCGGGATGCGTTCCAAGTCGAGATGCTCCCCGATGGCGTGAGCTCTCATGACGTTCGATACAACGTCATCAACTGGGTGCACCGGTCGACTCGGGGTTGGAGCACCGGCGGCTCGGTGACGGATCCCCGAACCGGCGAGATCTTGAAGGGCGTCGTGACGCTGGGCTCGCTTCGGTGGCGGCAGGACTACCTCATCGCCGAGGGACTGCTCTCACCCTATCAGACGGGCGACGAGACACCAGAGGGGTTGGAGGCGTGGGCGCTGGCCCGAATTCGCCAGCTGTCGGCGCACGAGACCGGACATACGCTCGGCTTGGGGCACAACTACTACGACAGCCAGGCGGGCCGGATCTCGGTGATGGACTATCCGCACCCGCTCGTGACGCTGGAGGCGGACGGGAGCATCGACTATTCCGACGTCTATGACGTCGACATCGGCGAGTGGGACAAGGTCGCGATTCGCTACGGCTATCAGGATTTCCCCGACGGGACGAATGAGTCCGCGGCGCTGCAAGCGATGCTCGACGAGGCGTGGGCGCAGGACGTGATCTACTTCACCAACCAGGACGTCAGCGTCCACCCGAAGGCCGATCAATGGTCCAACGGAACCGATGCGGCGGTCGAACTCGATCGCATGATGGCGGTGCGTCGTCACGCGCTGGATCGCTTTGGCGAGGGTGCCATCCGAAATGGCCGGCCGATGTCGATGATGGAGGAAGCGCTCGTCCCGCTCTACATGCACCATCGGTATCAAGTCGAAGCGGCCGCATCGGTGCTCGGCGGCGTGGACTACATCTACGCGATTCGGGGAGACGGTCGCACGCCCATGACGCGCGCCTCGGCCGCATCACAACAGTCGGCGCTCCACGCGTTGCTCGGAACTCTGGATCCGGCGCAACTGGCGCTTCCGACCTCGGTGCTCGACATGCTTCCGCCGCGTCCACCTGGATATGGCCGCACGCGAGAGACGTTCCCACGGTTTACGGGCTCGGCGTTCGACGCCATCTCGCCCGCCGTGGTCTCCGCGGATCACACGGTCTCTCAGATGCTGCAGCCCTCACGCGCCGCCAGACTCGTCGAGCAGCACGCGCTCGATACTTCGCTTCCGGGTCTCAAGGACGTCTTGGATGGGCTGTTCGAGGTGGCCCACGCGAACGTGGCCGACACGCCGTACCAGGCAGAGATCAGGCGAGCCGTTGCGCGCGTCGTCTTTGACCGGATGATGACGTTGGCCGGGTCCGCACCGATGCCGCAGGTGCGAGCGGTCGCGACGAAACATCTCAAAGATCTCCATGATGCGCTGTCGTCCCGTCCAGGGACCGCGGATGCTCAAGGCGCGTTCTCGACGTTGCTGGCGATGGACATCGGGCGCTTTCTCACCCGACCGGCCGGCGCTTACGAGATACCGTCGGCTCCCGGCGCCCCGCCCGGAGCGCCGATCGGGCAGCCGGCCATGGATTGGCTCGGTGGCGGATCGGATCTTGGCTGGACCCAAGCGGGACCGGCGGGATGGGCATCGAGTTGGCTCGACGCGGGCGACCTGTCGTGCACCTTTGACGAACACGGTGGTCGGTAGCGGTCGGCTCCACGCTTCGGCCGTCTGCGCCCGTAGGTCGAGCAGCGACAACCGACGCCAGTCGAAACAAGCGAGTGACGAACCTGAGTCGAGGCGCCAGCCATGGCGCCTCGACTGCCTCGCCGCTGGCTACCCTCCAGTGTACCCGCTCTATGAGTACCCGATCGCGATCGCGATGACGAGAGCCAGGGCCCCCAGAGCCATCAGGGCTAGGTATCTCGGGAACGCGAAGCCGATCCACTCCTCGAAACGGACCCCGCTGGCGGCCAAGATCGCCATCAACGCGCCGTTTGTCGGGGTCACGAGATCGCAGAGTCCGGCCCCGTATTGGTACGCCAGGATCGTCGTCTGACGAGACATCCCGAGAAGATCGGCCAACGGAATCAACACGGGCAACGTGAGCACAGCTTGACCGCTCACGCTGGGCACAGGGACATGGAGCACGGCCTGCGCGGCCGACATGCCGATCGCGGACACGGCCACCGGAAGACCTTCCAGCGGGACAAAGAGTCCCCGAACGATCGTGTCGATGATGTGACCGTCGTTCATTACAACGTAGATCGAACGGGCGAAGCCGATCAGAAGCGCGGCATAGGCCATCGACCGAAACCCGTCGACATAGGCATCCGCCGTGCCGCTCACTCCGAGGCGTCCGACCAATCCGACCGCGACGCCCATGATGAAGAACAGCGCCGACATCTGATCGAAATCCCAGTCCAGCCGCAGAAGACCAAAGATGAGCATCCCGAAGGTGGCCCCGACGATGGCGAACAGGATGCCGTCTCGACCTTGGGGTTCTTCCTCGTCCTGAACCAACCCCGCCTCCAGCGGATCGGTCCGAGTCCGCACCGCGTAACGCAGGGTCCACCAGATCCAGAGCGTTAGCGCGAGGGCAAGGAACACGATCCGGAAAGCGCTCCCGGAGAGCAATTCCACGCCCGAGACCTTCTGCGCGATTCCAACTTGGAACGGGTTGATCGGGCTGAACGCCGAGCCGACGAACGCAGCGCCCGCGCTAATCGAGACTGCCACAAGTGGTTTGTAGCCCAGCCGCATCGTGAGCAGCATCAGGGCAGGAACCAAAGCGATGATCTCTTCTTGAAGATTCTGGACAACCCCGCCCGTTGCGAAAGCGAGGGAAACGACCGGAATGGCAAGGAGCTCGCGGCCCTTTAGACGCCTTACCATCCATCCGATCCCACGACGCAGGGCCCCCGTCGCATCGAAAACCGCAAACGCGCCTCCGATGAGAAACACCAGAAACACCACATCTCCAGCATCGGCCATCCCGCGCGGAATCGCCACGATCGCGTCGAAGAACCCCACCGGATTCGCATCTACTTCTGCGTAGGTGCCCGGAACGACCACGCTCCGACCAGTCGCCGGATCGTCGCGCCGTTCGTACTCGCCGGCCGGCACGAAGTACGTGGCCACGGCCGCGGCAAGAATGAAGAGGGTCAACAGCGTGAGCGTGTGAGGGAACCTGAACCGGTGTTCCTCGTCCGTCAGCGACGGCCTCCTTTCAGTTCACCTACGCGAAACAGCCACCAGGTCCACCACGCCTTGCAGGTCCGAAACGTGAGCAAGATGGCGACAACGACCGCGCCGACCGAACACCATACCACCCAAGGCTGAAAACCGAACCGCCGGAACAAGACCATGAACGTCCCGAGTCCAGCCAGCCCTCCGATCCCGTAGCCAAGCGCCATCGGCCCCCCGTAGTGCGCACCGTCCTTCCCTGCGAGATCCAGATTGCAGTTCGGACATCGGGACCGAAGGGTATAGACGCCCCTAAAGATCGACGCCTCTCCGCAAGACGGACAATCGCCCCGCAGGGCGGTACGAGCCATTGCCCTCAACCACCGCCCGCGTCGTCGGAGGTGAGGCGCGCAGGGAGGGCGTAGCGCAAGATCGCGGGCGCCGGGTAGTGTTCAACCGTATAGAGATGGCCGTGTTCCTCGTCTACGGCGAGCTCGAGCGCGTCGCGATCCAATCGAAGAACCGTCACGAAGCGACCGTCCCAGTCGAACACATGGATGTCCCGACCAAATCCGCTGGTCACACCATGCTCGGCCTCCGAACGATTCGAGAAGAGGGCATAGATGTGGTCTCGAGTGGTCGCTATCCCCGCATACGCATTGCGGGTTTCGTCGCTAATTCGAGCGACCCCGTTCTCCACCAGGACTTGAGGCGTTCGGTCGAAGGGCGTCGCCGCCGTAGCAACGACTCGACCAGTCCCGTCGAGAATCGACACTTCATCGAACCAAACCTTGGCGGCCGCGACGCGCGTGAGGTCGGGGCGCGCGGCGACGCGGCTCAGATGGAGCTGTCGCGGTGTCGGATGCGAAGTCGGTGCATCGTCGACGCGCTCCTCAATCCTGACGGGCTCTCCTTCCATCCCCAGAACTGCAAATCGACCCCGGTCGAACACACCCGAGCCCAATACAGTCGAGTCGCTCAGCCACGCAAACGAGATCATCTGCCCCGCGGAGTCGAACGCCACCTGCTCGGGGGCCCATGCGACGCTGTCGCTCAGTCGAGACAAGTCTAGGCGCGTGATTCGTTGGGCTTGGAGATCCAGAATCCACGGTCGGCCCTCCACATCCTGAGCGATCCCGAGGGCGCTCAAAAATTCACCAGGTCCACGCCCGACATCGCCAACCGATGTCTCGAGGTCGCCGGTCTCGCGGTCAACGACATGGATGTTCTTGCTACCCTCAGCCTCGGTGATCAAGACGGTGTTCCCGACGACGTCCACGTCACCCGGAGCGATCAGGTGATCACCCGAGTGGTATCGGACGGCGCTCAGGAGAACCGGCGGAAAGCCGTATTCGGCATCCGGCTCTCCCGAGTCCCAACCGCACGCCGCCAGTACCGACACGGCAAGCCATGAGCCCAAGAGCGCGGGACGAAAGCGGTGGCCAATTCGCCTTCGCGACGCGCGCGCGGTTGGAGGGGTCCGCGCCCCTCTCAACCGACGCGCAAGGTGTCGCGGGTAGGCTGTGGGCATCCTAGCCAATCGCGTTTCTCTGGTTGAGGATCGGCGGCCCACCCGCCATGCAGAACTTGCCCGGCGCACTGACGCACTCACCTGAGGCACAGAGGCCATTGATTTCCAGTCCGCCGGTAGGAGCTACGGTGGCGGGAACGAGTGCAAGCGCGAACGCAATCACAGTGGCGGCGCCAAGGCTACGAATCGCTGATGACATGACTCTCTCCTAAGGAAAAAGGGTTGGCAGAACTACTCGATGAGAAACAACCTGCGTTGAGAAATGCCGAGGATTCCGTTCGTCCGCCAGACCTAATAGAGAAAGGAGCTTGGAGATGCGGCAGTCTTTAAGTGTGTCCTCGACCGCGGTATGGACGCGGTCGGGCGGGACGCACCAGGTCCTAAGGGGTCAGCTAGGAACCGGCAACTAGCTCCGCGGCGCGGCGCAGGTCTTCCGTTTCTACGCTGCGGAAATGCAATGTCCCCGTGCGATTCAAGACGATCGCTTCGGAACGGAATATCAATCGGAAGTGTCGACGAACGGAGGGATCGGTCTCACGAAAGGACGACCTGCCGCACGCCTCCGGGACCTCTAGCGCCGGCAAGCCGGAAATGTTTCCGCTCTGGTCGGACAGTGCGATCACGCGAATACCACGAGTAGCCAACTCCTCGCAGACCGAGAACATCTGCACCACGCGGTCAATCGAATCCGAGGCATGGGGGTGCCAGAACAGAACGATGGTCGCCGCAGATCCAAGCTCGCCCAGGAGATCCACATCTAGACCGTCATAGGACTCCACCAACCAGGGCTCGCGCGGTGGCGCGATCGGCTGGTGTCCCTTGAATACCCGTCCGCGCATCTCACGGGTGGCGGCGTCAATCTCAGATTCAAACTGCGATTCAACGGCCGATAGGCCTGACGCGCCTAGCACGTCGGCGAGCGCCGCTTTGCGCTTCGCGCTCGTGAGCGGATCTATATACTCGAACAACTGATAGCGGCGGGCGAGAGCTACGTCGCCGCGTTCCATCGCCAACATCGCCGCTTCGCCAAACACGCTTGCGTCGGCGCCGATCTCAGCAGCCCTCAACAAAGCGGCATCCGCCCCGCTAGGGTCGCCGGCCTTTCGCAGAACCGAGGCGAGAAGCACCTCAACGTCGCCGCGCTTCTTCTCGAGCTCCGTGCGATGTTCGCCCACCGTCCGACCGAGGGGCCTGACCGGCACATCGGTGCCGAGCCAGTCGATCACCTCGCGCACCCGATCGCTGACCGCTTCGGTAGTGACTGGCAACTTCGCGAGGATCGTGACGGCTGCTAGTCGTGCGTCTGGATCGGAGGCCATCCAACGGTCGAACCAGCGAACTGCGGCGGCAGCATTCTCAGAGTCTACCGCCGCACCGAGCGCGGTCCCAAACAATTGCGCATCGCTCGCGCCATAGCGGCTCCAGTCGGATTCGAGCTCCGACTCTAACGTTCTAGCATCGTTCCAGTTTGCGATCGATAGCTGAAGGGCTCTTCCCCCCGCAGCGACCGGGTGACGAGGCGCAACGGTGGTGAGCCGATTGACCAAGTCACGGTGGACGTCCATCTCCTCGAGAGTGACTGCAAGTTCCAAAAGGGCAGCCAGTTCATTCGCATCTTCGCGTTCCGGCAGCGCGTCGATCAGGTTCAACAAGTGTTGGCGATTTGCGGGGGGGCTGACCGCGCTGTCGTCGGGCTTCAGCTCGCCCTCCAAGGCCGCAGACCAGAACCAGCTCTCGGGGCGAGTGGGGTCCAGCTCCATGAGCTGCCGCGCCGTTTCGAACGCACCTTCGATATCGCCGAACGCGCGCGCTGCCTCAGCCTTGAGAAGCAGCGCATCGTAGGTGAACGCGCCATCGTCCGTCGCGAGTTGTTCCCAAACGCCGAAGCCGTTGTCGATCTGATCACCATCTACGGTTTCGACCACAATCCGAGCATATGCCGCAGACCCGGGAGGCGTGAGCTCTCCCTGAAACTCACCTGGTCCTTTGCGTTCGAGCGGCGACTCGAGGATCACGGACTTGCCGTGGCCTACGCCATCGACTTCTGGTGTGAAATACTCGGCCCTGGCAACGAGGTGCTCCCGGTCGGCGAGGAGCCCCGTTGTCTGAAAATCGATCATTCCCGGCGCAGAGGCGCCTTTTTCGAAGAACCCGCCCGCGATTTCGAGGCGGCTCCCTCCGGCCTCGATGTCGCTGGGACCGAAAACGGCAAAGCCGACACCGGCTGCCAACGCGACCGTTGCGGCTGGCAGGACGCGCCGGAGTCGAGATCGACGGTATTCGACCGGCTCCGGCTCAGCTGCCAGCACCACCCGCTCACCAATGCCGCGCAGCCGCAGGACCTCGTGCAGAAGCTCATGCGGTGCCGGCGGGCCGTGAATGCCGCGCAGCCGCTCACGGAGATCCACCATGAAGTCGACCTCTTCGCGACAATCCTGACAGCCGACGAGGTGCGCGTTGATCGTCATGGCCTCGGAGGCCTTCAGCTCGTGATCCGCTAATGCGGAGAGCGTCTCGTAGCTGGGGTGCGTCCTGCGCAGCGGGTTGAGCATCGACCTAACCCGCTTCGCCCGTGAGTGGCCCCACGAGATCACGGAGTTTTTGCCGCGCACGCATGAGCCGCATGCGCGAGGCCGAGGGCGTGATGCTCAGCATTCTTGCGATGTCCTCGTGCGAGAACCCTTCGACGTCCCTCAAGATGACCACGACTCGGAGAGCATGGGGCAGCCGATGGAGCGCCTCTTCCAGCTCGATGCGGTCCAACTCGCTGACTCCGGCGACCCGCGGTCCATCCGCCACCAAGTCCACTTCGTGACGACGCCGACGCGTCCGGAGATGGAGGAGCGCCTGACGCGCGGTGCAGCTTCGCAACCAGGAACCGAACGATCCTTCGCCGCGAAATGTGCCGATCGCCTCTGGCAGCGCGATAAAAAGATCCTGTACGATGTCTTGTGCATCGGGCACCGATCCTGTGATCCGAAACGCGGTTTGGTAGGCTCCTGGCCCGTGCGTCTCGTAGATCTGCGCGAGCGCCGATGGGTCACCGACCGCCACACGATCAAGCGTGTGAGACGCGGGCTCGGCCGGGTTCAAGCCCCGATCCGCAGATCCCGCTGCTGTCCCTCCACGTTGCGCGCTCAAGGCCGAAAGCCTCCCCTTCACAGGTATAGATGCACGACGGGCTCAACATGTAACATCGGTGGTTCCGGCGCACCCCCTTTGCGCCCCTCTATTTCGCTGCTCGGGGCGGACCCAGCGGCGATGCCGTGGCCGAAGCCGCCACTCCAAAAGCCCGGAAGTCCGTTCTATGCATCGCTTTATGCAACTATCGTTACAAACGACGTGTTACGTTTGCCCCTGCTTGTGGCATCCCCTGTATAGAACACGTTGCGCGATAGCGCGCCTCGCCAGCCTGCGGGCGAACTAACGCAACCGACGCCGTGCACGGAATGGGAGGTGATGCGTGCTGTCGGACGCGTCTGCGATATCGCGCGGAGTTTCCGGGTGGCGTCGTTGCATCCGGAACCGCGCCGAGCGGTTGTGTCGGGTACCCGTCCGTACCGGAGGGGAGCCCGCGGCGTGACATCAGCACTACCGGCGAATCCCCGAGTCCTTCTCATCGATGGAGACTCAAGCGAGGCCTTACGCCTTGCCGGAGAACTTCTGCCGGGACGATTCCATTCCAGCACATCTACGTCCCTCGAGGCTGGCCTTGCCTACCTCACAACCGAGACGGCCGATGTCGTCCTGCT
>JAJCZV010000112.1 GCA_029262175.1 Gemmatimonadota bacterium
GCTGGCGCGTCTGACCGACCGGCCCGAGGGGCAAGACTTCGACCTCCTCGACGCCCAGGGTCGCTTCCTCGGACGAGTGACGTTGCCCGCCGCGCTTCGGCGGGTCCGTCGAGTGAAGGGCGACTACCTCTATGGCGTGACGGAGAACGAACTCGAGGTCCCGTTTATCGTGCGCGCCCGGATCGAACGTGCGGAACACACGGGGGATGACACGGGGGGATAGCGCCGGTTCCTAGCGGCGAATGCGAGGCGACGTTCAACGGGACCATCAGAACCCCGACCTCCCCACGCCCCACGCACGACCAGGCACGCGCCCATCCATTCCAAATTAATACTTAGCGATTGCGCTAATCATCAACGCAGGTTCATCCACAGGAAAGGGGAGACCCACATGACCACCGACGGACCGATCGAGATTCTCTGCCGGTATCGACTCAAGCCCGGCACGGAGGATCAATTCGTAGAGCTCTTGAAAGTGCACTGGCGAACCCTCGCCGATCTACGCCTGACCAGCGATCGGCCGTCTCGGATCAAGCGCGCGTCGGACCATGCCGGCAACGTCGCCTACATCGAGCGCTTCGCCTGGGCCAACGCCAGCGCAGTCGACAGCGCCCACCAGTCTCCCGACGTGATGAAGGGGTGGGAGCCCATGGGCGCGCTGTGCGACGACATGGAGTTTTGGAATGTCGAAGACTTCAAGGGATAGCAAACGGGGTCGCACCCGTCGCAATCCGCCGGTCGATAGCAAGACACTGGACGAAGTATTCAACGCGCTTGCACACCCGGCGCGACGTCAGATACTTGTCGTGCTCTATGTCCGCGGGGGAGAGATGACGGCCGGCGAGATCAACGACCGGTTTCGGCACTCTTGGCCCACGACGACGCGGCATCTCGGCGTGCTGAAGGAAGCGGGTCTCGTGAAAGTCGATGGGCGCGGGCGCAACCGCTTTTACTCGTTGGAGCGGCGCGATCTCGAAGCGACCACCGATTGGCTGAGCGCCTGGGCTTCGAGAGGCGCGGCCGGACCGAAGGGCCGAGCGGAGTGGGCGGACCTTTCCTACGCCACCATGCGCAACGCGATCCCACCGGAGGAGCCGAGCTAGGGCTAGGGCTAGGGCTCCGGCTGAGGCTACGGCTGCGGCTGCGGCTACGGCTCCGGCTGCGACTAAGGCCACGGTTACGGCAGAGCTACCGCTACGGCTAGGTCGTCCGGGAGCGGATCGTGCCAGCGGCTGCGCGGTTCGCGCCACCTCTCGGGTCAGCAGCGCGGGGATTTTGCCCGCGCGACATTGATCGAGTGAGTTTGCCGCCGATGACGACCTGGGGTTGGACCCCGCCTGGCAGGCCCCGGCCACGAGAATCGGCCGACTAAAGAGGCTGGCGCCGAATTGCGGCCGCCAGTTCATAGTCGGTTGACACCCCCGGATAGGTTCCAAGATGTCGGACTGTGATCGACGGTCTCGGTCCGATCAAACTGGCTCAACCATGAACGACGCGTCCGGTGCGACCGGTGAGTCGCGCGGGCGTGATGAAGCCGGAGGTCTAGATGGGGTACGCCGCGATGGCGGTGCCATGCTGCCCAGACAGGGGAGGCGATGACGGCTCGAGTAAGGGACGCGGCGAGCGAACCGACTCGGTTGGAGTCAACACGCCCGACCCGGACGTCCTCGACGATCTGGGCGACGAGATCGCCACCATAGCCGCACACATACACTCGGCTACACACCGACTCCTCGCCCTGCTCGCGCGGTTCGATCGTTTGCGCGGCTGGGAGCGTGCGGGCCACCGGACTTGCGCCCACTGGCTCTCGTTTCGCTCGGGCCTCGACCTCGGGACGGCCCGCGAGCACGTCCGGGTCGCTCGCGCGCTGGACGAACTACCGAACACCGAAGCCGCGATGGCTCGGGGGGAGCTGTCGTTCTCAAAGGTGCGAGCGCTTACTCGGGTCGCCGAGGCTGCGAACGAGACAGAGCTGTTGGAGCTGGCGCAGGGCTCTACGACCGAGCAGCTCGAGCGGATGGTACGCGCGTGGAAGAAGGGGAGTCGAAAGGACGAGCAAGCCTGGGAGCGCGAAAGACACCGTTCGCGCGCCTTCTCGGTGTTCCCCGACGACGACGGGATGTACCTGGTCCAGGGCCGGCTTGATCCGGAGGTCGGTGCGCTCCTCATGCGAGCCGTCGAGGCGGCGGCCGATGCCCTCTATCGAGATCGCATGCGGGAGCTCCGCCTCGCGAATGATCGGGCGGCAGAACCCAGCTCCGACGGAGAAACGAGCCGAGTTCGAGACGACGGACGCGACGCCGCGAGGCGCAGAGCCGACGCGGTAGGGTTGATGGCGGAGCGAGCGCTCGGGGCCGGATTCACGGCGAGCGACGCGAAGGCGAGCGGCACACGCGCCGAGCGCTTTCAAGTCCTACTTCACGTGGACCAGGAAACACTAGCGGCGACCGGAGAACCTGGGCGTTCCGAGCTAGAAGATGGAACGCGCGTTTCAGCTGAAACGTCTCGGCGGCTCTCCTGCGACGCCGGCCTGGTCCGCATCACCCATGCAGCGAGGGAATCCGCCGGTGGCGACTCTACACCGGCCGATGATCCCGTGGCCGGGCACGGCCAAGCAGCCGATCGGTGCGCGGCCGATGGGTCCGCAGCCGATGGGTCCGGAGTCGATGGGTCCGCAGCCGATCGATCCGTAATCGATGTCGGGCGCCGAACCCGGACCATCCCACCGGCACTCCGTCGCGCCCTCGATGCCAGAGATCGTGGCTGTCGCTTTCCGGGCTGCGGTCTCCGCTTTACCGAGGCGCACCACGTCGTGCATTGGGCGGACGGAGGCGAGACGAGCTTGGACAACACGCTCCTTCTCTGTCGATATCACCACAGGCTCGTGCACGAAGAGGGGTGGAGCATCGATTGGTGGGGCAGGGGCCGAGCCGTGTTCAAAGACCCGCGGGGTACGGCCCATGTCAGCGGGCAGGTCCCGTCGGTGCGGCTTCCCGACGATCCTGTTTCCGCCATGGTGCGGCGAAACCGTTTGAGGGGCGCCGACCCGGGCGCGTGGACGGCCGCGTCCCGGTGGAGGTCCGAGCGGGACATTCCCGATGCTGTGCTCTTTCGAGCCAGTGAGGCCGCGATGTGAGAGTGGGCCGCGATGCGAGAGTGGGAACCCAACTGGTTGCCGTGTAGGTCAATGCCGTGCTACGTCGGTGAAATCAGCGCGCCGCTCTTCGCGCGCTCCACCAAGCGGTTCATGCGACGGGCTTCGGCCGCTGCGACTCGGCGACCGGCGGCCGTTAGGCGATAGTACTGCCTACGCGATTCATCGACATCCTTAACGGTGGGCTCGGCCGACCGCCCGGGCTCGATGAGACCCTCTTCTTTCATCTGTTTCAGCGTTCGGTACAGCGTGCCGGGTCCGAGGATCCAGCGCCCGCCGCTGCGCGTTTTCACCTCGCTCATAAGAGCGTATCCGTGCCACTCGCGTTCGCTCAGAAGTAATAGGATCTCGAACACGACCGGACGCAGCGGTTTGTGGGGATCAGTCATGACGGAGCGCCTGCATCGGATCGGTTCGCGTGGCTCGTCTCGCCGGTCCCACACAGGCGAGGAGGGTCGTCGCCGTGAGGAGAAGCGCGATCGCGGCAAACGTGGGTGGGTCGGTCGGGCTGATCCCATGCAAGAGACTCCCGAGAAAACGCGCCAGGACGGCCGCGAGTACAAAGCCGATCGCCAGGCCGATGGCGGTGAGCCGGATGCCGCCTCCAACGATCAACCGCCGCACGCTGCCGCGCGGCGCGCCGAGCGCCAGGCGGATGCCCACCTCGCGGGTACGGCGAGAGGCGGTGTAGGCGAGCACGCCGTAGAGTCCGATGGCGGCGAGCAGAAGCCCGAGTGCGCCAAACGTTCCGGCCGTGATCGCGGCGATGCGATTGGGTAGAAACGACAGGCCGATCACTTCCTCCAGCGGAGCGTTGGTCATCAGGGGCAGTTCGTCGTCTGCCGCCCGCACCACATCCCGCATCGCTCCGGCGATCAGGGGCTGCTCTCCGGACGTGCGCGCCACGAGCGACATACTCGCTGAATAGAAGTCTGAAAACGGAAGATAGATCATCGCACGAGGGCCGTCTGACAGCGAACGGTACTTGCCGTCACCGACCACTCCGACGACCCGAACTTCCGCCTCGTTCGCGTCGAGCCCCGGAACGAAGGTGCGTCCGATCGGGTCGCGGTCTCCCCAGATTCTTCGCGCCAGGGTCTCGTTGATCAGCGCGACGTTTCGTTCTCCCTCGACAAACAGGCTACCGGACACGAGAGGGATCCGGAGGGCGGAGAAGTAGCCGGGGGTGACTTGGTTGAGGTCGGTCTGATACCGGCCGTCCCCGCGCTCGCCCGGAGCGTCCGACACCTCTACCACGGTGGTCGCGTTGCCAAAGGCGAGCGGCGGCATCCTGACGAGCCCGACCGACTCGACGCCCGGAAGCGCCTGAGTCTGTTCGACGAGTCGCTCGAAGAACGCTTGACCTCTGGCTTCGGGATACTGCTGGACTCCGACGTCGAGACCCACGAGGTGAACGTTCTGTGGGTCGAAGCCGAGGTCGATCGAGCCCGCGCGGCCGAGGGCGCGAACAAACAGACCGGCGCCGACCAGCAGCAGCACGGACCCCGCGACCTGAACCACGACGAACGTCTCGCGAAGACGCGTGCGACCGCCGGCGCCGACGCCACGTCCGCGGTTGATCCTGGAGGCGAGGCGCTTACCGGTCGCGTGTAGCGCAGGGGTCACTCCAAAGCCGAGGCCGGTGAGGAGCGCGATCGCCAAACTGAACGCGAGCACGCGACGATCCGGCGTGAAATCGAAGATCACCGGTACCGGAATCGGCAGTTGGATCGCCGAAAGCGCGGCGGTCGCGACGTAGGCGATCGCGATGCCTCCCGCGCCTCCGAGCAGAAACAAGAGCGTGCTCTCGGTGACCATTTGACGGATGAGGCGGCGTCGGCCCGCCCCCAACGCGAGTCGTATCGCCATCTCGCTTTCGCGGTCCGACGCGCGAGCGAGCAACATGCCCGCCACGTTTACCGCTGCCACCACCAGGATCATCGCGGCCACGACAAAGAGGAGCGTGAAGAACCCTCCGACCGCTCCGGCTTGCTGCGCGACGAGATTGGAGTAGGGTCGAACGTCGACGCCTTGTCCCTCGTTCGCCGAGGGGTACGATGAAGAGAGACGTGCAGCGACGGCACTCAACGCCGCTTGCGCCTGCCCCACCGTGACGCCGGACTCCAGACGGCCGACGAGCTCGAGCCAGTCGGAGTTGCGGTTCGTGAATTCGTCGCCCACCGCTTGAACCAGAGACGTGGCAGCCAGCGGCACGAACACCTCCAGGTCCAAGACGGCGAGGTGTCCGGCGAACTCGGGTTCGGCGATCCCGACGACCGTAAACGGGTGGCCGTTGAGCGAGATCGTGCGTCCGATGATGTCGGGATCCGAATCGAACCGACGCGTCCAGCCGCGATGGCTGAGAACGACGACCGCGTGCGCGCCGAGAACGAGATCCTCTTCGGTCGTGAAGAAGCGTCCCACGGCCGGCCGCGTTCCGAGCGCCTCGAAGTAGTTCGCCGAGACCAGCAACCCGGCAGTCAACTCTGCCGCCTCGGTACCACTCAAACCCACCGGACGCAGCGCGAATGCGGCGAGATCGCTGAGGCCGCTCTCGCTATCGCGTAGATCCTGATAGTTGGCGAACGAGAAGGCGTGAAACGAGGAACCATCGCTCGAGGTCGAGTGCACCGTGACGAGCCGCCCGGCGTCGTCGACGCCAGGCAGCGTCCGCAACATCACCGCATTCGCCACGCTGAAGATGGTCGCGGTGGCTCCGATCCCCAGTGCCGTCGTCAACCCGGCAACCGTCGTAAAGCCCGCCGCCCGTCGGAGGCCTCGCAGGGCATAGCGCACATCTTGAACGAGCGTTTCCATCCGACCGGCTCCTCGCGGGGAAGTGTGTTGTGTGGCGTGTCTTCGGCGACCCGTCGCACCGAGACGATCCGGGATCGCGGAGAACAGGATGTCCAGCGCGGTCAGCGCCCAGAGGCGAGCGATGGCCATGGGCCCGCCGCTGGTCTTGGCGCCTCGCAGGGACTCCTCGAATACCGACGCCATCTCGGAACCATAGTCCGCGCGAAACTCGGCCGAATAGGCTCGGAGCAGCAGTCCATAGACGCGCAGGTGCACGTCCTAGTCTCCCGTCGCTGATATATCCATTAGTGGATATACGGGGGTCAAGGGATGAAGTTTCAGATCCACCTGAGGCATTGCGTGCGGCTCGTAGTTCCGGTCAACTGAGTCATGGCTGGCGACCGGGTCAGACAGGGTGTCGCGAAACACGAATGTTTCCTGGGGGGATGACGCGAACGAATGCCAGAACAAGGGATAGGCTCGCTTCCAAAGACGGCCGACATCGTGATCATCGGCGCCGGCGTCGCGGGTCTATACAGCGCGTGGCGCCTACTCGAGCACGACAACGACAGACAGATCCTCGTCGTCGATCGATTGCGCCGCACCGGCGGCCGACTAGAGACGGACATCGTCAAGATCCCCGGTCGCGGAACCGTGCGCGAAGAAGAAGGCGCGATGCGGTTCCTGTATACCCACGCGCATCTGATCCGGGTGCTTTCAGCGCTCGAACTGTGCGACGAGATCGTCCCGTTTCCCATGATCGATCCCAAGGGCAACAACCGTCGCTTCTATCGTGGCCGCAGCTTTACGGCGGCCGATGCGGCGAAGAGGGCGAAGGCGAAGCGGGCCAAAGAGGAGGCGACCAAAGAGGGGGCGACCAAAGAGGGGGCCGCCAAAGAGGGCCTGAAGACGAAGCAGGGCATACCCAACGCGATGTGGTCGGAGCTCTACGACCTCGCGCCCAATGAGCAAGGCCAAAACCCGGTCGATCTGTTTGGGGCGGCGTTCCACCGCGTGCTCGAGCATAACGGCGCGACGCTCCCCGACAAGCCGACGCCGGCGGACTGGCAGACGATCCGTCTCGACTACGAGTGGGGAGGCCGGAAGCTAAACGAGTGGCAGCTCTGGGGACTCCTGCGGGACATGGGATACACGGAAGAATGCATCGTCATGTTCAGCGAGACCATCGGGTTTCAAGGGCCCATCACGCTGATGGCCAACGCGGGCGACGCCTTTCAAATCCTGGAGGATTTTCCCAGCAATCCTTCGTTCTATACGCTGCAGTCGGGCTTCAGTATCCTGACCGAGACGCTGTGCGCGAGAATCGAGAAGCTCGGGGGGACCATCGTGCTCGACGCGGAGCTGACGAACGTTGCACAGAACGGTGACGAGGGGTACCGCCTCACCTTCAACTCGCCGGGCGAAGACCCCGCGGGTCCGATATCCGGCGCTCACGCACGCACGGTCACCGCCCCGCAGACGATCCTCGGACTTCCGTTTGGTGCGCTGCAGACCCTTTTCCAGCGCTCGGCAGATCTCAGTAGCCACCCACAAGGAGTTCAGTTCTGGAAGGACATCATGAGCGTGCTCGGCATGCGGCTCATGAAGATCACGCTCTACTACGATGACCCATGGTGGGAGGACGGCTCCATCGGACAGCCGACGTTCCAGTTCGGGGCGTCGTTCACCGACCTGCCGCTCAACGCCGTCTACCCGTTCGGTTCGATTACGGGTGATCCCGAGAAGAGTGCGGCGGCCCTGACCATCTACTGCGGCGATATCAAGATCAACCTTTGGGAGGGCCTCCAGAACCTGAAACCACCGTTCGATTCCGAGCTTCAGCGCGCTCACTCCGCCGGGCCCCGGGCGCTGGTGCCGGCCTCGGAGGCCGTGGTCGTCGAGGCCAAGCGCCAGCTGATGCGGCTCTTCGACGTGACGTCGCTGCCCGACCCGGTGCTTACGAGTTACCGTTTGTGGAGCCACCAAAACGACCATGGCGACGCTTATCACATGTGGGGCATCGGGGCGAACGACCGTGAGATCATCCCTCGCATGATCGAGCCATTGACGAATCTGTTCACGGCGGGGGAGGCCTACTGCGATACGCAGGCTTGGGTGAACGGTGCCATGCGCTCGGCCGACCTCGTGTTGGAAAGGTTCGGAATCCTCCCCATCATACAGGACCCGAAAATCGACCCGTGCGAGGCGCCCCTCCAACCTGCCACGGATTTTCCGTTCTACAAGTAACGCTTCGGATCTACTAAAGAGTTTTGGATCTAAAGAGTTTTGGATCGCAACGCTCGGCGTGCCGAGTTCCACCTACGTTTCGGAAGGACACAAGATGGCGATTTCGTTCCCCACGGGAGATCTTCCAGATGGCGCCGACCTCCTGGTCGATTACCTCCAGCTCGAAGGCGTAGATACGGTCTTCGGGATTCCGGGCGGCGGGTTGATCCCGCTTCTCGAAACGCTCAAGAAGCGTGGAAAAGAGATTCGGTTTGTGCTCGGGCGGCAGGAGAGCGGGGCGATCTTCGCAGCGGACGGTTATACCCGCGTCAAAGGACAGCTAGGCGTGGGGTTCGTCACGTCGGGCCCGGGAGCGCTCAACGCGCTCAACGCCATTGTGAACGCGAACGACAGTCACTCGCCCGTCATCTTGATGACCGGCGAACTCGGACTGGATCTGGTCGGCAAGGGGTATATCCAGGAGGGCCTGGGCGCGGATCTCGACATCCCTCAGATCTACAAGGGCGCGACGACGTATAGCGCGCTCTGCTCCGACGTCGAGAATCTCAAGACGCAGCTCGAGCACGCGCTGCGCACGTCGATCACGTTTCCTTGTTCGGCCACCCATCTGACGGTTCCCAACGACGTAACCGGTGCGCCGTGGCCCAAGGGAACGACGGTCGCGAAGAGTACCCGAAACTACCGGCCGACTCAGGACATGGGCGCCCCTGCGCGCGAGACGAAAAAGATTCTCGACGATCTCATCGGGGCGAGCAAGCCGCTGATCTTTCTCGGCAACGGGTGTCGACGCGCGCTCCTCGATCCCGAATCCTATGGCACGGAGTTCTGCATCCCGCGTCTGCAAAAGCTGATCGAGTTTGCCGCCAAGTTCGCGATCCCGGTCATGACGACGCCGGATGGGAAGGGCATCTTCCCGGAGACGCACGGCATGTCGCTGCGGCACTACGGCAAAGCGTCGGCGACGTGGCCGGCCAAGTACATGGCCGACCCGCAACACGACGCGCTCTTGACGCTGGGGGCTTCGCTTCATGACCTCGACACCGAGCGCTGGAACCCCGAGCTCGTGCCCGACGGACCCTTCTATCAGGTCGATCTCGATGCGGGCATTATTGGTCGCGGCTTCCCGATCGATCTCGGAGTCGTGGCGGAAGTGGGAGCCTTTATCGATCAGCTCTACGAGCTCGCGCAAGCCGTCACGATAACGGGCGCCCTGGAAGACAAGATTGCGGTGCGCCGCGAGCTCGTTGCAGGTATCCGGAAGTCCTCGCCGTTCCGATTCGCCGACAAGATGGATTCCGACGACGATCCCGCGCAGCCCGCCACCATCATGAAGATCATTACAGATCTCATCCCCGACGACGCGCATATCCTCATCGACGCGGGGAACTCGATCGCGTGGGGGTGCCACTACATCACGATGGATCCTCCGCACTACCCGAACAACGCCGGCGAGTCGGTGTGCCGGGGGCAGATGCACAACGCGCTCGGTATGGGCCCGATGGGTTGGGCGACGGCGGCGGTCGTGGGCACCAAGGTGGCGGCGCCGAATTCGGCCTGCGTGACCGTGACCGGTGACGGCGCCTTCATGATGCAGGGTACGGAGGTTTCGACGGCGTCTGCGCATGGCCTGGGCGCGATCTGGGTGGTCCTGGATAACAACGATCTCGCCATGGTCAGCCAGGGCATGTACGTGCTGTCGGGCGCCACCTCGAAGGAGTGGGACAAGAGTTGGGAAGGGTACTACGATTTTGGGAATCCCGATCTCGTGGCGTTCGCCAGCGGGTTGGGCGCCGATGCGGTCGCCGTGTCCAGCCCGGAGGACTTTCGACGCGAGTTTCAAGCCGCGCTCGACCGGACTCAAGACCCTGAAAAGCCCGTCGGGGAAGGCACCAAGTTCAACTTCGGAAGCAAGCCACAGGTCATCGTGGTGCGGATCAACAAGGCGGAGATCCCGCCGCTATATCCGCCGTCGATGATGCCGCCGGGCGTCGAGTAGGCGGCGCAGTCTCTCGAAGCCGGGCGTCGAGTAGGCAGCGCAGTCTCCCAAGGCCGATGATCCAGATGATCCAGTAGCGAGCGCACGAACACGAAGCGTGCGCGCAACTTCGAATAGGACGACCCAATGCCAATCTATGAGAACCGCAAAGCGCGCGAGAAAGACGCCAAGATCGCCGCGTGGGTGGCTTCGCCACCGGCGGCGGCGACCAAGCTCGGTCTCGACCCCAAGGACATCGCGGCGTTAGAGCGCGCTCTGGTTGGAACGCTGGCCGTCCCAGGCGATCCGACGTACAAGGCCGACGAAAAGAAGTGGAATCCGGCGTTCGATGATCCGCCGGCTCTGATCGCGTTCTGCGAGATCGATGCGGACGTTGGTCATTGTTTGGCCTTCGCGAAGAAGCACTCGGTCGCGTTTACCTGTCGCTCCGGGGGACACAGCACGACGGGGTACTGTCTCGTCGCCGGTGGTTTGGTCATCGATGTTTCTCGCATGAATGACGTCTATGTCGATGCCGGGGCACGCCGTGCGGTCGTCGGAGCGGGGACCAACTTCCACAAACTGAATGCGATTCTCGATGGATACGGCCTACACGTGCCCGGTGGGGGGTGTCCGGATGTCGGCGTCGCCGGATACATGCAGGGCGGGGGGTACGGGTTCACGTCGCGCATGTTTGGCATGCACAGCGACAACGTGCTGGAGGTGCGCGTCATGCTCGCCGACGGCTCGATCGTCGTCGCCAACTCCGCGGAACACCCGGATCTGTTCTGGGCCGTGCGCGGCGGCACGGGAAACAACTTCGGCGTGCTGCTTGCCATCACCTACCAACTCTATGATCTGCAGAGCGTATGGGTGTTCGGCATCCGCTGGGAGTGGGACGAAGCGCCGACGGCCCTCCACGAATTACAGCAGCAATTCATGGGGAGCAATCCGTCACGAAAGTTGGGCTACCAAGGCGTGTTGGCCGCCGACGAGGATGGCGTTCCGCACTTGTTGGCCCGCGGCATGGTCAACGGTGATGAGAAGGCGGGCCGAGCCGAGATCGAGGGCATGCTCGCCATCGGAAACGCGAACCTCCAGCTCACCGGCTCCGGCTCCTACCTCGAGTGGAACGAGGGGCTTCTCAACAACATCCCGCCGATTACGGCGACACGCGATGGGTTCGCGCTCAAGGAGGACAAGTTCTCGACCTATCTCGGTCGCGTGCTGGAAGTAGACGAATGGGCTCGCGTCACGGACCACTTCAAGAAATCACCGGATCCCGGCAACGCGGTCGGCATGGAAATCTACGGTGGTGCGATCAATGCCTACCCGCCGACTGCAAGCGCTTTTATCCATAGAGACGTCCACATGGACTTCTTCTGCGACAGCTTTTGGTACGATCCGAAGAACGAGGACCAAGCAAAGACATGGCTGCGGGGTCTTCGCGATCTGATGCGCGAGTTCTGGAACGGTCACTCGTATCAGAACTATCCCCAACGCGGCGAGAAGAACTACCGGTGGTTGTACTGGGGCCAGGCGTTCAACTCGTTGCTTTCGGTCAAGAACAAGTATGATCCCGACGGCTTCTTCAGTTTTCCCCAGGACGTCTCGCCGTATCCCGAGGGTGGGGACATCGACCGAGCCACACAGCCATCGATGTTCGGAGATGGCTAGGTTCGGAGCCGACTAGGTTCGGAGCCGACTAGGTTCGCAGACGGCTAGGTTCGCAGACGGCTAGGTTGGCAGACGGCTAGAGGCTCGCGCTACGGCTGCGAGGCGGGCGGGCCCTCGAGTAGGTTTTCCCAGCCCCGCACGACGAGCAACGGCGCCTGGGATTCGTCGACGACGCGGCTCACGACGAAGCGCTGCCCGTCGGCGCTCGCCGAGTACATCCAAAGCTCGAACATCGCGAATACCGGGACGCGAACCTGGAACAACCGCTGCGGACGTCCGGGGATCCCGTCGGCACCCATCTGCGTGGCGACGATCTGCCCGGTCACCGCTAGCGCCGAACGGGTGCGCTCTTCGACTTCGAGGTAGTAGAGTTCGCGCCCGTCCTCTCGCCAAAGCGGGTTGGTTCCGCCACCGGTGGATACGATCTCACGACGCCCACCCTCGATCGGCTGCACGTATACTTCGAACCGGCCGGACTCGTCGGACGCGTAGGCGACGAAGCGTCCGTCCGGCGACAAGTGTCCCTGCGTCTCGTCCGCTCCTGTGCGGGCGAAGGGTCGCGGCGAACCCTCGCCAAGTGGAAGCACCCACACGTCGCCCTCGGGTCCTCCCCCATCCTCCTCGGTGTAGAGAACGGTCTGGCCATCAGAAGACCAATCGTGCGGCACGACTCTCGCCGCGGGGTTGCTGTGCACGACCCGATCCTCGCCACCGCCGAAGGATTTCTCGAGGATCTGCCATTGACCGCTCGTCGTCGACGCGTAGATGAGGCGACGACTGTCGGGAGACCATACCGGGTGACTGTTGAACGAGCCGTTCGTCGTCAGCCGCGTCGCCGTGCCGCGCGCCACGCCAATCTCCCACAAGTCGTACCCGCCCGTGTTCTCGTCCCAACGAGAGGCGACGACTCGGTTTCCATCCGGCGACAATGCGGGGGAGTGAAAGAACCCTTCCGGCCCCAATTCCGACACTGGATTTCCGCCCCGATCGAGAAGAGACAACCTCGTCTGCGGTCGGTGCGATCTTCGGTATACGAGCGTCTGATTGGCCGCCCCGAAGGGGAGATAGCGTACGGTGCCACCCGTAGAGTTGAACCCGGTGACGAGCTCCTGGGGCTCGCCGGAGAGCTCTAGTCGATCGAAGTCGAAGCGTTGAGCCACCACACTCGTGCCGCGCACGAACAGCAGCCATCCCGGTTCGACGACCACGGGGTTCCCGTCGTCCGCGGAGAGGCGGCGAGGCGCATCTCCAGAGAGCGAGCCCACATAAATGCCCGATTGGGTGGCCTCCGTCGCCGTCTGCAGAAACACGAAGTGCTCGCCATCGGGTAGAAACTGTGGGAATCGGTGAGAGGTCTGTCCGAGTGCGGCGTCTACCGTGGTCACCGAAACCGGTTCCCCTCCGCCGTCATCCACCCGCAGGAGCCCGTCCGCCGAGCCAAGCAGAATCACACCCCTCGGCCCCCAGGTCCCTCCCAGTGCGACGGCGTCGGTCAAGTCTTGTACGGTCCCGCCATCGGCCGGCGTCCGGCGGACTTTGCCGTTTGAAAAGAAGCCGATGTTCCGTCCATCGGGTGACCAGAACGGCCACTGCGCGTTCACCGCTCGCTCGAGTGCGACGGGTTCCGCTCCCGAGAGCGGGCGAACGAACAGCTGGTTCTGAGCACTCCCCGTATGGGCGACCATCGCGATGTTCGATCCGTCCGGCGACACGGCCGGATAGGGATCCGCAGTGAATTCGCCAAACAGCAGGTTCGGCGAAGGTGCGATCCCGAATTGAAGCAATTCCGGCGTCGAATCTCCCCCGCCGCCTTCTCCCGCGCCGCGAATCAGGAACAGCGCCGTCATGACGGCCGCCGCTCCCCATCCTGCCGCGGCGAGCCACGGCAGGCTCCGTCGCACGGGTTCGGGTTCACGATCGGGCACGGCGGTCGTCTGGCGGCGGTACGACGCGTCGCCCAACGCTCGGGCGAACTCTTGCGCGCTCGCGATGCGATCGGCGGGGAGCGGTTCGAGCGCGCCAAGAACCGCGTCTTCGACATTGCGTGGGATCCGCTGGCGGTGCAAAGACGGTTTGTCGGGTACGCCGGTGAGGATCTTGGCGACCATGCCCTGCTGGTTGGCGGCGGCGAAGGGAAGTTGTCCCACCAGCATCTCATAGGTCATCGCGCCAAGCGCATACACGTCGCTCCGGCGATCCAGTTCGCGATCGCCCATGAGTTGTTCGGGACTCATGTACTGCAGTGTGCCCGGTGTCAGACCCGTTGCCGTGATCCGGCTATCGCTCGCTTGTTTGACCGCGAGCGCGATCCCGAAATCGGCCACGAGCGCTTGGTCACCTTGCAGCAGGATGTTCGCCGGTTTGATGTCGCGGTGGAGGACTCCATGATCGTGGGCATAGTGGAGCGCTCCGGCCACCGCCTTTGCGATCGCGGTCGCATCTTCGATCGAGAGCTGCCGCTCGCGGTCCAATCGATCCTGTAGCGATTCCCCCTCGATACGAGGCATGACGTAGAAGAGCAGATTGTCCGCGACACCGGAATCATAGAGCGACAGAATGTGAGGGTGCTGAAGCTTCGCCGTCGTTTCGATCTCGGCTAGAAAACGCTCGCTACCGACCAGGGCCGCGAGATCGGGTTTGAGGACCTTGATCGCAACCTCTCGGCCGTGCTTTACGTCGCGCGCCAGGTAGACGGTCGCCATTCCGCCCTCGCCGAGCTCGCGCTCGACCTCGTAGCGGCCGTGGAGGGCGGCGTTGAGTTGCGATAAGGGATCGATCATGTCGCGCTAAGATGCACCTCGACGCGGAGTTGCGCCACGAGAAACGGGCAGCTCGCGCCTAGGCGGCGAGCTGCCCGTGACGTCGCGCGCAGGACACGCGCGCGAGCTGACGAGTGGACTAGCGGATTAGCTGGCCAGGGCCCGTACCGCCGCCGCAAGCTTCTGCACTTTGGCCCCGTCGCTCGACATCGATGCCTCGTCCTCGAGCTCTCCGGCCAGGCTGTTGAGCGCGTTGCGCCGGGCACCGCCCGAAGCGCTTTCCGCACTGCTCAACGCGCTGCGAACCGCGCTCAGCCGGCTCGTCGAAAGCCCCTTCGTGCGCCCGAGCTGATCGACATAAGCCTTCGCGAGCGAGAACGTCGCCGGCCACTCATAGATCGGCTGACCCTGCGAGTTGAGATACGTGAGCTTCACCGAGTTGGCGGCGTCGATCTCGTTCTGCGTGAGATAGCCGCTGGGCACGAGTTCGAAGATGTCGAGTCCGCGCGCGATCTCGGAGTTCACGATGCTTCCGTTGTACCAGTATACCGACCAGCTGCCACCCATCTGCATCCGGTTCGGATCGATCGGACCGCGGTCGTGATAGGCGATCTCGAACGGGTTCGCGGGATCGGTCCAGTCGATGAGCGAGATGCCGCCCTGATACCAGCCCTGGATCATGATGTCGCGACCCGGGATCGGAATCAGCGAGCCGTTGTGCGCGACGCAGTTCTCCTCGGGGGTCTGCGGCGCGGAGAGTTTGTAATAGCTCTCGAAGTTCATCTCGCGATTGGCATCGAGCGTGAAGATCGCGTTTGCGCCCCACTCCTTGGGATCGCTGGCGCGACACTTGGGCTGGCCGCCGCCGCCCCACTCGTCGGTGAACATGATCGCGGTGCCATCGTTGTTGAACGTGGCGGAGTGCCAGTACGAGAAGTTCGAGTCGGCCACGGCACCGATGCGGCGCGGGTTGGCCGGGTCCGAGATGTCGAGCAGCAGACCGTACCCGCCACACGCCCCACCCGCCAAACCGATGGCCGGATAGACGGTGATGTCGTGGCACTGGGTCGGGCCCGGGCGCGGGCCGTCGGACTCCTCCGCATTGGCGCCGATCATCTCGGCGATGAGCGTCGGGAGATAATCGCGAAACGCTGCGCTGTCGGCGGCGGTCGGAGGACCGCTCTTGCCAGCGGCGCTCATCATGGTCGCGATCTGCTGGTTTACGAAGCCGTCGGGCAGGACCTGAGAGTTGCCGCCAAACGAAGCCACGAACTTGCCCGCGGCTCGGGCCTCCTCGAGCGCCGCGAGATCGGCCGGCGCCGCGCCATGCGTCTCCGGCGCGACGAGGCCATCGAAGATCCTGGGCGAGCTGACGATCGCCGCGTTCTCGGGATTGGCGAGTGGCACACGGATCACTTCGATGCGGAAAAGAGCCGAGTTCGGATCTTCGTCGGGAGTCGCCGAAATGCAACCGGGCATCTCCTCTTCCGAGCGCACGGCCGACGAACCCGACACATAGATATAGACGTTGGCGTCGTCGTTCGGGTCCTTGAGCACGGTGTGGGTGTGCGAGCCGCGACAGGTCTGCACGTTCGCCAAGTTCACCGGGTTCTGTACGTCGGAGATGTCGAAGACGCGGATTCCCCGGAGACGATGATGACTTACGGCTTCCTGCACGCCTTCGGTCCCGCAGTCGAGTCGGCCGGTCAGCCCTTCGCCGGAAACGAACAGCAGGTTTTCATACACGGACACATCGCTCTGCGAACCGGGGCAAACGTGACCGATCGCCAGCGTCGGCGCGGCCGGGTTCGATATGTCCCAAACCTGTACGCCGTTGTAGTTGCCCTGATAGACATAGTTGCCGCTGAAGGCGAGATCGGAGTTCGTCACGCCGACGAAGGCTTCCGAAGGAGGCGTCTGCGAAACCATGCGCAGATTCCAGATCGCCTCTTCAGCGTCGAACAGGCCGGCGCCAAGACCGACGCGGGGGTCGGGGCTGGGCGCCATCGCGTCGTAGACCGGCATGGCCGAACTCATCTGGCCACTCTGCATGCGCGGCGACGAGGTCACCGAGGCGGGGCGCGAAGACGCGCACGCCGTCGTGCCGATCAAGCCCGCAGCGCACGCGAACGTAAACAAGGGTCGGGCGACGCTCGATAACATCGAACGACGCGTCGGAAGGCGGAACATCATGGTGGTTTCCTCTTTGCGGGTCGTCATGGGGTGCCACCGTCGGAGAGCGCTTTGAGCATGAGCTCCATGCGCTCGATCTCGGTGATTTGATCTACTTGAACATCCGAGGCCAGCTTGAAAGCCAACCCGTCCTGAGCCGCGCCGTCAGAGCCGAATAGCTCGTGAACCATGGTAACCGCGCCGCTGTGGTGCTGGATCATATACGTGAGATACAGGCGGTCGAACTCTGACCCTCTCGCCGCGCGCAGTTCATTCATCTGATCGGCCGTGAGCATCCCCGGCATCATCGAGTGATCCGGTCCATGCGTCATCGCGGTCGAACCGTCGGCGGCTACTTCAGGTACGGGACGATCTCGATCGGCGAGCCACTCTTGCATGGTCGCGATCTCGTCGTTTTGCGCGTTGATGATCCGCGCGGCCAGGCGCCGGACCTCCGGGTTCGCGCCGTTCTCGGGTGCCAGCCTCGACATGACCAAGGCCTGCGCGTGGTGGCCGATCATGCCGGTCATGAACGCGACGTCGGCCTCGGAGACGGAGAGACGATCTTGCTGGGTGCGCTCGCGGTACAGCGCCTCCAGTTCTTCCGTCGTCGGCGTCGCCGCCGTAGAACCGTCGGTAGCTCCGCGTGTGGTTCCGGCCGCGGGAGTAGGCCGCGGGTCGGTTTGGACCTCGGGGCCGCCCG
>JAJCZV010000113.1 GCA_029262175.1 Gemmatimonadota bacterium
AAGACGTCATGAGCGAAGTCGGAGCACCGACTGATCAGGTTAGTTTCTTCCTCGTCAAATGTGCAACCAAAGAAGACCTCGACCACTTCCGAACAGAAATCGATAAGCTCTTCGCCCGCACCCCAGACGAAACGAAGACCCAAGACGAAAAAACCTTCATGAGCGGCTTTATCACCCAGCAGTTCGACCTCCCGAGGAACCTGACAATCCTAGCCTTCACAACAATCTTCGTAGCAGTCATGGCCGCCGCAAACACAATGAGCATGAATATCAGAGATCGAATCGGTGAAATCGCCACCCTTCGATCCCTCGGCTTCGGTCGAGTCGGACTCTTCGCCCTCGTCCAAACAGAAAGTCTTCTGCTATGCCTTGGCGGCGGCGCAATCGGCGCAGCCATCCCATACATCGCATTCAACTTCACCCCGTTAAAGAAAATGAACGTCCCCCTCATCCAAACCCTAGTCATCGAAGCAAGCGTCTGCGGCCAAGCTCTCTTGATCGCCGTCGGCGTTGCGATCTTCGCCGCAATGGTCCCAGCAGTCTCTGCCGCAAGAACCCCGCTAGTAACCGCCCTTCGAAACATGGAGTAACAAAAGAGAAGATGGCCCTTCCCCTCTACTACAACTGGCGAAACCTAACACGACGAAAGACCAGCTCCATGCTGACTTTCCTGGTCGTCATGGTCGTCGTTTTGGTCCTGGCGATTCTGCTATCGTTCGGCGCAGGCATTCAAGAGTCCCTCAAAAACTCCGGCATCGAAGGAAACGTCATCGTACTAAAACCAGGCGCAACCGCCGAGAGCACCAGCATCATCACAAACGAGGAAGCAGCCCGAGTTTCACAAACCCCACATCTCGCCAAAAACGACGCCGGAGAGTCGCTGCTAAGCACCGAGTTGTGCGTCCAAACAACCATCCCAAGAAAAACCGCCGACAGAAACCTCGCAAACGTCGCAATTCGAGGCGTAGACGACATCGCATTCGACCTCCACTCCAACATCAAGCTCGTCGAAGGAAGAAAGTTCAATCAAGCGACCCAGGAAGTCATCGTCGGGAAATCAGCTTCCCAAAGATACGAAAACCTTGAACTAGGCGACGAAATAGAACTAGGCCTCTTGGGAAATCGAACCTTCAGCGTCGTAGGAATCTTTGAAGACAACGGCGGCGCGATGGAAAGCGAAATATGGGGACCAAGAACAATGATCTCCGACGCCTACGAACGCCGATTCCTTTCAAGCGTCCTATTAAGAATCAATAGCCCCGAAAACTTCACCGGCGCAAAAGCCTACATCGACACCCCCCCCGTTGAGCTCGCAGCAAAGTCAGAAAAAGACTACTACGCCGAAGTCTCAAAAACAACACGCGACATCGTCTCGCTAACAAGCATTTTGGTTGCCATCATGGTAATCGGCGCGATCTTCGCCGTCGCCAACACCATGTACGCAGCCGTCGACGGACGAAAAAGAGAAATCGCCATGCTGAGAACAATCGGCTTCTCACGCGCCTCGATCGTGCTCGCCTTCTTGATAGAGTCCTCCCTAATCTGTGGCCTCGCCTGCATCTGCGGATTGGCGCTAAGCTTATTCGCAGAGGGCGGCAAGCAGGACTTCATGTCAGATACAACATGGACCGTCTTCGCCTACGAGCTAAGAATCACCCCAACCATACTCCTTATCGCCCTCGTCGCCTCCCTCACTGTCGGAGTAGCAGGCGCTTTAGCCCCCGCAATAAAGGCATCCCGAACAAAAATTATCGAAGCACTCCGCAAAGCGTAATCCAACGGCTATAATCAATAGTGTTATGGAAAAAAACCAAAACGTCCAAGCCCAGCTGCAAAGTCTCTCGATCAACAGAGATAAACGACCAGTCGCAACCACGACACAGCGCGGTTCTTCTGGAAAGTTAATCATCTTCGTAATTCTCATTGCGGCCGCCGCGACCGCCTACCTCTACCGAGACAAAATCGCACCAGCCGCCAGAAACTTCGCCGCATCTTCGAGCGCCCTCCCAGACGTCGAGCTATTCACAGTCACCCTCAGCGAGCCTCCACGACCAGGCCCAGTGTTGACCGCCACCGGAAAAATCGTCTCAGACCACACCGTCTCCGTCGCAACCAAGGTCTCCGGACAAGTCGTCTCCCTCCACTTCGAGCAAGGCGACACTGTCACCCAAGGGCAGCTCCTCGCAACCATTGAAGACGTCCTCTATAGGGCAAGAAGAGACGAGTCCGCCGCCAACCTCGCAAGGTCAACAGCAAATCTCGAATACCAAAAGGTAAACTTCGACCGCGTCTCCGGTTTGATGAAAAACGACAATGCCAAGAAGATAGAATTCGCCGACGCAAAACGCGCGGTCGACGAAGCAGCCGCCCAGGTAGACGCCAATAAAGCATCCCTCGCCTTCTTCGAAAAAACGCTGGCCGATTGTAAAGTCATCGCTCCCATAGGCGGCGTCATCCTCCAGCGCAACGTAGAGGTCGGAGATTTCGTCGCCGCAGAGGGCGGCATCGGCGCAAACGCAAACGCGAGATTCGCCATCATCGCCGACATGACGAAGTTAAGAGTCGAGGTAGACATCAGCGAGTTAGACATCACCCGCGTCAAAAAAGACATGCCCTGCACCATCACCCCCGACGCCTACAAAGATAGAAAATACAAGGGCCACGTAATGTGGCTCGACCCCGGCGCAAACTATTCAAAAGCAACAGTCCAGGCAAAAGTCCGAATCGACGACGCAGATAACTTCCTAAGAGTAGACGGCTCCGCTCAGGTAGCTTTCCTCTCAGCAGATGATTCAAGTAAACCAACGTTAGTAGGCGGATCCGC